>CAXMQZ010000080.1:0-7215 GCA_964195975.1 uncultured Polyangiaceae bacterium | reverse complement strand
CTTGCGTCGGCTACTACGCCTTGGAGTTCTGCCGTCGCCGGGAGATCGACACAGAGGGATTACGCGTGCTGCTCGAGACGGAACGCAACCGCGAGGTCGGTCTCAACGAGACGATCTCCATGATTGTGCATTTGCGCCGGCCTTTCCGCCCAAATATGTCAAGGCGGTGGTTCGAGCGATGGGCCAGTGCGCCGTCAAGCGACACCTTCTGCAGCCGCCCAGCATCGAGATCACGGCCCAGATCGAGAGCTGAGCTGCAGAGACTCAGCCCGGCGGGTATTAAAGTCGCCAGAAGGGGTCCTTGATCCAGCGTTTCAGGAAAGAGGCAGTGCTAGTGGTCGCGATCGGTTGTGGAGACCTCGGAGAGGACCTGCCGATTCAGGTCGTTGATCGTCTCGATGATCTCCGCTTTCTGGGCCGCATCCAGCTGCGGCATCAGCTCGGGTCTGGACTCTTGAAAACGGGGCTTTCGCCGCAGTCGTTTGTAGAACGAGCTCGACGTCAGCCGAGCAATGGGGTGGAATCCTTGCAATGGAAAGCTCATAGAGAGATCGACCGGGCCTGTGCCGCCGCTGTCGGGTTCGAGAGCCTGCTAGCGGTCGTATCCTCTGCATTCTCATGAACAAAGCCCGCACAGGCAAGCGGATAGACGGATGGAAATCGCAGTATCTATTGTGCCCACCTCCGATACATCTCCATCAACCTAGCCGCCATCTCAGGATCAGGCTCTCTCTCAGCTGCCACAACAACACCCCGAGTCGGGTCATTTGGACCGCGGTGGTCTTACTCGGAGGGGGAGGATCAGGGCCGATCCAGTCGCCTCATCGAACCAGTTCCCGGGCAGCTGGACGAGGGTCAGGCACAGCTGATAGATGCCTGGCAGGAGCGGGGCCTCGATCTCCATTCTCAGCTTGGCTCTGGCGCCTGGTGCAACGTCGTGTGGCAGCGGTACCGCAACTCGAGACAGCAAGCGCTCGCCGTTCGCGTCCAACCACCTATAGGCGGCTTCGACTCTACCGGAGCCGGGCTGCAGGCCTGGCGCCAGGCGACGCTCGCCGAGCGAGGACCATGGTTGCGCGCCGCGGTTCTTTACCACGAGCCTGAGCCGCGCCCGCTCGCCGACGGAAAGGTCGGGCGTTTTGCTGGCCAATCGAATGCGAGCCCGAGGGTGCAGGAGAGCTGGAGCCGATCGGTCTGCCGGCGGCGGCGCGATGATCCGACCGCCACCCCGAACTGTGTAAACCTCGTAAAAGGGCCGTCGCCCTGGCCGACCAAAGGCCGTCACGTCGTAGTCGAGACCAGCGCTCCTGAAGAGCCGGTGGAAGAAATCGCGCGTCTCAAGGCGCTGGGGGTGGGGATCAGTACGGAGGATGAGAGCAGTCTCCTCGAAGCTCGCCAGATCTTCCATGTAGCTAGGGTAGCGGTCAAACCCCATGACCGGCGCAAAGATCAGCCGCTCGCCGCTTAGTAGGGTCGTCTTGTAGGCTGAGAAATAGTCGGCATAGCCACCTCGAATCCGCTTGGCGTCGAGAAAGTCGATCACGTCGTGAAGGGGCTCATGTTTGGTAATCAGGCGCAGATCCTTGTCGAGGAGTCTGACTGCTCGGTAGCTGACCAGCAGCCCGCCGAGCGGCAACCCGATCACCACTAGACCGAGGAGGATGCCGGCAACTCGAGAGCGGTGCCAGAGCCCGACGACCATCAAGGCAATGAGAATCGGCAGGCTGCTCAGTAAGGGTAGGAGATAGCGGTTCCGGTAGACCCCTTGAGGTACCGCCATAGACAGGAAGGCCAGACCAATCAACGGGACCAGAAGCACCAGCAGAGTCAACCCGTCAAGCTGGATCTGGCGCAGTCGAGCTGCCGTAAGAAGCTCGCCACGTCTACGATAGGCCGCCAGCAGCCAGGCCGCCGCACAGACCAGCAAGAAGGCCGCACCCCATCCGGTGTACCAGAGCGAGCTGGTGGCCGGTCTGGGCCCAGGTGCAAGGCCAAAGAAATCGGGCAGAGCCTCTCTCGTGAGCAGATGCCAGGTCCTGCCGATGGGGGCCAGCGAGAAGCTGGGGGTCTTGCCCAGGCCCTCACTGCGCAACCAAGCCACGAGCTTGGGACTCCAACCAAGACAGATTCCAGCGGCAAGCGCTGCCGCGTGATAAAGCCTGCTCCGCAGTTTTGAGACTTCGGATGTCCCAAGAGATCGCCACCAGCCCACCGCTGCTAGACCAGCGATGGCCAGCAGAGCGATGTAGAAGAAGAAGAGCTCCCAGATGTAGAGACCAAAGCCCAGTAGGACACCGAAGCCGAAGAACCGCGACAGCTTGGGCTGCTCTACAAGAGACTCCCAGGCGAGCAGCGAGATCGTGCCCCAAGCGATCGTCAGGCCAAGCCCGCCCGCGGCGAACAGACTCCAGTGCACGACGCGTGGCGAGAACGCCACCAGCAGTGCCCCGGATAGAAGCCCCACCGCGCGGCCGCCGAGACGTCGACCAAGGACGATCACGGCCACTATCAAAACCAGAAACTCGAACAGCGCAGTGAGCTTGAAGGCTAACGGTCTGAAGTCCATGAGGAGGGCGAAAGGCACCGAAATGAAACCTTCTACCATACCCTGGTAGGAGCTGTCCCAGGTGTAGAGGCGCAACTCACCGTGTTCCACCAGGCGCTTGACCGCGAGCGCATTGCTTGCTTCGTCGGCAGTCAGGAAGAAGTCACTACTGGTCAGGATTGGTAGCCGGACGATGATGGCGGTCACCAGTACGACACCGACTCCCAGCCACCAGATGAGCCGCCGACTCTCGTAGGCTGGCACGCCTACGGCCACACTTTGAGGCAGGCGATTCCCGCCGCCTCCTCGCGTTTGAGGGTTGTGTCCTCAGTTCGATACACCTCTCCCATGCCGCCCTCTCCGAGCTTCTCAACGATCTTGTAGTGGCCTATGGTTTGGCCGATCATCTCTCAGTTTGACGAGTAGCCCTTGGACTCCCGCCGCTGTGCCTGTCTTGGAATACTGCCCGAGGGAGATTCTATCCTGCCGTTTACTGGAGAGCGGGAGGAAGGCCTATGAGTCCTTCCATGACAAGGCCAAGGGAACCCACGGGCCGGGGATGGGGGCAGCTTCAGGAGGAGCTATGAAGAGAACCTTTTTGGTAGTCGCAGTTTTGGCACTGGTGTTGGCAGCTGGTTCTGTCAACGCAGAGTTGGTCCTGAAGTTCAGTGATCCCAACTCATCGGACGTCTTTTTCGAGATTGCAGACAACAGTCCAGTCTGTGATTTCCCCCCCGTCAACCCGTGTGATTCCATGGGCGAGGTAGGGATCATTTCTATTGCTGTCGATGAGCGCCCAGCGGGCCTATTTGCAGTCGCGACCGCCTTGAGCAAACCCTGGATACCCACCTTCGAAGAAGGGAGGTTGGATTTCTCAGCGCAGACCCTCGTCTTGGCTGTCAATCTGTATCGGTATCCGGGTGACGTGGAGATCGCGTTGACGGATACGGACTTCGACTTCCCCCTCCCGGAGGCGACCCTTTCAAGTGTGGAGGCTTCCCTCGGCGGTGGCGAGTCGATCTCGTTTGAGTACTTTGGTGACACCGCCAATCAGGAGTTCGGCGAAGGCTTCCTGATTTTTTCCTCCGGTCCACAGGCTGGGAGTATCACTATCGCAGACGTACCGGGATCCGCTGGTCCTATGGGCTTCCTGACGCTGAAAGCAACGGCTATAGAAGGCGTAGGCACCACTCAGCCTCAGGGCGATCTGATCATGGCGTTGAGGATTACGCCCGGCGGGCAGGAGGCGGCGATCTTTGACGATGGCTTCGAATCCGGCGACACGTCGAGCTGGTCGGAGATCGTGCCCTAGACAGCCGCACCAGCCACCCCGCTCCCCGGCCTCCTTCTCTAGCTCGTGCCCCAGAATTCGTTGCCAGGCTCTACCTGTCGTGCAGGCTCGCGCCACGGCCATTCCTTCGTCGACCTCCTCCGCCAGCAGAAACTCCACACCGCTGAGACCCAGGCGCTCGCAGCAGTAGTCTTCGTAGCCCTCAGTCGGCAAGGTGACTCCGGCGAAGAGATCGCCCTCTCTGGCACGCAGCCTTGCCCGATGCTGGTACTCCTCGATGCCGATGGCGTCACCGAGATGCGGGATGGCAGATAGATCGTCCAGGTGGAGTACCGGAACACTGATCGGCGATCCATCCCATCTCTGTTCCGAGAACGGCAGCAAACGGTGGTCCGGGTCAAGACGCTCCCTCAGAGGCTCAACAGCCGAGTAGCTCCGGGCGGCGGATTCTCTTGACAGCTGGATCATTTTTCCCTGTCTTCTTAGGAGTTGTACCGCGGCGACCAACGCGAAGCCATCGACATCGGTGAAGCGACCGATTATCAACTTCGTCCCCAGCTTCCAACTTGTCATGAATCGGCTCTGCCGAGCCCGCGTGAGATATTGCAGGAGACGAGGTCGGTGTGTTAGACCAGGGATGTTTAGAGTCTTGACAAGGAGCAGAGAACATGGAGATCACGATCGTGGGCAGTGGGAACGGAGGCTGCGCAATGGCTGCCGTGCAGGCGATGCACGGACACAAGGTCAATATCATCAAGCTGAGCTCGGCCATCCACAACGAGAATTTTTCGACCCTTCAGAGGGACGGCAAGATCCGGCTGTCGGGAAAGGAAGGACAGGGTGAGTTCGCCTTGGCCAAGGTGACCAAAGACCCAGCCGAGGCCATCCCCGAGGCCGAGTTGATCCTCGTCTACTACGTCGCGAACTACCACCCGATGGTCGCCGAGCGCCTGGCGCCACATCTGCACAGCCAACAATGCGTCGTGCTCAATCCGGGCTACGCCGGCAGCCTGCTGTTCGAGAAGGCCATCAAAGCTTCTGGGAACGACTCTCTTCCCCTATTCGCAGAGTTCGAGACGCTCCCCTATTCGAGTCGGATCGACCAGCCTGGCAGAGTCCAGATCAGTTCGGTCAACGTTCGCCACCCGTTCGCTGCTTACCCCGCGAGCCGTTCGCAAGAATTCGTGCAGCGTTTCTCGGCGGTGCTGGGGGAGTGTTCTCCCCGCAAACACTTGCTCGAAGTCGCCCTGCACAACCCCAACCTCATCATTCACACCACCGGAGTGTTGATGAACGTGGCGCTTGTCGAGAATAGCCAGCAGCCATTCCACATGTACCGTGACGGTTTCCCGCCATCGATGTGGAACCTGATCAAGCGACTCGACGAAGAGAAAATGAACCTCCTGGAGGAGCTGGGAGCTCCTCGCGTTCCGTACTTCGATGAGTTCCGGGTGCGAACGTTCAAAGAGTACAAGGACGTGCAATTCGAAGAGGGCTTCAAACACTACGCGTCCGAAGCCCCGGGCGGTCCGTTCAGCATCGAGAACCGCTATGTGACCGAGGACGTGCCCATGGGGCTGGCGCTGATGCACTCGCTGGGCAAGGCAGCGGGCGTCGCGACTCCCGTGTGCGAGAGCCTGATCAACATCGCCAATGCACTTCTACCCCAACGCGACTTCTGGGCCGAGGCCCGAACGCTCGAATCCCTCTGGGACGGCAATCTAGAGTCGCTGCTGATAGCGCTAGAGGGCTAGGTGCAGGGAGTTGTACACGAAGTCCTTCGGACTA
Source organism: uncultured Polyangiaceae bacterium (assembly GCA_964195975.1). Lineage (GTDB taxonomy): Bacteria > Acidobacteriota > Thermoanaerobaculia > Multivoradales > JAHEKO01 > CAXMQZ01. The sequence goes on along the minus strand of CAXMQZ010000080.1, from coordinate 1,591 downwards.
CGACAAACCACGCTCCAAAGTGTTTGCTCGGGGCTGTTCTGGAACTTAAAGCAACACTTCAAGTGCGTACTGAAAGTCGTTGATTTGGTGAAGTTAGATGGAGCCGACGATCCGAATCGAACGGACGACCTGCTCATTACGAGTGAGCTGCTCTCGCGAGCTAAATCTAGGTTTATCAGTAGGTTAGTTACTGCATCTGTTTTGATGTTACCTAGATGTTACCATCGCAGGATCTTTCCAGCAGCCGGATAAGTGCCTTTCAGAACGCTGGGAGCGGTGTTTATCGGGTGAGTACCGGCCTGGTTTCGGCTCGTCTGACTTCCACAACCAGAGCCGCACTTGGCCTGTCTTGACTGATCAGCCCTACCGCGTGGTAGCATTTGTCGACTCAAACAAGTAGGAACCACCGAACAAGGTGGAAAGGGGGATTCGATGCGAACCAGCATTCTTGTAATCGTATTCGCGGTAGCACTCGTTGCCTGGCTACCGACGGCAGCCTCGGCAGGGGTCCCGGATCCACTCGGCGCATGCTCAGCTGACTTCAATCCACTCGGCCAGGCTGCGTTCGAATGTATCAACGATGTGACTGAGGCAGATTGCGCCGATTTCTGTGGGTCCAATTGCTTTTGGGATGGGGGGCTTGCTTGCACCGACCTGAGAAGTGACTGGCTGGGATCTTGCTTCTTTGATGATGTGCCTCCCGGTGGCGGCTGTTGGCTGTGGTGGGTGGAGCCAGGTGCCAACACGGCGGAATTTCATTGCGAGGTGGGGTCCGGCCAAACCTGGTTCGACGATCTGGTGTGCGGAGGCGCGCCTGTACCGGCAATGCCGAAGGTTGCCTATGCTGCCTTGGCGCTAGTACTTCTTGGCGGCACTCTCACGCTGCTGACGCTCTATAGCCGGCCGTAACAGAGAACAGACCGCATTGCTTTATACGCCGGGGTGCCTTCGGGTATCCCGGCTTTGTCTTGTCTAATGCGCTCAGCCTTGTCACGAGCCTATATGCACATCGACTTGCGCCGCCCACCCTGCCACTCGATTATTCTTTCCTCCGATGGCACCGCCCCCTTCGGACGAAAGAAAAGAACTCCGCTCCAGCTATGGTTGATCGGTTCTGATCGTAGGCTAACTCGAGCTCTTCTATCACCTGCCAAAGGGTTCGTCCAGATCGGACAGAGTGTAACCAATGTTTCCGGTTTCGTTTCTCTCTGAATGGAAGAAGTAATAGCGCCTCGACAAAGGTAAACCTGGCCAAAGCCAGGGACACAAAGCCACGGGTCCTCGCCTCCTCCGCATTCAGCGAAGGTCCCAAAGATCGCCGGGCTACCGAAGGGTGTTGTGGATTCGGGAATGATCCCGGTTCGAGTTGAGAAAGGTGGCGGACATGAAGAAAGTCATTCAAATCACATCGGTAGTCATCGCGGTGCTACTTGGCGTCGGAGCAGCTTGAGCTATCCCGCCGCTGAAAGGATCCGATTTTTTCGACATCGACTTCTGCGCCGATCCCGTCTTTGAACTCTATGACTGTGGTGGAGGCCTCAAGATCTGTGAGCAAGTTCTCATCGAATTAGACTGGAAAATCTTTTTAGAC
>CAXMQZ010000079.1:0-105317 GCA_964195975.1 uncultured Polyangiaceae bacterium | reverse complement strand
ACAGCTCTCCTGCATAGAGGGCGCGAGCAAACCTGCCCAGGTCATCGATAGGGTCAACCAGGCCCGCGGCGGCATCGAGGGTCTCGCCAGCAGGTCCGCCACACGATCGTCGAGCCGCAGTCTTCCTTCGTCCACGAGCCGAAGAGTCGCCACGGCTGTAAAGATCTTGGTGATACTGGCGAAGTGATAGACGTCATCGGTGGAGGCCTCACGATGCTGTTCCAGACTCGAATATCCGGCGGCACCAGACCAGGTCTCCCCGTCGGGCCTTTGCACCCACAGGACAAAGGCGGGAAAGCCTTGATCGATTCCGACCTCGAGTAGAGGCTCGTAGTTGTTGGGCGGCTCGCTGGGTGAGTCACCGGCCGGCACACAACCCAAGACTGCCACCAGAATCATCGCAACGCTACGCACAGTCTTTGAAAAATCCCCTGTCAGCCAATCAAGAAGATCGCGATGAGGCCCAGGGCCCAACAGTAGTAGGAGAAGATCGACAGTCGGTTTCTTTTGACCAATTGCACCAGGAGGGCGAGACAGAGATAGCCCACCAGCGCGGCGGCGGCAAACCCGACGATCAGCGCGCCGAGACCAACGCCGTTCGCGACACCCCGCGATTCGACCAGCAGGGCGCCGATGATCGAGGGAATCGATAACAAGAACGAGAACCGTGCGGCCTCCTCTCGCTCGACACCTCGAAACAGTGCCGCGGCGATCGTTGTACCCGAGCGAGAAATCCCTGGAGCGATTGCCAGGCCCTGAATCGTGCCGATGATCAGTGCCGAGACCAACCCAATGCCCCGTGAGGGCTCTTGGGGTGCGAACCGGGTCAAAAAGAGCACGGTACCGGTCACCATCAGCATCACACCGGTCCACCCGACCGAACCAAACATACGCTCGAAGCTGTTCCTGAAAACCAGGCCTATCACCGCTGTCGGAACGGTCCCCACGGCAATCAGCAATGCCAGACGAAAACCCGGTCTGCTGTCGAGCACTGCGGAAGGCGAGCCACCTCGTAAGAGGTCACCGAGCCCCGCTACTGTCTCCCTTGTCAGCTCCGCCAGATCGCGCCGGTAGTAAATGAATATGGCCGAGAGTGTCCCGGCGTGTAGAACGATATTGAAAAAGAGCGCCGGTTCACGCAGGCCGAATAGATGCTCGGCGATCACCAGGTGCCCTGAGGAGCTGACCGGTAGGTACTCGGTTGCGCCCTGCAGCGCTCCAAGAACCAGAGCTTGAACCCAGCTGATCATGATCGACTAAAGCAGCGTCGAGAATCCAGTCTCACCAAGATTCATATCGTGTCCTGGCCGACAGCATCGGGCAAGGCCACCGGGGGCACCCCTTCGGCTTCGAGCATCCGGTTCATCTCCGGTAGATCGGTCGAAAGCCAGCTGTTGAGTGCGGCGACTCCCTCTGCGAACTCGGTTTCGAGCTTCTCGAGAAGCTTCCTTTGTGCCGTTGTAGGTGCCGAAAACTGTCCGTCAATATTTTGAAACAGAGCCTCGATGCGATCGAGTAGTTGTGGGCCCTGACTCCAGAAGGGCTTGCCCTCTTCGCGGGCCAATCGAAGCATCAACTCTTTTCCTTTGTCTTCGTGGAACCTCCACTGCTTGCGAACCTCGTCCGATGGGTTTCGGCCCATTTTCTTGAGAGTCTTTCTGCGGGCCTCGAACTGTTCTGCCAGAGCATCGAGCCCGCGTAGGCCGTCGCCAAGTATCGACGCCATAGCCCAAAGCTCGGTAGCTGCTTCGAATTGTGCCCGCAGGTCGGCCTCGGAGACTTCGATCAATGGATCGACAGTAACCTCCACCGGCATCTCCTGGCTGTTCCCATCGACCGTGAGACGCACTCGATAGACCCCGGGCAAGACCATGGGGCCTCTCGGGCCACCACCGAACTCGATGAATTCATCATCGGGTTCTTTGCGCAGACTGGGTCGATCCATGCTGAGATCCCAATTCACTCGATTGAGACCGGCCTCCAAACCGAGCTCGTCAGGATCGAGAGTGCGTATGACATCGCCCGAAGTGTCTAGGATTTCGATGGCCACGCGATCCTGTGCTGCCTCGTCCTCTTCGTCGCTTCCTTTGGTGTCTGATGACTCCTTGTCTTCCACGAGTTGCTCTTTCAAGTAGTAGGTGATCAACGCTCCGTTAGCCGGGTTTGGCGCTTTATGCCGCTTGTCACCCATTCCGTAGCGGGTGAATCGGGTCGGAAACCGCATCGCGGCACGCACAGGAAACAGATGGATCGACTCGTTCCGGATCTCGTTGCTCCACTGCTGCAACGGCGTCGCGTCGTCGAATATCCAGATCGCCCTACCGTGCGTGCCCAAGATCAGATCGTTCTCGCGGGGTTGGATCTGGATGTCGTGCACCGCAACCGTCGGTAGATTTGCCAGATGATGTCGTTGCCAGGTCGATCCAGCATCGTAGGAAGCATAAAGACCGAGCTCGGTTCCGACCCAGAGCAGGTTCATATTGTTCGGATCCTCGCGAACAACCCAGATCCAGGCGGTATCGGGAATGCCATCGGTCGACAGACGTCTCCAACTCTTTCCAAAATCAGTTGTCTTGTAGAGATGCGGTCTCAGATCGTCGAACATGTGACGGTCGAAGGAGGCGTAGGCCATCCCTGCCCCCGATTTCGAAGGCTCGAGATGAGAGACCGGAGAAAACTCCGGTAAACCAGGGAGATTGCCGATCACATTGACCCACTCTCCACCACCGTCCTGGGTAACCTGAAGATTCCCGTCGTCGGTCCCGGCCCACAGGACTTTCGGATCGAGCGGTGACTCGGAGAAGCTGATGATGGTGCAGTGATACTCCGCGGTGGTGTTCTCCGTCCAGGCCGGTCCGCCGGCCTCGCCCTGTTTCTCCGGATCGTCGGTCGTCAAATCAGGGCTTATTGTTTCCCAGCTGTCACCAAAATCTCGGCTCTTGAAGACGACGTTGCCTGCAAAGTAAACCGTCTTGGGGTCGTGAGTCGACGCAATGATCGGGGCGTTCCAATTGAATCGATATTCGAGAATGCCGACCGGGCCACCGTCGTTGCGTCTCGGCTGCGGGCTGACATCGATCTGCTGTCGCGTACGCATGTCGGTGCGCATGATCCGACCGCCCTGTGATTCGGAGAGAAACAAATCGACAATCTCGGGATGCGGCACTACAAAGTAAGCATCGCCAAAGCTCATCATGCGCCAGTCGTCTTGCAGAATCCCTGCGGGCTCACGAGTGCGATGCGGACCGTACCAGGTGCCATTGTCCTGCAGACCACCACCGACATAGTAGAAAGGTTCGCGGGTATCATAAAACGCCTGATAGAGCTGAGCGATCGGAAGGTTACGAATCGGCTCCCAGGTCTCGCCGCGGTCGTAGGTCACCGCCACTCCTCCGTCCTGGCCCTGCCACATCCGCCTTGGATTCATCGGATCAATCCATAGCGAGTGAAAATCCACATGGGTGCTGCGCGAGATTCGCTCGAAGTTCTTTCCCCCGTCAATCGAAACCATCAGACGACTAGACACGGCGTAGACACGGTTCTCGTCGACCGGGTCGACTCGAATGTCGGTGTAGTAGAGACCCCGGGAGACGATCTTGACCTCGTCGGTGACCTTTTCGAAGGTCTCACCCCGATCACTGGAACGAAACAGAGTGCCCTCGTTCGACTCGGCGATGACGTAGACCACACTCGGGTTGCTGGGAGCCACTTTTACACCGATCCGTCCTACCACTCCCTTGGGCAATCCTTTCTCGAGCTTTTTCCAGCTCGAGCCCCCATCGACAGATTTCCAAACCCCACCCTTGGAACTGCCGGTCGTATGGGTCCAGGGTTTGCGATCAAAGTGCCAGAGAGCCGCATACAGGATGTTCGGGTTGCTCGGATCGATATCCATATCCGAGACACCGTGGAGGTCGTCGAGATAGAGCACCTTGTCCCAGCTCTTTCCACCGTTGGTCGATCGAAAGACTCCTCGTTCTTCGTTGGGACCCGAGAAATGCCCCATGGCCCCGACAAAGACCATATCGGGGTCTAGCGATGACACCAAGACCCTGGAGATATGGCGGGTATTTTCAAGTCCCAGATGAATCCAGCTACTGCCACCGTCGGTCGACCTGTAGACACCATTTCCGAAGGAGACGCTGTTGCGAGCGTTGGCTTCTCCGGTCCCGACATAGATCACGTCCGGATTGGTCGGTGCAAGTGCCAGATCACCAATAGACGCAATCGGCTGATCGTCGAAGATCGGCTCGAAAGTCAGTCCACCATTGGAGCTCTTCCATACTCCTCCGGAGGCCGAGCCAACATAGATCACATCGGGATTCCCCGGTATGCCTTCTACATCCGCCACCCGACCACTCATGTTGACCGGGCCCACGGAGCGCCACTCGATATGGTCAAACGGTGTCGAATCGGTGGCTGCAGCCATGCCAGTCACCCCGACGAGGAGCGCCCACAACAACAGCCCGCTCACCCCAGCTCCGGTGAGTTTCGATCCGGTGATATCCGTACTGTCACAGGTCTCCGCGCAGTTGGCGAAACACGTGAGTTTGGCAGATCTCGTCCCTTGGACAGAGTTTTGGCGCATCGATTTTCTCCCCGGATTGATAAGAACTGGTTCAGGCATTCCCGGCCTTGAAGTCGAAGGCTTGCGAGAAGCTCAGGCTATGACTCTACTATGGTCCTGAGCCCTTGTAACGCCTCGAAGGAGTCTGCGGCGGCTCGGTCACGGGCCCTTGGAAAATGTCCTCAATCGAGATATCCGAGGGCCTCGAGAGACTCCTCGATCTCGGGATCCACAACGGCAGCCTCGGTTGGGGGCGGCAAGACCGAGATCGCAAGCTTGTGGTCAATTGCCTGTTCCAACCAGGCAGCTCGAATTGGATGACTCTCGCTTTGATTCTCGGTCTCCCCTGGATCGGCCTTCCAGTTGAAAAGCTCGATCTTGACCCCTTCTGGGCTCTCGGTCCGAATCAGTTTCCAGTCATCATCGATCACGCTATGGATGAGAGGACTGTTGCCCAACTTGAGATGCGAGTAGATCTTCGGTGTGGCTGAGTTGAAACCATCAACAGGTTCATCTCCCACTCTGAACAAGCTGCGACCCTGGACGGTGTCGGGAATGCCAAGATTCAAGGCTTCGAGGATGGTCGGCATTATATCGATCTGCTGTACCGGCACCGTCACCTTTCGGCCCTCGGATTGACCGGGAAATCGCACGATCATGGGTACTTCGAGCGACTCCGAATACAGGGTCCCACCATGTCGCCAACGACCATGCTCCTTGAACTCTTCACCATGATCGGAGATCAGGACGATAAGAGTGTTCTCGAACAGATCTCGTGCCCTGAGCTCCTCGAGCATTCCTCCAAAGCTGGCGTCGTTGAAGGCAATCTCTGCATCGTAGAGATTCGACAGGTACGGCAGGGCCTCTACCGGCCACTTCCAACTCGGCTGCCACTGCGGCATCTGGTCTGCGTCGGGCGCAAACCGTCTCCGGTAGGGCTCTGGGGGTTGGTAGGGAGCATGGGGGTCCATGGTGTGGACATAGAGCAGGAAGGGTCGCTCGAGATCCCGTTGGTCCAGCCATTCGGCGGCTATCTGATTGAACTGCTCGGAGGTGCGCTTCAACCGGCGATAGAAGGACTGGAACCCCTGATCCATCCCGTAGGCCTTTACGACATTGGGATTGCCCGTAAAGCCGGCCGTCTGATAGCCGGCCTGCTCGAGTACTTCGGCAAGAGTCGGAAACTCTTCGGGCAGCATGTGTTTCCAACCAATGGCGCCATGGTCTGGCGGCCACATCCCGGTAAAAATCGAGGCGACTGATGCCTTCGTCCAACTCGATTGACTGACCACGTGCTCGAAGAGAGTTGCCTGTAGGGAAAACTCGTCGATGTTGGGTGACAGGTCGCGCTGGTTCCCGTAACTACCCAGCCGATCGCTTCTCAGGGTGTCAATCAGATAGATCAGAACGTTGGGTCGAGGAGCATCCCGGCCCTGCGTATCATTGCGCGCATCGATGGTAGTCCTCTCTGATCCGCTCGGTTTCGCAGCAGACCAGATCTCGAGCTCTCGGATCAGCACACCGCCGTTCGCGCTGCCGTTGGTCGATCGAGCTCTCAAAGTCAATCGGACCGGAGGGTTGTCCGGTAGGTCTAATGGAATCGCCAGACTGGAACGAGACTCTTCGAGCGAGATCAGGTTTGCGATGCCCCAACCATCGGCCTCCAGGTCGATCTCCAATCGAACTCCATCGCCCCGAAACACGACGTCACTGGTCTCGAGGGTGCTGTCTCTCTCGAGCTCGAGAAGATAAGAGAGCTCCGCGCCGTTCGGTACCCAGACCGTTCTCCGTTTCGGGTCGACCTTGGCAGCCGGGCCTCCACCCTCTGAGCCATCTGAAGCCTCGGGAGGTTGAGTCGCGAGCTCGAAATAGGGTGCTTTGCGCTCAACGTCAATGGTCTCGATGCAACCGAAAGTGCTCGCCATCGATAGGCTCAGCAGCAGCAACACCAATCCGCTGGTGCGTATCAGCGGACGCAACCTGCAACTTGGTGGAAGGAGCTTACGCAACACAGCGATCTACTGTAGCTCAGCCAACGGCTCGTCTGTTTCCAATCTCTGGATCGCCACTCGTAACCAGACTGCAGCGACCGTTGCACCCCCTACCGAACCGATTACCAATGAGTACCAGACCCAAACCAACGGTTTGTCGAACACGAAAACGAACACCCAGGCCAGCGGTCCTGCGATCAGCAAGAGTCGCAAGGCGCTGATCACCATGATGGGCATGCCATACCCCATCCCCTGGAGAATTCGACCGGTCAGGATAGCGACGGCAACCAACGGATAGCTGAACACAATCACCTGGAGCATGCCGGCGCCAATCTGGAGAATGTCCGGATCCTCGGTAAAGACTCCCATCATCCGCGTGGCCGCGAAATAGAAGATCACGCCGATCACGATGGCAGCGCCCATCGACCGAGTCATCGCGTAACGCACCACCTGTCGCACCAGGTCGTAGCGTTTTGCGCCCATGAACATCCCCACCAGAGTGACCAGGGCGCCGGCGATGGCCATCAGCGGCAAGACGAAGAGTTGGTTGAGGCGCAGCCCCACCTGGAAGGCCGCGACCGCCTCTCCGGAGAATGTCACCAGAATGCGATTAAACAGACTGCCGAGAAACGCCATGATGAAAAACGAAAAGGACGCCGGCGCTCCGATCTTGACGATCTTGCCCAGAATCGACCCACTCAGTTGAAAGTCCTTTGGAGTGAAGGTGACATAGGCGTGATCCTTGGCAAACAAAAGATAGGCAAACACCACACAGCCAAGGGCCTGGCTAGTCACCGTAGCCAGCGCCGCGCCACTCACCCCCATACCGAATCCAAAGATCAGGATCGGATCCAGGATGATGTTCAGAATCGTGCCTAAACCCTGAATCGCAACCGGCGTCTTCACGTCACCTTCGCCCGAGAGAATCGCACCGAAAAAGACCGAGAACATCATGAAGACGAAGCCACCCACCATGATCCTCAGATAGGCCCAAGCCTGCCCGGCAATTTCGGCCGGAACCCCCAGAACTCCAAGCGCGTCTTGGCCCCACTTCAAACCGACGACCGTGAAGACCAGCGCCATCACAGCCCCAAGGACCATGGCATGCTCGGCAGTGTTGTCGGCGGCCTTCTTGTCTCCGGCGCCAATAGAGCGAGCAATGACCGCTGTAACGCCCGTGCCCAGGCCAAAAGAAACTCCCAGACCCAAAACAAAAAGAGGGGCGTTGAAGGCCAGAGCCGTCAAGGCATCTGGACCGACCCTGCCGACAAAAACCATGTCGGCGATCATGTAGATCGTCTGCAGAGACATTCCGACCATCGCCGGAATGGCCAGTGTCCACAGACCCTTTTTCGGATTCTCGACAAACTGGTCCAGTCGAGATTCTCTGCTTCTCTTTTCCATGACTTGCTGATGCGAAGACGGATTCGGATCTGTGGAAATAGGGGACAGCCACCCTGTTTCCACTATTTCTCTAAAGAAACAGGGCGAGGGAGAAATAGGGGACAGCCCCTCATTTCCCTAAAGAAAAGAGGGGCTGTCCCCTATTTCTAGGGTGGCCGTCACTCTACTGACTTTCGGATTCCTCTTGACCGATATCCCTGCCATCCTCGAAGTCGATGATCTCAATCACCGATGTTCCAGTGGAGGGTGTCGGTTCTTCTGCCGACGGCGTACAGCCTAGACTGACAAGTACGGCTGCGGAGATCAGCCCAAAAGCGCATCGTGTTTTTCGCGTGCTGGTCATTAGGGTTCTAGTCATAGTCGCTTCCTCGCTCTGGCCTGACGAGATCACTGATCGAGCTTACAGAACACTATACTGTCATCTAAGGAACTGTCACCCAAGGAGATGCGAATATGAGCACTGAAAGAAAAATCCCCAAGACCTATCTGAAATTCTGCGAGGATTATCCCGAAGTCGCCAAGAACTACGAGGCCCTGGGACAGAGCCTGTCCGAGTTGGGAGCTCTAGACGCGCGTACTGTCGCACTGGTGAAGCTGGGGCTTGCCGTCGCGAGCCAGCGAGAGGGTGGAGTCCATTCGGCGGCCCGCAAAGGCTTGGACGCGGGTTTGAAGGCGGATGAGATGCGCCAGGTTGCGCTCTTGGCCATCGGTGCGATCGGGTTCTCGAGCGCAATGGCTGCCTACTCGTGGATCGGGGACATAGTCGATACCGACTAGTCCGCTCCCCTACTGCAACGAGAAGCGAATCGTCAGATTGAAGAAAACCGGCACCGCCACGCCGTTTCTGGTTGCCGGCTCGAAGGTCCAGGCCGCAGCAGCCGCTACGGCAGATTCGGTCAACCCCATCGGTAGCCCCTTGAGCACCTCGACCTTGCTGACGTTGCCCATGGCGTCGATGATCGCCTCCAGAATCACAATGCCCTGAACTCGACCCTTGCGGGCATCCTCGGTATACGGTGGTGAGGGTGAAAAAATCCTCACCGGGGGACTGACGTTTCCCCCGACCGGTAGCGCTGCTACCAACCCGGCGATCTGATCGCTCGGCGGCGCATCGGGAATACCTAGCCCGATTGCCATTTCGGCAAGATCGAAATCGGGCTCAACGAACTCGATTTCCTCGACAGGTATCGGCTCGGGCTCGTCAGGAGTCGGATCGGGGATGGGCACCATCCGCCGCTTCTCCTTGGTTTTGGGCTTCTGAGGCTCCGCCGCCGGCGCGGGTGGTTTGAATTGGACCTGTTGGATTACATAGACCTGTTGCTTGCTCGCTGTCCACTCAGGCGAAGCAATCAACTCTGGCAGCTGTACTAGAAAAAAGCCGAGATGGAGGACTACCGCGACAAGGATTGCGATTCGAAACGCCGACTTCTCGCTTCGATCGTCGGTGTCGAGTTCGGGTACATGACCGAGGTGAACGCGAACAACCCTTGGCTTGGGGCTGGAGTACCTGGCCCATGTAGTGCTTTTATCAAACATCGCTTTTCCGAGTGCCTCCGGTGCATCTTGGCTAGCCTCCCCGTCAACTGATACGGATCGGCACCCAACCGGGTTTCCAATCGGATCCTGCCGGGAAGCGGCTCACCCCTTCAATCGCTTGAATCGAAGGGGACACTAGAACCTCGGAAGTAGATCCCTATGCGGGCTTATCCGCCCTGCGAAGCTGCTTGACACGTGCGTAGTCGTACAGGCCCAGCTCGTCATAGATGACGCGATCTTCGTAGTCGTCAAACCAGATCGCTTCGGGGTTGCGCCCGACGATACACACCTTCCCCCTGTCGGGTGCGTCGAGCGCGTTGCGAAGATTCTTGAAGATGAGCACGCCTTTCTCCGACCCGGGTACTCCGGGGATGGGCTCGTTGGTGACCGTGACCACTTCGGTTTTCCCCTTGTAGTGGGTGATTGAGAGACGGGCGTGCGTTTCGACACCAGAAAGGCCTTTCTGGGATTCGTTGAGGATATTCCACGCTGTCTCGATCGGAACGTTGAAGGCTCGATAGGCAACGATGTCCCTGCCGCAGAAGAAGTAGTGGTTCCCGACACCGACTCGATACAGAGCCCGCTGCATGATCCGTAGGGCGTCCGCGTCATCGTTGATTCCCTTGATGATCGGCGCCTGATTTTCGACGTTGATCCAGCCCCGCGAGACCACGCCCTCCATGGCTCGCCTGGTCGACTCGACCCACATCAGCGAGCCGTTCGGATTGATCTTGTACTTGCCCGCGTCGTCCTTCTGAAGGAACTCGTCCGGGTGGTTGAAGTGCACCATGAGTCGGAAACCGACATCCGGGTAGGCTTCATGAAAGGCATCGATCATCGACAAAAACGCGTCATCAAAGCGATCTGGAAAGAAGGCCATGTCCTTGGTGCCGAGGCGGATGGACTCGATACCTGCTTCCGCGAGGGCGGATAACCACGCGGCAATCTTGCCGTTGGGGAGCATCATCGGGTCGCCTCCTGACAGCAAGATCTCTCTGAGCTTCTCGCGACCCGTTTCGGGGTGACGCCCGTCATTATCGTCCACGAGTTGATTGTGGGTACGGATGTAATCGACGACCTCGCTTATCTGAGCCAGTCCTTTCTTGGCGACTGTGCCGTCCTGGCGCTCGATGTCTTTGCGGGCGATCAACTCTTCGCGATAACAGAAGCGACAGTGCGCTGAGCAGGTCGAGACCACATACATGAGTCCCATCTCGTACTTGTGGAGCAGCCCCTCGACCGGGCTGAAGTCCATCTGGTAGCCGGGGTCCTCGGAACCCGCAAGATTCAGCGTTTCGTCGGGGCTCGCCTTCACCAACCGCTGCAAGGGCTTGCTTCGCTTGGCTAACTCGAAATAGTGGCGCGTCATCTTCACCGGCATTCGATTTTCGACATCGCGCTCGGTGTCGCGCACGGCCATCAGTTCGGCTATCTCATCACTCGAGTAAAAGCCCTTCATGTCGTCGGGCGCCCGCTCCTCAAAAAACGGGTTCAAACCGTTGATGATCTGACGGTCATACTTCGGCTCCTCGACCTGATCGAGGAAAGTCTGCTCTTTCGCCGTCGGAATGTACTGTTCTGGTTTGTTCACATATGACCTCTTGTTCCTGTGATGGATGCGAATTTCTAGCTACAACAAGATGAATATCTCAAAACTGATAGCGCATTACAACGCACAACAAACCACCAGCGGCAGAAAAGAGTCCTGGTACCCGCCAAATCAACTCACTCCGCTGGCTCAGCCGCCCCTACCACCTCAGGCTGCACAGGATTCTGGGGTGAGCCGCCGGGATCGTGGCCCTCTCTTCTCAGGCCATGTTCCCTTTTTGGGACCGTGTCCCCTACATTGGAACCGTATATGCTCTGGCTACGCCCGCGAAAGGAGACGAGATGAGCAAAGACACACTGGTCGATCAGTTCACAATGACCCACTGGGCCGTTCTGAAATCGATCGATGGAATCGATCACGACGAAAGTGTCCGATTGCCCGACATGGCAGGCAATAGCTTGAACTGGGTGCTGGGACACCTCATCGTGACACGGGGTGAGATTCTCGAGCTCCTTGGCCAAGACGCGATCTGGGGCGCGTCTGAATCGGAGATCTACAAACGGGGATCTGATCGATTGGCCGATCCATCGAGAGCGACCGACTTCAGCAAAATCAAAAGCGACTTTGCCGCCTCGCAAGAGGCCCTTCTCGAAGCCCTCGAGGCACAGACGCCCGAAACACTGTCGAGCCGGGTCGGTTTCAGCTTTGTGGGAAGAGACGAGGACTCGTTAGAGGCGGCACTCGCAGGCTTCGCATTTCACGAGGCCTATCATGTAGGTCAGATCGGAATATTGCGGCGATTTCTCGGCCATCCAGGGGTCATTCGGCAAAGATCCCCGGAGCCTATGGGGATTGGGGGCCTACGACGCCATTTCGGCGAGCTCTTCGACCCGACCAAACCTGCGATCGCGATTCCTGAACTCTTCGAGTGCCTCTATCAGGTCCTCTTTGCCAAACGCGGGCCAGAGCCGGGGCGTGAAGAGCAGTTCTGCATAGGCACACTCCCACAACAGAAAATCACTCAACCGCTGCTCACCACTGGTTCGAATCAGCAGATCCACATCGGGCGCTGCTGGATTGGAGTGAATCGCTCGGTTCAAAAGATAGGCGAAATGCTGTGGTGAGTGGTCTTGGGAATCGGCCTGGCTTGCGGCCGCCATTGCGATCGCCTCTCTGGCGGAGTAGTCGACCGCGATACGAAGATTGAGCTTTCGACCACCCGCGGTGCGTGCCTCGGCCCGCTCGATCGCTCTCACGATTCTCGGATGCAGGCGATCGCGTCGACCGATCACGTTCATTCGGACACCATTCTTGATACAGCGTCCTGTCTCTTTTCCAATATAGGCCTCGAGCAACTGCATGAGTGCCGAGACCTCTTCACGTGGTCGTTTCCAATTGTCGGCACTAAAGGCATACAGAGTCAGGGTGCCGACACCCAGCTCGACTGCTGCCTCAACGGTCCGTCTGACCGCCTTGGCTCCCTCTCTGTGTCCCGCGGCGCGGGGCAGTTTGCGGGCTTGAGCCCAGCGGCCATTCCCATCCATGATGACCGCTACATGCAGCCCCTCTCCCGGTCGGTACATCTCTGCTGCCATTCCTCCACTCCTCCGCGGTCGAAAACTAACCGCTATGCTTGACGAGTCGCCTGAATAAGCGCTTCCATGTGATCAAGATAGCGCTCTAGAGCCTGGCGGCCCTTGCCTGTCAGTTCGTATTCAGTCCTCGGCACCCTCCCAGAGAAGCTCTTTTCGCAGGCGATATAGCCGGCGTTCTCGAGCTTTCTGGCGTGGACACTCAAATTTCCGTCCGAGGTCCTTAGAAAATCCTTGAGATCTGTGAATGTAAGTGATGCATTGACTGCAAGTGCGCTCATGATGCCCAATCGCACCCGCTCATAGACCAGCCGATCAAAGTCGCGAGCCGTCGGGTCTGCCATGTAGCCCGCAAGCCCCTCGAGCTTTTTGGCTCGGTCTTGCCCCGTGCCATCCGGCGCCGGCTTTGTAGCATGCCTCTTACCCACCGTAGCGCCTCGCAATAATGGCCCCGAAGACAATATGCAGCCCGCCAAAGCCCAGCATCAACAAACCGTTCGCCCACGAGGTTGGTGCCCAAAGCGCGAGACATCCAAGCGCCATGAAGCAAAACCCCATGATCGGCACGGGACGCACCGAAAAGGTTCCGCCACTGACAACACCGCTACCGTAAAGCAGGAGCCAGACCCCGGGAATCAACCCGGCTACCGAGCTACCACTCAGAGCGAGTGTCAAGAACAAAGCTGCGAACAAGGGGGGAGTTACGCTGAAAACAAACCGGCGCCCCACTCCCTTGGAGAGCCTTACCCCTTGACCACGAGCCTTGCGAGCCATGAACCAGCCGCCAATCCCAAGCGCCAACAGGGCATCGGCAGCCCACACGGTCAACCAGCGATCTGCCAAAACGGGTAGGGATGCAAGCCCTCCGGCCAGAAGCGCGGTAAGACCCACCAGCACCCCACCCCACCCCGGTACCGATGTAAAGGAGCCCGACGACTCCATCGCCAAGCGAATGAATCGCAGGTTGTCCATCGCTTCGGTGTGCAGAGCAACGGTTTCACGGCGTTTGCGTATAGGTTCGCTCATCGGGCGAAAAGATAGACGACTGATTAGTTTTTGTCAAGTACTTTGCAATGAAAAGTGAAATATCGACCTAAGCCAATATAAGCGAATGAGAAGCTGACCGGCCGGGTGCTAGGATCGCCCGGTTCCATCGACCACGCTCGGGCACGGCAGGTTCAGGAAAGTACCAGGGTGGAGAAATCTATCGACTATGAAGAGATCGGCCTACGGGTGGGTCTCGAAGTGCATCAACAACTGCTCACCGAGCAGAAGATGTTTTGCAAATGCCCCGCCGGTCTCTATACCCGGACTCACGACGGCGCAGTCCTGCGTCATATGAGGCCAACCCTGTCCGAGCTAGGCGAGTACGACGGTACGGCGTTGATGGAGTTCAAGACCCGCAAGAACATCGTCTACCTTCTTCATGAGAGCAACGTTTGCACCTACGAGCTGGACGATTCTCCTCCCTTTCTGGTCAACCCACAGGCTTTGGATATCGCCATCGAGCAGTGTCTGATGATGGATTGCGACATCATCGACGAAGTACACATTGCGCGCAAACAATATCTCGACGGCTCGATTCCGACCGGTTTTCAGCGAACCGCAATCGTCGGTGTCAACGGTAGCCTGCCATTCAAGGGTCGGAAGCTCACCGTTACTCAGATCAGTATCGAGGAGGACAGCTGCAGAGAGGTTCTCGATCGTGGCCATCTCATCGTTTGGCGAGCCGATCGGCTTGGAATGCCGTTGATCGAGACCGTTACCGAACCCGAGCTGACCACACCCGAGGAAGTTGAAGAGGCGATTCTATTGATCGGGCGAATCTGCCGCTCCACCGGTCACGTGCGAGTCGGCATCGGTGCCAGCCGCCAAGATGTGAATATCTCGGTTCGCGGCGGACAGCGAGTCGAGATCAAAGGCGTACCGCAGGCTTGGCGGGCTAGACAGGTTGTCCATGGTGAAGCCGTGCGGCAGCTCGAGCTGCTCGAGCTACGAGACGAGCTTCACGCCAGGGGATTTCGACACCGTGATGACATCGTCATGGAGCACGAGGACGTAACGAGGCTGGTCGCCAAGTCTCAACTTGATTCACTCAGGCAGGAAACCTGGGAGCTCCACATGGAACGCGAGGAGCGCCAACCCGAGCTAGAGCGTGGCGAAGGACCCTTCTGCGTTCGAGCTGTCCGGCTCGTCGGTCTAACCGGAACTCTGGCCCGACCCTGCCAGCCCGGTCTGACCTTCGCTCACGAAATTGCCGGTCGAGTTCGCGTGATCGCTACTCTCGATCAGGCTCCGATTCTGCTGCACAGCGATGCGTGGCCCGATTACTCCGGCAGCGCCGAAGAGCTAAACAAGATGCGCAAGACGCTCGGCTGTGAGCCGAACGATGCGATCGTTGTCGTTTGGGGCGCAAACCAGGACACCGTTACCGCTGCACACGAAATCCGGCTCCGCTATGCGGATGCGGTCGAGGGGGTGCCTCTCGAGACTCGCCAAGCCTTGGAGGATGGTCACACCACCTTCGAGCGTATCCTCCCGGGCCCGGACCGTATGTACCCGGACACCGATAGCCCACCGCAACGCATCGAGACCACTCGGATCGAAGTACTCAGAGAGAATCTTCCCGAGAGGCCCTGGTCCCGCGAGGAGAGATATAGCGCTGCGGGTGTTCCCCTAGAAACGACTCGTTTTCTCATCCGCAGAGGCGGAGCCAACCTCGTCGATCGGCTGGTCGAGAATTGTGGAGCCGACCTTCGACGCACCAGCCAGTTTGTCGGTGAGGAGCTCAAAAGCCTACGGCGTCTGGGAATCGATATCGACGAGATCTCCGAGGAGCGCTGGCAAGAGCTCTTTCGGATGGTGCGCGAGAATCCGGTTCTGTGGGATGCCCGCCGGTCGCTGGTCGAGTCCATGGCGGCACGACCCGACAAGACATTACCGGCGCTGGTCGAGGAGATGGGATCCGTCCCCGACGGCTGGCGCAAGGACGTCGAGACCGGCGTCAACAAGGTTACCCACATCGAAGACAGCTCCAAACGACAACGGTTTCTGATGGGGCAGATGATGACGAATCTGCGCGGGCTGGTTCCGACGGCCGAGGTGGCGGAGGAGATACGAACATGGATCGATCGAAAGACCCCCTAGAGGGTTATCGAGGATTGACGCGGCAACGCCTCGAGGAGTGGGGCATGCGCGTTTGGGGCGATGTACGTATCGTCAACCAGGCAAAAAGTGTCTTCGCGGGCGTGATCCTGCCCCGCAGCGAGACCGACGATGATCTGCACCTCGTGGTCAAATTGCACAGCGGCTACAACGTTGGAATTCACATCGATCGAATCGAGCAGATCGAGGAGCTGGGCTACAAAGAGGCCGTCTACAAGATTCCGTCACAGGACTTCCCGGAGCGGCCTGATCTTCCGAACGTGACCCTGCTGGGAACCGGTGGCACCATCGCTTCTCGACTCGACTATCGCACCGGTGCGGTGATTCCGGCCTTCACACCCGGCGAGCTCTACGGAGCGGTTCCAGAATTGGCCGACTTGAGCAATCTCACGACCCGCAAACTCTTTGGTGTCTTCTCGGAAAACATGGGCTGGGAGCACTACGTCCGACTTGCCGAAGCCATCGGCGACGAAATTGCCGCCGGCGTCGAAGGGGTCGTTATCGGCCATGGCACCGATACCATGGCGCACACGGCAGCTGTGTTGAGTTTTATGGTGCAAAATAGCCCCATACCGATTGTTCTCGTCGGCAGCCAGCGCAGCTCGGACCGTCCCTCGAGCGACGCAGCGCTCAATCTCATTCATGCCGTGCTCGCTGCAGGCCACGGAGAGATTGCCGAGGTGCAAATCTGCATGTTCGGGCCGACCTCGGATCAGTACGGTCTCCTTCACCGTGGCACTCGGTGTAGAAAGATGCATAGCTCCTACCGGAGTACGTTTCGAACCATCTCCGACATTCCGCTCTGTCGAGTGAGCCGAGACGAGTTCGACATCCTCTCAGACGACTTCCTACATAGAGATCCTGCCAGACAGGTCGAACTCGACGCCGTCTACGACGATCGGGTGACCATTCTCTACTACTACCCGGGAATGAAACCCGATGTGGTCGAGGCCCTGGTTGAAAAAGGCTATCGAGGCATCGTGATCGCGGGCACAGGTCTGGGGCATGTCAACCGATCGGTCTTTCCTGCGCTGAAAAAGGCGATCGCTGCGGGAGTCCATGTGGTCATGACTGCACAGACTCTTTGGGGCTACGCCCAAATGTATGTCTACGACACCGGTAGAGACCTACTCGATATTGGTGTCGTACCGCTCGACAATATGCTTCCCGAAACCGCGCTAATGAAGCTGGGCTGGGTCCTTGGACATACTGACGAACACAATGAGGTGATGAAGATGATGCGCCACTCGTTCAATCACGAGATTACCGAGCGAGAGCCGCACGACGGCTATATCATTCTGCAAGGGGGACTACCCGAAACCCGGAAATTCATCAGCGGTCACTGGAAGTAGACCGCTCGGTTCTCGACGGGGATCGAGAGCCAGTTGCTGGCCAGGCGGGCGTTGAGATCTGGCAACGGAGAAAGCTGCGATTCCACACCCAGTTGTGCGGTGACCCGAAAACCCGCCAAGAACACTTCACCTTTTCGACTGCTTCGGACCAGAACTCGAAGCTCATAGTTGCCCGGCGACAGGTCCAATTCGCTCACAAACCGCAGACCTCCCTTTTGGAACATCGTTGCCAGGGCGTTGAAATCAACCCTGATCCTTCCCAACAGCATCTCTCGGACTTCGCCGCTGTCGTCGATTACCGCAGCCTGCATCTCGATCCAGCTTTTCTTTTTTGTCCGAATCGCAAGCAACGACTGACCGTCGATTTCGATGACCAGTGGCATTTGGATTCGCCCCTCTTCGGCACCCCTGGTCTGGCCGTAGACCTTCACATCCAACTCGCGAGCCTCGAGATTTGTCAGCAGCCATCCTGCTCCGTCGATCCTCTGCTCGTAGGGTTCGCGTTTGTGTGCCGGGCGGCCGGTGTAGTAGCCCGGACGGTGATAGAGCTTGGCCCCCTTTGGTGCGTCCTTGAGCTTGACTTCAACCTTGCGAAACTGCGGCTCTTCTTCCGGATCGGCGGGTTGAAACGACATCAAGTAGACAACGCCAGTACGTTGCAGGATTCGCGCAGTAGCAACTGCGATGTTGTTTGTGTTCTCGATCAGATCGCCACCCGTAGCGCTCGCAAAAAAGAACAGCGACTCGGCGTCCCAAGAGGCGTCGTCGATGCCTGGAACACCACCGATATCGATTCCATGCAGCGTCACGCTGCTTTTGCGAAAAGCGCGAAACATCTCCTGGACAAAGGCCTGCGAGCGAGCATCTCGCAGCAGCGAACCACCAAAGCCTTCAGACAGCATCATCACGTCCTTCTGCCCCGGCACATCTTTCAGTAGGGTCGCTAGCTCGGCCATCGAGAGACCAAAGGCCCTGATGATGCTCGTGTCCTCGGTGCCAATAGAGTTATCCTGCGCGATGTCGATCGGGTCGAGCCGATCGACCTCCACCCGGACTTGAATCGGTTTGAAGTAACCCTGCTCGTCGGGCTGCAGAACGGCCTCGCTGACCGGGTCGTCGTAGTCCAGAGCACCGCTCAGGATCGAGAGAGCGGCAGTGGGGGAGATCTCGTTCGAAAGAGTCTCGTAGATCGTGCGCGTCTCACCATTGGGGCCCGGCTTGTCGAATCTGACCTTGTGAAGCTGAGCGAAAGACGCTCGTTGCGGTTTGCGTTTGGCGTCGATCATCGCATCGATCGCGTCGAGCGCCAGACCAACCGCCTCTCGATCGCGGGTAAATCCAACCAAGAGATTCAGACCCGAGATCGGTCCATAGGTTGCAATTGCCAATCGATCGGCGGGATCCAGCTGGCTGTCCACCATCTGGCGCACTCCCTTGAGCGCTGTATTGAGTCGGAGCCTTCTCGAGAAGCCGAAGTCGAACAGCACCAGAAGATTCCTGCCCTGGGTGTCTTCGATCTCCTCTGGCGCCGCTTCAGGGGATCCTAACCGTAGGTTCTCGATCAGATCGAGTTGTCGAAATCCTACGATCGTCCTTAGCTCCCCCTTGTCGTAGATCTCAAAATTTTCACGGGTCAGGCCGAGGACAGGCTGGCCCTTGATCAATACTCGGACCGGCACCTCCACCTCGGTCACCGAGATCATGTCGGAGAATCTCTCGTCGCTAAAGCTGGTGTTCGAGTCGGGCTTCTCGGTACTCGATTGAGCCCGCAGATTCTCGCCTGCAGCAAAAACCGCCAGCAGGGGTATCAGGGCGATTGCCGGAACACGAAACGCGACTTGCCGTAGTGGGTTGATTCTCGGCATGGTTGGACTCTATGAGTTGAGAGGACTAGAAACTCACTTTCAAGTTTCATGCCGCAGCAGATCTGACCAGGATGACTCCCGTTACATAAGCCACGATCCACCAGACATAAGCGATTCGTGAGTAGATGTGTAGCGATGCGGGGACAACGGCGTCACCTGCCGTCCGCCGATGTCGCCAAGCGAGAGACGTTTCTACCAGCATCCCAGCCAGAGCCGAAAAACCCAGAAAGCCATGTGGCGTGAACAGGCCCTCGCCCGAACCCGCGATCATAAAGCCGGTAGCCACGATGTCGAAGACCACCCCGACACTGAGAAAGACCAACACCAGACGCGACACCCGATGACTGCGTTGCTCGGCCACAATTCCGATGGTGTAGGCGAGCAGCGCCAGGTTGACGATGATGACTCCGGCAAGAATATTGGTGTTCATACGATCTCCCCATCCCGACATCGTGTCGGCCGCGTGATACTAACCTGTCTGGCTCTCGAATCGGGCGCTCTCGAATCTGGAAAGGGTTACAATCTGCTTCCTACGATGATCCGAACTCCCCTTTTGGCTCTTACAACCGCTTTGTTCCTGGGGTCGACCCTGCTCGGCTGTCAGGCATCTGAGGAACCCGAGATCGACATGGCCGATGCCAACATGGACACCATCGCTGAATCCTTCGTCCAGCTGGCTCTGGCCGTCGGTCGACACGACAGCGACTACGTAGATTCCTACTTCGGGCCCAGTGAGTGGAAAACCCAGGTCGAAGCGGAGGCTCTCGAGCTTGCCGACATCCGTCTGGGGGCCGAAGAGTTGCTGCATGACCTCGAGACCCTGGCGCCCGATAGCGACGACCCGCTCGACGCGCGGCGCAGGGTAGCCCTGGGCAAGACGCTGATTTCACTGATTGCAAAGGTGGATCTGCTGAGCGGTGTGCGGATGAGCTTCGATGACGAGTCGAAGGCGCTCTATGACGTCGTTGCGCCGACCTACTCGGCTGAGCACTTCCAAGAGATTTTAGACCGACTCGAAGAGCTACTCCCGGGGTCGGGGACCGTCACCGAGCGCTTCGATCAGTTCCGCCAAGATTTCGTGATTCCACCGGACAAACTCGATGCAGTCTTTGCGGCTGCTGTCGAGGCCTGCCGAGCCAAAACTCTCGAGTACATGGATCTCCCTGCTGGTGAAAGCTTCGAGATCGAGTACGTCACCGACAAGTCATGGAGCGGTTACAACTGGTACAAGGGCAACTACCACAGTCTGATTCAAGTCAACACCGATCTTCCCATCTATATCGACCGAGCTCTCGATCTGGCTTGTCACGAAGGCTATCCCGGTCACCATGTCTACAACCTGATGTTGGAACGCGAGCTGCTTCGAGGCCAGGACTGGATCGAGTACAGCCTCTATCCGCTGTTTAGTCCCCGTTCGCTGATCGCAGAGGGGACAGCCAATTTTGGTATCGAGGTGGCGTTTCCGGCCGCAGAGCGACTTGCATTCGAGAAAGAGGTGCTCTTCTCGATGGCTGGGATCGATCCTGTCGGGGCCGGCGTCTATTACGAAATCCAGGAACTGGTCCGACAACTCGGATATGCAGGCAACGAGGCGGCGAGAGGCTATCTGGATGGCGAGATGAACGCCGAAACTGCCGTGGCCTGGCTGAGCACCTACTCGCTGATGTCACCCAAAAGGGCCGAGCAACGCTTGCGTTTCATCGAGCAGTATCGCGCCTATGTCATCAACTACAACTACGGCCAGGATCTTGTCCGTAACTATGTCGAGCGCTCAGGGGGGACGGCGGACAATCCCGAGTTGCGTTGGCGGCTGTTTACCGAGCTGCTCTCAAAACCCTACGCTCCCTCTGAGCTTCAAACCTCTGAGCTCCAACCCCCTGAAGTTCAATAGTCGAGCCCATGGACAAAAGACCCGATTTCTATGACGAATTCGAAGCTTCAGAGCTTTTCTGTTCCAAGTGTCAGAAGGCGACCCCGGTGCGGAAGAAGCTTCTCATCGTGCTGCCCACAGGGAACAAATTCGAGTACCTCTGTTCACTCTGCGGCAATTCGGTCGGCTCGAAAATGGACGACGACACCAGCTCTTTTTCGATCCTGAAACCCAACTAGCACGACGTTCTCGTCTTTGTGGCAGCCGGTTTCCCCCTTGCTACCCAACGGGGTAGTAACGCTCTGCCTCTTCGGGTATGGCTTTTGCACGTTCACTTTGAGTGAAATGGTAGATTCAATCGGTGCGCCGATCGGAGGTAGGAATGCTGAACTCAAAACCCGAACCGAAAACCGGATGGTCATCTCTGCTGACTCGTTCCAGCATGGCCGCCCTGCTGTTTCTGACCGTCACCGGCCTGGCAATCGCCTACGCCCCCTTTCACGCCGCTTTGGAGTGGGGCGTATTGCTGCATACAGGGATAGGTCTGCTGATCCTGGTGCCGTTGATCGCCTATCTCTGGCTCCATTGGAAGGACTATCAACGTTACAACCTCTCCGATGCCCTTCTGCTGGGCTACGTGTCGACGCTGGCGGTCCTGGTCTGTCTGGTTTCGGGTGTTGTGGTGACCTACCAGGGACTGTTTGCTCTCAAGATGTCGCCGGTCTGGCGCAACACCCATCTCTATTCGACCTGGGCGGCTGTGCTGACCGCCGTCGTCCATATCGTGCTCGTTTGGGTGCGTACCCGAGATCGGGAGCCAAAGCCGCACCCGACGCCGGTAGTCTGGCAAAGCCTCGTAGCAACCGTTGTCGGGCTCGCACTCATGTTTGGACTGGGCAACCTCTATGGCGGGCCCGAGTACGTCAATGAATTTCCCGACGACTACAGCTATCTATACGGCGAGGATCGCCCATTCGCACCCAGCCTGGCCAACACCACCACTGGCGGAGCCATGGACTCCGAGTCACTAGGGGGATCCGAGAGTTGCGGGTCGGTTGATTGTCACACCCAGATTCTCGAGGAATGGAAGCCAAGCGCCCACCGGTATGCGGCTATGGATCCCCTTTTCCAGAAGGTACAGTCGGTCATGGCCGAGCAAAACGGACCCGAGTCGACCCGCTACTGTGGCGGCTGTCACGACCCGATCTCTCTCTTCTCGGGCACCAAGAACATTTTCGCGGAAAACCTCACGTCGCTGATCGGCTACCAGGAGGGCATCTCCTGTCTCGTCTGCCACGGTGTGCGTGAGACCGACCTTCAGGGCAACGCAAACTACATCATGACCCAGCCGACGTCGTATCTCTGGCAGTGGAGCGAGAATCCAACGGGCAAGTTCGTCAGTGACTTTCTCATTCGTACCTATCCGGATGAGCACCTGAAGCTCTCAAAGCGGATGTTCAAGGCACCCGAATACTGCGCCTCCTGCCACAAACAATTCATCGATCAGGAAGTCAATCGGGTCGGATGGGTCCAGCTACAGAACCAGTATGACAATTGGAAGGCCAGTCACTGGTTTGTCGAAGGCGATCCTGAGAAGACGGTCGAGTGCAGAGAGTGCCATATGCCTCTGATCGCCTCGACCGACCCCGCCGCCGGGGACAGCACTGACTACAACCGCTTCAACGATGACGGAATGCATCGAAGTCACCGTTTTATCGCTGCCAACTCCATGGTTCCCGCACTGCTCGAGCTCGAAGGTTGGGAGAGACATGTCGAGCTGACTCAAGAGTGGCTGCAGGGCAAAACCGAGATCGCCGAGATCAGCGACAAGTGGTCCGACGGACCGGTGATCAAGATGGCATTGGAGACCCCCGAGACCATCGAGCCGGGAGGCACCATGCCTGTTCGCGTGATTATGACCGCCAACAAAGTTGGACATGACTTTCCTACCGGGCCGCTCGACATCATCCAAAGTTGGGTCGAGCTGCGGGTCTACGACCCCGCGGGAGAAGAGATCTTCGCTACGGGTCGCGTAGACGAGAAGAACTTCATCGAGCCGGGAACCTTTCTCTTCAAGGCTGAGCCGGTGGATCAGTACGGAAACCTGATCGACCGCCACAATCTGTGGGAGATGGTAGGGGTCCGATACAGACGGGCACTCTTTCCTGGGTATTCGGATTCGGTAGAGTACTTCATCGACTGTCCGACTACCGTGGCCCCGGGCGAAGACAACAGAATGTCATCTGACGGTGAGGAAATTCAAGAGTTCGACGTGCCGCTCGAAGCAAGTGGCGAATACCGAGTTGTGGCCAAACTCATGTACCGCAAGGTCGACCAGTTCTTGATCAACTACCTCCTGGGAGAGGACTCAGGACTAACGGCCCCGGTAGTCGAGATGAGCCGGGTCGAAGCCACAATTCAGGTGGATCCACAGGCTCGGCAAACCGGTGGAATACCGACCGACGAGACCTTGCCTATAGAGCCGAGCGGCTAGCCATCCGAGATGAATTCGTCGATTGAACCCCAACTGCCCGAGCGGGGAACAGAGCTCAAGAAAACAACCGGGCATTGGGGGCGACGCAAACGACGCTTGCGTCGAGTGGCGTGGAGTCTGGCCGCCATCCTACTGGTCGCTATCGTGGTTGGGGTCATCTCCTACCGAGCCAGCCGACCAGAGACCCATCGTCCAGGGGAGAAGCTCGCCGACATCACCGAAAAGCTTGCGCACGGCCTTCCCGAGGACGCCCCACTGCCTAGATTCACCGATGTTACCGGGGCGGCCGGACTCGGGGAGTTCGTATCCTTTGTCGGTGCCCGCACTTCTCAACTACCCGAAGACATGGGAGCAGGCGTTGCCTGGGGTGACTACGACAATGATGGCGACGACGATCTCTTTGTCGTTGGCGCCGGCGGCGGTCTGGAGCACCCCGCAAACGAGTGGAGCGAGTCGATCCTCTATGAGAATCGTGGCGATGGTACCTTCTCGAGAAACAACCAATTTCCGGAGACCCGTCTCATGGGAATGGGAGCCGCCTGGGGTGACTACGACAACGATGGGTGGCTCGATCTCGCACTGAGCGGATACCAAGGACTTCTACTTTTTCACAACGACAAAGGCGTGTTCAGCCGTAGCGAAGCAATCGGCGCGCCGGGCGAGCAGCTCGGTTACTGGTCGGGCATCAGTTGGGCAGACTTCGACAACGATCGCGAGCTGGATCTCTACGTCTGTGGCTATGTGCAGTACGAAAGGGATGCGAGCGCCTCCAGAGACGCCTCCGAGCAGTATGGAACCTCCGTTCCCTACACCCTCAATCCCGCGGCCTTCGACCCAGAACGAAATCTCCTGTTTCAAAACAATGGAGACGGCAGCTTTACCGAGGTCGCGCAGTTGTTTGGAGTGTCGAACCCCGAGGGCAGGAGCCTGGGGGCCCTGTGGCACGATTTCAACGACGATGGGTGGCTCGATCTCTATATCGCCAACGACATCTCGGACAATGCGTTGCTGTTGAATCGGCGGGACACCTTTGAAGACGTCAGCCTCGCAGCCTGGGTCGCCGACTACCGCGGCGCCATGGGTCTGGCGTCGGCCGATTGGAATCGCGATGGAGACGACGATCTCTTCGTGACCCATTGGATCGCCCAGGAAAATGCTCTCTACGACTCTCGGTTGGTCGATTTTCGTAAAGCTCGCCAGGATCAAGGAAAAACTACTCCGGACCAGCTCAGTTTCTCCGATCTGGCGGCACCGCTCGGTCTTGGACAGATCGCGCTACACACCGTGGGTTGGGGAACCGAGTTTGTCGATTTCGACGGAGACGGTTGGCTCGACCTACTCGTTGCCAACGGCAGCACGCTCGAGACCGACGAGATCCCCAAGAGTTTGAAACCTCAATCGGACATGCTTTTGTGGAGCAACAGCGGCAAGTCTTTCCACGACTTAGCTCCGATGGATGAGTCCTTTTCGACACCCCATGTGAGTCGAGGCCTGGGACTTTCGGACTACGACCTCGACGGTGACATAGACATCGTCATCTACGATCTCTACGAAGGAGTCCGGCTACTTCGAAACGACATGCAAAGTGGTAACTGGCTACAGATCAAGCTGCGTAATCAGGGCCCTTCAGGAGGCGTGCTGGGCCGCGGTGAAGGTTCGACCGTGATCGTACGGGCCGGCGAGCTAGAGCTTCGCCGGACAGCCTCCTCCGCTTCGTATCTGTCGCAGAGCAGCCGGACACTCCATGTCGCCCTCGGCGCAGTCGGTGCTGTCGATAGCGTCGAAGTCCGATGGCTCGGAGGCAAAAGCCAGGAGTACGGCCCGATTGCAGTCAATGCGTTCTGGGAGCTCGTCGAGGGTGAGGCGGATCCGCGACGTCTGAGCTCACCCTCTACTACCGAAGCCTCAAAGACGAAGACAGTCGCCGACCCCGCCGATCGGGAACGTATCATCGAATTCTGGAAGACCCAGCGTGCGGCCATGGATGTGCTGAAGAAAGAAAACGATATCCCAAAGGCGACCGCACTCTTCCGACGGGCGCTGGAGCTCAATCCCGACCACGAGGACTCTCGCTACTACCTGGCCAATTGTCTGGCAGTGCAGGGGCAGATCGATCTGGCGATGGAGCATCTTCAGATTCTCACCGAGATCAACCCTCTCAGTCATCGCGCCTACAAACAACTCGGTGTGATGCTTGCGATGACCGCCACCGACCCCGAGCAGCTCGACGCCGCAGAGCAGGCTCTGGAGAAGTCGCACGAGATCAACAAAGAGGGGACGGGGTCGCTTCTCGTCCTCGGTGAGTTGTCGCTCCTCAAAGGAGATCTCCGGCTGGCGGAAGACCGCCTGGAGCTGGCCTGCCGGACCAATCCGAAGGCCGTCGGCGGGTTCTATCTGCTCGGGTATATGGCATGGAAGTCTGACGATCGAGACGCCAGCGTTGGTCATCTGGAGTCCGCAGTGGCAGCCCGAGGGAAGGATTGGGTACCGGAGGGCGCAGTCGCAGAAGGCGATGTCGCCGAGCGTATGCACCGCGAAACCAGTCCGTTATCGCAGTATTGGGAGCAGTGGGATGGCGATCTCGAGCCCGATACCGTCTTTGGGACGCTCGACAACTATCTGACAACCGAATCGCCCGGTCTGTAGTTGGATGGGCTGTAGTCGGATGGGCTGATCATCCAACTTCAGCGATCGACTCGGGCTCTTCGCTCGGGTCCTCGATCACAATCTCGTAGCCCTCGCGCAGCTTCGAATAAAACAACTCGTCGACTTCTCGCCGCCTGAAGGACATGTACTCATTGCGAATGTCCTCCTTCACATCGGAGTAGTCCGGAAGATAAGCCTCTTCAAGACTCTCTACAAAGACCAGATGGATGCCGTATCCCGACTCCACCGGTCCCACCCACTTATCCCTGGGCAGCTCGATGACCTCGTCTGCAAAGCGGCTTCCAAAGTGACGAGCCACCTCGTCGGGTCGCTTGCGCAGGTACTGTCGTTGAAGCATAAACCGGTCGCCCTGCTCGCTGGGTTCGGCTCCAGCACGAAGCGTTTCGAGAATGACCTCGGCATCGGCGTCTGCTGCCGCGCCCCGGGCATCCCTGCTGACATAAACGTGGACAAAGGAGACCTTGGGCGGTACGCGAAAGAGATCTGGGTGTTCCTGGAAGAATGTCTCGAGCTCAGCATCACTGGGCTCACCCTGGGTCGCAAGATCCTGCGCCAGAAACTCGATTTTTTGCGCTAGACGGCGACGGACGACGAGGTCATCGCGATCGAGTCCAAGGGACTTCGCCTCCCGATAGAGAACTTCCTCGCGCACATGGCTCTCGACAAGACCGGCCAGCTCTGTCTCCGTTGGTGGCCGCCTCCACTGGCTTTGCCAGAGCGCGCTCAACTGCTCGATCTGCCTTACCGACACCACGATCTGCCGATCCTCTTCGACGGTCTCACCACGAGCTGCGAGATAGAGGGCGAAAAAAACCAGCCCCAAGACAACAAACTGAAACAACGGTTCGCGGAGTAGTCGGCGCATGCTCATGGGAAAGAGATTATAAGCGACTAGTTACTCGCCGCGGCCCCCGGCTCGACGACCATCCCGTTCCAGGAGGCCGTCTGCTCCTCATACCACTTCAGCGGCTTCTTGAAACGAACGTCGGTCTTGTCTCCTCGCATATCGATCCCGATATTGATGCCGTGAAACTTGACCCACATGATTCCACTACTCTCGCCCTGGCCTACCCGCATGTTGGCTTTGAGCTGTAAACCGTCGCTCGAGATGTCGAGGTCTCCGATCTCAGTCGTGTTGGCCGCCATCTCCATCTTGGCGGTGCCTCGCAAATCCTTGAAGTTGAGTATGCCTTTGAAGAATTTCATAACCGACTTGTCTTGAGAAAAGACAGCGATGATGGGCCGGGTGTCCCTCATGCCAATCTCAATGTTGGCAGCCATCTCGCCCGGCTTGGAAAGATGCAACCGCCCATCGATGAGCTTGATGTGGGCATACCAGTCCTTTTCCTTCGCTTTCTTCTCGCCCCTTGTCATGGTCACATTGTCGATATTGATCACACTCTCCTCGAGCGAGAACTCACGACCTTCGGGATCGCTCGATTCGATGTTGATGTCGATCTCGAGATCACCGACTAGACCGACATCGCCGAGAGATGCATCGATACCCTGCCCGGCGATGTTGACCTTCCCTTCGGTCAACTCGGGGGTCGATCT
Source organism: uncultured Polyangiaceae bacterium (assembly GCA_964195975.1). Classification (GTDB taxonomy): domain Bacteria; phylum Acidobacteriota; class Thermoanaerobaculia; order Multivoradales; family JAHEKO01; genus CAXMQZ01. The sequence goes on along the minus strand of CAXMQZ010000079.1, from coordinate 77,711 downwards.
GACATTGCTCTCGACCACTATCCTGCCGTGATCGAGTGAAAAGTCCTCGATGCTGGGTATCGGGAATCGAGTGATGTCGGCGACTACTGCATTCGTCAAATCGACCGAGATGGTGTCGAAGGCATCACCAAGGTTTTCCATTCCCTCAGAAAAATCAATTCCGGGCGAAGTCGCCAGCAAAGCGAGGTTGGCACCCTCCAACGCTGGCTGCTCGGCGTCCTCGAATACAACCTCCACATCCTCGACCGACAGAGAGAGTTTTGTGCCATCGTCTGCTGTTGAATCGACCGCGATCCCCACTTCGAGGGCGGTATTCACCCTCCAGTCGACCAGACGGATCCAACCCTCGGGGGCCTCGAGCTTGAACCGACTTTCAGGAATCAGAACACCCTGGTCGAAGCGCAAGTCCGCATCCATGAAGCCTCCAGGGCTACCGACCTCGAACCCCTTGAACCGCGACAGAAACTGATTGATCAGCCCGGCTCCGTTGGTCTGACCCTTGATTGCGACTCTGCCCGACATCGAGCCCAGAACTTCAAAACCCTTCACTTTCTTGGGTACGAAGGGCGCCAGGGCGATGTCGAGATCGAGGGTCAGGTCGTGTGCAGCTTGTTGACCCTGAGCTCGGAACTCAGCGTTTTGCAAATGGATCTTGGTTCGGTCGAGACTCAGCGGCCCGCCCTTGAGCTCGAGAGCGAGATTGGCTTCGATGGTGCCTTCTCCGGACACTCCGTATCCAAGTACCGCAATCTTCTCGGCCCCGTCGATATGGATGTTTCGTAGAACGATCCGCCAGGGTCGCTTTGATTTCTTCTTTTTGACCTCGACCTGTTGGACTGTGGAAATCTCGTCTTCTGGTGGAGGGGTTGCATCTGCGGCTGTCGTATCAGGGGTAACAGCCAAATCCTTCACATCTCCATCCTCTAGGTCAGCACTGGTCGTCGAGTCTGGGGCAGCCATCTCGCCGTCTCGAGGTCGCTCCTTCTTCGACAGGGCGAAGTCCAGACCCTCTCCCTGGACATCGTAGGTTTTGAAGGTTTTGAACGCCAGAGAGACCAGGGCCATGTGGACTCGCACACGATCGAGCTCGACTTGCCACTGCTGTTTCTTGCTCGTCCCGCGGACCGAAAGATCCTCCAGATGGATTACTCCCGGAACATAGGTCTTGGCACTACCCCAAAGGACCTCGAGCTTTTCCGGTTTCTTGTTGATCGCGCCAATGACGAGATCCGAACCGAGCGCCCAGTTCGCGCCCAGAAACCAGATCAGCTCCAGCACTACGAGCCCACCTACAACCCAAAGCAGAAAGCTGCGAAACGTACTCCTCTTTTGGCTCATGTTTCCCCCCTTCAAGACTTCAAGACTTCAAGACTTCAAAAACTCGAGAATCTCTGCGGTGACCGCCTCGGGCTGCCCGAGCGCCGAAAGATGACCAGCCTCCGGCATATTCGAGTCTCCTGCCTTGCCCGGCCAGGTGCTTGCAAAGTCTATCCGGAGCTGATTCTAAGCCCAACCGGCCGCTCTACCTGTGTCCGGTCATGGTAGGCCGGTCTGCCATAAAGTGAAAAGACCGCCATGCACCAGCACGGCGACCTTTTAATAAAGGGACAGCCCCTGTATTTCCATCGACCTGGGAAATAGAGGGGCTGTCCCCTTATTACGGTACGGTCTTTTTCCCGGGATCAATCCCGACCAACTACTTGATCAGATGAGTGTTCTCATTGACGGCTACCCAGCTGTACCAAAAGGTATCAAATCCCGGTAGCACCGCGATTCCATTGTCCTCTTCGCTTCCAGCCATCGCGAGCAGCTTGTCCGTCTGGGTGTTGGCCTTCGCCACCTGCTCATCCACCAGATAGGCTCGGGAGCCCTCGAATATCGGCGCCCCTGGTGAACGGTAGAGAAACAGACGTTGCCCATCGAGGCCCTTGATTTTGAAGAGCTTTCCGCCCTCATACGATCGGTGCGCCACCGCGTAGGGCTCGTCGTTGAGCCAAAACGAATAGATCGAGTCCTTGGCTGCGAGTCGCTTGTCGTTGAGCTTCAAGTTTCGGAATGTTCCATCCGAAGAAAAATAGTTGTCGTAGGGATTATTTTCGACATGTTCTTCGCCCCCGACCGAGAGCACCAAGGTCTCTGGATGTCTTGCTTTCCAGTCCTTCCAGGTCATCTTTTTTCCGTGGGGTAGCTCGACAAGCTCGGTACCATTCAAGTCGCCGCCGATGGCATCCGAGGTCATGATCGACCACCAGCTGTCCGTCTCGCGGTCTCGCATGATCAGCGAGGCATCCATCAGGGCGCCTGAGGCTTCGAAGTTCAACTCTTTGTCGTCGACGATGCGGTCGTAAACTACGGCCGTATTTGCAAGCGGTCACCAAACGGCGGCAAATGCCGTGTCTCCGATTTGGTCGTTGACGACCTCGTGCCGGTTGAGAAGATTGAGGCTATAGGCGCGCGCTTGGCCCTCTATCTCTACACCCAGAATCCAGGCATCATCCGAAATCTTGGCCTCGTCAGCCGGCACATACTGAGGGTCGAGAACCGCTGCGATCTGGCCACGGGGAATGATCTGCTCGACACCGGGTGGCAACTCTTCGCTCGCTAGTAGCGGCGTGCCGGCCACGGCAGGGCTAATCAGTGCAGCCGTGGTCATCAACATTGCGAATCTATTCATCAGGCGAAGCTCCTTGTCGTGGTTCAAATTCCAAATACGGCCGACGCAGCCAGGTAGATCTAAATCGCACCAGCCTGCTCGGATGTGATCAACATAATAAGGGGACAGCCCCTCTATTCCTATCAATTTCGCAGAAGAGAAATAGAGGGGGTGTCCCCCTATTAGATAGACCCGAGATCTACAAGATCCCGGGTCTAGCAATCACTCTCTTGATGACTATCGAAGGCGTCAGTCGCCGGCCTCGGCCTGATCGGGTTCCGCGGACTCCTCGTTATCATCGTGATCGGCAAGATGGGCCTCCAAAACGTGATAGCCGATCCATTGAGCCAGAATCTTGTCCGGTAGCCTAGCCAGGGTGACATTGACGCTCATCTGTTTGCCATCACGCTCGATCTCGTAGGTAATGGTCTCACCCGGCTTGAATTTTTCGTACTCTTGATAGAGCTGCTTCTCGTTGTCTTGGGTATAGGCGACCCCGTTGAGCCCAATCAGAGCATCGCCCGCCTGTAGCCCTGCTGCTTCTGCTGGGCTATCGGGAAAGATCCCGGTCAGAACGGTCTTTCCACCGCTGTCGACGTTGTAGTCGAGATTGATCCCGACCCAGCCACGGTTCTTATATTTCGAAGCAATCTGTTCGGCACATGCAGTCAATTCGGTCTCACACCGAACTTTCTCATCCCCAGCAATTGCCGGGAGAGCAGATAGAACCAGCACGAGAATGGTTCCAGTCGAAAGGAGATTTCTCATAATGTTATTCCTCCAACCCCAGCTGACAGATTCCTAGACACAGGTACTGTAGGGGTCGTTTCCAAGCTCACACTCTTGTGTGCCGCCTCCTAGACCGATCGGTGGCACAAAGGCCGGAAATACTCCAAATCCGCTCGGTTGATCGTCGAATACCGACCCCGAAGAGTCCACTTCACTCGCAGGTCGTGGCGTCGGTCCATCGTTGGGCTCGGCGGCAGTGGCCGAGCTGCCAGTATCAGGCACAGTACAGCCGACACCCAAGAACACCGAGAGCGCCAGCGCAATTCCCAAAAACGAGTGAAACCACCGTGCCATGACAAGCACAATTCTACTACGCAAAACATGCCCGTCGGTTGCAAAACGGGACAGGCGATGGAAATTCGGATCTTTGGAAAGAATCCTTGGAACCGGATCGAGATCGACCTCTATTGAGGACATTCTCAGATGCGAGAACGTCCGAGAGTTCGCTGTTTGTTGTGTTTTGAACACTGGAATGGATAGTGCAATAGATCAACACAGCAGGATGATGAGACCACGAAGGAGACCATCTCATGAAAAACACAATCATCGTTCTAATACTCACACTGATCCTCGCAATACCGCTCTCTGCAGCAACAACCGTCAAAGGCAAGGTCGGCACCGCAGGAGAGCGGGTCTGGGCCTTTGTGCCATCCGGCGACGGCCAGACTTCGATTACGCTCACGTGGACCAAGAAAACTGCCGACATGTTTGTCGCGCTCGACTGCACAGTCGATGGTGAGTTTGTCTCTTTTGGATTGGGTGCTGCCGCTCAAGACCGAGTACAGCGTATCGAGGCCGGAACCTTTGGCGAGACCTGCACAATTGCAGTCTCCTCCTTCTCCGGATCTTCACCCTTCGAGCTGAGTGTCGAGAGCGAAGCATCCGAAGAATTGATCCGTCGAGCCGAGGCCCTCGGTGACCCCGGAGCCGCAGAGCTTCTTGGCGAGCTACGGCTCATCCCCTTGAGCTCGGGTGCGATTCCTGGTCTGACAGAGTCACTCGAGCGAGTACGAGCGCTTCGATCGCACCCGCCGCGAGGGGTCCAAAAAGCTGAACTGGACAACCAGAAAATTGACTATGGGTTCTGAGTGCAACCTCTCATCTCATCAAGGGGTATTAGTAAGAAACACCCTATTACTCAAAAAGGTTGACCCTGCATGAATGTCTATACGAACCCTTCACTCTCGACCGCCACGGACGCCTTTCAATACTCGTCGGTGGTTTTGGAGCAGTTGGGAAGTCGAGACCCGCTGGCCGTTCTCGAAGCACTGCCCGTATCACTCGCAAACGAGATCACTGGACTGTCATTAGAGGAGCTTCGTCGACCGGAGGCTCCGGGCAAATGGTCGATGATCGAGGTCATCCAACATCTCGCCGATGCCGAGCTGGTATGGGCATATCGACTCCGCCTGATTCTCTCTGAAGACCGCCCTGTCCTAACCGCCTACAGCCAAGACGAGTGGGCGACTAGCCTGAACTACTCCGAAGCATCGCTCGACGAGGCCTTCGATCAGATCCGGATCTTCAGGGCCGCAAATCTGAGGCTGCTTCACAGTCTGAGCCAAAAACAGCTTCAACGTGTGGGCATTCACGAGGAACGCGGAGCCGAGACTATCGAGCACATGATCAGTCTCTACGCTGGTCACGATCTCGTTCATCGACGACAACTCGCCAGAATTCGACGTCGCTTCAACTAAAACTCGCCCCTTCCGGGTCAAAGCAGTGTTAGATTCAGAGTCGTAACTCTAGACCACCCGGAGAGGAGGCGCAGCATGTCATCCGCAGCACAAGCGGTGCGAGGTTTCTATCCTTCGCTCCTTGCTGGTGACTCGACCGGACTGATCTTCCTGTTCGGAGGTCCACCAAAAATAGACACACCCTTCGAAGGCAATGTCGAAGGGTCGGCCTCTCTGCAACGATTCGTAACCGACCAGAAGAACTGGCTTGGTGAGCGTGAGGCCGAGGTGGAGAACGTCGCGCTCACCGAGACCGACAGCTGTGTCGTCGCCGAGATCGTCCTCAACCTGAAACACGGAGAAAAAGCGATTCAGCTACCAGTCGCGTTGGTTGCCGACATTGCTGGTTGCATGGTGACCTGGCTGCGGATCTACCACAGCACATGGCCGCTTACGGGTAGCCATAGAGTGCGCGGGCCATTTATGAAACGAGCTGCCAGGCTTGCCAAACCAGAAACTGTCAAATCCTACATGTACGGAATTCGTAAACCGGACAAGGAGAAGGTGCTCTCGTTGTTCACCGAGGACGGTTATGTGCGCGAGCCCAGTGGACCGGACTATATCCACACCGGACCCGATGAGCTGGACCGGTTCTATTCAGTCGCATTGGCGACGGGAGGGATCCCACTCGCTCACTGCTCAGCCACATTTGACGGCACCTGCTGTGCGATCGAATACAACTGCGACTCCTGGGGCAGCTCGCCGATCCCGCCGCAAGCCGGGTGTGCCGTCTACGAAATGAATGAAGATGAACAGATCGTCGGCGTTCGGATCTACGACGACATCACTCCGCCAAGTGAAAAAGCCCCCTGAAAAACAGCGTGTTCTCGATGCCGCACAATTCGAACAACTCGCCGGTACCTGACCGACGACAAGAAAGGAGCTCATCATAGGTCGACCCGGGTGGAGAGGGCGGAATAGGTGGGGGCATCATGACCCCTTCACAGGGCGACTGGCCTAGCAACCTGACCTTTTACGTCGATGTCGACGATCTCGCCACCTATCGAGAGAAGATCGTGGCGGCTGGCGGCGAGATGGTCGTCGACGAGATGGAAGTGCCGGGTGTCGGTACGTTAGCGCTGTTCAAGGACCCGGACTGGCGAGCTGCCCTGATTGCCGTTGGTGCAGTCGCGCTAGGTTCGGCTCCAATCGCTGTGCTGCTTTCCTCAATCTATCGGCCCGAGGCTCTTCATCTTCACTTTATGGGAACGGTCCATCGTTCCTCGCGGTCTCTTTAGGTTTGCTCTAGCTCACATTGTTCATGAGCACACGGTTATGAAAAGTGCGGACTCGAGGGCGATGCGCTAAGGTTTCTGATCGTGTGCGAGGAATATGAGATAAGACTCTGAGATGAAACGAGATTCGATTCTTTCGCTGTGGATTCTGGGGCGCGTAGCAGAGGTGGCCTTCGACCCCTCTGCTGCGGTGATCCCATTGGCTCTCGAAGGCTCATCCGATGACGAGATCAGCTACCACGTGCTTCTGCTCGGAGACGCCGGCTTTGTCGAGGTTGGCAAGGACGATCTAGGCCGGCCTCGACCGATTCGGATGAAGTGGAAAGGCCACGAGTATCTCGACGGTCTTGGAGGATATGGACTCGGCGACATCGGAACGGTGATCAGCGAGATCGCTGAAGAACCTGAGTGAGCCCGGAGGGTCTCGCAGTGCTAGCTATCGAACGGAATCTTGAGAGAGTAGACGCCGGATTCCAGATGGCTCTCCAGCGCCTGGCCGCACTTGTGAAAGACTCGTAACATCCTTCGGTTGTCGGCAAGCACCTCCGCCGTGAAGCCCGCAATTCCTTGACGCCGAGCGGCTTCCATCAACGCAAACATGAGCTTTGTACCGACTCCTCTACCCTGCTGGTCATCCCGGACGAGAAAGGCAGCCTCGGCCAAGTTGCTCTTCGGATCCTTGAGATAGTGAGCGATCGCGATCATCTCGGCGTCCTCATCGGTCGAGCTCGTGAGAACCACCAAGGCCATGTCGGCTTCGTAGTCCACACGCAAAAACTCCTGCAGTTTCTTGTGCGGCATCGACTTGATCAATTGGAAAAACCGATCGTGCACCGACTCGGGCGAAAGTTTGTAGAACAGACTGCGCAGAATCGACTCGTCCGAGAGCTTCAACGGACGCAAGAACAATGGCGGGCCATCTTCGACATCAATCCAGCACTCCAGTTCCTCGGGATAGATCGAAGGTCGAATCGGAAGCTCGATCTGGTCCGAATACACCAAGTTGCGCTCTTTGGCTTCCGCCATCAGCCAGGGTCGAAACTTCGGATGCGCAATATTGATCAGGGCGACGGCCCGTTCACGCATGGTCCTGCCGTGAAGGTACGCCGAACCGTACTCGGTCACGACATAGTGCACGTCGCCACGGCTTGTCACGACACCGGCCCCTGGCTTTAGCGTCGGAACGATCCGCGAAACAGTCTCGCCCTTGACCGTCGACGGCAACGCAATGATCGGTCTACCGCCCTTCGACCGCGAGGCCCCCCGGGTGAAATCGACTTGGCCACCGATTCCGCTGTAGAACATTGTGCCGAGAGAGTCCGAGCAGACCTGTCCTGTGAGATCGACCTCGATCGCCGAGTTGATCGAGATCATATTCTCGTTTTGAGCGATGATGAATGGATCATTTACATACTCGGTAGGGTGGAACTCGACCATGGAATTGCTGTCGATGAAGTCGTAAAGTTTGCGTGACCCCATCACAAAGCTAGCAATGATCTTTCCTCCGTGCAGGGTCTTTTTCGAATTGTTGACAACTCCGCTCTCGACCAGTGGGATCAGTCCGTCGCTAAACATCTCGGTGTGAACACCGAGATCCTTGAAATCGTTCAGATAGTGGAGGACGGCATCCGGGATAGTGCCGATGCCGAGCTGCAGAGTGGCGCCATCTACGATGAGGTTGGCTATGTGTCGGGCGATCTTTTTCGACAGCTCGTCCGGTTGTCCCTGAACTGCCTCGAGGATCCGTCTATCACTTGGTACCATCAGGTCGATTGCATTCGCTCGAATAAAACAATCTCCATTGACCCGTGGCATCTGTTCGTTTACTTCGGCTACAACGCAATGAGCGGATTCAGCAGCAGATTTGACGATGTCGGTCGAAACTCCGTAGCTGCAGTTACCAAATCTGTCGGGCGGACTGACCTCGATCATCGCGACATCGATCACGATACGCTTCGAGCGAAACAGTCTCGGAATCTCTGAGAGAAATATCGGTGTGTAGTCGGCTCGCCCCTCGTTGACCGCCTCGCGAACATTGGGTCCGATGAAATAGGCATTGTGGCGAAAGCGGCTGCCGAATCTAGGCTCCGCATATGTTGCCACGCCAAGAGTCAGAATGTGAACGATCTCGGTGTCGGTCAAGTCTTCCCGGGCCGAAAGAGCCTCGACCAGGGTCTGCGGCTCGCCAGCTCCCGAGCCGATGAAAACTCGGTTGCCCGCACCAACCGTGGCCACCGCCTTCTCAGCAGTCGCGATTTTGCTCGCATACCGACTCCGCCAATTCTTATCACTCACATCTCCAAGGATACTAGGACCACGGGGGCCTGCGAATACCAATTGGAGCTCTTCCCGATAGACTACGCAGAGCCAAGAGGAGACAATCATGTTCTGCCCAAATTGTCGTGGCGTATTTGAAGCTGAGATCGCAGTCTGCCCAAAATGCGAGATCCCGTTGATTGCCGAACTCGACAAAGCAGAGAATACCAAGCCATCGATCGGTGATATCCAGCCTTTTGTGATGGTTTTCGAGACCTCGGATCCAACCCTTTTGTCATCGGCTACTGCGTTGCTGGATGGAGCGAACATTCCCTTTGCCATCCGCGACGAGAGCGCATCGGGCATCCTGCCCTCTCAGGTGCTAGTACCGGAAGAGTACGCCACAAATGTCCAGGAGCTTCTCTCACGACAGGCCGAAGATGTCGACGACGCATAACGTTGCACTTGAGCCCGTCAAAGAGATCGCTGACGACAATGGTCGGTCCCTAGTGCCGCTGGATCACAAGAAACGAAAGATCCGCCACCGACTCATCTTGCACCGGTGCCTCTAGCAGCTCGCGGACACCGTAGCGTCCCTGACCCCATTTGGTAATCAGGTAGGGCATCATCGCGATGTGCGCTCCAAAGGGGTCGAGCTCGTTGACACCAGAGGGATCATGCTTGGAGCTGTGCTCGAGAATGCACAGTCCCCCTGGCCGGACACAGCTCATCCACGCATTGAAACAGCTCTCAGGGTCGTAGCTATGATCGAGCGAATTGCTGTAGATGAAATCGACAGCATCGATCCATTCTGGTTTGGTCTGGTGGAAATCCCACTGAATCGTGTGGGGAAACTCTCCGGCAGAATCTGAGATCTCGGTGCCAATCACCTCACACCCGAGATACTTACGAAACCATTCTTGCTCGCGGCCCCTGCGGGTGCCGTGACAGATGCCGAATTTCACATCTTCTAACTGTCGCGAGAGGTATGCCGATAGAAACTCGATATTCTCCTCGAGCACCCAGACCTGGTCGAGCTTTCGCCGATTCCCTTCGGTTTGGATCCGCCGATAGGTCTCGTAGTCAAAGGAGCCGTCGGTTTTGAGATAGGGGTAGAGCTCGTAGCCGCGCAACGCCTCATCGCTCTTACCATCAATCGCCGCTGTCCCGATACGGTTGCGGATCTTTCGGGCGTATTTGCCGATATTTCGTTTTGCTCTTGACATTCCTCGACCGGCCTACGGGGCTGCTCTGCTCACTGGGTCCCCAACGGGACCATGTCGCTCAACAGAGCCCAACTTGGCACCGACCCTACGTCGATTCCAAGTAGAGGCGAGGCGACAAAGTAGAAGTACAGCGTAATCAGGGCCACTCCGATCAGGTTGAGCACAAGACCGGCGCGAATCATGTCACGCATCTCTAGCTCGCCCGAGCTAAAGACAATTGCATTGGGTGGTGTGGCGATAGGCAGCATGAAGGCACAACTAGCCGACAGCGTCGCTGGAATCATGACCAACAGTGGATTGACCCCCATGACTCCAGCAGCTCCCGCCAACACCGGCAACATGACTTCGATGGTGGCGGTGTTGGAAGTCATTTCGGTGAGAAACGTCAACAGCAGGCAAACCGCCACCACCAACAGAATCGGTTGAAGACCCTGCACATGCCCGGCGAACGCCTCGCCAAGATACAGTGACAGGCCCGACTCCTTCAGGGCCAGGGCCAGGGCGAACCCACCGCCAAACAAAAGCAGAATTCCCCAGGGAAGCTGCACCGCAGTTTCCCAATCCATCAACATGTGGCTTCTCCCTTTCTCATCGCGGTCGCCCGGAATAAGGAAGAGCAAGAGAGCCATACCCACCGCCACCGTGGCATCGTGCAGATAGCCCGAAAAGTACTCCAGACCCAAACCTGTTTCCACAAGACCTGCCCATCCCGGAATACTCATGGCACCTACCTCGAGATCGGCCCGAGTAATCCACAGAAGTGCCGTGGCCAAGAACACTCCGAGCATACGTCTCTCGCCCCGGCGCATAGGCCCCAGACCCAGAAGTTCCTGCCGAATCAGCTCCCTGCCCGCTCCCACGGCTTCCCTACCCAGCCTGTGAACTACACGCGTCAGCAGCAGCCACGCAACCGGCAGAATGATCACAACCAGAGGAAGAAAACTCAGGAACCAGCGACCAAATGGGATGGTTGGGGCCTGCGGATAGAGAATCTCCAGGATTCTCAGAAACGACATGTTTGGCGGTGTTCCGATCGGGGTGGCCAGGCCTCCTATGGATGCCGAGTAGGCGATACCGAGCAAAAGCGCCGGTGCGAATCCACCCATACCCTTGCCACCAGCGACCTCCCTCATCGAGGTGATGACCGCCAGCCCAATCGGCAGCATCATAAGCGCGGTGGCGGTGTTGGAGATCCACATCGATAGCAGGGCTGTTGCCAACATGAAGCCCAGCACCATCCGCTCCGGGTTGGTGCCAACGCGAGAGACAATATGCAGCGCGATGCGTCGGTGGAGGCCACAACGCTGGATGCCGAGCGCCAGAATGAAGCCACCCATGAAGAGAAAGATGATGTTGTTAGCATAGCTGGCCGCAGTCTCGCCGGCGGTCATGACCCCGAGCACAGGGAAAAGCACCAATGGCAGCAGCGACGTCGCGGGGATCGGGATCGCGCCGGTCATCCACCACGTGGCCATCAGTACGGTGACAGCCAGGGTGCGCAGCGGTGGGCCCGCCATCGGCGCCAACGAGGGCGCCAGCAAGATAGCGATGGATGCAGTAAGACAAACCGCCGCGAGCCAGGAGGGACATTTCCTGTGAATCGTCAGGTGGATCGCGAGACCTGCCACCAGAAGGACGAGTCCCGCCGCTCGCGATAGACCCAGTGGCGCCAAGGCAATGACCGGTGCGGCCAGCACGCCGGCAAATCCCACCAAACCGATGAACAGGCCAGGCGGGGGGGCCGAATCCCTCGACAACCTATCCAAGCTCACCTCGAAAGGATACTAGTACCTTGACCTGTTGACGGGTTTTAGAGTACTCTAAAAACTGAGACCGGGACCCGTCGGAAACCACATCCTGCCTCTGTTCCTCAAATGGCGGGATGCCCGGCCTCCTCGAGGTCGATCATGACCAATCCAACCGTTGCCCTGCTGGCTGCCCTGGCTTTGTTCGCGGGACTAGTTGTCTTTTTTTGGCCAGACCGCGGTCTTTTCTGGCGTCTGCGCCGAGCTTTTCGAGCCAACGAGCGGGTTCTGACCGAAGATGCTCTCAAGCATCTGTTCGACTGCGAGTACACCGGCAAGCTTGCCAACTTGCAAAGCCTTTCGGGGACTCTCTCAATCTCGGGCAACCGAGCGGCCGAGGTTCTCGGTCAACTCGAGTCTCAAGAGTTGATCGCCCCAGACAATGGCGGCTACAAGCTCACCGCCGAGGGCCGTGGCTACGCCCTACGCGTGATTCGTACACACCGTATTTGGGAGCGACACCTCTCAGATGAGACCGGCTACGAACCTTCGCTCTGGCATCAGGAAGCCGAGCTGCGCGAGCACACCATGACCGAGTCGGAGACCGAGGATCTCGCGGCCAGAATGGGGCACCCGGTCTACGACCCGCACGGCGATCCGATCCCGACTGTAGACGGCGATATCCGCCCACCCGAGGGACGACCTCTCTCTCAGATGCCTGTGGGTGAGATTGGAGAGATCGTCCACATCGAAGACGAACCCGATGCGATCTACGCCCAGATTGTCGCCGCGGGTCTGCATCCAGGAATGAGAGTTCGTGTCAACGAAGTCTCGCCGCAGCGAGTCCGTTTCGAGGCCGATGCCGAGGAGCATATTCTGGCGCCGGTCTTGGCAGCCAATCTGTCGGTGATCCCGTTGCCCAATGAGGTCGAGATGGTGGGTCCCTTCGAGCGTCTTTCGTCTCTTGATATCGGCGATCGCGCCAAGGTCATCGCCATATCGCCGAATCTGCGACCCCGTGAGCGGCGGCGGATGTTCGACCTTGGGCTTCTTCCTGGTACTGAAGTACAGGCTGAAATACGTAGCCCCTCCGGTGACCCGACCGGTTATCGAATCCGTGGCGCGGTCATCGCTCTGCGTAACGACCAGGCTGATCAAATTCAGATTGAGCGCTCCGCTTGAACGGGCCCAAACGACGAGTAGATCCATGAGTCATCCATCTCCCGAAAACTGTGCAACCTGTCCGGCCCACAACGTGGCCAACCTCGTCAAGCTGGGCGTCGACATGAAGAACTGGGACTATGTCGTTGCCCTGGCTGGCAATCCCAACACCGGCAAGAGCACCGTCTTCAACGCACTGACCGGGCTGCGACAGCACACCGGAAACTGGCCGGGTAAAACGGTAGCTCGGGCCGAGGGCGGCTTCTCAACCGGCGAGAATCGTTACAAACTTGTCGATCTGCCGGGAACCTATTCGCTCCTTTCGTCGAGTCTCGATGAAGAGATCGCCCGCAACTTCATTCTCTTTGGCAAGCCCGATGTCACGGTAATTGTGGTCGATGCCACCCGACTCGAACGCAACCTGAACCTCGTCTTGCAAGTGCTCGAGATCACCGACCGTGTCGTCGTCTGTCTCAATCTGATGGACGAGGCAAAACGAAAGGGCCTTCAGATCGACGATCGTCGGCTGGCCAGAGATCTCGGGGTTCCAGTGGTCCCCACATCGGCGCGCTATGGCGAAGGCCTCGACGAGCTCAATCGGGCCATCTCAGAAGTCGCCAAGGGCGAGGTGGTCTGCAAACCCAAGCGGATCGGTGGTCTGCCCAGTGTTCTGAAGAAAAGCGTCCAAACTCTCGCCAAGGTCATCGAAAAGGTCTACCCCGACCTGGACAACGCGCCGTGGGTTGCGTTGAGACTTCTCGACGGTGACCAAACCATCGCCGAAGCCATCGGCACAGGAGAGCTTGCCGAGTTGCAGGAGACTGAATCGACCGCGAGTGGAGAGCTCACTGCGCCAGCCGAGAGTGAATTCGGCCCCAAGATCATCTTCGAGACCGCTCATCAGCTCCGATGGAGTGTCGGAAAGGACTTCCATCTCCAACTGATGGAGGCAATCTATACCGAGGCGGCCCGCCTGGCCGATCGGGCCGTGACCCGTGATGGTCAAAAGCCTCGCTTCGATTGGGACCGCACCATCGACCGGCTCGTAACCAGTCGCGTTTTCGGGTTCCCATTGATGTTGCTGATGCTCACCGTCGTATTCTGGATCACCATTGCCGGTGCCAACGTACCCTCAGCGATGCTGGCCACACTGTTGATCGACAACTTTCACCCCGTGCTCAAATCTGCTGCGGCCGCGATCAACATGCCCTGGTGGCTCGACGGTCTACTGATCGATGGCATCTACTTGGCCACTGCTTGGGTAGTCAGCGTGATGCTGCCACCGATGGCGATCTTCTTTCCGCTTTTCACCTTGCTCGAGGACTTCGGTTACCTGCCGCGGGTAGCGTTCAACCTGGACGGTATGTTCAGGCGCGTTGGCGGTCACGGAAAACAGGCCTTGACCATGACAATGGGCTTTGGTTGCAATGCCGCCGCGATTGTCTCTACCCGCATTATCGACAGTCCACGCGAGCGACTGATCGCCATCATTACCAACAACTTTGCATTGTGTAACGGACGCTGGCCGACCCAGATTTTGATCGCTTCGATCTTTCTCGGCGGTTTGGCTCCTGCCTATCTCAGTGGTCTGATCTCGGCTCTCGCGGTAGTCGGTGTTGCGGTGCTCGGTGTGATCCTCACTTTTGCGACTTCGTGGCTGCTGTCGCGTACCGTGCTGCGAGGCGAAGTTTCAACCTTCAACCTCGAGCTGCCGCCCTATCGACCACCCCGCATACTCCAGACTATCTACACCTCGATTATCGACCGCACCCTGATTATTCTTTGGCGAGCGGTGATATTCGCCATCCCGGCCGGCGCCGTGATCTGGTTGGTCTCCAATATCGAGATCGGTGGAATCAGTCTGGCGACCTACGTGATCGACTTTCTGCAGCCTTTTGGCTGGTTATTGGGTCTGAGCGGTTTGATCTTGTTGGCGTACATCGTGGCGATTCCTGCTAATGAGATTGTAATTCCAACCATTCTGATGTTGACCGTGATGGCGACCGGAGCCTCGGGTGGAGCCGGAGACGGCGTCATGTTCGAGCTCGATTCTCAGAGCGCGACCGCGGAGCTCCTTGTTGCCGGCGGCTGGACGCTGCTGATGGCGGTCAACCTGATGCTTTTCAGTCTGGTCCACAATCCCTGCTCGACCACGATCTACACCATCTGGAAAGAGACCCGCAGCGCCAAGTGGACCACGGTGGCAGCCCTGCTGCCAGTGTTTATGGGATTCATCATCTGCTTCACGGTCGCCCAGGTCTGGCGCATCGTGGCTGGGTGACGTGCGTCGGCACAGCTCTTGCTACATCTTTGGTGACGCATTTCCAGCCAATCACCGATTTCGAAGGGAGGAGTCATGTCCCTAGTCTCTTTCGGGTCACCTGCATGGCGCAGCCTCTGTGGGCTCGTGGTCATCGCTGCTTGTGGCGTCGCTGTGCCACTGACGGCTCAGTCTGATGCCGTCGAGACGTTTGGTGAGGTGATCGATGTTCGGGTGATCAATCTCGAAGCCGTGGTGACAGGAAAATCCAAGAAGCGCGTTCCGGGGTTGACGGTGGACGATTTCAAGCTCCTGGTCGATGGCGAAGAGATCGCGATCGATTTCTTTACCGAGATAAAAGAAGGCGCTTCTGCTCGAGACGACGCTGGCGGCAGCACACCCGGGAGTGTCCATGAGAATGATGCAGCACCGAAAGACAGAATCGCGACGAACTATCTGATTTTTATCGACAACTTGTTCACTGTGGGCGGACAACGTGACGCCGTACTCAGAAGACTGGCTGAACAGATGAGCAGTTTCGAGCCCCAAGATCGGATGGCAATAACCGCCTTCGACGGCCGAAGACTGGAGATGCTTGCCAGCTGGTCCGACTCCCAAGAGGTTGCTCGTCAGGCACTCTTGGGTGCCCAACGGCGCGGTGCCGAGGGGGCGCTCAGAGAAGCCGATCGTAGAAACTCCATTGACCCCAGGGACGACGCAGGACGCCTCGACAAACAGATAAACGACGTTCTCACTGCGGCAAAGATTTCTCTTCGGGTCGCGGGTAGACCCGAAGGTAGAAAAGTGATGCTGTTGCTCGCAGGTGGCTGGCCCTACGAAATCCTTCCCCCTGGGCCTATCTCTGTGGCCGGGACGACACCTGGCCGCTTTCCGGGCTCACCCGTGGGTGAGGGAGGTCCACCGATGGATCCCGAAGCAGCAGCTACCTTTAGTCGGCTCGACTCTCTAAACGACTTCCTTCGATACGACCGCGGGGCGGAGCTCTATCAGCCACTTTCCGACGTGGCCAACCTCCTCGGCTACACTCTGTATCCGGTCGATGTTCCCGGTGTATCGTCGCAACCCTTCGGTGCTGACGTCACCATGGAGCGGTCTGGCTCGACGATAGCCGCGCTCTCTCGAGAATCCGACAATGAGAGCTCACTACGCCTTTTGGCCAATGAAACAGGTGGAAGAGCCTTGATCAACGATCTGCGGCTCGAGGCTCTGGAGCGAGTCGTCGAAGACACCCGTTCGTACTATTGGCTCGGTTTCCAAGTCGATCGCCAGGCCGACGATCAGCGACATGAGATCGAGCTCCTCCCACGCGATCGGCGGCTGAAGGTTCGAACCCGTCAGAGCTTTACCGATCTGTCGCGACAAACCGAGGCCAGGATGGCGACTGAAGAGGCTCTGATTGTCGACGATCTTCGCGAGCCCGCGCTGGTGATCACCAGCGGAGAGATCGCCGATCTACCGGAGAAGTTGATGCGGGTTGATCTACAGATCGAGATCCCGGTGGACTCGATCACCATACTGCCGGCAGAAGACGGCTTCGATGTTGATTTGGAGCTGACCCTTGCCGCGCTCGACAACCGGGCGGCCTTCTGGGATCTACCCGCGATGCCATTGCAGCAACATCTAAGCACGGAACCGCCAGCTGGAGTCATTTTTCGCCACAGCTTCGCAGTTACCCTGCGACAGGGCGCACAAGACATAGCTGTCACCGTTCAGGACCTACCCTCCGGCCAGATGGTGACCGGTAGGCTCAGGGTTGAACCGTAGCACCACGTTCTCGTGAACAGATCGGGCTAATCTGCTGAACCACTAGCGGCGATCTTGTCGCGATACTCCCACGCTTTTGCGATCACCTCGTCGGCGTCTACGGTGAGTACGTCACCGTTGTCCATCACGACTTCACCATCGATGATCACCATCTTTACGTCGCTGGCTTTGGTCGAATAGACCAGGAGCGAATAGACATCGTAGTAGGGCTGCTGGTGGTAGCCATCGGTGCCGACGATGAGCAGATCGGCTTTCTTGCCAACCTCCAGAGAGCCGATCTGCTCCTCGAGCCCGATCGCACGAGCCCCTTCGATCGTGGCCATGCGGAGCGCTTCACGAGCCGGTATTACCGTCGGGTCGAGGGTGTCGACTTTGTGTAGCTTGGCAGCGGTATCGATCTCTTCCCAGAGATTGAGATCGTTGTTGCTGGCCGTTCCATCGGTGCCAAGACCCACCGCGACTCCGGCTGCAATCATCTCCGGTACCGGTGCGATTCCTGCGGAGACCTTCATGTTGGACTGAGGACAGTGAGCTACGCCTACGCCGTTGGCGGCCAGGATCTCGATCTCGAACTCGCTTGGCCAGACCATGTGGGCGACAATCACCCGGTCGTCGAGAATCCCGAGACTGTCTACATACTGGACCGGGGTCATGTCGGTCTGCTCCTTGATGGTGACAACCTCGTCTTCGTCCTCTGCCAGGTGGATGTTCATCGGCACATTCAACTCGGTTGCCAATGCGAATGCCTCCACCAGATGCTCGGCCGATACCGTGTAGGGTGCGTGAGGTGCCACGACCGGAGTGATTCTCGAGTGTCCGTGCCAGCGGCCGACAAAAGCTCGGGTCGCAATGATCATCTCCTCCCAGGTCTTGTTATCGGGGGCCGGAAAATCGAACAGCGTTTGACTGAGCAGAGCACGCATGCCACAGCGCTCGACCTCCTCTGCAATCGCATCCTCAAAGAAGTACATGTCGACAAAAGTTGTCGTACCTCCACGCAGCATCTCCAGACAGGCCAGCCGTGTACCCCAGCGCACGAACTCCTCGTCCACAAACGCAGCTTCGGCTGGGAAAATATAATTCTCGAGCCAATCCATCAGCTCGAGATCGTCGGCAAGACCTCGAAATAGCGTCATCGGAACATGGGTGTGAGTGTTGACCAGACCGGGCATGATCACGTCGCCGTGTGCCGAGATCTGTCGCGCCTCGGGAAACTGCTCGAGGAGCTCTGCCTCCGAGCCTACGGCTGCAATCAGGCCATCGACTACAGCCACGGCACCCGACTCGATAATCGTGTCTCGATCGTCAAGGGTGACGACTGTGCCGCCGACCACAACCAAAGACTCCGAGTCGGCAGCTGGTCCTACCAACTCCAAGTTGCTAGACCCGGTACTTTCGAGTTGCGTCGAATCCGGGGTACAAGCAACCATCATCAGCAGCAGAGCTAGCGAGAGTGTACCGGTGCAACAACTGTTTTGAATCTGGCGGTTTCTAGTCATGGCTGGCGGTCGGTCTTTTCCAATTGAATCTTGTGGGCCTCGGGCCCCAGGGCATGTCCAGCAGTCTCAGCCCGCATGCGACAGTCGTAGCGTAAGCCGACGGACTACCCGCTGCAGCGCGAACTTGCGATAGGCAGCCGTCGATCGCACATCGTCGATAGGGTCGACCGACTCGGATGCAATGTTTCCAGCGAGCTCGGCGGTCGCCTCGTCGGCGGGACGACCCAGGACGGCTTTCTCGACTTCCTCGAGGCGGATGGGTGTAGCGGCCACACTGCCCGCGGCGAGACAATAGTGGGCGAGCTTCCCGTCATCGACACGACCTACAATCGCTACGACCACCTTGCTGATGGCTTGGGCCTCACGGGTTCCGACCTTCCAGAAAAACTGCTGCGTTTCGGGTTCAGGAAACGGTACTCGAACCCTTCCGATCAACTCACCCGGCTCGAGAGCGATCTGCCGGTAACCGGTATGAAATTCGTCGTAGCGGATGGTCCGTTCGCCGTCCTTGCTGACCGCCACGATCTCCGCCTCGAGTGCGAGGAGAACCGGCAGTGAATCCCCTGCGGGGCTGGCATTGGCGATATTGCCTCCGAGAGTGGCCCGGTTCTGAATCTGTTTGCCGCCGATCTCCGATGCCGCAGTGGCAAGGGCCGGAAGATGCTGTTTGACCAGATCGGATCGCTGGAGCTCGGTGAAGGTCACGGTGGCTCCGATCTCGAGAACGCCGTCTTTGCTGCCGATCTTTCTCAATTCGGGCACATTGCGCAGATTGAGCACTCCGGGCCATCGCTCGAGACGATCCTCGGGTTCACAGACGAGAAGATCCGTGCAGCCAGCGATCGGGCGCGACTCTGGATGATCGGAGAGGTTTTGTAGTGCCTCCTCGAGCGAATTGGGAGAGAAAGTCGGAATCAATTCGGTTCATCCTCCGCAGCACTTTCATCGACCAAGGCTCGGTGGATCCCTTCGTAACCGGTGCAACGGCAGAGGTTGCCGGCTAGCGCCTCTTCTACCTCGTCTCGACTCGGGTGAGGGTTGTTTTTCAACAGCGCCCAGGCCGTGACCACGATGCCCGGTGTGCACGCACCACACTGGACACCTCCGGTCAAGACGAATCTCTCCAGAAACTGCTGCGCTTTGGTGCCGGTGATTCCCTCGATGGTTTCGAGCTTGATTCCCGCACACTGAATCATGGGTATGAGGCACGAAAGAACCGGCTCGCCTTCGACCAATACAGTGCAGGCGCCACATTCCCCTTCGCCGCAGCCTTCCTTGGTCCCGGTCAGACCCATCTGCTCGCGAAGCACATCCAGCAACCGATCCATCGGGTCTGTGTCTAGACTGGCCTTCTTGCCGTTGACCGTGAGCTCAAACTTCATCTGTCGCCCTTCCCGCTTGTCTCCACTCGAAGAGTCGCTCGGGCGTTGCCGGTATCGTGTCGACCTTCAGACCGGTCGCATTCTCGATCGCGGATGCCGCAGCGGGCGCGCCACCATCCATCGGCAACTCACCTACACCCTTGGCGCCGACCAGACCGCCATTCCAGGGTTTCTCGAGCAGTCGAACCTCGATCTTGGGGCTGTCTTTGAAGGTCGGGATGATGTAGGTGGCCAATCGATCGTTCAGATAGCGCCCATTCTCCAGCTTGACCTCTTCCATCAGCGCCCAGCCCAGGGCCTGCAACGTTCCACCTTCGACCTGGCCCCGGCACATTGCCGGGTGAAGCACTTTCCCGACCTCGCAAACCGCGGTCACCTTGGTCGGTCGAACCGCCAAGGTGTCGGGATCGACCTCGACTTCTACGACATCGGCACCCCAGGCATAGGTCGGATAGGCCACCCCCTGGTAGGTTTCGTCATCGAAAACTTGCCACTCCGGGGGCTTGTAGTGGTTGGAAACCTCGAGCGATCCTTCGCTGTCGAGATACTGCTTGGCGATGTCGCGAAAAGGTGTCTTGTCATCGCCGACGCTGACCCTGCCGTTGGCGATCTCGGGTCGATCACTCCCGTTGTGCTTTTGCCCCCACCAGGCCAGAACCTTCTCAGTCAGATCGCGAACTGTCGCACCCAGCAGGCTGCCGACGATCATCGAAGTGCGCGAGGCAACGCTAGGACCCGAGTCGGGGACCTCGGCGGTGTCGGCTTCCGAGATGACCACGTCGTTCACACCGAGACCCGAGGCCTCGCAGGCCAGCATCGGGAACAGCACCGCACATCCCTGGCCCATCTCGACCGCCGCGGTCAGAACCTCGACCCGACCATCTTCGAGTAGCCGAGCCGTTACCTCCGAGTTCAGGAACCGCTCGCCGTTCCCGGTAAACCCGGCACCGTGAAAATAGAGACTCAGACCGATACCCCGCAAAAGCTCGCCATCGCCAGCGTTGGCACGTCTGTCTTCGAGCTCCTTCCAACGTTTTTGAAAATTGGTCTCTCCAACCACGGTCTCCAGACAAAGACGGCCCGCGGTGCTGTCATCAAGCTGTTGGCCTGTGGGAAGTCGATCGCCCTCCTCCAGTACGTTGCGCAGACGCACCTCCAACGGATCGAGATTCATTTGGCGAGCGATCTCATCCATTTGACGTTCGTGACCAAAGGCCACCTGGGGCGCGCCAAAGCCGCGGAATGCGCCGTTAGTAGCGGTATTGGTCTTGAGGACTCGGCCCCGGATGCGGACATTCGGACATCGGTAGGGTCCAACCGCATGGAGCACCGCACGAGAGAGAACAACCTCCGAAAGAGTCGTGTAGGCACCCCCATCGAGAATCACCTCGATGTCCAAGGCTTGAAGCTGGCCCTTACTGTCGACACCAGCGCGTCGGTGCACTACCGACGGGTGGCGCTTTGTCGTTGCAATGATGTCCTCGTGGCGGTCATAAACGATACGCACCGGTCGAGCGCAGGCCTTCGACAGCAGAGCCGCGTGGAGCCCGATCATCGACGGATAGTCTTCTTTGCCACCAAACCCACCTCCGGGCGGGGTGGCAACGACGCGTACTTTGTCTTCCGACAGTGCCAACCCGTGGACCATGGAGGCGTGGACAAAGTACGGGCACTGCATCGTGCCTTTGACCACCACGGTCCCATCGTCTTCAAACCACGAGGTGATCGCGTGGCACTCGATATAGATGTGCTCCTGGTACCCGGTGCGATAAGTTCCTTCGACGATCTGATCGGAGCCGTTGAATCCCTTGTCGATATCGCCCGATTTCATTTCGAGCGAGCAGAGCGGCGGGTGTTTGTCAGCCTCGGTCAGATCCAGGATGGGTGTCAGCGATTCGTATTCGATGTCGATCGCGTCGAGGGCCGCCCGCGCCGCTAGCTTTGTGGATGCCGCGACAAGGGCAACCGCCTCCCCAACGTGCTGAACTTCGCTGTCGGCAAGAATAGGCCAGTCATCGGTCTTCAATTTCACGCCGTTAGGACCGGGAAGATCCGCCACCGTGACACACACCGCATCCTTCGGAGCCTTGTCGGGATTCCACTTCAACGACTTGATTCGGGCGTGGGGATGAGGGCTGCGCAGAGTAGCTCCCCAGTACATACCGGGAAGCACGAAGTCATCCGCGTACTGGAAAGCTCCCGACGCCTTGGGGATGCCGTCGGGTCGGGGTGGGCTGGTACCGAGGTGGCCGCCACTACTGGGGCCCTTCTCGGTCTTGTGCCCCTGATCGCCTCGCCAGTTCATCTTCTCAGCTCAATCACAATGCTCACTCGCTGTACTCATCGGGTCGGTTCACCGCTGCTCGCATCACCGGCCAAGCTGCGTTTCAGAAAGCGTCCGGCTCCTCTTTCGACTCGAAGACTGCCGTCATGGTAGCGGATCGTTCCATTTGCCACGACTGTTGTCGGAAGACCGGTCACCTCGAATCCCTCGAAGATACTGCGGTCACAGTGGTGGTGATGGGTACTCGCCGAGAGGGTCGAAGTCGCCATTGGGTCCCAGATCACCAGGTCAGCGTCGGATCCGACCGCGATCGTTCCCTTCCGAGGATAGAGCCCGAAGATCCTTGCCGGAGCGGCCGAAACCAAGTCGACAAAGCGATGCAGGTCTATCCGCCCCTGTCCAACGCCATGGGAGTAGAGAAGCGATAGCCGGTGCTCCACTCCGGCCGCCCCACCAGGAATCTTGCGAAAGTCGTCGCGCCCCAGCTCTTTCTGCCCCTCGAAGTTGAAGGGACAGTGATCGGTACCGACAGCCTCGAGCGTACCGTCGGCCAGGGCCTGCCAGAGGGCCTCTTGATCCGCCTTGGTTCGGATCGGTGGAGCGATGACGTAGGCGGCACCTTCGAAGTTCGGTTTGTCGTAGACCGACTCATCGAGCAGCAGATACTGCGGGCAGGTCTCTCCGGTAACCGGCCAGCCGTGGGACTCCGCAGCTCGCAGGGCCGCGATGGCCGGTTGGCAGGTCACATGAACGACATAGACCGGGGCTCCAGTCTGATGGGCCAAGGTGGCGATGCGGTTTGTCGCTTCGCCCTCGGTCTCTGGTGGGCGCGAGCGCGGGTGGCTCTCCGGACCGGTCTTGCCCTCGGCGAACAACTTGTCACGGAGATGCTCGATGACTTCGCCCTGCTCGGCATGAACGATGGCCAACGCATCGAGTTTCGAGATCGTGTCGAGCGTGCGAATTATGTCGTCGTCGCCCAGACCCACCACATCGAGATAGGCCATGTAGAGCTTGAAGCTGGATATGCCTTCTTGCTGCACACAGCACGCGATCCACTCGGCGGTCTGCTCGCCCCACCAGGTGACGGCCATGTGGAAGCCATAGTCGGCCACCGCTATCGTGGCCTCCTGCTTCCTTGCGGCGAGGGCTTCGAGAAAGTCCTGGCCCCGTTCGGGGTGGACAAAGTCGATGATGGTTGTAGTGCCGCCTGCCAGGGCCGCGGCGGTGCCCGATTCGAAATCATCCGACGAAACGGTGCCCGCTACCGGCAGCGACATATGTACATGCGGATCGACGCCACCGGGCAAAACCAACTGGTCCGCTGCATCGACGATCTCTTCACCAGCGACATGCTCGAGCCCTTCCCCGAGCTCGACGATTCGACCCCCGCGACAGCGCACGTCTCCCGGCCACCGCTTCTGCGCGGTCACGATCTCACCGTTCTTGACCAGGATGTCCGACACTGGCGTCAGAATACTCAATTCGAGCCGGGGACTCTAGCGGGGGGGAGCTCTGGGGACATGACCCGAAGGGATGGGCACTTCTTCTGACCCTTGTTTGTGTGGCAAGCTTTCGATCATGACGGTAAGAAGCGTCGGGCGAATTGCACTCTTGGCGGCGGTGATTCTGCTCGCCTTCGCTGGTGTTTTCTATTCTGTCTACCGTCCCTGGCAGCTGACCTGGGGTGCGACAGCAGACGAAGTCGCTCGTCCGATGGTGGGAGATGAGCTAGTCGAGACACCAACCTTCAATGCGACGCGAGCGGTGACAATCAATGCACCGGCGGAGCGCATCTGGCCATGGATCGTACAGATGGGTTACAAGAAGGCCGGGTTTTACAGCTGGGACATTCTGGACAACGATGGCGTTCCGAGTGCCGAGCGAATCCTACCCGAGTACCAGAATCTCAAGATCGGCGACTGGATGCCTCTCAGCGACGACACCGATGCCGAGGTGGTCGCTCTCGAGCCCAACAAAAACCTGCTACTCGTCTTTGAATCCAACGGCATGGCGACCTGGGCCTGGGGACTCTACGATGTCGGTGGGGAGAGAACACGACTGGTGACCCGACTCCGGTGGACTGCCCCTGGGGTGGTTTCACAGTTCACGCTGGACGCTTTCGAGATCATCATGATGCGCAAGTGCCTCCTGGGCATCAAAGCTCGAGCAGAAGCTAACACCGCATGATCGTCGCCGGGCTGGCAGCATTCGCACAAACGCTCCTCGAACACCATCGCGATACTCAGTCGCCCTTGCCGCCCTGAAAGTAGGCATATATCTGCGGACTGAGGCCTGCTGCCGTTTCCCGTAGCTCTGGTGATGGTTCGCCGAAGATTTCGAGCGACAGGTCGCAGGTTTCCAGCAGAGCGCCGAAGATGTCGCCCATGTTCGCGATGTGTTCCAGGACCGCGTCGGAGTCGCGATACCTCTCGAGAACAATGGCTTCTGTCTGATCTTCATTGAGGAACCAGTCGTACTGGTTGGTGCCCGTGTCCTGCTCCTGGACGCTCCGCAGACAGCCAGCGGCCGCATCGCGAAACGCCTCGAGTTTCCCTTCATGAATCTTGCAACGCGCAATTACATGTAGCTCGCTCAAACCTAATCCTCCTCAGAATGGTGTGCCTGGCCTGGTTGCCAACGCACTGTAGTTGAATGTCGGATCAACGGTACCATCGATCGAATGGCGGCAGCGGAGTTGCCAAGCAAGCAACAGCAAGACTCGAGCTCGATCGCATCTGAGCCTAATCGGAGCGAGCCAGCACCTGACGGTCTACAACGTCGAATCCTTCGCGCTGAGCCGCCTGGGCAAGACGATCGTCGAGAGTGACTATCTGGAGCGTCGATGGGTGTACCTCCGACGCCCAGAAGGCGGACGCCAATTGCAAGGAATCTGCAGCTCTCAAATCATGTACGCGTAACAGGCGTTGAGCGGTTTCGCGTACCGCCCGACCAGGTTCGATCTCATGCCAGGTTTCGGCAAAAGAGGTTAGTCGGGCAAAGGCCTCGGATGCGCTCGCTGTGTCGAAGGCTCCCTGGCGTTCCACTCGAGCCAGAGCCGAAGCGCATTCGACCTGGGTGCCCCACCACACAACAACCTCAGGGTCACCGTCGTAGACCTCGATCATTCGATCGGTTAGCTCCTCTTCCACAAGCAGTGGCACGAGCGCCGAGCTATCCCAGAATTTCACCGGCCGCTTCGACGCTCCTCGAGTAGCTCGTCGAGAGCACTCGCGCCGCCTTGTGGTCGGGGTGGTCTTCTCTTTACCAAGTCCCTGAGACTCTTTTGGACCCCGCGGCGCACCAGTCCCTGCCTTTCGAGGCGTGCCAAACGACCTTCCGAGGCCGAATCACCCTCGAGCACCGACTCCAACCGCGCTACTGGACGGCCCCGATCGAGAATGAGGATGCTCTCCCCATGACGCACCTGATCAACCAGTGCGCTGAGGTTATTCTTGGTTTCAGTCAATGTGGCTCGTATCATTTAGCTATTATAGCCATTTCAACTCGACGGCGCTGTTCATGACTCACCTGCCGACCACGGCAACACTTCCTGCATATTGAGACGACATCTAGGTGGAGGTTCTTGCAGCTGGCAGACTGCCTTCAAGGACAGCCGGCAGTGAGACGCTCTGGATACAGATTCTCCTGTTCCACCACCTGACCGAGAAAGACCAGTTGCTTCACAGCTACGGCTGGTACAGCCCCGGTCTCGCGATCAGGTGCGGCGGCTATCGGCCCCGAGGAAGAGCCTCTTTCTCATTGGTGAGGTTGGGACGTGGTTGGAAGAGCGAGCTGGGAGAAAAATCCGCCGCTGCCACACTGGCCTTCTATCTCGGTGGGAGGTTCCTGGCAGAATACTCGAGACTAGATATTGCGTTGCTACCCGGGAAACCGCAGGATCGGCGACGCAGGGTCTTGGATGGGGTATTGGAGGCAACTGGGATACAAACGGTTCGGCTCACGAGACGGCTTCGAGATCTGCACGATCGATGGGCGAATACTTGTATTCGACTTCACCAATGGTGGTTTTATCGACCATCGGCGGTATCCCGGCGACCCCTGTGAGCGATTTACTCCCAAGTACTCTCCCAAGTTCCACGAGATCGTTTCGGCTTACTACTGAGCAGATCTCGTCGTCACGCCTATCGTCACACTCGCAACGAGCGATCAGGCCAAGACTCGCCAGCTCGTGCTCATGACCCCGCGACGCTCGCTCGCCAAAATCGATCTGGAGTGTCGAAGTCGCGGAGTCAGCCTCTACCAGTAGGGACCCATCGGGCGTCCGGGATAGTAGCCTCCACCCCACCCGCCACCCCAACCGGAGCCATATCCGTAGCCTGAACCGTAGCCGTAGCCCACTCCATACGAGACACTGGTCGTTCCGTCGTAGCCGCTGCACGAGCCGACAACGATTAGGAGTGCAACCACCACCAAAATCAGGACACTCGATCGAATCAGTTTCTTCATGAGCCGGCCTCGATCTGATAGATGAAGAAGGCACCGCCGGTAGGATCGGCAAGCAGCGCCACCCGGCCATCGTGATTCTCAGGCTTAGGCTCGAGAAGAACCCGCCCGCCAAGTGATTTCGCCTTGTTGACAGTTGCTGCCACGTTTTCGACGGCAAGGTATGGAGCCCAAATCGGATCGACAGCTTTGTCCTCGATCTCGACGATCCCGGCTCGGGGCTCACCGTCGATCTCAAACACTGGATAGGCCTGGCCCGACAGATCGGTCTCGGAGCGATCGTAACCGATCACCTCATCGTAGAACTTGCCAGCTGCCACCAGGTCGTCGGTCCAGAGCTCCGCCCAGACCCAGGCCCCTGCGGCGCGCTCACCACCAAGCGGCTTCTCAGGATCCAGAAGTACAACAGGGGCACCCTCCGGATCCTCGATGATCGCGTATTTGGCAAAGCCCTCTTTGCTACCCGCACCTTCGTGGATCGTCGCACCAAGCCGGCGGGCTGCAGCGACGGACCCAGAGAGGTCTTCGACCTCGAGCCCGACAAGCCACTGCGCCTCTTTTTCATCGACTCGGCTATCGATCTGGCTGATACTGGCGATGGGTTTGCCATCCAAGAAAACGACGTAAGGACCGCTCTCTCGCTTCTCGATATTCCAATCGAGCAGGCCTTCGTAAAACGATACTGCTGTCGCGGCGTCCTCGGTGATCAGCTCGACCCAGATGAGCTTTCCGAGGGAGTCCGCGGCCGCAGCAGGAGTCAAGGTGCCTAAGATGGCAACGGCAATCGTTGCCACGACGAGCAAACCTAGACGGCGGATGAGTACTTGGGGGATTAGCTTCTTCATGTCAGGGGCATCTTAGCGGTTTATGCCATTCGGCGACACCCAAGCCTGCGTGCCTGGCACCTGCTGGTATCGTCGGGCGGGTCCGACGTCGCCAATTCGGGGACAAACCTAGCCATGCGCGTCGCTGCCATCTACGACATCCACGGCAATCTCCCGGCTCTCGAGGCCATGTTGGATGAGATCCGGCGGGTAGATGTCGATCAGATCGTCGTCGGTGGCGATGTCGTTCCGGGCCCGATGCCGCGTGAATCGCTGGCTACGTTGCTCGAGCTTCCGATGCCGGAGGCCGCTCGCAAGGCGGGACCGCCTCAGGGATTGATGTTCTCGCCCTTCTCGAGGCGTGCGATCTGGGCTTCCAGGTTTTGCTTCTGGGGGCCCTCGGGAGCTATCTTCAAGGAGACATTGGCGTGCTCCAGGGCCTTCTCGAAGTTGCCTTCCTGAGAATAGACACGGGCCATGCCGAAGTCGACCGGCCACTCGCCCGGGTTGGCCTCGTAATTCTTGCGGAAGATCAAGTTGGCGGTCTCCATGTCCCCCTGCCCCTGCAGACCACGGGCGGCCATATGGATCGCGACCGTGGAAGCTGTTGGATGCTCCATGGCCTGCTCGAAGGCCTCCATACCCTCGTCGCTGCGCCCGGTCAGGTTGAGCACTTGGGCTTTGTTCGAGATTGTCGCAAAACCCGCGTTAGCGGTAATCGCGGCGTCGGCCCAGAGAACGGCATCCTCGTGGTAGGCGTCCTGTCCGGCAGCCCACTGCGAGGCCGTGACCCAGTTCTGAAACGAAAAGCCAGGGACGCCGGTGAGCTCAACAGCCATGGTGTCGTGGTAGAGCTCTGTCATGTTCGGGACGGAGACCCGGAAAGGCACGCGAAGGTTCTCCCAATGCAGCACCGCCACGGATGAGTCGAGCTGACGATCGTCAAATTCGTAGGTCAGCCATTCACGAAAAAACTCGGTCCTCTCAGGGGTAACCTGTACCTGCAGCGCATCAAGGCTTGGTTCGTAGAAAAAGCTGCCCCAGGCGGAATTGTTCTTGTTGAAGATGATCGTCCAGTCGGTCTCGGTTGGAGCCATGAACAGAGCGTAGGTACCGGCATCGAGGGGCTTGCCCTCGATCTCGACGTCGTGGGAGAAGGTAATGGTCGAGTTCTGGTTCGAGCCTGCCCGCCACGGCATCTCCTCGGCGGTACCGAATCCCGGGAAGAAGGGATTGGGCGCGATCCCCCAGGGCACCAGCTCGCCCCAGATGTGGCCCGTACGGTCGTCACCGGTGGGGCTGGTGACATCGGGGCTGTTGTAGTCGATGGTCACGGAGACCATTCCCATGTACTGGGTTACGGTCGAGCGTTGGTTGGCACCTCCTGGCGGCGTCGTCAAGGTCTGGGCTGCGAGACCCCCCGTAACGGCGACTACGAGAAGAAAGATAAGGCTGAAACGAAGTGAAAGTGAAGGACGCATTGGGAATCTCCTATCAAGTACTGAGGGGAGGGCGCAAAGAGCGCCAGGGTTCCTAAATCCGCCCTTCTCTACGGAATCGGGGAAGCAAGGTTGCTCTGGCGGGAACCAAAAGGTGAGAGGTGGTAGCGTTTGCAACGCTATGCGGATCATCGCTCTACTGCTTTTCGTACCGCTGCAGATCGCCTTCCTTCCCCTCCTGCTGGTGGGCATGGTGCTCGTCGGTTACAAGCAGATGGTGGTCAGTCGACGGCTCGGTGTTTCCCAAACGGGAATCGAGGTCCTGGGTGGGCGATGGACAATGCACGTCTTTGAGATGCGCGACGATACGGCCACGATGAGGCTTGGCAATACGTTGCCGAACTACTCCCCGGCAGGCATGTGGCTCGCTCTGTTTCCCCTCTGGATCTATCATCGCCTCTCAGGTCAGACCCTCGGCTACCCGCGAGTGGCAGAGCCTGGGAAAGAGGACCTCCGAGATTTGGTCATCTCGCGCACGATCTACATTGACTCGATCGTCGAGCGCGCAGTCGACACCGTGGACCAGGTTGTGCTCATGGGCGCTGGCTATGACACCCGCGCCTTGGGAAAACTTGTGAAGAAGGGGCACAGGATCTTCGAGTTGGACCAGGAGGGCACTCAGCGCCTCAAAAAGGAGAGCCTCGAGAAGGCAGGCGTCTCGGCGAAACACGTCACTTTTGTCAGCGTGGACTTCCAGAAAGATGACTCTTTCCAGAAGCTTCTCTCCGCTGGTTACGACGTGAGCAAGAAGACGCTCTTCTTGTGGGAGGGTGTCACCCTCTATCTACAAGAGGAAGACGTGCGACGTGCTCTCCGAGACATGAAGGCCCAATCGGCACCCGGAAGCGTCATCGTCGTTGACCTGTATGCCGACCGACTCGTCCAGATAGGAAAGAAAGCTGCCGGGAAGAGGACTCTCGAGTACACCGGCGAAACGTTTGGATTCAGTCTCCCCTTTGAGAGCGACTACGAGCAACGACTAAAGAGCTTCCTAGAAAGCGAGGATCTCCAAATTGGACAGACCCACTTCATGGGTCGCTCCAGTAAGAAAGGGCCGTTCATGGTCGTTGCGGAAGTGCTTGTCTAGGCAACCACCCTACGACCACGTCCCTTTGCCAATTTCCTCGGCTACTCTTGTCTGCCGACCCGACGGGTGCGTCTCGCCCCTATCTCAACTCCACAGTCACCGTCTCAATTGCACCGGTGAATTCGTTGTCGCCCTCGGCATAGTCTTCGGTGACCGGGGTAGCTTCATCGACACCCACATCCGCAGTCTCATCAGCGGAAAAAAGGAAAGGTGTGGTATTCCCGATCCGACCTTCGGCTACCTTGTCGCCATTGACAAAGATCGTTCCGGTACCACCCGAACCGGGGGTGTCGCCCTCGTAGGTAAACTCGTACCGAATCGTTGCCTTGCCGGGGGGCAGAGCTTCCGGCGTGGTGATGGTATAGCGCTCTTTGCCAACCCAGTTGTGAACGTAAGAAACCTTGCCATCCTTCATGTAAAGACTCCAGCCGGCAAAGCGCCCTCCCTGGGCCAGAATCACGCCCTCGCCTCCCCCTGGTGGAATCTCGACCTCCGCAGTGATCGTGTGAGACCGATTCTTCACATTGATGAAGGCGTTCTCCGTCATGTGGGTCATGCCTGGATACAACGTCAGCGACGTGCGGTCACCCATCAGGTCCGGCCGGCCGGCAATTGCGGCGTTGAAACGCTCGAAGACACGATCATCCAGTGGCAGAACGTCGTACTTGATCGCTTCCTCTATGAAGAGATCTTGCAGTTCTGCTAGCTTGTCCGGGTTCGACGCAGCCAGGTCGTT
Organism: uncultured Polyangiaceae bacterium; assembly: GCA_964195975.1. Taxonomy (GTDB): domain Bacteria; phylum Acidobacteriota; class Thermoanaerobaculia; order Multivoradales; family JAHEKO01; genus CAXMQZ01. Next base: position 47,087 of record CAXMQZ010000079.1, on the reverse strand, counting down.
TGCTTGACTGAAATCCTCGGCAACGTGATACAGCTCCCAAGTGTCTTCGTCGAGTGGTCCGTCCGGTGCATCTGCCCAGGGCGTCCGATGCTTCGTGGCGGCTACCCAGCCTTCATGATAGATCGCACGATTGCCAAACATTTCGAAATACTGCATCGTGTGTCGATCGGCAGCATCCTGATCATCGAATGAATAGACCAAGCTGACCCCTTCAAAGGGTTTTTGAACCGTGCCATTGACCGAAGTCGGAAACGGCAATCCGGCCGCTTCCATCACGGTCGGTGCAATGTCTGTGACGTGATGCCACTGTGAGCGAATTTCGCCCTTGGCTTTGATGCCTTCTGGCCAATGGATGACCAGCGGGTTGCGCGTGCCGCCGTAGTGCGAGGCGATCTGCTTGGTCCACTGGAACGGCGTGTTGGTAGCCACAGCCCAGCCCGCCTGGAAATGGGGGTAGGAGGTCGGACCACCCCATTCGTCGATGCTCGGAAGCTGCTCCTCGACAGAGACGGGAATGCCATTCAGCGCGGTGGTCTCGTTGAATGTGCCAGTGAGCCCGCCTTCGGCGCTGGAGCCATTGTCACCAAAAACGTAGATGAACAGAGTATTGTCCATTTCCCCCATCGCTTCGATGGCATCAGCCAGCCGACCAATCTCATGATCGGTGTGTTCTGCAAAGGCCGCAAATATCTCCATCTGGCGGGAGTAGAGTCGCTTCTCATCGGCGGACAGGGAATTCCAGTCGACAATGTCGGCTGGCTTCGACGCAAGCGTGGTGCCCGGCGGTACCACACCCAATTCGATCTGCCGCGCCAGGGTCTGTTCTCGGTAAACATCCCAGCCGTCATCAAACCGGCCCTTGTACCTGTCGATCCAATCCACCGGAACCTGGTGTGGCGCATGTGTGGCGCCAGTGGCGAAATAGACGAAAAAGGGCTTGTCCGGCGTCAGCGACTGCTGGGTACGCACCCAGGTTATCGCCTGTTCAGTCATGTCGGTGGTGAAGTGGTAGTCGGGATCGTCGGGTAGATCGACCGGTGCAGTGCCATCGTGGAGGACTGGAGCGAACTGATTGGTTTCGCCTCCGATGAAACCATAGAACTTGTCGAAGCCGGAACCCGTCGGCCAGCGATCGAACGGGCCGGACACACTCACCTCCCACGGCGCCGTCTCGTGGTACTTACCAAAGGCAGCAGTGCTGTAGCCGTTCAATCGCAGCATCTCGGCAAGGGGAGCAACACTCAGAGGACGCTGGCCTCTGTTGCCTGGGAAAGCAGTCGCCACTTCCATAACCGAGCCCGTGTTGGCCGAGTGATGATTGCGGCCGGTCAGAATTGCCATCCGGGTAGGCGAGCACAGCGCCGTGGTATGGAACTGGTTGTAGCTCAAGCCGTCTTGCGCAAGGCGCTCCAACGTCGGTGTCTGGATGGCGCCACCAAATCCTGCCGAGGCCCCGAAACCGATGTCGTCGATCAGCACGATGACGACGTTGGGCGCACGTTCAGGAGCTCCTATCAGGTGCGGTGGAGGTGCCATCGCATTTCGCGCGTCCAGCTCCGTGATCTTCGCGTACTCGGGGTCGGGAATGGGTAAAACGGTGCGGTCGGTCGCTTGCATCTCTGTTGCTGCGATCACTGGAGCGTTGGAACTCACAGCGAGCAAAGCGACGGCGGCTAGGCTGAGTAGATTTTGCTTCATAACTCCCCCCTCTTACATTCGAGTTTTCGAAACAGGATTGGACGAGGAGGATACTGGATTGCGGTCACTGGGTCGAGGATTCTCCAGCGTTTCGGGCTCCAGTCTGAGGAGCCGCCCACCTTCGCTTTCAACCTTGAGGACCAGGTCCCGATAGGCTTTGTTCAGGCTCGGATGAAGTAGCAAGCTACGATCAGTATCGACCCGATCGCAACAAGAACAAAGATATTGGAAACGAAGTACGGAATGATCATGAGAGACAATCCACAAACGAGTGGGACAGCCGCTTTTTGCTTGCGGCCATATATGAACAAACCGAGCCCGATTGCGCCGAACATCAGACCCCAAAAAAGCCACGCGCCGCTCATTGCAATTTCATCTGCCGCCTACCCTAGATTGAACGGTTGAAGGTACTTGGGATTCAAAATAGTCTTCATCGAATCTCCCCTCTGCCGTGGGAAGATGAACAGAGTGTGGCCTGTATAGCCCAAAACAGATCTCGTAAAGGAGAACATCTTGCTCGGACTCGGATCGCCCAAGCTTATCGTTTTGTTGCTCTTCGCATCCCTTGTTTTCCCAGCCTGTGGTGGCTCTGATAATCGAGCGGCCCTGGCGTCGAGGGACTCAGGTGAGCCCCGACCGGGCGAGACGAGTGTCGCCCAAGCCCCGGTCGATGAAAAAGCACCCGCCACATCAGCGGATGCGAACCCAGACGCCAGCCCCACCCTGGGCGAGCCGCTCGACCATCCGGAACGCTATTACGGTCTCTACGCGAATCCAAACACACCGAACCGTCAGTGGTTCGTGACCGAGGCGGTGCGCTCGAAGTACGCTGAGCAAGCGCCAGAAGTTCCCCCTGGCCACCTGGCAATTGGCGCCATGTTCGGTGATGTTGCGCCTTGGCACATGAAGACGCTATCGGACACCGAGTTTGAGCAAGCGTGGGTAAGCGACTTTCAGCCCGAGCCGGTCACCGTGGAGTTCGAGCTCGGAGACGACGGCACCGCTGTCGCGATGACTTTCACTGACGAACAACAAACATCACAAGGTCGCCTCGAGCGTCAGGGGGATCTGCCGGAAGGATGGGAGTAGATCTGTTCGGGGTTTCTTCACCGATCAGTCCTTTCTCTGGACCAGTGAGTTCTCCGAAGGTGGTGACGAGACTAACCGTCTCGCCAGAAGCCGCTAAGCGTACATAGTAGGGTGGCTGACAACGAAACATATCCAATCCTCGAGGCGTAGAGCTGAGCGTCGTGCCAAAAGCACCCAGAGTGCCTAGAGCGAAGAGCCAGGGGCCAAGTGGCAAGACAACACGGAGGGACTGATATGACATCCACACAGACCGACAAACCGACTCCTCGAAAGCCGCTCCGGCTATGGCCCGGCGTGGTCATCGTGACCCTGATGTGGCTCAACTGGTTCCTCCTACCTGTCATCGCTCCCGACCAGGGGCAGTACGCCATGCTTGGGGGACTCATCGGCGGACTTCTCGTCGTGGTGTGGTGGGTATTTTTCAGCCGGGCAGCCTGGTCCGAACGCTTGGGTGCCATCGCCCTGATGGCCGTTGCGCTGTTTGCGACACCGCCACTCCTACACGAGTCCATGGCGACGGCTGGGATGGGGTTTTTGTACTTCATCTACGCCGTCCCGGTATTGGCCCTCGTTTTTGTCATCTGGGCAGTGACCACTCGCAACCTCGCAGGCAGAGCTCGGTGGGTGACGATGGCGGCGGCTATCCTGGTTGGGTGCGGTGTGTGGACGCTGGTGCGGACCGGCGGCATAAGCAATAGCGGCGGTTCGGACTTCGCCTGGCGGTGGTCGAAGACGCCTGAGGAGCGACTTCTGGCCCAGGCCGCCGACGAGCCGGCTGCACTCCAGTCGTCTCCGGTAGCGCCGGAAACAGCAGCCGAATGGCCCGGCTTTCGCGGACCTGATCGCAATAGCCATGTCCAGGACACACAGATCGAGACCGACTGGTCTGCATCGCCACCGGTCGAGCTCTGGCGCCGGCCGATCGGGCCGGGCTGGTCGTCGTTTTCCGTTCACGGCGACCGCCTCTACACTCAGGAGCAGCGCGGTGACGACGAGGTCGTTTCCTGCTACACCGTCACTACCGGCGAGCCGATTTGGAGACACGGCGACCCGACCCGGTTCTGGGAGTCGAATGCCGGCGCCGGTCCGCGCGCCACGCCGACGCTGAGCGAGGGTCGCGTATACACATTCGGTGGGAACGGAACCTTGAACGCGCTCGACGCGGGTGACGGTGCCGTGGTGTGGTCACGTGACGTCGCAGCCGACACCGAGGTAGAGGTCCCGATGTGGGGATTCTCGAGCTCACCGTTGGTGGTCGAAGATGTCGTCATCGTCGCCGCCGCCGGCAAGCTCGCCGCCTACGATCTCGCTACCGGTGAGCCGCGCTGGTTTGGTCCGGACGGCGGTGATGGCTACAGCTCGCCACATCTGTTGACCATCGACGGAGTCGAACAGATTCTGCTGCTGAGCATCACCGGCGCCATCAGCGTCGCGCCATCCGATGGCACGCTGCTGTGGGACTACGAGTGGCCGGGCGGCACCCGCATCGTGCAGCCGGCCCTCACCGCCGACGGCGACCTTCTGCTGAGCCGCGGCGTGACCACCGGCCTGCGCCGTGTCGCGGTAGCAAACGGACCCGGCGGCTGGACTACCCAAGAGCGCTGGGACTCGATCCGGCTGAAGCCCTATTTCAGCGACTTCGTCATCCACAAGGGTCATGCCTACGGCTTCGATGGCAACATTCTCGCGGCGATCGATATCGATGACGGCGAGCGCAAGTGGAAGGGCGGACGCTACGGCAGCGGCCAGCTCATCCTGTTGCCCGACCAGGACTTGCTGCTAGTGCTGTCCGAGCAAGGCGAGCTGGCGCTGGTCGGGGCAGCCCCCGAGGCGTTCAAGGAGCTCGCACGGATCCCGGCGGTCGAAGGCAAGACCTGGAACCACCCGGTGCTGATCGACGACCTCCTACTGGTTCGAAACGCCCAGGAGATGGTCGCTTTTAGGCTATCCCTCGCGGGGTAAGCGCGATAGCGCTTTCCCCGGCGGCTTGATTGCTTTGCTAGTCAGCAATGGCTGCTGGCTTAAGAGGAGCCAGACTTAGTCCATTTGTTTCTCGTTGAGTCCATACTTCTCGTTGGTCTCGTCATAGATGGGCTGAATCACGTCACTCATGTCGTATTTGCCGCCCACAATCATGTCCGAATAGGGAATCATGAGGCTTGGATCGGGCACCAGCGGCTCCTTGGTGGCCGGAGGTGGCCAGACGTCTTCATCAACAACTGCCATCCGTACGCGGATATCGTCCTTGGTGATGTTCCACACCATGTAGTCCACGGAAAGGCTCAGCGGACCATCGTAGGTCGTCCGGATGCGATCATTGATGTCGGGTGTGGTGTCCCAATCTTTGAAGAAGTGATAGGCCACCGCCATCCGCGGCTTGATGATCGACATCATCTTGCCGAATGCTTCAGGTGCGGTGTGGATCTGGGTAGCCACCGATAGAGCGCCTTGTGGTGTGAACCCGAACTTGTCAATCATGGCCGGCACGGTGATGAAGCACTCGTGAATCGCCAGGTCGGCATCCTTCGCATACTCCGCGTACCACTTGTTCGGATAGGTATCACCTCCGAACACGAACTTGAGACCGTTCCACTCGACGATGAAACTCACCGGACCATCCAGGGAGTGGATGGCCGGGATGCTCCGAATCGTGACGCCGTTCTCCTGATACACGATCTCATTCACACCCTTGTAGTTAAACTCGGTAACGTCAAAAGGTACGTATCCACGTGGATCGGTGATTCCCTTGCGGCCATCGAGGTCCCAGGTAAGCGCCTTGTACAAGTGATCCAGCGCGTACTTCGTGCCTCTCTCCGGTGTATCGCCGCTCGGTCCCCAAACGCGTAACGGTCCCTGGCGGCCGGACAGCGCGCCGCCGACAAACAATGCATCCAGATCACCGAAGTGGTCGGTGTGCAGGTGGCTCAGGAAGACCTTGTCGAGGTAGTTGTAGGGGATCTGAAGAGCGGCGATGCGCTCTGCCGATCCGGTCCCGACATCGAAGATAAACTTGTCACCGTTCCCCAATTCGAGTAGCCAGCACGAGGCCGCTTGTTTCGGGCGCGCCGTGGGCATGCCAGTGCCACAGGCAATCAGCCGCATTTCGTCCGGTGCAAGGTCCTCGCTGTTGGGCGCGTAGAAATCACGGTCGCGTGACTCTACGGGTGAAATCACCGGCGAGCTCTCAGCGGCGAAGGACTCTGCCAAGAGCCCTGGCGCATTGCCTCCACGTCCGTCTGAGTGTCCCCAGAGATAGAACATCACGGCCACCAGGGTGATAGATACTCCGATAAGCACTCTCTTCGTGGTAGTCATAGTTCCCTCTCCTTCACGGTTCTATTGTCAGGTCAAACCAGATCGGACTGCGCTCCCGGCGCGGCCGAGACAATCGCGGCAGATCGCGACTTCATCTTGATTTCAATGATTCTTGATACTAGCAGACAGAGAGCTGAAGCCAGCGCAGCAAGATCTCGAAAACGCACTGAGTTTACGCGATTCTCCCGCGTGGCGATGCCGATCGACTCGCTGAAGATTCACTCCAAGTCGCCATTCGAAGTTGTGTTGGGGCGTTGGTGAGGAACCCCTCAAATCCTGATGACGACCTTTCCTCGCGCATGACCCTCCGCGAGATAGCGGATGGCCTTGGGGGCCTCGTTCAGAGGGTAGGTTCGGTAGACAATCGGTGTAATTGCTCCGGCCTCGAGGAACTCCCTTAAAACGGCGATCGTCTCTTCCCTGTTGGGCCGCGGAATACCCGGACCTCGCAGCTGCTTCACGAAACGGGAGAGGAACACTAGCTTGAAGAACTGAGGGAAGATTCCGAGGACACGAGTGCCTGTCGTGCCGAAACCCTCATGCCCGATCAACACGTATCTTCCGTCGGGTTCGAGAATGCGTCTGCAGACGGAGAACGGGTGGTTCCCAGGAACATCGAAGATGAGGTCGTATCGATCGTCACTTCGGGCGAAGTCCTCCTGCGTGTAGTCGATGACGTGATCTGCGCCGAGTGAGCAGAGTATGCTCAGCTTGCTGGTGCTGTCCACGGCGGTCACGTGCGCTCCGTAGGCCTTGGCGAGCTGAAGGGCGAGGGCACCCACGCCGCCCCCAGCGCCGTTGACCAACACCTTCCTCCCAGAGAGTACCTGGCTCCCTCCGCGGATATTCTGCAGGGCTATGAACCCGGAGGTGGGTACGGAAGCGGCCTGTTCGAACGTGATGTTGTCGGGTTTCAGCGCCAGTTGGTCGTTTCGGACGGACACGTATTCGGCATAGGCACCGCCGGTAGTCCATCCATGGGCGACGGTGGTTTCACCGAATACCGCGTCACCCGGCCCAAACTGCGTGACGTTCTTGCCCACGGACTCGACGGTGCCGGCCATGTCCGTGCCAGGGATGCGGTACTTGGGTTTCAATAGCCCCGCCCCCATGAGGCGAAGGATGTAGGGCCGCCCGCTCACAAGATGCCAGACGTCCGGATGGACCGAAGCCGCGCGTACCCGCACCAAGACTTCGTCATCATCGACAGCCGGCTTGTCGATGTCTTCGAGTTTCAGGACATCCGGCGAGCCGTATTCGTACTGCGTTATCGCCTTCATGATGTTCTCCCGAACCGACGCTGCTCACGCGATGACAACACGATCGCTTTGGGCTATTGGGCCCGGGGTCCAAGCCATCGGCGGTCTCGTCTTCCAAGGGATGCCATACCCATTCCCTTGGAATTCGCTGAATAGCCAGTTTTCCGCACACAATTCGCCGTTTCTGCAATGGCTCAAAACGGGCGTAAGCTACTATGGGTCAGTTGGTTACTAGAGATTTCGGGCCGAATTAACCCGGAGTAATGATTGGAGGCTTGCAAGCGTTGAATTGTCTCGACATTCGCACTCTTGCCACCGAGTACCTGGAGGATGAGCTACCTCCTGAAGACCGAGCGACTTTCGAACAACACATCGAGTCGTGTGAGAAATGCAGCGCGTGGTTTGAGATGCTACGGCAGGCCATAGAGGAACTGTGTGAACTCTCGACCGATGAGCTATCCACATTGACCGAGAAAGTCCTGATCGATCAATTCAGGAGGCGAAAGCAGGGGCAATCTGAATCTGAGCCTGAGTTGGAGACGGAGACACGATCTCGGAGAAAGCGTGACACGTAGCGAGTACATGTCCTTTATCCCGGAGCGTAGGGGGACATGTCCCCTGTCTGGTAGTCTGATCAGCCTATCGTGAGCACACAGAACGTAAGCTTTCAGCTAAACGGCGAGGAGACCAGTGTCACCGCTCGGGTGGGCGAGAGCCTGCTCGAGACGCTGCGGAATCGGTGTGGGATCTTGTCACCGAAGGATGGCTGCCAGCCCCAGGGGCAGTGCGGTTGTTGCCTGGTCCTGATTGACGGTCTGCCCAAGGTGAGCTGTGTAGTGCCGGCGGCGAAGGTGGAGGGGAAAGAGGTTCTGACCCTGGAAGGACTGGCCGAGGAGGAACGGCAGCTGATCGCCCAGTCGTTTGTCGCCACCGCGGGGCTGCAGTGTGGCTTTTGCATCCCAGGATTTGCTCTTCAAACGAAACGCATTCTCGATCAGAACCCGTCGCCGACTCGTGAGCAGATCGCCAAGGGTCTCAACGGACATCTTTGCCGGTGTACCGGGTATCTGAAGATCATCGACGCCGTCGAGCTCATTGCTGCTGCAAAGAGGGGCGAGGCTACGCCACAGATCGAGAGCGACGGCGGAGTCGGCGCCAGTCTGGCTCGTTGGGATGGCGCCGAGATGGTGCTGGGCGATCGACCCTATGTCGACGACATGGAGCGGCCCGGGATGTTGCATGGGGCCGTGCTGCTGTCACCGCATGCTCGTGCCCGGGTGATCAGCATCGACACCTCCAAGGCTGCCGCCCATCCAGGAGTTGTCGCCATTGCAACAGCCGACGATGTTCCGGGGGATCGCTGGGTCGGCCTGCTCTACCCGGACTGGCCGGTCTTTGTCGCCCCGGGTGAAGAGGCCCGCTGTGTCGGTGATGTGATGGCCGCGGTGGCCGCCAAAGACGAGCACACCGCACGCGAGGCCATCGAGTTGATCGAGGTCGAATACGAAATACTCGAGGCAATCCTCGACCCCGAGACGGCTAGCGCTGAAGGTGCCCCTCAGGTCAACCCTCACCACGACAACATTCTCTCCGTGACCCGGGTTGAGCGGGGCGACGCTAAGGCGGCGCTCGAGGCCAGCGCCCATGTGGTCAGCGGTACCTGGCAGACCCAGCGCATCGAGCATCTGTATCTAGAACCCGAAAGCGCCCTGGCGGAGCCGACTTCGGAAGGCAAGATCCGGCTCTACAGCCAGGGTCAAGGGATCTTCGATGATCGTCGCCAGGTCGCAGGAGTGCTTGGTATCGACAGAGACCAACTCGAGGTCGAGCTGGTGCCCAACGGCGGCGCGTTTGGCGGCAAGGAGGATATGTCGATCCAGGCTCAGACCGCGCTATTGGCCCAGATCACAAGCAAGCCAGTACGGTTGACACTGAACCGGGAAGAATCGATCCGACTGCACCCCAAGCGCCACCCAATCACCATGCACTACACCGTAGGGTGTGATGAAGAGGGTCATCTGACCGCGGTCCAGGCCAAGATGGCGGGCGATACCGGCGCCTACGCATCGGTGGGCTCCAAGGTGCTCGAGCGGGCAGCGGGCCACTCCTGCGGGCCCTACAGGGTGCCCAATGTCTCGGTGGTCTCTCGTGCGGTAATGACCAATAATCCGCCTTGTGGCGCGATGCGGGGCTTTGGCGCCAACCAAGCGCACTTCGCGATCGACGGCGCCATCGATCTGCTGGCCGAGAAGGTTGGTCTCGATGGCTGGGAGATGCGCTGGCGCAACGTCGTCGACGTGGGCGATATGACCGCTACGGGTCAGATCCTGGAAAAATCGGTCGGGGTGAGAAAGACGCTCGAAGCGGTCAAGGAAAGCTACTACCAAGCTCGGCAAGCCGGCCGCGCTGTCGGCATTGCCTGCGGGATGAAAAACAGCGGCATCGGTAACGGAGTTCCGGAATGGGGCAAGGCGCGCTTGGTGGTCGAGAGCGACGGCACGGTGAGTCTGTACAACGGCTTTACCGAGATGGGGCAGGGGCTGCTTACTGTTCTGATCCAGTGCGCGGTCGAGGTCACCGGGCTTCCCGCCGACACTTTCCACCCCAAGGTCGATTCCACCTTCGATCTAGACTGTGGCCAGACCACCGGCTCGCGTGGCACCCTTCTCGGCGGCCGCGCGGTGCAGGAGGCGGCCGAGAAGCTCAAGACCGATTTGGATGGTTCCAATAGTGACGGCGTCGGCTCCCTAGCCGACCTGAAGACTCTCGCTGGCCGGGTCTACGAGGGTGATGTCCTGATCGACGACACCACGGCGCCGGGTCAGGTAGTCGAGAAGATCAAGACCCACACCTCCTACGGGTTCGCCACCCAGGTCTGCATTCTCGACGAAAAGGGCCGTGTCGAACGGGTCGTCGCCGCGCACGATGTCGGCCGGGCCATCAACCCGGCGCTGTGTGAAGGCCAGGTCGAGGGCTCGGTTCACATGGGGCTCGGCTACGCGCTAACCGAAGAGCTGCCATGTCCCGGCGGAATGCCGGCGACGTTCAAGCTGCGCGAGCTCGGCGTGTTGCGAGCCAAGGACATGCCCGAGGTCGATGTGATGCTGATCGAAGAGCACGAGCCCGAAGGCCCCTTCGGCGCCAAGGGGGTCGGCGAGATCGGGTTGGTCCCAACCGCCAGCGCCGTCGCCGGTGCGTTGGCCGCCTTCGATGGCAAACGGCGCTATGTCCTGCCGATGAAGGACTCCCCCGCGGCGCAGGCGATGTCGGTGGGTCGGATCCGTGGGATCGATAGCTAGCCGCAATCGACCATCTCGCGATAGGCAGGGCACTCGAGAACACTCACTCGGTGTAGCCCTCCCTGACGACGAAACAGCGATTTTGCCTTCCCGCTTTTCTTGACCTTCATTCGCATCGAGAGTGAGTTGTTCTCGAGGGTTAGGAGCGTCCCACCCGGAAGTGTCGACTTGACCGTCGCTTTCAGCCTTCCACTTCCTGTGCACTCCTACGTTAGAGCGCACCTCTCCTCTCAATCCTTCTCGCAGAAATGGCTTGAGCCAGTGGCGTTCGAGTCCCTACCTCTGGCCACTACACAACCCAATACCCCGCAGCGCAAGAAGAACGATTTCCTGCCCGGCTAGATGCGACAGTTGAAGGGTGAGTGCAGATTCAAGAGAGATCACTTTTCTCCAGCTTGATGTCTCGCAGGATCTTGGTCAGAAGGCCCGGGCCGATCGTCTCGCCTTGGAGCGCCGCTCGAGTTTGCGAACGAGCCACCCTCCAGAAACCCGGGGTAGCCGACTCATTCGCCAACAGTAATCGTTTGGACGCCGACAAAATCCAACGGTTCGGTGGGTTCACCCTCAACCTCAAGGCAGAGTTCAATGGCCTCTCGAGTGCGCTCCATCAGAGCATCGAGGGAATTCGCCTGAGTGTGGCAACCAGGTAGCGCCGGCACCGAGGCGACGTAGATTCTTTCCGAATCGCGCTCCACAACGATGTTGAACTGTCGGCCCACAAATCGAATTCTAGCGTGTGTCATGGCATCTTGAAGATAAAGACGGATTCGCAGCAGGCTGATCTGGCAGCCTTCGCACACAGAAGGGGACACGCAACAAGTGCATGTCCCCTAGAATCTGAGGTTGGATTCTGCTCGAACTAGTCGGAGCGCACCAGGTTGGCCGTCATTTCGCCGGCTGCCGCTCCGTCTTTGTAGCCGCTCCAGGCGCTGGTCACATGGTCGTTGTCCACCAAGGTGATCTGGGCGCCATGGATGTGCTCGTCGACAGCGGGATCGAGGTTGGTACCCCCCGCAAACTCGAACACCATGTTCTCCGGGGAGCTCTTGTCCGCCGCCAGTCGCAGCGAGGGCTGATTTCCACCGGCGCAATAGTGCGTGAGCATGAGGTCGTCACCATCGAGATGGTACATATTGATCATCTCGTAGTCCGTACCTGGATTCATCGTCTCCATGACCACGGTGCCGGCGGCGGAGACTCGGAACTGGTGGATCGCCGGTGGCATCTCCTGGCCCTCCGGTGGAGCGTCGGAGCCCTCGAAATCTGCGGTTCCCTGCCAATCTCCCTCCAGCGCTTTGATGGCGTCGAACATCGCTTCCGCTTCGGACTCGCCTGCCTGAGCCGGCACAACAGCGATAAGCATAACTACAGCTAGACCTACAACAACTAGTCGGATCTGCATGTGACCTCCCTTTTTTTCTAGGATATCGCATTTTCTTCCATTTCCAGATTCCAGGACGCTCAGGGATATGTTCCCAACTGTCACCCTCTGTTAGGCTGATTGGCCTATCGTGAGCACCAAAACCCCACTGATTATTGGGCCCGATCGCGAGGGCCGCACCTTGGTTGCAGTCGAGGATCGCATCGAACACTTCGACACATTGGTGGAACTGCCATCGGTGGAGGGATCCGTAGAAGACGACAGTCCAGGCGAGCGCATCGCCTGCCCCGATTCCCTGATCGAGCCGGGAGACGTCAATTCCCACACCCATATCTATAGCGCCCTGGCTCCGTTGGGGATGCCCGAGCCCGAGCCGCCGCCGGAGACCTTCGTGCAGATTTTGGAGCGGGTTTGGTGGCGTCTCGATCGGGCTCTGGATGCGGACTCGCTGCGCGCCTCGGCCCGTCTTTATGCCGCCGAAGCCCTGCTGGCAGGCACCACTGCGCTGATCGACCATCACGAGTCGCCCAACCTCATCGAAGGCTCGCTCGATGTGCTGGCCGACGCGTGTCAGGAGATCGGGATTCGGGCCATGCTCTGTTACGGGGCCACCGAGCGCAATGGCGGCATCGAAGAGGGAAGGCGGGGTCTCGCGGAGTGCAAACGCTTTATCTCGTCCAACCAACGACCCCTTGTCGAGGGCGTGTGTGCCCTGCATGCCTCGTTTACGGTGTCGGATGATCTCATCCGCGAGACAACCGCGCTGGTCGAAGAGCTCGGAACCGTTGTTCATGTCCATGTGGCCGAAGACCTTGCCGACAACGAGGACGCCGCGCTGCGCGGCTATTACGGGCCCCTGGAGCGACTGCTCGGGCTCGGTGCTCTACCACCCGGCTCGATACTCGCCCACTGCGTGCACTGCAACGCGTTGCAGGTACAGACGGCTGCCGCCCAAGGTCTGTGGATCGTACAGAACCCGCGCTCGAACCGCGGCAACCGGGTCGGTTATCCGATGGCGCTGGGGGCGAGCGACAACGTGGCACTCGGTACCGATGGCTACCCAGCCAAGATGGACGAAGAGTTCGAGGCGCTGGATGTCGAGGCTCGGGCACACAACGAGGATCTCGATGTGGCGCTCTCCCGGCTCCCAGCCGGCCATCGACTCGCGGCTGAGCGCTTCGGTGCCTCGTTTGCGCCCCTGGCCGCGGGAGGCGCAGCCGATTTTGTGGTTCGAGACAACGGCAATGTACGACATGTGGTGGTCGACGGCCAGCTTGTCGTCGGGGACGGCGAGCTACTCACCGCCGACATGGGAAAGATCAGAGCCGAGGCCCAGACACAGGCACCTCGGCTCTGGGAGCGCATGCGGGCGCTCTAGGTGCGTCCTGCTGCAAGCGCTAGGTACAGGCGCAGTTCAACCGGTTCGGGACGGTGATCGAAAAGCGGATCCCTCCGGCAGGATGAAAATCGAGCTTCCCGGTGACTGCCGCAGTCCAGGCACCATCGTCACAAGGCGCCTGCATCGCGTAAGTCCTACACTCTTGAAAAAGGAACTGGTCCGAAGCCCACTTCCAAGGTGTGGCGCAGGCATCCATCCCCTGACCCTCCCACCTCAGCTCACCGTGGCTGATCTTGAATCGAAACGGAATAATGCTGTCAATCAGTCTGACGCGTGTGACGGCGAGCTGGTGAGTGCCCCGACCCCAAACATAGGATGAATTGAACCCGTTCGGTTTCTCGGTCGCAAACACGTAGCTGTTGACCTCCCAATCGAGAGCCGAGCCCGGTGAGGCCACCAACAGACCCGTCAAGAGACACAAGGAAGCTTTTGCTGCCCACCTCATCGATCCACCTCCTCTTGGTGATATTGGGCGGCCTCATTACTGACCTTCCCTGCACCGCTCCAGAAAAGTTCTTCGTTTCGTGCAAGCTCTTGCTCGTTGAAGGGTTCCGAACTGTACCGAGTAAAACCGCTCCGGTGGAGCTTTTCGATCAACGCGACGAATCGATCAAACGTCAAAGAGAGCCCATCGGCCCGCAGCTCTTCGTAGATCTCCCCAAACGCCTCGCCAATCGCCTCGGTCCTCCAGTCGTTCGGGTCTTGGCCAGTCAAATCTTTGTAGTTCGAGCTCTTGCGTGCCTGAGCCAGATGGTCGGCATAGTCCTTGTAAATCTGTCGATAAGCGGTTCCCAATCGATCCGCCGATCGCCAGCTGGAGTCAATGCCGTACTGGTTACAGAAATCTCGATACGACTCCGCATCGTGGTCGTCCTCCCCATAGACTCCAGTGGCGATGCTCAGAAAACTTTCGAGCACCCACTCCAGGGGCGCATCCTCGGCCTTCATCTCGTAGGGCCCCTTGTTCTTCGAGGCCTGGGTTTCTTCCTGGCCCGCCAGTACTCCACCCGAGAGCAGGGCTACAGCTAGCAACACTCCTCCAATACGGCAGTTCAAATGTTCCTCCTTTCAAATCAGACTACCTGGGTTATCAGAACAGGTGTGGTGGGTCCGCGGATTTCTACACCTGGTTTGTAGAGTCTCTCGAGACGCCCATTCGTTACACCCCGTTCGTTACACCCCATTTCTCTACACCCGGGAACCTGAAACCTCCATCCACCCTCCTTAGGACGCTATCCGCCCCTCATTGCTCGAGGCCATCCGCTGTAGCTGAGATCGAGCAACGGTTTGTGTCCATCGACAGCCGTGGGCATTCATGCAAGACTTTTCTCCTGATCTCAATCCCTTCGAGGAACTTGTATGCCCACTCTAGGACTCGAGTCACATACCGTGGACCAAGAGGTCTACGACAACAGTGTTCGCAGATTTCGCGAACGTAGAACTCTTCTACCGACCTTTGCCCAGCTCGCCGAACCGCAGACGATTCCAGAAGAGATCCGGGCGCAGCTTGGTGACATCAGCCCCGACGAGCCACATCCCCTCAATCTTTTTCGCGTTCATTGGTACAACCCACTCGATGAAGGCGCGTTTCGAAGCCGGCCAGACTTCATCGAGTTGCCGGAGTCGCTGACCGGGGTAAGAGCGCGGATCGTCACCTTGCCCGCGGACCGCTTCCCGATGATCCACGCGCACAAGGTGCTGGCGAGCTATGGCTGTCTCGTCCCACGGCTGATTACCGGGCAGTTCGACCCGACTCTCCATCGAGCTGTATGGCCCTCGACTGGCAACTATTGTCGCGGCGGAGTGGCCGTGTCTCGCATCGCAGGCTGTCGTGGCGTCGCGGTGCTACCCGAGGGCATGAGCCGCGAGCGCTTCGAGTGGCTGGAGGAATGGGTTACCGCTCCGGAAGACATCATCCGAACCCAGGGCACTGAAAGCAACGTCAAAGAGATCTACGACAAGTGCGCCGAGCTGGACCAGGACCCGAAAAACATCATCTTCCACCAGTTCAGCGAATTTGGAAACTACCTCGTTCATTACGAGTGCTCCGGGCGGGCGCTGGGCCAGGTGTTCGACCATCTGCACGAGCAGAATCCACAAACACGACTTCGTGCCTTCGTGTCGGCAACGGGCTCCGGCGGAACGCTGGCCGCGGGGGACTATCTGAAGACCCACTATGGCTCGAGCAATGTCGCGGTCGAGGCGGTCGAATGCCCGACCATGCTCTACAACGGGTTTGGCGAGCACAACATCCAGGGTATCGGAGACAAGCATATCCCGTTGATCCAAAACGTCATGAACTGCGATTTTGTTATGGCTATCTCAGACCACAGCACCGATGAGCTCTTTGTTTTGTTCAACTCTGATGCGGGTCGAGCCTACTTGGCCGACAGGCAGCAAGTTCCGCAACAGACCATCAAACAGCTTGCCCGTTTTGGACTCTCGGGAATCTGCAATGTCCTTGCCGCCATCAAGCTCGCCAAATACCTAGATCTCGGGCCAAGCGATGTCATCATCACGGTAGCCACCGACGCCGCCGATCTTTATCGAAGCGAATATGAAAAAGTCCTGGCCACCAGGTATCAAGGCTCGTTCGACACGATCAACGCCGCCGAGGCCTTTGGCCAGCATCTCGCGGGGGTTGCAACCGACCACCTCCTGGAGTTGACCCAGGTCGACCGCCGAAGAATATTCAATCTGGGCTACTTCACCTGGGTCGAGCAACAGGGCATTGCCATCGAGGATTTTGAAGCTCGCCGAAGTCAAGAGTTTTGGAAGGGCCTGTTGGACTTGGTGCCCGCCTGGGACGACATGATCGCCGAGTTCAACCGGCAGGTTGGTCTCGAGAAGGAGGCCTGAGCCGGAGGGCCGCATCGTCACCATGACGAGTCCCTCAAAAATGATCTGCTCGGGTTGTGGCTTCGAAGTCCCTGCTGGTGAGGCCTACCCCTTTCGGTGCCCGCAGGCCCGCGCGGGCGACAATATCGACCATGTGCTGAGGCGCTATTTCGATCCAGGTGGCCTGGGCACCGCTGAGGAGATGCGGAACTTGTTCTTGGCGGATCAGGAGAATCCCTTTTTGCAATACCGGAGGCTGCTTCACAGCTATATCGTCGGCTCGGAGGCGGGGCTCGATGACGAGATGTATGTCGGGTGGGTCGAGCATCTCGACCAGAGAATAGCCGCGGTCGATGGCACAGGGTTTCGAACAACACCCTTTGGCCCCGAAGACGAGCTTGGAGCCACGATGAAGATCGGGCCCGGCAATCTCTGGGTCAAGAACGAAACTGCAAACGTCGCAGGCTCACACAAAGCCCGACATCTGATGGGCGTGATGCTCTGGCTGGAAATGGCACGTTGTGTTTTTCCAGCTGCGACCGAGTTAGCCTGGAGGTTGGCCATCTCAAGCTGTGGCAACGCTGCCCTGGCTGCTGTCGTCGTCGCTAGAGCTGCCGGCCAACCGCTGGAGATCTTCGTGCCTCAGTGGGCGGACACGTCGATCGTAGGGCAACTCACAACCCTTGGTGCGGCGGTTATCCCTTGTCCTCGTGACGACACCTCCGTCTCGGGTGATCCCTGCATGGACCGTTTTCAAGCGGCTCTTGCCGCAGGAGCGCTCCCTTTTAGCTGTCAGGGGAGTGAGAACGGATTGGTCATCGAGGGCGGCAAGACCCTGGTCTGGGAGATGGTCTCGGAGTTGTTGGAAAAAGGACGATCTCTCGATCGACTTCTTATTCAGGTCGGCGGCGGAGCATTGGGGACCGCCTGTATTCAAGGGCTCCAGGAGGCCCGAGACCTCGGATTGATCGAACGCATTCCTGTTATTCACACCGTGCAATCACAGGGTGCCAGCCCGCTCTATCGAGCCTGGGACCAACTCGTGGATCGGGTCCTTCTTCAACACCATCGGGAAACGGGTCAAAGCACACCACATCTCGGTGATGACCCGGAGCGTGCTCAATTCGTGCGTGACGAGGTACTGCCGTCGGTTGTACGCAAGGAGATTGCGTACGCCGCCTCCAACCGCTCCGAATTCATGTGGCCCTGGGAAGAAGAGCCTCACAGCATCGCCACCGGAATACTCGACGATGAAACCTATGATTGGCTGGCTTTGATCGAAGGAATGGTTTTCAGCGGTGGCTATCCATTGGTCGTCTCCGAGGAAAGGCTCGCAGAGGCCCACCGCAGAGTGCGCGATTCAACCTCGATCTCGGCCGACGCCACCGGCACCTCGGGGGTCGCCGGGCTGCTCGAGCTACAGGACTACCAGCCCATCGACAAGAAAGAAACCGTCGCGGTTCTAGTTACTGGTGTCGAACGATAGGGCGAGGCAATACCCGGCCCGCACAGCGGCACCCTCAAGCGGTCAACAAATAGACACCAAAAGCGAGCACTGCAAAGACATAAAAGAGATAGAGGGCCGTTGTCCAGTCGAGCTTGCTTCTCATGGCGCGCAGATCCCAGATCTTGACCAGAGAGTGATCCATCGATATTTCTTGTTCGTGTTTTGACATATCCATAGCCTCAACCTGGCTACAGAGTAGTCAGCAAACGCGACATCGACACTGTCCCAGAGCGCCAGAAATCGTGGTTTTGGCGTCAGATGGGGGGAAACCGAACGTTCAGGCCGTCTTAGTGCGGAATTCTTGTGGCGAGGTGTCGGTCCAACGCCGAAATGCGCGGTAGAAAGTGCTCGGTTCGGAATAGCCCAGCAAGAAGGCAATCTCGTAGATGGCCAGCTCGTGATCTTCGAGTAGTGCCGTTGCCATTCGATGGCGAAACTTATCGAGCAACTCGGCAAAGGAAGTGTCTTCTTTGCGTAGCCGCCGCTGCAGAGTCCGCGGGCTCATGTGTATCGCGAACGCAACACTCTCGAGATTCGGACGCCCGTCCTTGAGCCCGATCCACAGCTCCCGTTCCACTCTTTCGGCAATACCTCCAGCCGGCACCAAAGACGCCAAGACCTTGTCCGCAAGCTCCTCGAGATATCGGCCCAGGGCCAGATCGGCGTTTCGGACCGGCAGCGCCAGATGCTCCTTCTTGAGTACCAGCTTGATAAGCGGCTGGTCGAAGAACATCTCGCAGCGAAAGAAATCTCGATGCGCCGAAAGATCGCGCGGCGGATCGAGATAGGGAAAGTGAACTTCGAGCGGAACAAGATCCACACCCGTGAGCTCGCGTACGACGGCCAGGTGCGCGACGAGGTCGAAGTCGGCAAGGCGTGCCAGAGTAACTCTCTGCTCGGGGATCGGCTCGAGGCTGTATTCGGCACGATCTCCTATGACTTCGAGCTTTGGAGGGTAGGTCTCATCGATGATGCTGCCGTAGCGAACCAGTCTTTCGAGAGCCTCTCCAAGAGTCGCGCTGTGAAGCAGCGTGTAACCCACCAACCCGACGGCTCGCGCTGTAACTGCTTGCCCGAACCGGATACCCAAATCCACGTTGTCGAGCTCTCGCATGACGACCCGCCAAAGATGGATCGTTTTTCGCGCCTGAATCCTGGCGTCTGGATCATCGAGGTCCTTGCGCGTCAGATGGGCCTCGCGCAGCACAACCTTACGATCTAAACCATGGGCCTCTGCCTGTTCGATGAGAAACATCGGAAAGCGGGCCAATGCTGTGCCTGTGTGCGGCATAAGAGGAATCAGTATAGACCCATCGCCATTGCTGTTAGCGTAACCTCGACGGTAGCATCCCTGCAGTGCACTTTCTCATTACTTGGTTACTCGCTAGTGCTCTGATTGGGTTGGTCCCGAACTGCGCCTGGTCGCAGACCGTTACCGGGGAGGAAGCCTCGGGGTTGGCCAACTACGCCTTTACCCACGAGGTGGGTTTTGGTGGCTACGATGTCGGAGAGCAGCAGGTCAGGGTGATCAAAATTCCATTCTTCTACCTATTGAGATCACCTCTCGATCACCGTTGGGGACTCCGGCTTCATTTTCCCGTGACCTTCGGTACCTACAAACTCGAGCTCGCCGAGCTGATCAAAGATTTCAGCCTTCGAACCTTTTCATTTGTGCCTGCCGCCGAGTTACTAATCCCATTCGGAGAGCGCTGGGTGCTCATGCCACGCCAGGATCTCGGTTTCACCAAAGACTTCGAGGGCGGCGACCTAGCACTGATATCCGCGACCGCCGTCAGGGCGATGTATATCCATGACTTCAGCCCCGTGGAGCTGAGTCTGGGTTCGGGTCTGAAATACAGCTTCAGCCGAACATCAAACGGACTCAACGACGACGATTTCGCTCTAGTCGAGGCCGGCGCAGACTTGCGCTACCCTCTCGGCTTTTCGGTCAAAGGCCACAAGGTCGACTCGAGTGTCTACCTCATCGGCCGGCACTTCTTTCGCAAGCTGGTTTTTGGCCAAATCGGTGAGGAACCTATCGAGCTCGATCGAATCTATGAGGTCGGTCTGTCCTTTGGCACGACTCCCAGACCCGTCATCTTTGGCATTCGAGTCCCCCGCATCGGGGTCGGCTATCTATTCGGGGACAATTTCACGGGCGTCAAGATCAACTTCGGGTTTCCCTTCAAACCCGGGCCTCGCGAGGGATCCTAGCCCGGCCTTCTCACCGGCCTTCTGGTGCAGGACTGATTATTCCCGAAGCTGCTGCACTCAGGGAAGGATATGGGTTCCTGTTCTTTCGACGATCGCCATTTCCAACAGATGGGGCTGAGAGATGATCACCCGCTTGCCGCCGGCTTCGAGAAAATCGATGGCCGCCTCGATCTTTGGCTGCATGCTACCCGGAGCGAACTGACCCTCGTCGAGATATCTACGCGCTTCGGCTACCGTCATCTGATCGATATCTTGCTGGTCGGGCTTGCGATAGTTCAACGCGACTTTGTCCACCGATGTCGAAATGACAAGAATATCGGCGCCTAGATTACGCGCCAGAAGGCTCGAAGTAAGATCCTTGTCGATGACTGCTGCCGCCCCTTGGAGAGAGCCGTCGGCCTTGCGAATGACCGGTATACCCCCGCCACCGGCTGCGATGACGACTACATCGTGTTCCAGTAGAGCTCGGATCGACGACTCTTCGATGACTTCGATCGGTTTTGGTGAGGCGACGACCCGGCGCCAACCCCGCCCCGCGTCCTCGATCATCGCCCAACCCTGCTCCTCGCGGTGCTTTCTAGCCGCTTCTTCAGAGTAGAACGGGCCGATCGGTTTCGAAAGAGTGGTGAACGACGGGTCGTCCTTATCGACGACCACTTGAGTGACTACCGCCACGACCTCTTTATCGAGACCTCGACTGCGCAGTTCGTTATCGAGGTTTTGACTGATCTGATAGCCGATTGCGCCTTGAGTATCCGCCCCGCAGGAGTCGAGCGGTACCTCATGGAGAACCTCGCGTGCTATCTCCGATCGAAGCAGGATAAAGCCGACTTGAGGACCGTTTCCGTGGGTGATCAGCACGCGATAGCCCTTCTCGATAACCGCGACGATGTGTTTGCTCGTTTCCCCCGCCGCCTTGTACTGGTCGAAGACCGTCATGTGCTCAGGGTCCTGAATCAGCGAGTTTCCACCGATCGCAATAACGACGAGGTTCTCCATGACTCAGGTCTCTACGTCCGGCACGCCGGCAAGGCAACGGCGTAGAACCGATGGGTAGTTGGCAAGAAAGGAGATCGCCGCAGCCATCTCGCGAGAATCGATGCATTCCGCAATCTTGTGGGTGTTTTCTTCGACACCGGGTCCAATGCCGAACATTGCGGGATGGCTGAGATCTCCGGCTTCGACCCATCTTTTTCGGGTGCTGATCCCGACTACCCTGTCGGCACGGGTCGGAAACCCGACCCCGTCGGTCGAGAAAACCCACCGGCTTACCCTGGGTTCCCCGTTTGCCGACCCTCCAAGAAGTTCTTCCTCCACCATGGGTGTGATCGCTACGCGGTAGGTGTCATTGGCGGCCCTGATCGCGGGGTGATCTTCGGGCGTCAGCCAGCTGGGGTAGATCTGGCGATTGCCGGGTGAATAACCCTTCCAGGTAGGCTCTTCATAGAGCGGAGCCCTGACATCGACGGTGAGTCCCGCCTGTCGAGCCCGCTCTACGGCGGGGAGTCGCTCGATGGCGGCTAGTGCCTCTTGCGGGTTTTCGCCCAAGGTAAGACGACGGTCCAGACGAAAGGTAAAAACCTCGGGTACGGCACAGTCACTTGGCGTTTCTAATGTCGCGAAGCTGGCAGTGCGGGTTCCCGGGCCCAGGAATTCATCGTTGCCGAGATCTTCTCCGCGCTCGTGAGCCGCGGCGGCTTCCACAACGATCGCAGCGCCATACTCCAGAGGATTCTTCCCCTCCCACGGCATCGAGCCGTGACTACTCTTGCCCACCACTTCGACCTCGATCTGCATTCGGCCACGCTGGCCTCGGTAGATGCCGAGCGACCCATGCTCTGCGCTTCCGGTGGGCTCGGTGAGGATCACTACATCGGGTTGGCGATCGGGGTCTCCCGAATCCAGTGCCTGCTGCAGGTAATACATCGGGGCGCCGCCATCGTTGTCCTCTTCGGCAACTGTCGCGTAGCTCCAGACCACGACCCCATGCAGAGCTCCTTCGCTGCGGAGCCGGCGCAGAATCGCAGTAGCGAATATCTGACAGACGACTCCGCCCAGCTGGTCGGCGGTGCCTCGGCCCCAGATCAAGTGCTCTCGCTCGTTTTCCGGTGGCAGGTATCCAAGCTCCTTGCCGAGACGGTCGAAGTCGACCCGCTCTGGGTCGACCAATCCAAGATATGCGTCGAGACTCCCGTCAGAGACCTCGAGCCACCGGGCACGTAGCGCCGCGACGGTGTCGACATGACCGTCGAGATAAATCACATTCTTGTCTTGCGGTGCTACGCCGTCGTCAGAGTCTTCGACTCTCCACCACAAATTGCCAAACTCGTCGATCCCGACATCTTCGGGTCCATCAACTGCGCCCACTTCGAGTAGTCGCCTCTGAAGGTACTCGATGCGTGGCTCTTCGTGGTTGGAGGTACCACAGAGTGGATCGCCACCTTCGGCGGGATCTAGATTCACATATTCGGCAGGTATCCGGACTGCGGCCCTCAGCGTCTCGACAGCGTCCGGTAGAAAGTCGACCGCCAGTTCCCGGATCCTGCTTTCCATGTTCGAGTTGCTGGTCATGATCAGCTCAGTCATTCTCCTGGTACAAAACCAAGTGACCATTTTCTCCCTAAACAGCCACTCAAGGAAATAAGAATCTTGCGCGGGTTCGGCAAAACCGAATCAGAACCAGATTTCGGAGCGGCGCCCGCGAATCACAACCGAGCACGAGCCGGGCCAGACAAACCCCACGCCTCCAGGGCCATGGATCTGAACCCCACTGAGAATCGCGCTGTCATCGGTCTCTGGATTGAAAACCGTGCCGGCCAAATTCTCGAGGTCGGCGAGACTCACGCGGTGAGCGATCTTGGTGAGCTCGATTAGACTGATCGTCTCATTGACCTCGGGCTCCCGCATGAGTCGCTCACGCAAAAGACATCGCTCTATGTCCTCGGTGTCGAAGGGAACGGTCCCTTTGCCGTTGCGAAGCTCATCGAGAAAAGTCGACAATTCGCCACAGGTCGGTACCAGACCGGGGCGACCCGGTCGTTCGCACACGCCCAGCTCACCAGCAGGTCCGACACCGATGTGCGTGAAGATGAAGAAAATGTACCGCAGACGATCACGTATGGCTGGTGCGTGTCTGCGGGCAGCGGCATAGCCGGCGCGACCCAGCCAGGGCATCCCGGCGAGACCGCTCAGGTCGTAGGGCTCGCCCCACATATGTTTGATCTTGTCTGTAAGGGGCCGACAGAGCTCGTCGCGACAAACACCGACGCAGGCCAACGTGTTGTCGGCGGTAAATCCGTGATCCTGTAGAAGAGTCAGCGCAGACCGCTTTACAAACGCATCTTCCTCGAAGCTGCCAGGGAAGTGAGCTCGTACGATGTCTTCAAAAGACATTCGCGTCCTCGATCACCAAGAGAGCCTCCGCGACTTCGAGCGTTCGACAATTCCACTCAAGGCCGCAGCCGGGTTGTCGAAGCGGCTCAGCAGAATCATCGCTGCCATGACATAGGGTTTGTGCTCGGCCTCTTGGTAGGTCGCCAGACGATAACGGTCAAAAACGCTGGCAGCTACCTCGCCCTGCTCGCAGCTGACGCCTGAAATGTCGGCTGGTAAACAGTGCATATAGAGCGCCTTGCCGTCTTTCGTCGTGGCCATCAACCCCTCGGTGCACTCCCAATCCTTATGTGCTGAGTTGTCTTTCATCGCCTCGCGCTCGAGCTCATCCATCATTTCGGAACGGCCATCGCGCAGAAACTCTGTTCGCTGATTCATTATTCGGAACGGCGCCCAACTTTTTGGATAGACGATGTCCGCCCCTTGGAAAGCCTCTTCCATACTGTCGACGACATTGAAACTACCGGCTGAACCGGCGGCCTGCCTCTGAGCGATTTCGGCCATTTCAGGCATCAACTCATAGCCTTCCGGGTGAGCTAATACAATTTCCATGCCGAACCGGGTCATCAGACCGATGATTCCCTGCGGCACCGACAAGGGTTTTCCATACGAGGGCGAGTAGGCCCAGGTCATCGCCAATTTCTTTCCGCGCAGAGCATCGAGCGAGCCAAAGGTTTTTTGAAGATGCATCAAGTCAGCCATCGACTGCGTCGGATGGTCTCGATCGCACTGCAGATTGATGATGGCGGGGCGCTGCGGTAGAACCCCCTCGTCAAATCCTCCCTGAACCGCTTGTGCCACTTCCTCCATGTACTCGTGACCCTCGCCGATATACATATCGTCCCGAATACCAATCGCTTCGGTCAGAAAAGAGATCATGGTGGCGGTCTCACGAACGGTCTCTCCATGGGCGACCTGGGTCTTGGTTTCGTCAAGATCCATCAGCGACAGACCCAACAGGCTTGCTGCACTCGCAAACGAGAATCGCGTACGAGTCGACTTGTCTCGAAAAATAGAGACCGCAAGCCCACCCCGAAAGAGCCGAGCATCGACCTTCTCCCGATAGAGCTCCTCGAAGATCTCGGCAGCGATCAGGATTGCCCTCAAATCGGATTCAGCCTGCTCCCATGTGAGTAGACAGTCTTTTCGACTCGAGTCCTTCGTTGTTGCACCCAACTCGTCGATCAACGAACGAACTTTGTACGCCATCATCCCCTCCGTTTTGCCGTCTGTCTTCCGGCCTATTCTCCAAGCTGCCAGGATTACTGCGGTTCGATATTCGAGAGACTGTTGATGTAATTGACCTGCTCGGTATCGAATATCGCGTACCTGAGCGCGTCCATGATGAAACAGTACGTGAGGTCGATCTCTTCGGGGCCTTCGCCTTCCACAGAGCCACCCTCGCCAACT
Organism: uncultured Polyangiaceae bacterium; assembly: GCA_964195975.1. GTDB lineage: Bacteria > Acidobacteriota > Thermoanaerobaculia > Multivoradales > JAHEKO01 > CAXMQZ01. The sequence continues at coordinate 22,285 of CAXMQZ010000079.1, read as the reverse complement.
TGAAACACCTGAAGTCGAAAGTCTTTCCCGCTAAAGATCAGTCGGTCTCCCTCGGCCTCCAAGACAAACTCCCTTCCGTCGAACCGTCCCCGCACGGTCTCGCTGTCGCTGCTTCGCTCGAGCTGAAACCCGTCCAACTCCGGCGAGGCAAGCCAGTCCTCCTGTCGGCGGAAAAAGCGTGGCTTCATCACATAGGGACCGCCGTCCTCTGGACAAAACACGTCGCAATTGCCGCAGTCGTTGCAGAAGTCTGCCAGGTTGGCGATCTGGTGTTTTTCTTCAAGCTGGAGAGCTCCCTCTTCACACCACTCCCAACCGCTGTCGCGACGCCTTACTTTGATAATCGGAATCTGGCCTGCCGCGAACCTGAAGGTGAAGTTGGCATCGTTTGGACAGACCGGTACACAGATGTCGCAGGTCAGACAGTCGAAGAGCTTCAGGTGGCGACCGATCTTGCGCGGCAGGGTGTCGTTGTGCTCACGCCGGTAACGGGGCTCGCTGGCTGTCGAATTTACATAGTGCTCGGTGTTGCGGATCTTCGCCACTGATACCCACCGATCGAAGTGCTCGCCAGCCGCCGCCCGTAGATCGCCTCCAGCTGTCAGCGCCGATCTACAGCTCTGGAGAGTGTCACTGGACAAAGGCGGATTCAGGGCGCCGAGCGCGGCTTCTCCCTGGCCATAGGCGCGAATAATCAGCTCATCGACCGAAGAGGCGCCCAGGGCACCCATGCGGTCCTTCAACTGCGAGTGGTATGCACTCATCCGTCCATATCCACCCTTTTTGAGCAAGTCGGTGCAGACGGTGACCGGAGTCAATCCCAACGCCACGCAGTCTGGGTAATTGAGACGATCCACGCCTGCCGAAAACGAGACCGGGAACCGGTCGCCAAACTGACCACGAAATCTACCCACCAGGTGCATCGCTAGAACATGCAACGGTGGCCCCGATAAATACACCTCGCTCTCGGTGTCGGGCAGGAATCCTTGATTGTTTTCCACGATCAGGGTGTTTGAGAACTTGGCCCCAAAACCCAACTCGAGAGTCTCCGCTTTTTGCCCTAGCCGCTCGACAATCTCGACTGCTTGGGACCAGGTCGCATCCCGCTCGAAAGCACTGTCCGGGATTCGGATATCGGTGTAGCCCAGCTGTTCGTGAAGTAGCCCCCGGGCCTCGACGTCCCCGAGGAGCATAGGGTTGAACTTGATGATGCAATGAAGGCCCAGCTCTTCCATCAGAAACTCGATGATGCCTTCGATCTCCTCTGGTGGGCAGCCATGGAACGTGCTCAGGGTCACCGTGTCTGACAGACGGACTGGGAAATCCAGATCCCGTAGGCTACCAAGTGATGCCGGCAACTCGGCTCGGAGCCGCTCTACGCTCTCGCTCGCATCCATCATGCCGCGGATAAACGAAAGCACTCGTTCTTGGCGAATTCCATTGAGGTCATAACCGACACTCAGATCGTAAACAACGTTGTCGAAGCCGGGGTGCAGGTCCAGCTTTCCACTATTGACGAGAATATGGATGAGCATGGCCGCCTTGACGTACTCCTCGAGCGATTCCTCCAGCTTGAGCTCCTGGGACCACTCCGCGTTGAACCCTACGGTTCTCATGTCGATACAGGGTCTTGGCAGCTCGAGCTCGTCCATGATCTGGACAGTCTTGAGCTCCATGATCCGAGCGCCACCCAACCATGAGAGAACGATGTTCTGCGCCATCTGTGTATGTGGGCCTGCAGCGGGGCCGAGCGGGGAGCCAGCTCTATGTCCCTGAAAACGGACCGTGTAGTCGAAATCGGGGTCCCCCAGGAAGAATCGATCTGCGGGCAGATCGAAGATGGAGCTCTGCGTATCGAGCTCCCGAAACATGCGGCCGGCCAGCGCCGCGAACGGGTAGGGAGTCAACTCAGCCATGATCGGCAATGGCAATACTGATGCGCTCTAGCATACTAGTGAGGAAAGACCTTCACTCGATCAACTCCCTGGTAAAGATTCCGCGTCTGGGTTGATCGTCCATCGTCCACTTGCGCACTGCGATGGTCTCTTTCATGTGCTCGATGACCTGGATGGAGATCTCACGAACCAGTGCTTCCATCTCACCCTCGGTAATCTCCTCGACCAGACTGTCCGCCGCGTCGGCAACCATGACACGCACCGCCTCTTGCCCCTCTTCGCTCGACAGCGTCGCCGACAGCGTGTCGGCGAACGCCTCGAAAACCACTCCGCCGATAGTTGTTACCAGCGGCTTGAGAACCATATCGGGCAGCGGGATCAGACGCAGTGCATCGGCGCTCTCGACCGCTCTTTCGAGGTTGGCATCGAGAAATCCGCGAGCCTGGTCTCGGACCTCGGCACTCATCAAAATCTTTCCGATCTGATCCGTGATCTCAATTGCCAACGCTTCTCGATGCCTCTCAGCCACCGAACGGATGATCTTCTTGTGGGTGCCGTCGGTCAATTCCTGTTGAGTCTCGTTGAGGATTCTCAGCGCCACCATGTCCGAGATCTCTTCGCTGATAATGTTGGCAACATAGCCGACCGTACGGCTAACGAGATCGTCACCGACAACCGTGTGCTCGCTGCGGTGCAGACGTATATAGATCGAAGCTATCCGGAACAGTCGAAAGAATCGGAACTGTTTGAGCGGAACGATCCCGAGCAGGTCGTACCAGTTGAAAATGGGAAACAGAAACCACTTCGTGTAGGTGCCACGACGATAGGCCAACCACCAACGAGTAAAAAACTCGGTGGCAAAGATCAGCAGGAAAGGAAGATCTATGAGCCAGAAGTAGTCGGTTAGCTCGCCTTCGAGGTCGAAGCGCCGATAGTAGTTGACGGCAAGGAGCGGAGCCAGCTCTCTCGAGAAGTAACTCGAGCTAGGCTCGAGCCTAGCTGGGTCGGGCTGCAGCGACCAGAAGAGATCACTGACCTCGGAACGCAACAATGCGTCGATACCGGCACTTCCCGGCTCGTTCTCGAGAAAACGGCGCATTCCGACCCAGATCCGGTGTTGGCTCTTGGCTTGACCCGACCGCTCGAAGGGGTCGCTCTCCAAGACGCTGAGCGAAAGCTGTCTGAGCTCGATCAAAGTTGGCTCTAGCCCGAAAGCCGAGACACCACTGCTCAGTTGACTCTCGAGTCGGTCAGAGGCCTCCAGGTAAGCTTCGGTCAGTGGGTGGGGCTCTATTGCCTTGACCGGGTCGTAGATCTGCGTGACGACAGGGAGATGCCGAAAATACATTGGCCGGAGCCAAAGATAGGTCAGGTCGAACAGAATCAAGCCGAGGTTGATGACGGCCAGATAGACCATAAGCAGGTCCCAGGCCACCTGTCGGGTCATGTTCCTTCTGATCCGGCTCGCTCGGGCTCTCAATCGTTTGAACATGTCAAAGAAACGATAGCGCAACCTGGCGTGTCGAGCGCGACAATAGACTCTTTTCGATACCCGCTCCATCAAAACCGAATCCAACGGCTCGTCGGCGTGAGACAGTAGTCACCCATGAGAACCGGTTGGGGCAAAATTATTGCCCTTGTCTCCGCTGCCTGCTTCGGGGTCGCAATGCCCTTGGCCAAGATCGCCTTTGGCCACGGCACCAATGCACTGACTCTGATGACGCTGCGCTATTTCACTCTCGCGGTCGTGCTTGGCGTGTGGCTGCTTGCAAGCGGGAGCTCTTTCGCGATGGCGCCTAGGACGTTGGCTGCAAGTGTCGCCATAGGCGTAACCTTTGTCGGCACCGCCGGCGGTGCCCTGGCCGCCATCGTCTATATGCCTGTTAGCCTTGCTGTACTGGTGTTTTACACATACCCCACTATCACCCTGCTCGCGGAATGTGCCTTGGAGCGCCGACGACCGCACCGTGTCGAAGCTCTCGCAGTGGTGCTGGCTCTTGTTGGGCTACTCCTGACCTTGCAAGCGAGTCTCGACGATCTCAATTTCACTGGCGTGGGGTTTGCGCTTATCGCATCGTTTTCTGCAGCGTCGGCTTTGATCATTTCCGGCCACACCCTTCAGAGAGCTGGACTGAGGCTGGTCGGTTTCTACTCCTGCGCAGTAGCCTTCGCGATCTGTGGTGTCATCACCTTCGGATTGGATGCGATGTCGATCCCTGACACTCGCATCGGTTTGTGGCTTCTGGCTGTGGTGATCGTGGCCTTTAGCGTGGCAGTCATCACCATGTTTGCCAGCCTCCAGAGGATCGGCCCGAGCCGAGCCGCAACTCTTTTCTGTTTCGAGCCAGTCGTTGGAATATTTACCGCGATTCTTCTTCTTGGCGAGCGCCTCGAGCCTCAGCAGTGGCTGGGCGCCGCTCTGGTTGGCGTCGCGATTCTGATTGCAACCAAGAGACAACCCGACACAAAGGAGCTCTGACAACCATGCCTACACCGACACCCCATATCAGCGCCCAACCCGGTGACTTTGCAGAGGCCATTCTGCTACCCGGCGATCCGCTACGGGCCCAACACATCGCAACGAACCATCTGCAGGACGCGCGCCAGGTCACCGCCGTACGAAACATGCTCGGGTTTACCGGAATCTACAAAGACTTGCCCGTGTCCGTAATGGGCACGGGTATGGGAATTCCATCGGCGTCGATCTATGCGAACGAGCTTGTCACCGAATACGGTGTGCGCCGCATGGTGCGTGTAGGTAGTTGTGGCGGTATCGCTGAAGATGTGAAGCTGCGCGATGTGATTTTGGCTGTGGGGGCGTGTACCGATTCCAAGGTCAATCGGCGAAGGTATGGTGGCAACGACTTTGCCGCCGTTGCAGATTTCGAGCTTCTTCGAGCAGCATCCGATGCCGCTGAGGCACAGGGCGTGCGTACTCGAGCCGGCTTGGTGCACACGGCCGATCTGTTCTACAGCCCCGAGCCTCGGCCGTTCGAAGCGATGCTTGCCATGGGGATCCTGGCGGTCGAGATGGAAGCCGCGGGTCTGTACGGACTGGCCGCGGAGAGAGGCGTGAGAGCGCTGGCGATCATGACCGTCAGCGACCATGTGATCACCCAGCAGGGCACCTCGTCTGAGGAGCGTCAAACCACCTTCGACGCCATGGTTTCTTTGGCTCTTGAAACTCTACTGCTGGACTCTGCATAACCACCGATTTGCAGAGAGGGTACCGACCCAAAGTCCAGAGCACGTCGTCAGAGAAGATGCCGGGCCAATGCACTAACATCGGCCCGGCTCTCTAGTTCCATCGGGCAAATCAGGCCTGCTGTGCAAACGCCTCCTTTGCTCTTCTTCCCATCTCTTCAGGCGACACATTCTCGATATGGGTGGCTATCGACCAGTTGTGACCAAACGGATCGGTGAACTTGCCAAAGCGGTCACCCCAGAACATATCTGCGGGCGGCATCACGGCTGTGGCACCCGCCTCGATGGCCTGGCGATACCCGGCGTCGACATCCTCTACATACATCAGAATGTGTACCGGTGAGCCTCCGAGGCTGGTCGGAGTCACCGCTCCCTGGGTGGGATTCTCATCGGACAACATCAAGACCGAGTCGCCGATCCGGACCTCGGCGTGCATTACCGATCCGCCCGGACCCTCCATTCGGAAGAGCTCTGTGGCCCCGAGGGCCTTGGTGTAGAAATCGATCGCTTTTGCGGCACTGGGAACAACAAAATACGCGTTCAGATTGTTGTAGCCGTCAGGAATTGGTTTGATTTCATCTGACATCTCTCTATTCTCCTTATCGTTAAGGCACAAACTTCTTCCACCCCTGAGTGGCCTCTCGCACCGTTTTGGTTCCCTGCTTGGCGGTTAAATACCCCGCCACGAGACTTATTCCACGTCGCAAACTCCTTCCCTGTTCTGTCCTTCTAATAAGCCTTGTTCCTATAAACTGTCACTACAATCGTTTCTCCACTCGGTTTCACCTGTCGAAAAAAGCGATACTTGGACAGACTCCTAGCTCTCCTGGTCGCCAGCCTCCTCGCTTCCTCGGCATGGGCACAAGTAGCCGGAGACTTTATCGAAGCCAAGCGACGAGTCGCTGATATTCGAGTCGAGGCTGCAATCACTGAATGGCTTCAACAGACCCTTGCTCCAGGAGTCGTTGTCGCCGTGGTACAGGATTCAGAGCTGTTGGCTCTTCAAGGTCATGGCGTGTCCGACCTGCTCTCGAATACCAGCATGGATCCGAGCGAGACAGTCGTTTGGGCGGGCGAGCTGGTTCGCATGTTTTCGGCTGCTGCCTTGCTTCAGTTGCTCGATGAGGGCCGGATCGACCTGGACAAAGACGTCAACACCTACATGGACGGACTCCGTGTCGAGCCCGGCCAACTGCCTCCCGTCTCAGCAAGCAGCCTGCTGACCGAGACTTCGGGTATCGACGAAATCATCACCGGCACGATGGCCCGGCACCAGTCCGACCTGCGGCCACTTGGAGACTATCTTCGAAGACGTCTGCCGCCACGAGTGCGCCCAGCAGGCCTGGTCTCTATTCCCTCTATCCACGGTTTTAGCTTGGCCGGATTTCTAGTCGAAGAGATCTCGAAGCAGGACTTTTCGTCCTATCTCCAGGACCACCTGCTCGGACCAGCCGGAATGGAACGCACCGCCGTTCGGGCCACTGCCGATCTCGCCGATCGAGCAGCGACTGGATATCGCTTCTCCGACACTGCCCTTCAGCCACAGAGACTCGACTACCCCCAGAACGGGCCGGCCTCCTCTTTGTGGACAACTGCAGACGACATCGGTCGGTGGATGAGGTTTCTGCTGGCCAAAGGCCGTTTCGATTCGATACGCCTTCTAGAACCCTCGAGTGCCGCCCTGATTCTCAACGAGCAGTTCCGCAATCACCCGAATCTGCCAGGGCGAAGCTTCGGCATGGTCTCGAGATCTCGTGGGGACCTGACAACACTGTCTCGAAGAACAATCTCGAATGGTTTCAGCACCGCGATTCTGCTCGTTCCCAGCCTCGATCTGGGGATCTTTATCTCCTGCAACGCGGAAGTCGAGCTCGAAGCGCTTGTCGGCGACGTACTCGGTCTGTTTGTCGGATCGGTACAGGACAGTTCGCCAACCCCATCCAGCGTAGACAGTGAGGTCTCCACTCAGCTACGCGGGTGGTACATAGATTCGACTCGCTCACATAGCTCGCCTGAGAAACTGCTCTCGCTATTCCACCAGGAACATGTCGGCATAGGCGAAGGGGATAGCTTGATCTGGCGGCAGCATAGGCTCAGGCCGAACGGCGTCCTTGGTTTCGAAACCGACCCAGGGGGCGTCCCGGTCGCATTTCTCACACCTGCCGCCGGAGACACCTATCTGGCGACCGAAGACGAGGTTCTCGAGCGGCTCGAATGGTATGAATGGTGGCCGGTCCAGGCCTGTCTGTGGTGGTTCTTTGCCAGCTCTTTTTTCGCTACCGCGTGGACTCGCATCCATCTTGCACCAGCCCACATCGGACTATCGGCCGACGGGCGCTCGACCCCTCGTTGGCCCTTTCTTCTGGCTCGAATAGCTGCAGCTATCTATTGCCTTTATCTGATCTGTTTGGGTCTCTGGCTCGCCGCCACAACGGTTTTCGGATACCAGTCCCTTTATTTCGGAGCGCCTTCCTACCTGACGCCGCTTTTGGAAATGCCGCGGCTGGCTCTCTTGATCTCGGTGCCGGTGATTGCCAGCGTGCCCATCGCCTGGATTCGCGGACACTGGCTTCGCAGACTGCGATGGCGACTCTCTTGGGTCGCCCTCTTGTTCCTCGCGTTTGTGCCTTTCCTGCGGTACTGGAAACTGCTCGGCTTTCAAATTTGACACAGCGTCTAGAACCCCTGTCGTGGCAGAATGCTTCTCGAACGATGGTAATCGACCCCCGGGGCGTTCCTTCCGAGCTCGGCTCGAGGGTCGACAGATAGGAGAGTGCCGATGAGGATCTGGAGAATCCCTTTGCTGTGCATACTTGCGAGCTCTGTCGGGGCCGTACCCTCACGCGCCCAGCTTGGCGAGCTCGACGCTGCTTCGGCGGAGAGATTCGCTCAACTGGCGCTGGAATGCGTGCACCGTGATTATCCAAACAAGATCTCCCATGTGCTCAACAGCGACAGTGACGCCCAGCCACCCCGGCAGCTGACACCGGTCTTCTATGGTTGTTATGACTGGCACTCCGCAGTACATGGTCACTGGTTGTTGGTCCGTCTTGCCAGGACCTTTCCCGAGGCCAGCTTCTCCTCCAGCGCCATGGAGGCCATCGAGAGAAATCTCAACGACGAGCGAGTCGCGGTAGAGGTCGACTATCTCGAAGGACCGGGACGGGTTTCGTTCGAGCGCCCCTACGGCCTGGCTTGGCTGCTCCAACTGGCTGCCGAACTACGCGAGTGGGATGACGAAAGAGCACAGTGGTACGCGTTCACTCTCGGCCCCTTGGAGCGTGTAGCGGCCGAAAGATTTAGCGAATGGCTGCCAAAGCTGACCCACCCCATACGCGTCGGTGAACACTCACAGACCGCCTTCTCACTCGGTCTCGTCTGGGACTGGGCGGTTACCGCCCAAGACACCGCCATGCAACAGCTCATCAAAAGCAGGATCGAGGAGTTCTATCTCGCCGACCGAGACTGTCCTCTCGAGTACGAGCCTTCGGGAGAGGACTTCTTGTCCCCTTGTTTGGCAGAGGCAGATCTCGTTCGAAGATTGATGAGTCCGATGATGTATGCGGCCTGGCTCGGTGCTTTTCTTCCTCAGATACCCTTCAATGGGGCGGACACCTGGCTCGAGCCCGGTGTGGTCACTGACCCAACGGACCCAAAGCTCGCCCATCTGGATGGGCTCAATCTGAGCCGGGCCTGGATGCTCGAAGGAATCGCGTCCGGTCTTCCACCCGAGGATCCCCGTATTGCAGCACTTCAAGCGAGCGCCGAGCAGCATCGACGTGCGGGCTTGCGTTCGGTAACCGGCGAGCACTATGTTGGGGGTCATTGGTTGGGGAGCTTTGCTACCTACCTTGTAACCTCACGAGGACTTCCTCCAGTCCCAGAACAGAAGAAATCCAAGAAGAAATAACGGTATTCATACGTGAAGCTGCCTGTAAGTAGAGCCCTATTTCGCCCCACCGGGCGGCTCGTTTTTTTCTGTGTGGTTATCGGCATCGGCGGTGCGGTCGCCGCCCTGGCTTTCGATGCCTTGGTAGAGTTCGCTCAGCACTGGCTACTGGGAGGGATCGGCCACTACGAGCCACCCTCGACCGGCGCAACCAGCGTACCGGAGATGCCGCAGGGGATCTCGAGACTCTGGCTCCCACTCGTTACCACCCTGGGAGGTCTACTCAGTGGTTGGATCGTGTACCGCTGGGCGCCTGAGGCAGAGGGCCACGGTACCGATGCCGCCGTTGCGGCCTATCACCAACAGGGCGGAGAGATTCGCGCCCGCATTCCACTGCTCAAAGCAGTCGCCTCGGCCTTGACGATCGGCTCGGGTGGCGTCGCCGGGCGTGAAGGCCCAACCGCTCAGATTGCTGTCGGCCTGGGTACGAGCCTGGCCCGATGGGCGGGACTGCGTGGTCAAGAGCGTCGGGATCTGGTGCTGGCCGGAATGGCTGCGGGTCTTGCCGCAATGTTCAGAGCTCCGCTCGGGATGGCGATTTTTTCAGTGGAGATTTTGTACTCCGGAATGGTTTTCGAATCGGAAGCTCTCATCTACACCGTCATTGCAGCTGTCACGTCGTATGCCTTTTTCGGTCTCTTCGCAGGTTGGGATCGACTGTTTCTCATTCCAGACGATCTCGCTGTAAACAATCCGACGGCTCTACTCGCCTTCGCGCTTCTCGGTCTTCTTGCCGGTCTTCTCGGAGCGGTGCTACCGACCCTGCTCTATCGCGTACGAGATCTTTTCGCTCGTCTACCTGGACCTCCCCACATCCGCCCGGCCATAGGAGGTCTTCTTGTCGGCCTCATCGCACTGGCGGTACCAGAGGTCCTGGGCACCGGCTACGGATGGGTGGAATTGGCAATCCTGGACAAGCTTTCACTGGCGACGATTCTTCTCCTGCTTGTATTGAAAGCTCCCGCCATGGCCCTGACCATTGGTTCCGGCGGCTCGGGAGGTGTTTTCGCACCAACGGTAACTCTCGGAGCCATGCTTGGCGCGGCAGTCGGGATCACGCTGAATATGGTAATTCCCGGTCTCGACGAGCCCGTCGCAGCATTCGTGGTCGTCGGCATGGCGGCAGTTTTTGCCGGCGCGGCGCGAACACCCATCTCGACGCTCATCATGGTCGCCGAGATGACTGGGGGCTACGACCTCATTGTGGCGGCAATGCTGGCGAATATTATTGCGTTCCTCGTTCAACGGTCTCTCACCGCCAGCAGCGAGTATCCAACTCTCTACGAGTCCCAAGTCGAGACGAGAGAGGATTCGCCGCTCCATCGTAGTGTGTTTGTGCGACGGGCCCTGGAGATGCTCGACACGGGCGGAGTCGAGCCGGCTGACGTGCGGTTGCCACGTCTCGTGAATCTGCTTCGCTTTGGTGAGACGATCCCCATCGCCAAAGGCGAGAGCGCCTTGGTCGCTGTAGAGGTCAAAGCCTCTTCCAAGTTGACCGAGCTCAATCTGGCTGACAGCCTCGGCCACATCGAAGAACTGACCGCAGTTGCAGTGATTCGAGATGACGAACTCTTGGCCCCCCGTGGCGGGACGCGTTTTCAGGAGGGCGACAAGCTGCTTGCAGTAACAACCCCGGCCGCTCAGATCGAACTGAACGATCTGGTTCGGACCCCGTCGGCTGCGGACACGAAGCTATGACCCGTACTCTCAATTTCGCGGTTGTTCTCCTCGGCTGCATCCTAGCCTCGACAAGTGGGACTGCCGCCGACTGGACGCCAAGCTCATACGAGATCGACCCTGAGTCCCTCCTTCCCCCCGTCCTCGAGTGGAAGGGCCGAAGTCGAAGTCTGATCGTCTCCGAGGAGAACCTCTGGCGTACGCCTGTTGAAGAGTCCGATTTTCAAACCACGCCGACCTACCGTCAGACCTTCGACTGGATTGCTCGACTCGTCGCCGCCTCGCCCAGGCTCGAGATGGTCTCGATCGGTCGCAGTTGGGAAGGGCGAGAGATCTGGATGGTCATCGCCTCCGCCGAAGGCGCATCGACGCCGGAGCAGCTAAAAGCAGCGCGCAAGCCAACACTGCTGGCTCAGGCAGGGATCCACTCTGGGGAGATTGATGGCAAGGACGCCGGCATGATCTTTCTCCGCGAGCTCGCTTTCGGCAGATATCAAGGACTGCTCGATCACGCCTCGCTGCTCTTTGTGCCGATACTCAATGTCGACGGTCACGAGAGGGTCTCTGCGCTCGGCAGAGTCAACCAGCGAGGTCCCCAAGTGACCGGTTGGCGTACCAATGCGCGCAATTTGAATTTGAACCGCGACTACGCGAAGCTCGACACCCCTGAGATTCGCGCAGTCGTCGCCGCGATCCGTGCCTGGCAACCCGATCTATATATGGATCTTCATGTCACCGACGGTATAGACAAACAACCGGATGTTACCTGGAGCTTTAGCGGCACTCATGCCCACTCACCCAGGATCAGCGCCTGGCTCGAGGCTCCCTTCAGCTCGACACTTTGGCAGGACCTTCTCGATATGGGACATATCCCAGGCCCGCACATCTTTGTGATCGAGAGAAGGGATCTGGGAAAAGGGGTTCTTCGCTGGGAAGGCGGCCCCCGCTACTCCGATGGCTATGGGTCGGCTCGCCATCAGCCGACGGTCTTGGTCGAAAACCATTCACTAAAGCCCTACCAGCAGCGCGTTCTGGGAATGACTGTGTTGCTGGCAAGCACGATGGGCACCCTTGGCGAGCACGGTCAGGAGCTTGCGCAGGCTGTCATCGAAGACAGCTCCAGCCGCCCTGAGGAGCTTACCCTGGGTTGGGGTCCCGCCAATCGACCCGAGGTCAATACCCATCGGTTTCTGGGAATCGAGTCCCATCTGTCACCCTCCGAGATCTCGGGCGAAGACCAGATTGAATGGACCGGGAACAGGATCGAGATCGAGGTGCCGAAGTATCTGAGCACACGATCTCTAGGCACCGTAGTCATGCCAGAGGCTTATTGGGTGCCTGCGGCCTGGAGCAACATCATTGCTCTGTTGAGCGACCATGGTGTGGAGATGGAAGTCGTCGCCGAAGCCCACAATGTCGATGTGGAAATGTATCGCTTTGCTGAGCCAGAATACGATCCCGAACCCTTCGAAGGCCGTTTCCGAGTCAAGGCTGCCAGCACGGTCGAGAGACGATTCGAAGAGTTTCCGCCGGGCTCGGTACGCGTCGCTACCAACCAACCACTCGGCATTCTAGCCGCTCTTCTTCTCGAGCCTGACAGCCCTGATTCGTTTCTCCAGTGGGGCTTCTTCACATCGATCTTTCAACGAACGGAGTACGCAGAATCCTACGTCCTCGAACCCCTGGCCAGGGAGATGATCCTGCAAAATCCCGACCTCGGTACCGAATTCCAGCTGCGTCTGGAAAGTGACGAAGAGTTCGCGAGTAGTCCCTCACAACGGCTTGGCTGGTTCTACAGCCGATCACCTCTTTTGGATCGGCGCTGGCGGTTGTATCCGGTCGGCCGAGAGATGCCGCAACCCAACTAGACCACCCGCCCTATTCATAACCCCGCGGGGTCATGGCCAGTGCGGGCTAGGCTAAAACTCGCGTCTGAGCTTCAGCTTCCCCGCCTCCCGGGTCGTGCTGAAAAGCCTTGCCAGGGCATCTGCGTAGGGACCGGTGTCAGCCGGAGCACCGTTGATTCTCTCAACGGTGATCGCTCGCCGCGGCATAAACTGCCGGGTCAAAAGAACCCTGAAGAAATCGAAATAGTCGGGTAGATTCGGGTGACTCGCATCGACCCTGATATCGAGCTCGCGACCTTGCCGTTGAGAGACAACCACGAGCCTTGTGCCCTGATAGACCAGATGCGTCGAGGGTCGCCGCGCCGGTAGCTCTGAAGAGAGATCCTCGATTCCCAGCCCGCAAACCGAGGCCGGATCTACTGCGTTGAGCCAGAAAATGTCGTCTTTCGACAGACCCTGCTTCAGCTCTTGGAAGGCCTTGGGCAAAATGAACTGCAAACCGGGCAGGCCTTCGAAAAAGTGACCTGACAACACCTCACCCGAGAGCTCCATCAGTCGGAGAGCTCGAAAGAGTCTAGACCAGCGCAAATCGGGCAACTCTCGCAAGAGTAGGCTTCGAAACAGAACTCCGTACCGTTGCAACAGAGCCCGAACCCGGTCCTTGTTGAGCTCTTCAGCATCGAGAGCATCGAGCGAAGATTCGAGCTCCTCGGGCTGGGGATCGAGCAGAAACCACTCTCCAGATATCGGCCGAGTCGAGCTCCAGCGCTCGAATCGAGCCCGTCTGCCAAGTGTCCCCCCTCCGAGAGCCCTTCCACCACGCGACGCCCGCCGCGATAGGCTTCCGGCCGTCGATTCGCCCTCGCCAGTCTCCGAAGCCTTGAATCGGTTCAGCGCACCCCGCCGGACGACGCCGAATGTGGTGTTCGAGGCTTGCCCTCGCCAGGCCAGCGTCCACAGCCGCCTCGATAACCCGGCCGAGTCGAGCCTCGACGTACGCATCAGATCTTCCAGTCGATACCGCCCCGGGTGTGAAGGGAAGATGGAGGATGCTTCCCTGTCGATCTCCAGTCCAACTGCTCCGGCAGATCCAGGTGGAAACAGATCGAGGTCGGCCGACAGACACAAGCTCACAGCTTCCTTGCCCTGACCTGACCAGACCAATTGGGTGTCTTGGAAAAGGGCGTCCAGCCAATTCGTATAGTACGGATCGAGACGAGCCGGGAGAAACTCAGATTCCCACAACTCGACCCGTGCAGGATAGCCAAAGAGCTTTTCAAGTGCCGACATCAGGGTCGCCGGATCCGATCCCCGTGGACTCAGACCCTGATACTTGGCAATAAACAAGGGCAGCTCTGCAACCGGACGAGCCTCGAACTGGGGTCGTGATTCGGCTCTCAGGAGCCTGAGCAGCCTTTCCAGATTCTCGGTGTCGCAGATTTCGAGCTTGGTGCCCGGAGAAGCACCGGGGGATCCCTCGAGGGACTCAGGAGGCTCAGAGCCCTTCCGAAAGTGGTCGATCACGATCCGATCGGCCGCAACCAGCGTCTCGAGCACCTCCTGGAGTTCGCCTGCCTCGATTCCCAGACCCCGACTCAGATGTTCGTGCTCGAACGGTCCATAGAAACGGATCCACTCAGCGATCAGGTCGACCAACTGATCGGGCGGGGACTCCTCAGAGTGAGGTTCCTCGCCAAACGCCGGTAGATCGGGTACCTGACAGTCCTCGTGGAGCGGACCAGAGACTAGATCTCCATGCGAGACACCCAAGGAGGCCGCGACTCTTCGTGCCGCCTCGATGTGGGCGACCGCCGGCTCTGCCACCTCTCCGGTAAGAGACAGCCAGATCAGGCGGCTACCGGCCTCTCGTGTTAGCTCAACCATCTCTTCGTCGCTACGGGCGGTGTCGCGAGCGATCGCTCCCAAAAGTCGTTGCCACTCGGTCGCCGGGATGACCACTCTCTCTCGAACCCAATCGATCAGCTCCTCCGCTGTCTGTGGTGCATATCCTGGATAGACCCGATGAAGCTTGGCTTCGAATCGCTCGATCAGCGTGTTTGGAATTGGGGGACGAAGATGAGATCCGTGCACGAGCTCGCGCAGTAGATCCCTGCTCAGCCGAGATCCCGCACTCTGTTCCCCAACATCGTCTTCATACATCAATCGATTGGTTCGTTTCCAAACGACATCGGCGGCGAAGGGTGAAGGCGTCGTAGTCCAAACCTCAGACCAGGACGAGTCGCCTGACTCGAGCTCGGTGAGCACCTTGGAGAGATTCTCCAGATCGAACTCATCCTGAAGGCAGGTGCGCCAGGTTTCGACAAGTATTGGAAAATCGTCGTATTTGGCTACCGCACCGAGTAGTTTCTTGGCCCGCTGGCGGTTGAACCAAAGCGGTACGCGGCGACGAAAGTCTCCCCGTGGTAGCAACAGGGCTCTTCCAGCATTGTCTCGAAAGCGGGCTCCAAAAAACCCGCTACCCTCCAGACTCTGTCGCAGCAGACGCTCGAGATTGTCGGGTTGAACTTTTCGCAGAAGCTGGATCGGATCGACTCGCTCGGGTAGCAAAAGCATCAGACAATCGTTGTCTTGCTCGATTTGAAGTTGACCCCTGCCCTCTTCGGCCCAGACCGCCGCCATTGCCAGCGCCAACGGTCGGTTGACTCGTCCTCCCCAAAACGTGTGGAGGATCACCCGATGTCCGCCCTCCGGGGCTTCTTCCCCCCGTATCCTCTCCACCAGCAAATGGTGTCTGTGCGGCAGCGATCCACCCGTCGCAGCGCGCTGTTCTTGCAGCAGGTTTGTAAGAGAGCTACCGGCGGTGGCTGTCAGAACACTGTCGGCTTGCAGGCTCTCGCAAAGGGCAGACACGCCCCCGGGTCGATTCAGAATCTCGTCCGACTCTTCCAGAAATCGACCAATACGCTGCGACAGATGAAAGCTTCGATCTCTCTCGTCTGCCCGCCAGAAAGGTGCCATGGCCGAGCCCCGACGGGATGGTCTAACAAGCACATCGTTGTGCGTTATGCCTGTGATTTGCCAGCTCTGGGCGCCAAGGGTGAAAGTGTCGCCGACAGAGCGCTCCCAAACAAACTCCTCGTCGAGCTCACCCAGCTTGGCGTTGCCATCTTTGAGTCTGAGGTGAAAGTAGCCACGGTCGGGAATGGTTCCACCCGAGGTATAGATCAGTCTCGGCGCCCCCGGTCTTGGGCGTAGCGTTCCGTCGACTCGATCCAGGGTCAGACGTGGGTTGAGCTCGCGAATTCGACTATCGGCGTAGCGCCCGGCCAGCATCTCCAAAACCAAATCGAACTGCCGTCGGCTGAGCTGTCGGTAGGGATAAGCCGTGCGAAGAAACCTATACAGCTCCTCTGTATCCCAGTGCTCTGCCGCCACCATCGAAACGATGACCTGAGCCAAGACATCGAGGGGTGCCATGACTGGCTGGATCTCTTCTATGTCCTGTTCACCCACTCCCCGCGCCACTACGGCCGCGTCGAGAAGATCGCGCTCGTAGAGGGGGTAAAACCGCCCTCGGCTCTCCTCTCCGACTCCATGTCCGGCTCGACCCAGGCGTTGTACTGCAGCTGCAATACTCGGAGGTGTCTGAATCAGGACAACCTCGTCGAGCGAGCCGATGTCGATACCCAACTCGAGGGAATTGGTGGCAACGATCGCGTCTAGGCGACCCTGTTTGAGTCTCTCTTCCACGACAGCCCGAATCTCACGCGAAAGAGAGCCATGATGAGAGTACGCCAGATCCGACGGCTCACCCTCGTTCAAAAGACGCGTCACCTTCTCGGTCAGACGCCTGGAGTTGGCGAACAAGAGAGTGGATCGGTTGCGCCGAATTCTCTGTTTCAGATCCTCGATCAGGGGCTCCCACAAATTCGCCGGTCTTGGACCGGAATTCTCCCGAATTGGATCGAGCGACAATTCCGTCTCGGCGGGAAGCATCGACTCGACCTGAATGTCATAGCGCTTGCTCTGACTGCTGGTGATAACCGACACCTCTCTTCGACGGTAAACAGGCTCGGCACCTTCGGGCTCTGCTTCTATCTGATAGCCACCGACAAAACGCGCGATGCGCTCCGTTGGTTTCACGGTGGCGGAGAGACCAATGCGCTGGAATTCACCCGAGAGACGACTCAACCGCTCGACGGCCGTTATGAGATGAGTCCCCCGCTTGCTTCCAGCCACCGCATGGATTTCGTCCAGGATCACGCACTCGAGATCTCCCAAGATGGATCGACCGCCCTTCGAGGTAAGGAGAATGTTGAGTGTCTCTGGGGTAGTGATAAGTACTTCAGGCGGATGACGGATCATCCTTTGGCGATCGGAGCTGGGAGTGTCCCCGCTTCTGGTCACGACACGCACAGGTGCCACTTCACCCTTTTGACCTGTCATCGCCGCCTGAAGCGCCCCCAGGGGGTCGAGAAGATTGCGCTGAATGTCGTTGTTGAGCGCTCGAAGCGGCGACACATAGAGAACTCGCACGCGGTCCCCGGACCACGCTCCGCTCAGGAGTTGGTTGAGTGCCCAGAGAAAGGCCGTCAGGGTCTTACCGCTGCCGGTTGGCGCCGACACGAGAACGTGATGACCCTGTGCGATCTGTGGCCAGGCCCGTCTCTGCACATCCGTCGGCGCTCCGACGCATCTACGGAACCATTCCGCCACAATTGGATGAAACATTTCGAGCATCTGGACGGTCTCAATCAGGGCTGAGCCAGAAGTATCGTGGTGAACCATCGATGGATACTTCCGTGCCGTTGGGGACACCGGTCTCGTTGCCGTCGCGGTTCACAATCCGAGCGACCGCTCCTGGAAGCTTCACACTCATGGTGCTGGCGTCAGCGGTCCAACCGACAACAACCGTCTCTCCCTTGGGTCTACGAAATCTGTAGAGCCTGCCTGGGATGTTGGTTTTCAACGGACCCAGAAAGACAGAACCTTCCAGTTGGTCATGGAGGGTAGCCAAAGCGTGAAAGCTCGGGCGCCTGACAAGCACACCGTCGGGGTCGCCGTAGGTCAGTCCATAGCCGCGAGCAACCAGCTGCCACCAATACACCCTCTCAGCCATACCCGTTCCGAGGGCCAACAGATAAAACCGGGTCAGAAAGTCGGCCTGACTCCTCTCGTCGACCGATACGGTCTTGCCGGCTGGAGAGTGCGGGCCCTCCCAGAGGGGCCAGTTCATCTCTGTAATCCAGCTGCGACCGCCACAGGATTTTGCGGTCTCGGCGATCGCCTTGACCTGAAGCACCTTGTCGACGGTGTCGTAGCCCAGCTGTCGGTTCTCGGGAGCGCCCCGTCGGTCGACATAAAGCAGGCTGGCCAGGATCTCGAAAAAGACTCCCTCCCAAGGCACATTGAGAATACCCGCGGTGCGAAACAATTCGTAATCGATCACGGCCGGACCCATCAACTCGACTTTAGGGTTCTGACGCAAGATGGCACTGGCGTCCTGCGCAAGCTCCAGATACTCGACGTGGTTCCAAACCCCCCATTTACTTCGGTTGACCGCCTGGCCAATCTGGTAGTGGTGACCGAGTCCGGAGAACAGCTCTGAGATCTCGGTTACTGCCGAGCGCCAACGCTCCCTGTCTCGAACCAAAGCACGGTTCTGGGGAAGAGAGAATGCCAATTCGAACCCTCGGCGATGAAGCTCCTGCGCGAGCGCGAGCTCGTCGTCGTGATTGCCCTGCCAGGGTTGTAGTCGAAGCAAAACCCTCTTTACACCCAATTCATCGAGGGCGCCCAGCAGCGCATCCGGATCCTCAGGCCAAGGACGAATCGCTATTCCGGTTCCAGACCAGACAACGGGCCTCGAGTAAAGATTCGCCTCGAGCTCTCGATACCGCTTCCAGATCCGCGGCATGGAGACCAGGGCAGCGCCCGCCTCACGAGCATGACTGCCGGCATCTCCGATGCGAATACTCAATCGCTCGAGCCGCGTCGCATGCTGGTGTGGTTGATCCGAAAGCTCATCCCAAACCACTCGGTCTCGCTTCGAGACACCACTAGGGGGGGCGGGAATATGCGCATGCGCCCGGCGCGGCAGCAGCCCAGCCAACCACTTGAACGGCTTCCGCACAACACCCTTGACCCAGATCTTGAAAAGAAATCCGTGAAAGTAACAACGGTAGAGCCATCTCTTGAATCCATACCCCGACATCCGGCCTTCCCAATAGGAGCGGAGGAATATCTCCTGATGAGAACGGCCAAAGATTCTAAGCCGACAAAGATCACGGATGCGCCGATCGACCGTCAGTCGTCGATCTGTGCGCGCCCTATTGAGATCGATGTAGTAGACCGTCATTCCGTCGCTGGTCCCTCTCGCCGGCACCAGCAGAAGGTTGCCGATCGAGAGATCACGGTGCCAGATCCCACCAGCGTGCAGTCGGCGAATCGACTCTCCAAGAAGCGCCATCAATTCGTCGGCATCGATGGCCGGGTAGTCCAAGGTCTCATGACCCGCCTCCAAAGAGCGAAAGTAATACCGCGCTTCTACAAAATCCTCTAGTTTTCGAGAGACAAAAAAGGACGGCCCCCCCGGATCGCGCGATTCGACAAGGAGGATCGGATCGGGTGTTGGAACCGCCGCCTTTGTAAGCGCCAGGGCGCCGTTCCAGCTACGGCGCGCCTTGCTACCCTTGAGCCGTCGGCTCAGCCGTCTACCTGGGCCTTGATTACTGAATTGTTTTACTGCGACCTCTACGCAACCCTCTGCGAGCTCGAGCTCGGTGCTGTAGAGATAGTTTCGTCTCCAGTAGAGTGTTTCAGTCGCGCTCGATGGGTCGACCAAATGGGCAACACTGCTCGGTAGATCTACTACAGACCAGAATCGGTTCTGCTCACCAACGTACTCGGGCAGCACGAACTCTTCGGTCTCGAAGGGCCGCGGCGCGGGATCCTTGGGCTCATTCAAGGACGATTTCGAACTCATCGGGTCTGAGACTCGCTTCGCGTCGCAGCTCGAGGGGCGCTCCGAGGCGAGTCTCGATTTCCTCGAGAATCGAGCTCTGATCGCCCTCGATCGCCTCTGCAATCTGTGGATGGATAAGTACGTGGAACGCTCGGTCGGGCTGGATCTCCTTGTGCCGCAACAGGCTCCGGCGCAACTCTAGGCAGACCGTCTTTGGAGCCTTGAGCCGACCCCGACCATGACAACAACTGCAGGGCTCGGTGAGTCGGCGAATCAAGTCGGTGCGAGATCGCTTTCTCGTCACTTCGACCAGGCCTAATTGCGACATACCTGAAACTTGAGTCCTGGTGTGGTCCTTTTCAAGCTCAGAACAAAAAATCTCGAGAACTTCTTTTCGGTTTTTGGGTCTCCCCATATCGATAAAATCGACCACGATGATCCCGCTCAAGTCGCGAAACCGGACCTGCCGTGCTACCTCGACCGCCGCCTCTGCATTGACCTTGAGCGCCGTGCTCTCGATGTCTCCCGAACCGGTAAAGCGACCCGTATTGATGTCGACCGCCACCAGGGCCTCGGTGGGGTTGATGACGATATAGCCACCCGAGGGTAGCCAGACGCGGCCGCGAAGAGCTTTCTGAATTGCGGTGTCCACGTGCGCCGTTTCAAACAGCTGGCCCGGCTTGTCGAAAAGTGACAGCCTGTCGCGCAGCTCTGGGTCGAGCTCGTCCAGGTACGCAACAAGATCGTCGAAGATCTCCTTTCCATCGACCTGAATCTCGTCGAGCTCTTCGCTCAGCTGGTCTCGAATGATTCGCAGAGGAAGACTCGGCTCTTCGTAAACGAGAGCTGGAGCCTTCCTTCCTTTCGACGATCGCTCGATCTCGCTCCAGATCCGGATCAGCCGACCGAGATCGCGCTGGATCTCCTCTGCCGATCGCTTGGCAGCAGCGGTTCGGGCAATGAGACCAGCGCCGTCAGGGCGACACGCCTCGAGCACCGAGACCAGGCGCTCGCGCTCTTCGCAGTCTGAGAGACGCCGAGAAACGCCGACCCCCGAAGCGCCGGGTAGCAAAACAACAAACCGACCGGGCACCGAGATCTGAGCGGTGATTCGTGCACCCTTGCTCGGCAGCGCATCCTTGACCACCTGAACCAATAACTCGTCGCCTTCGGAGACGAGCTCATCGATCGCCTTGTTGCGTCGTGTTTTCGAGGCGAGACCGTCCTGATTTTCTTCTTCGGCGGGATCCGTGCAGTAGATGTCGCCGGCATAGAGAAAGGCGTCTCGCTCGAGACCTATGCTCGCAAAGGCAGCCTCGATCCCGGGCAGCACTTTCGAGATTCGGCCCTTGTAGACATTGCCTACTGAGCTGCGGTCGCTCGGATCTTCTATCTGCACTTCGACAACTCGACCCCCCTCCACAAGGGCCACGCGTGCCTCGTGGAGACCAGATTCGATCAGTAGACGGCTCACCGGTTGACGAACCGCCTGAAGTCGACACCCAGAATCAGGCCTGTAGAGATGAAGTTGGCCAGCGTAAACGAACCACCGTACGATAGAAACGGAAGGGGAATCCCGGTGATGGGAACGAGGCCGACAACCATTGCAGTGTTGTAGAGCACATGAAAGGTAAACATGGACAGCAAGCCCACCACCAGCAGAATTCCTACCCGGTCACGCGCCCTGACCGCGACCCGAGCCCCGTTGAGGACATAGATCGCATAAAGAACCAAGACGAGAGCCACCCCGAGAAATCCCCATTCCTCAGCCAACACAGAGAAAACGAAGTCGGTGTGCCGAGCGGGTAGGAATCGTAGCTGGCTCTGGGTACCTTGCTGGTACCCGCGACCCATGAACTGCCCTGAGCCAACCGCGATCTTGCTCTGTTGCAGCTGATACCCGGCTCCGAGAGGGTCGCGCTCGGGCGACAGAAACGTTCTCACCCTCTCTTTCTGATAATCCTGCAGGACAAGGCCCCACGCCGCAACACCGAGCACCATCGCTATCAGCATGCAGACCAAGACAAAGCGCCACTGCAGACCCGAGAGCCACAACATGCCGATAAGCATCGGCACGAACATCGCGGCCCCGCCCAGATCGGACTCGAGCACAACCAACACCATCGGCAACGCAACGATGGCACTCGCGACGATCACCTCACGTGTGCGGAGTATGAACCGGTTGTGGCTTGCCAAATAGCGGGCCAGAAACAATACCGTGGCGATCTTGGCGAATTCGGAGGGCTGAATTCGATAAGAGCCAATCCCCAGCCAGCTCTTGGAACCCCCCGCCTCCTGTCCGAAAAACAGCACCAGGATCAGGGTAACGATGCTCACCAGGTAGATGCCCATCGCAAACTTGGTGAGTGTCTGGTAGTCGAGACTGAAACTGACCAGAAACACCAGCAACCCGACACCAACCCAAAGCGCTTGTCGAGGCAGATAGTCGATCGCCAACTCGGAGCTGGCACTATGCACCGTAGCCAACCCAATCATCGAGAGCAGCAGTGCAGCGACCAACATGGCCCAGCGCACACCCGCCAGCATGCGAAGCACTGGGCGCTCGTCAGGAAGGCTCGCTACGGTCGAGAAAGTCCCGGAAGTAGATCTCATACAGTCTCTTGGCAAGCGGTGCGGCTGCACTCGAGCCGTGACCACCGTGTTCCACAAGGATCGCCGTTACCAGTTGGCGATCGCCACTCTCCGCATACGAAACGAACCAGGCATGGTCTCTCTGGTCGTAGGCAAGCTCTTCGTTTTTGATCCAGGTCTGCTGAGCGATTACCTG
>CAXMQZ010000078.1:0-89051 GCA_964195975.1 uncultured Polyangiaceae bacterium | reverse complement strand
CTGAGCATCCCGACTTTGTTCTCCATGGTCGGGTCGGGTCGGGCCGAGGGTGGCGACATGTTCTGGCTCGACGAAGCCACCCTCGCGGTCGGTGTCGGATTTCGCACCAACCGTGAGGGAATCAGGCAACTGCAAACGGGTCTATGCGACCTCGGAATCGAGGTAATTCCAGTGGAACTGCCCTACCATTCAGGGCCGGTTGCCTGTCTACACCTACTCTCACTCATCAGCATGGTCGATGCCGATCTGGCGGTAGCGTACCCACCTCTGTTGTCGGTGCCGTTCTGGCAAGAGTTGCTCCGTCGAGGCATTCAAATCGTCGAGGTACCGGGCTCCGAGTTTTCAACCATGGGTCCCAACGTCCTGGCTCTAGCGCCTCGAAGATGTCTCATGCTCGAAGGCAATCCAGTTACTCGAGAGAGACTCGAAGCTGCGGGCTGTTCGGTCGACACCTATCGTGGCAACGAAATCTCACTCAAGGGGGAGGGCGGCCCTACCTGCCTCACGCGGCCGCTTCTGCGCAGTGTCTAGACCTGAAGTGTCAAAACCTGCTGCCGTCCTACTGGCCAACGGCCTACTACAGACTCCCTACGCCAAGACCACCTGGGGCTTGCTCCGGGGTCCGAGTCGATATCGAATCCTCGGCGTCGTCGACCCGACCTCAGGCGGCCGGGATGCCGGGGAGCTCCTCGATGGAAGGCGTCGGGAGATTGCTGTCTTCCCCACTTTCGCCGACGCCATAGAGACCCTCGAGGAGATGCCCGATGTCTGTGTCGTAGGAGTAGCTACCGTGGGAGGCATTCTGCCACCGGCGATTCGCGCCGACCTGATTCAAGCTGCGAACCTCGGGGTGACCCTGGTCAATGGGATGCATTATCTGCTCGGTGGCGATCCCGAGCTGGCGAAAGCCTGCCGCTCGTCAGGAGCCGAGATCATCGACATTCGCAGACCCAAGTCGATCGATCAATTGAGTTTCTGGTCGGGGGCCGTGTTGGGTCTCAAGTCGACTCGGGTTGCAGTTCTTGGAACCGACTGCGCGGTGGGAAAACGCACCACCGCGATTCTGCTCTGGAAAGCCTGCAGACAAGCTGGGGTTTCTACCGAGATGATCTACACCGGTCAGACTGGGTGGCTGCAAGGGTTCGAGCATGGATTCGTGCTCGATGCGACACCCAACGACTTTGTCTGCGGCGAGATCGAGCAGGCTCTGGTGAGCTGCCAGCAGCAGATGGATCCCGACCTGATCTTTATCGAGGGTCAATCAGCTCTGCGGAATCCTGCGGGCCCGTGTGGTTCGGAGTTCATTCTCGGTGGTGCCGTCGCCGGAGTCATACTGCAGCACGTTCCAGGTCGCGAATACTTCGAAGGCTTCGAGGATCGCAAGCTGCGGATTCCCCCCTTGGATGATGAGATCGCCCTGATCCGATCGCTCGGAGTGTCTGTCTGGGCAGTTACCGTCAATCCTGAGGGTCTCAGCGCCGACGCTTTCGCGCCAATCAAGGCGCACCTACGCGAGAGGCTCTCAATGCCTGTGGTTGATCCACTGACGGATGGCGTCGACGAGATCGTCACAACGATCCTTGCGAGGATGGAGACCAGAACCTAGTGAGAATCACCAACGTCGAAACGTGGAAAAGTCCAGTAGCACTTACCCGTCCCTACACAATCGCTACTCGATCGATAGATTCGGTCGATCTGTTCTTCGTTTGCATCCATACCGACACTGGACTGCGCGGTCTCGGCTCGGCTTCTCCGGCCGAGGAAGTTACAGGCGAGTCGATCGCGGCCTGCGAGAACGCCCTGAAAGAGGACAGTATCGATTGGCTTGTGGGTCGAGATCCTCGTCAACTCGCCAGCCACTGTCGACGGCTCGCACCGACGATGGCCGGCACTCCGGCAGCTCGACTCGCTATCGAGACAGCCCTACACGATCTGTTCTGTCGCCACCTCGGTATCCCGCTTGTGGATCTGTTTGGACAGTGCCACACCTCGCTTCCAACTTCGATTACCATCGGAATCAAACCAACAATCGACGAGGCGCTCGCTGAAGCCGATGAGTATCTGGCGCGAGGATTCATCGCGCTGAAACTGAAGATCGGGCGAGACTTGCAGCAGGATTGTGAGTTACTGACCAAGCTGCGTGAGCGTTGCGGTCCCGACATCTCGATTCGAGTCGACGCCAATCGCGGATACTCTCTCCAACAGACCTCGAAGCTGTGGCCGCTAGTCGATGACCTCGACATCGAACTTGTAGAGCAGCCTGTCGAGGTCGGAGAGTTCAGCAGGCTGAGCGACTTGAACGATGATCAGCGACGAATTATCGCGGCAGATGAAAGCCTGGTCGACGATCGGGATGCATTGAGGTTGATCCATCCACCTCGGCCCTGCGGAATCTTCAACATCAAGCTCATGAAGTGCGGTGGCCTGACCACGGCGCTGAGCATTGCGGAGCTGGCACGCCTGGCAGGTCTCGATCTCATGTGGGGCTGCATGGATGAGAGCGTCATCAGTATCGCGGCAGCGCTTCACACCGCCTTTGCCTGTCCACAAACCCGTTTTCTGGATCTCGATGGCAGCTTCGATCTCTCAACCGATCCGGCCAGTGGAGGTTTTCAATTGATCGATGGCCATCTGACCCTGATCGACGGCATCGGTCTTGGGGTGGAGTTGTCCGCGGAGCTAGTCGGATAGACCGAGCCCAGGCTTCGAGGTAATCTCTGCCGCCTCTTCCTGGGTGTCGAAGTCCTTGGCCAGGGACAGACCCTGCACCAGAGCCAGGCGCCCGACTCGCTCGGGATACTTGCGACGGTGGCGATACCGTCCAAAGGCCCTGCCGAGCCGATCGGAAAGTTGATCGGCAGTGCTCTCGCCCTTTCGCAGCTCCAGAGCTAGCATGGTGCCGTTGAAGATGACAGAGAACGTCATGGTTGGTAGCCGAAAGCTCGCAAGATGCTTGAGATCCTGCCAAACAAGACCCGCCAGCACCCCACTCACCATGACCGGCAGCCGATAGAGGATGGCCCGATTGCGAGTCTTGTAGGCCAAGTCGAACGCGCGCACGACGAGTGGCACCCGTGCACTTTCGGTATCGACGACGATCAGATGGCCCGGAAGCAGCGGCACGGGCTTTCCACCAGGTTCTTCGACGACTTGGTATCGTGGCTTCCAAAAAGAAGCACCGAGTTGATCGGGCTCGTTGGGAGTCACGATCAACGGAAACCAGAAATTGAGCGGTATCCGGGCGAAGTAGTCTGACATGAGGTCCTGGAGCTCTTTGACCGTGGGCAGGATGTCGCAGGTCGTCAGAGCCACAATGCCATCACTGCCTTGCGGCAGCACGACATCGAGAGCGGTCGCGATATTGGCTCCAAAACCGGAATTGGTGTCGATGACCTCGCATCCCTGCCTCGACTCGCCATACTCCGATGCTGGCCCTGCGATATAGATCGGCCCAAAACAGCCGCAGGCCTTCAGCGGCTCCAGGAGCAGATCGATCAACGGACGCCCACCGACATTGAGGGCCATCCCCTTGGGTCCCTGTATCGGATGGAGCTTCGCCCCCTCCTCCGGTAGCGCGGCAGGTGCCGGATCGCTACCAGCCAGGACAATCAAAGGTATCTGTGGGCTTTGATTCGAGTTCACGCCTGGGCCATCTC
Organism: uncultured Polyangiaceae bacterium; assembly: GCA_964195975.1. Taxonomy (GTDB): domain Bacteria; phylum Acidobacteriota; class Thermoanaerobaculia; order Multivoradales; family JAHEKO01; genus CAXMQZ01. The sequence goes on along the minus strand of CAXMQZ010000078.1, from coordinate 85,395 downwards.
CGTCTCCGCTAGAGGACCTCTCAATCTACCGCAATTAGGTCGACGATGCCCGTTTTTGAAGGAGATGACACTGCCCCAGAAAGACAAGCTTTATCGCTTTGCTAGAGTGTCCGGCGGTTCCCGTTCCCTTCACCGATTCCCTACACCGGCGACGACATGCCAGATACCCAACAGAAGCCGACCTCAGTCCTAGAACGAGCAGCCTGGCCGATCGCGGCGATCCTGATCGTCGCCATTCTCACAGCCGCAGGACTGTATCTAGCTGTCAGGCTCAGTGAGGTGCCACGAGAGGCTCTGCAACGCGCGCAAGAGGTCATCCGTGAGATCAAAGACGTTGCCAGCGCCTTCCGTACCGGCACCATCAACGTAAGCTTTGCAAGCTACGCCACCTCCCTGACTGGGACCAACTATCTACAATTCGCCACTCTCAGACAAACCGAGGTTTTCACTCTGTCGGATCATGCCACGATTTTCTGGGGCACCGTCGAGCTGCCGGACGTAATCGTATCCGCCACCGCGCCTGTCGAGTACACCGCCTATCTCGATCTCGATGAACGATGGGAGTTTCAGATCGACCGAGACAAGATCACGGTTATCGCACCCGAAATTCGATTCAACAAGCCCTCCATCGACGCCTCCGAGATTCGCTACCAAGTACGTCAGGACAGCCTGCTTCGGGACGAAGAGGAGGTTCTCGACGCTCTGAAAACTGGCCTCACCGAGATGTCGATTCGACGGGCTCGAGATCATCTTCCCGAGGTGAGGAAGATGGGGCGCCAGAAGACTGCAAATTTTGTGACGAACTGGCTGGGAGAGGCATTCTCCGACGGGCACGACTTCGAAGTCGAGGTCCACTTTGCCGACGAGTTCCCGATTTCACCCAGCGTAGCGACCGGCGACAAGGCCGACTAGGACGGGCCCCTAGTGCAGCTCGAACTCGGCGATAAGGGGAAGGTGATCGCTAGCCATTTTGGCGATTCGATGTCGACACCTATAGGCGCTCATGAGAGTGAGAGATCCACGATAGTAGATACGATCGAGTCCGCCGCGGGGCGAGATCGACGGGTAGGTCTTGATCGCTCTCGGCCCATATCGGGTTTTCTTGTCGGAGGCGCATCCAAATCCGAGACCCTCGACCACGTACGCTCGCAGCAGAGAGCGCCAGTCATTGAAGTCGCCTCCGAGAATACAAGAAACTTCGGATGACAACCGCGACATCTCGTGCGACCGGGCTATCAACCCGGCCTGCTTCTGCCTCTCGCGCGCAGAGAGACCCAAATGCAGGTTGAATACCTCCAACTTGTGTGGGTAGCCAGCCTGTTTTTCGACCAGGATCGTCGTGTGCTGACAGCCCCTGCGCTTTCGCCGCCCGATGGTCAGATCGATGTTGCGCTCTCGAAGGATTGGGAAACGACTCAGCGTGGCATTCCCGTACCAACCCTTGCGCAGACTGACATTGTGACCAAGAGCAAAATAGTCCAAACCCAACGCACCGGCAATCTCCTTGGCAAGGTTGAGCTCGCGAGATCGCGGTGCTCCCTCATCGACCTCTTGAAGTAAGACGATGTCAGGCCGATGGTCGTCGAGAATTCTGATCACACGCTCGGGCCGAAATCGACGATCCATGCCAATCGCGCGATGAATGTTGTATGTCGCCAGCGTTAGTTTCAATGAATGTCCTCGCTTTCAGGCCACACCTGTGGAATCTATCAGTGATTATCCAGCAGCTGTGACGGATTTAACTGTGGTGGTGCGAGAGTTTGATTACATTGGTGACGGTTCAGCATCTTCCTTTCTTCCCCCCATTTCGGCGAGCGGCCTCCCCTCCTTGGCCCTCGCCTCTTTTTTGTCTGTTCCGAGCCCTGAGGAATAGACCGCCTTTCCAGGCGTCTTGGCTTATGTCATTCTCTGGCTCCTGAGGCCGGAAGCTGACTAGCTAGATGAACTGTTCTTGAGTGGCGACAACATGTTGTTTGGCAAGCGTATCGATCTGATCTCCCTTTTTGGGGTGACTCTAAGGCTCGACCCAAGCTGGTTTGTGGTTGCAGTTCTTATCAGCTGGTGGCTCGCCGACAGCTCTTTCCCAGCTCTTCATCCAGGTCTCGCAACATCCACCTACTGGATCATGGGAATCACAGGAGCCTTCGGCCTGTTCGGATCGGTGGTTCTTCATGAGCTCGGCCATGCCCTGGTAGCCCGCCGCTTCGGTCTGTCCATTCGTGGCATAACACTGTTTTTCTTTGGTGGCATAGCCGAGATGGACTCGGAGCCACCAAACGCATTGGCCGAATTCATGGTTGCAATTGCCGGTCCCGCAGTCAGTTTCGTCATCGGCGTGGGATGCGCATTCATCAACTTTTTCGCGCTGTCCGGCTCTGATTTCTCGGCTGTCGGGGGAGTCGTAGGATATTTGGCGTTTATCAACATCGTACTTGTTGCCTTCAATATGATGCCAGCCTTCCCTCTTGATGGAGGTCGAATTCTTCGCTCCGTTCTCTGGGCTTGGAAGAACGACCTCAGATGGGCAACCTCGGTAACTTCACGTATTGGGAGCGGTTTCGGCATTCTGCTGATCGCCTTGGGTGTGTTTCAGATCATCGGCCAAAACAATCTCGTCGGTGGAATTTGGACCCTGCTGATTGGGGTATTCATTCGCAACGCTGCACGGACGTCATACCGTCAGCTGTTGCTACGCCGAAGTCTCGAGGGTGAGCCTGTTGCCCGCTTCATGCAAACCGAGGTCGTCGCCGTCCCTCGATCGATCTCGGTCTCAGATCTGGTCGAAAACTTTGTCTACAAATACCACTACAAGCTGTTTCCTGTGGTGGACGAAGGTAGGTTGGTGGGCTGCATTTCTACACAGCAAATCAAAGAGCTACCGCGATCCGAATGGGAGCACCAGAGCGTCGGTGCGATCTCGACGCCCTGTTCCGAGCTGAATACCATCGGTCCGCATCATGACGCAACCGAGGCGCTCTCCAGGATGAGTCGAACCGGCCTCTCGAGACTGATGGTTGTCGACAAAGGTCATCTGGTTGGCATCATCACCCTGAAAGATCTACTGAGGTTCCTTGCTCTGAAAGTCGAATTGGAGGGCCCGGATAGGCGCTTGACAGGGTCGAATTGACCGGGATACCCTGCCGATCATTCGGCATAGCGCTTTTCCACCGGATTCAGGCTAGGGAGGTCATAGATTGAGCGTCGATCGACATGGGCGAGAGCGATGGGGTACGCGAATCGGACTTGTTCTGGCGATGGCTGGAAACGCCGTCGGACTAGGAAATTTCCTCAGGTTTCCAGTTCAGGCAGCTCAAAATGGCGGCGGGACCTTCATGATCCCGTACTTCATTTCTTTTCTACTTCTCGGAATACCGATGATGTGGATCGAGTGGGGCATCGGAAGGTATGGCGGCTCGCACGGCCATGGCTCTGTCCCAGGGATGTTCGATGTTCTGACCGATCGAAAGCGAAAGTGGGCAAAGTACATAGGAGTTGTCGGCGTTGTCGGTCCGTTGGTCGTTTTTATCTACTACACCTATGTCGTGTCGTGGATGCTGGGCTTCAGCTTCTTCAGCCTGACTGGAGACTTTTTTGGTCTCAACGATGTCGACCAGATGCGAAGCTACCTGTACTCCTACCAAAACATTCACGACGGATCGAGCCACGGCGGTGGTATCGTGCTTTTCTTCTTTCTCATAACCATCCTGTTCCTGGGCTGGGTCCTTTCTCGGGGAATCCATCAGGGCATCGAGAAGCTAGCGCTGATCGGAATGCCGATCCTGTTTATCTTTGCGTTCGTTCTGCTCGCTCGCGTATTGACTCTGCCCCCGCTCGTAGCCTCACCGGCGGATGGGCTGAACTTTATTTGGAACCCCGATTGGAGCAGTCTCGCCGACGCCAAAGTCTGGTTGGCAGCTGCTGGACAAGTGTTCTTCACACTCTCGGTAGGCATGGGGACTATCCAGACCTACGCGTCGTATCTAACAGAGAAACAGGACATTGCCCTTACCGGTCTTTCGACCGCGGCCACAAACGAGTTTGCCGAGGTTGTTCTGGGTGGAACCATCGCCATTCCGGCCGCAGTTGTCTTTTTCGGCATTACGGGTGCGACCGCAATTGCAAAAGCGGGAAGTTATGATCTCGGCATCGTTGCCATGGGCGTGGTTTTTCAAGGTCTTCCAGGACCTGAGATTGCGGGCCGTCTGGTGGCTTTTCTCTGGTTTTTCTTGCTGTTTATCGCTGGAATCACCTCGAGCGTGGCACTTGCCAGCCCCACGATCGCTTTCCTTCAAGAGGAGATCGGTCTGACTCGACGCAATGCCGCTCTCAGCGTAGCTGGACTCGGTTTCGGGCTCGGGATGTATCATCTCTTGTTCTACCAAAAGGGTGTGCTCGGAGAGTGGGACTACTGGGCGGGCACCTTCGGTCTCGTCATATTTGCAACGATCGAGATCATCATGTTCTCGTTCGTATTTGGCATCGACAGAGGCTGGAAAGAGCTCCACAACGGCGCCGATATCCGGATACCCCCGATCTACAAATTCATCATGAAGTGGGTCACTCCCCTGTTTCTGCTTACCCTCCTCACATGGTGGGCATTTACGCAGGCCATTCCGACATTCTTCATGAAAAATGTCGCCGATCCGACGACAATCCCCTACCTCTGGGTCAGCCGTCTACTCATGGCGATGTTGATCGTCGCCGGATTGCTTCTCATTCGACGCGCGTGGAGCGGTCGTGAAGAGGTTTAAACCAAGCGGGAGGCGCCCATGACCCCATTCGCCCTGACGTTCATGACCGTGAGCATGGTATCCGTCACCGCTCTCGCCGGCTTCTGTTTCTACCGGATCCTCATGCGTAGGAACATCGATCCCGACGACGAATAGTCGCCCGACCCCCCCAAAAAAAAGTGCTGCCTACTCAGACGCAGCGATCTTTTGAAGCCAACGACTAGCCTCGGCACGAAACTCGTCGGTCCACTCGTGTCCGCCCGAATAGCGAACGGCCTCGCACGGGACCTGCTGAGCTGACAGTAACTCGAGATCCTGGACCAGCTTGGTCTCGTCGTACCACTCATCCTTGTCTCCCAGACCAATCAATACCGGCGGAAAACCCCGTAGATCCGCTTCGGCCAGCTCGGGTGGCACATCTCCAGCCAAGGCAATCACGCCCTGGCAGGGGTGGTCGACTCCCAGGGCAGCTCGATAGGCCATCGCAGTACCTTGAGAGAATCCAACATAGACGATCGGTGTGTCGGGCTCGTTGTCGCGCATCAATCGTTCAACCGCCGAGGAGACATAGCGCAGATTGTCTTCGATCGCTATCAATCGATCCTGGCGGGTCATCCAGCCGGCAACCACATCACCCGTCCTTCGATTGTAGAAGCGGTGAAGAGCCTGTACACACGCCAGGGACCAGCCGCTGGCTCCAGGCAGGCGGTCGAGCTCTCGCATCAGAGCTTCGGCACTCTCGCCATATCCATGAAATCCGATCAAGAGCAGATCGCTGCCCTCCTGCGAAGCGCTCCGACGGTACAAACGCCCATGAACACGGGCTGCGATTGGCTCGAAAGGGTACTCGAAGCTCAAGGCGTCATCTGCTGGAAGAATGGTGAAGTGGCGCCGATAGGCGTTGGGTCTCGGCCTCGACGGCGGCTGGAAGGTCGGGGTCCTCGGGCCCTTGCTCGACCAATTGCACCAGAGCGCTTCCAACCACGACACCGTCTGCAATGCGGCCGACCTTGTCGACCTGCTCTGGGCTCGAGATACCAAAACCTACGACCACAGGCTTGCGAACACGTCGTCGGACCCGTTTCACCTCTTTGCCCAGGCCGCCAGAGAGCTCACTTTGGACACCGGTAACCCCGGTTCTCGAAACATAGTAGACAAACCCGGTCGACGCCTCCGCTACCTGTCGCATCCGATCGGTTGTACTGGTAGGTGCTAGCAAGAACACCGTGTCGATGCCGTGCGTTCTCATTGCCGGGATATATTCGTCGGCCGCCTCGGCTGGGGGTAGATCGATACAAAGCACACCATCGACACCGGATTCGGCTGCCTGCTCCGCGAATCTTTCGAACCCTCGCGAAAGAATCGGGTTCAAATAGGTGAACAGAACAATCGGCACATTCGAATCGCGCTTGAGATGGGCCACAAGGTCGAGTACAGAGGACAGATCGATGCCGGCCTCGAGCGCTCGAGTTGCCGCGCGCTGATTGGTCGGCCCATCGGCTATCGGATCACTAAAAGGAACACCGATTTCGATCAGATCTGCGCCGCCTCGAATCAGCGACTCGAGCAGCCTCGTGGAGGTCTGGAAATCTGGATCACCTCCCGTAAGATACGGGATGAAAGCAGCCCGTTTTTCAGCGCGACACCGTGCAAAGACATCCTCGATCGCGCTCATGAGCTCCTTCTCCAGTCAACCTTCGACCAGGTCTCCGCAGGGTGCTTGGGACTCTCGTCGAGCTTTTCGTTCTCGAGATCGTAGGCGATCACGGACTCGACGTCTTTGTCTCCTCGACCAGACAGATTGATCAGGATCGTCTTCTTGGACGAGAGACTGGGGGCATGCTTTGCAGCCTCGGCTATCGCGTGAGCCGACTCGAGTGCCGGCAGTATCCCTTCGGTCGAGGCCAGCAGATGAAAGGCTTCCACAGCCTCATCATCACTTACAGCCGTGTACTCGACTCGGCCCCGGTCGTGAAGATCCGCGTGCTCGGGTCCGATCGCAGGATAATCCAAGCCTGCGGATATCGAGTGTGTTGTTGCGATCTGCCCGTTGGAATCCTGCAAGACGATCGTCTTCGTACCGTGCAAAACGCCCAACGAACCGCCCTGAAAACGAGCGGCGTGTTCACCCAGAGCGTCTCCGCTACCTCCTGCTTCGACACCGATGAATCGGGTCCTCGAATCATCCAGAAAAGCTCCGAATAAACCGATCGAATTGCTTCCCCCACCAACGCAGGCGACCGCGAGATCGGGCCAGTCTCGGCCCGTCTGTTTCCTCAACTGGCGCTTTGCTTCCCTGCCGATGACACTATGGAAATCTCGCACGATACGGGGATACGGATCGGGACCCAGAACCGATCCCAGAATGTAGTGAGTCGATCGAACGTGGGTAACCCAATCGCGCATCGCCTCGTTGATAGCGTCCTTCAGGGTTCGACTTCCAGCGTCCACTGCAACGACTTCGGCGCCCAGAAGACGCATTCGATCGACGTTGAGTCGCTGCCGCCGCATGTCCTCGACACCCATGTAGATTGTCGAGGAGAGGCCCAACAGCGCAGCAGCAGTTGCGGTTGCCACACCGTGCTGACCGGCACCCGTTTCGGCGATTACTCGCTCCTTTTTCATCTCCTGGGCAAGCAAGGCTTGACCAATAGCGTTGTTGATCTTGTGGGCTCCGGTGTGCAGCAGGTCTTCTCGTTTGAGAAAGATTTGCGCCCCTCCAAGAGTCTCGGTAAGTCTTTTCGCCGCATAGAGGGGAGTTGGCCGACCTGCGTAGTCCTTCAATAGGTCGTCGAGTCGATGTCGAAAGCTACGCTGGCGGCGTAGTTTGTCGTAGGCGCGGGATAGCTCCTCGAGTGGAGCCATGAGTGTCTCGGGTGCGAATCGACCTCCGTAGACACCAAAATAACCTGGGCGCTTAGCTATCTTCTTGGACATGTCGTACCTCTCGAAAGAAGCTCTCGAGTAGATCGGGGTCTTTGACCCCGGGGCGGGCCTCCACCGATGAGCAGACGTCTAGGATGGTCGCGCCACTTCGCTCGATGGCGTCGGCAACATTGCCGGGATTGAGTCCGCCGGCCAGAATCTGAGGTTTGAGCGTTCTCAGATCGGCGATCCGTTCATAAGGCCATGCCTGACCTCCTCCTCCGTGGAGCCCAGGCGAAGCACAGTCAAAAAGATACCCCCAAGCATCCTTCCACGGTCGCAACACTTCGGGGTCAAAACTCTCGTCTACCTGAAATGCCTTGATCGCCCTGCTGAAAAAGGGTCGTACGTCGTCTGGGCTTTCGTTGCCGTGAAACTGTGCTAAATCGAGACCGAGCTGTTCGAGGCTGTATCGAACCTCCTCCGGATCGGGGTCGACCCAGACACCGACCAGGACCGCCTTCCCTTTTACTTCATTCACGATCGTCTGTGCGGTTTCGTAGTCGACATATCGGGGGCTTTTGGGCCAGAAATTGAATCCCAGCAGATCAGCTCCCAACGCGATGGATTTGCGCGCATCCTCCAGACGAGTAATTCCGCACACCTTTACAGTAATGTGCGTCATGACGCCATGACTCCGCCAAGCTCTGTCAACTTTAAACCAGGGTCATCGCTCAGCAACAGGGACTCGCCAATCAAGAACGCATCAAATCCAGCCTCGGCCAGGGTTTCGATCTCTTTGCGGCTCGACAGCCCACTTTCTGCGACCTTCAACGAAGCTGTGGGAAGAGCCTGAATCAGATCGATCGAGTGCCTCAAGTCCACCTCGAAAGTATGCAGGTTCCGATTGTTGACTCCGACCAACGGCCATTCAGCCTCTCCAAGCTTGTCGACATCTTCCAAATTATGGCATTCGATCAGTGGAACCAGACCGGCCTCGCTGATCGTCTGCGCCAAGTCGAGCAGCTCAGAACCAGAGTGCAAGGCGGCAATCACCAGTAGGGCACTGGCTCCCGCGTGCCGGGCCAGCTCAATCTGAAGAGGATGGACGATGAAGTCTTTCGCGAGTACGGGGAGATTGGTTGACTGCTGGCATCGAGCCAGGATCTCGTAGCTGCCGAAGAAGAAGTCGGGCTCGGTGACAACCGAGATCGCCGCGGCACCATTCTGCGCGTAGATCCTGGCGATGCCCTCAGGATCGAGCTGCTCACCGAGGTTTCCCAGGCTGGGCGAGCCCATTTTGACCTCTGCGATAATGGCGCGACCTTGATGATCTGAGAGCCGGTCGATAAATCTCCGACCTCTGTCCGGCGGCATCTCGTTGGGTCGTTCCTGGTCGAGAAAAGATCGAATCTCTGCTTCCTGCTGAGCGATGCTTGTTTTTCGTTGCTCGACAATACGCAACAGAATGTCTGGTATCTCGCTCATGTAGAATCCGCCGATTCCGAAAATTGCCGCAGCTCTTCCAGCTTGGCAGCTCCAGCTCCAGAGCTCAACGTTTGCCGAGCCTGGTCGACGCCTTCTGCCAGCGAACTGCTCAGACCGCCGACGTAGATAGCTGCACCGGCATTCAGAGCCGTAACCTGTGAGAGCGGGCTATCGTGGCCCTCCAGAACACCGCGCATCAGAGTCGCATTCTGCGTCGGATCGCCACCGAGCAGCTCGGACGAGTCGACTCGCTTCAATCCAAAATCCTCTGGCGTGACGCCATGCATCTCAATCGCACCATCTCTGACTTCAGCTATCAGAGTTTCGCCCGTGGTCGTCAGCTCGTCCAGTCCATCTCGACCGCGAACGACAAGAGCATGATCACAACCAAGCGTTACGAGTACTTGTGCGACCAGCTCCACGAGTCTGTCTTCGAAGACTCCAAGCACCTGTCTTCGTGCACCGGCTGGATTGGTCAACGGGCCCAATATATTGAAAATGGTCCGAATCCCCAGTTCCTGGCGAACGGATGCAGCCTCGCGCATAGCGGGGTGATGATTCGGTGCAAACAGAAAGGCGATCCCTATCTCTTCAAGAGCTATCGCCGCTCTGGCCGGGTCTAGCGCCAGCTCGACCCCCAGGGCTTCGAGAACGTCGGCACTACCCGACCGGCTGGATATGGACCGATTCCCATGTTTCGCCACCGGCACACCAGCAGACGCCGCAATCAGCGCCGCGGCAGTCGAGATATTGAAGGACCCCGACCCATCTCCGCCGGTTCCGCAGGTATCGACAACGTTTCGAATGTCTGTAGGGATGCCGATCACTCGCCGCCGCATCGCCTGCGCGGCCCCTGCCACCTCGTCGACCGTCTCACCCTTGGCCGCCAAACCTGCCAGAAGAGCCGCCTTGGTGATGTCTGAAAGCTCTCCATCCATCAGGCTCCCGAACAGTTCCTCTGTCTGAGAGCGCGACAGATCCTCGCGTTGAATGATCGCTGCCAGCGCCTCTTTGGCTGAGAGAGCCTGGGCGGTCTCAATCATCGCTCTCCTCGCTCCGCGATGTACAAAGCTCGAGGAAGTTGGTCATGAGTCTCGGTCCTGCTTGGGTCAGTATGGACTCTGGATGAAACTGCACGCCCCAGTACGGCTTGGAGCGATGACGCATCGCCATCAGAACCTCGTCATCGCTCCAGGCCAGTGGCTCGAAGACCGATGGTAGCGTCGACTCGACGACTACCAAGCTGTGGTATCGCGTCGCCTCGAAAGGATTTGGCAATCCAGCAAAAAGGTCCTGCTCATTGTGCCTGACTTTCGAGGTCTTTCCATGCATGAGAACCTCTGCTCGATCGACCGTGGCACCATACGCGACTCCGAGCACCTGGTGACCGAGACACACACCCAGAACGGGCATTTCAGGCTCTGCCAACACAAGATCGGGGCAGACTCCCGCATTTTCCGGTCGTCCAGGTCCAGGCGAGAGAACGATCCCGGCAGGATTCCTCGATAACAGACCCGCAACGGTGTCGGCATCATTTCTGACGACCTCGACTTCCACGCCCTGACTCAAAAGAAGCTGAACCAGGTTGTAGGTAAAAGAATCGTAGTTGTCGATTACAAGTATCATGGCTCTGGATCAACCCGATCGTCACAATTGTCCAAGCTGGAAGCAAGCGCGATAGCCGCCTTCATGGCTGCTGCCTTGTTTTCCGTCTCGCGCACCTCCGCGGCCGGATCCGAGTCCGACACGATGCCGGCGCCGGCTGAAAAGGACACTTCGCCCGGTCGTACGACCAGAGTGCGAATCGTGATGCAGGTGTCGAGATCTCCACCGAAGGAGAGATATCCGACTGCGCCGGCATAGGGCCCCCGCGCTTCGGGCTCGAGATCGTCGATGATCTCCATCGCCCGAATCTTGGGCGCTCCTGTAACCGTCCCAGCGGGAAAGCACGCCATCAACGCATCGAGGGCATCGAGCTCTGGGGACAGCTCACCGGAAACACTCGAGACGATGTGCATCACATGGCTATAGCGTTCGATCTCCATGAAACTCGGTAAAACGACACTGCCGGGAGAGGATACCCGCCCAAGATCATTGCGCCCGAGATCGACCAACATTACATGCTCTGCCCTCTCCTTCAGGTCTCCGAGAAGCTCCTTTGCTAGCTCCGAATCTCTTTCCGGGTCGCTAGACCGGGGTCTCGTGCCTGCAATGGGGCGCGTCTCGAGATGCCGGCCGGCCTTCTTGACCAGCATTTCCGGAGATGCTCCGACCAGAGACACCTCGGGCGTCTCCAGGAGAACCATGTAGGGACTCGGATTGACCACTCTCAAGGCTCGATACAAAGAAATCGGTGCAATCGTCTCAGGGATCCTCCATCGGCGGGCGAGAACCACCTGGTAGATATCGCCGCTTGCAATGTGCTCCTTTGCCGATCGGATCCGTTCTTGAAACTCTTTATTGGACAGGCTCACATCGACAGGCAGACCACCTTCTTCAGCACTGGCCGGAATCGCAAATGCGCGGCCCTCTTCAGACCGAGTTAGAAGGTCGGACAATAGATCCAATCGGTTCAAAGCCGCCGCCCGATCGACCTCACCTTCGATCTCATTGGAAACCACGACAACTTTCTGCTGGGCGCGGTCAAAAACGACCACGCTGTCGTATCGCGCCAAAATCGCCCGGGGTAGCTCGAACGGATCAGGGATCTCAGACGGTAGGTCCTCCAGAAATCTGGCAAAGTCGTAGCCGAAGTAGCCGACAAATCCGCCCGCAAAAGGCAAGTCGCCCTCGTCAGCGTCGATCGAGCAGATCTCGCGTCTCAGAGCCTCGACCGGATCGCCATCCAGGACCCTGTTTTCACCCCCTGTCTCGAGCTCGAGCCGGTTGGCATAAAGACGATAGATCCCCCACGGCAGAGCACCCATGAAGCTGTATCGAGAGACCTGATCGCCACCGGTAACGCTCTCGAAGAGGAACCGCACCGGCGATAGCGCCGCAATACGTCGGTATACGTCAAGCGGGGTGAGACTGTCGGCCAGAAACTCTCTCGAGTGAGTCTGAACTTTCCGAGCGGGCACGCGATCCACAACTATCCTTTTCTCTAGAACGCCAGTTTGACGGTCACAGACCTACGAGATCTCGAAGGGTTTCGATCGACGGGTCATGACCGGTCATCAAGCGAAACTGAGGTCGAGCCTGGTGCAGCAAAGGCAACCGACCGTCGATCGCTATCCTGGCTACAGGCCTCGATTCTCGCACCAGGCGACTCGGCCCCTCCTGCGTGTAGACCATATCCACCAATACGGAATCTCTGGTCAGCTGGGATGGCTCGAAAGGCAACGGATCCTCTGAATCGGACCCCAGAGAGGTCGCATGAACGACGATCTCGAACTCACCTGGGTCGAAACCCTCGAGTGAACGGAAAGGTACCCGGAACCGTTTTGCAGCCTTTTTCCCTCGTTCCACACTACGGTTGACTAGAGTAACTTTCGCCTCAGCCTGAGACAGAGCCACCACAACCGATCTGCCGGCGCCACCCGCACCTACCACGGCAGCAGATTTTCCGGCGAGGGCGACTCCGGCCTCCGCAAGACTCGAGACAACTCCCTCTCCATCTGTAGATTCCGCTTCCCATACTTCGTTGCGACATACGAGTGTGTTGGATGAGCCGACTAGGTCGACCAGAGGGCTTCTGGCTCCGGCTACTGCCGAAGCAATGCGTTTGTGTGGCGAAGTGATGCTGAGCCCTTGGAGCTGAACGCCAAGCTCTCCAAAACTTCCGCTCTCGACCACGTCGATCCAGAAATCCCCGAATTCCTCGACATGAAACGGAAGGAAGAGAGCAGGAATGTTCAATTTCTTGTACAGATTGTTGTGGATTCGTGGCGAGAGGCTATGCTCGATCCGATCTCCCACGAGTCCAAAGAGGATTTCAGACCGGCTCAGCTCAGGCAGATTGTAGTCATCGATCAGCTGGCTCACCGCCAACTGCCCAGGAGCTGCCGGTGTCGACCCGGCGGCTCCGAAGACGACCGGAGCTCCCAATCTCGGTGCTATCAGGCGAGTCCAAGTGCCAATCGGACCCGAAGCAAATGCAATGACGTCATCACGCTTGAGAGAATGCAGCAGAGCGAGGGGAGCCATCTCATGACGAGACCGAAGAGCTTCAGGAACAAGCTTGTAGTAAAACGCTTCCCGGTCGGCCATCCGAGCAAAGGTAGCCTGTAGCTCGGACAAACTCGCATTGGGACCATGCCAGGAAATCAATCGCTTCGATGGGGGCACAGCTGCCAGAACCGGCTCTTCGAGATCCCGCATCGCTTCGAGGTCGATCAAATCGTAGGTCTCGGCCGCAGCGATGAGCTTCTGTCGTCGGGTCTCCGGTGAGACCTCCGACCGACCACCTTCGTCGCTGCTGCGAAGAGTGAATAGAAGATCACCCGCAAATTGCTGCCGCAGCCAGTCCGCTGAAAGACCTTTGACCAGATCACCCCGAACTTCGAGAACGTCGGCTTGATTCGATAGCACGGAGAGCTCGTCACCGCTCGGAGGCTCGGTGAGGCTCGCTACGATGCGGGCTCTTGAGCTCAAGTTGAGCGATCAGGAGGACCAGCGACGCATGATTAGGGCGCCGTTGGTGCCCCCGAACCCGAAGGAGTTGGTCAGCCCGATCTCAACCTCGGCAGGCCTGGCCTCGTTAGGGACAAAGTCCAGGTCACACCCCTCCCCGGGCTCGGCGAGGTTAATGGTCGGTGGCAGTGCCTGGCGGCTCAATGCCAAAGCCACGATTCCGGTTTCCAACCCTCCGGAGGCACCCAGAAGATGTCCAGTACAAGACTTGGTGGAAGAGACGGCCAACTCATAGGCATGATCTCCAAACACGTTCTTGATGGCCTTTACTTCAGCGAGATCACCAAGAAGGGTCGACGTGCCATGAGCGTTGATGTAATCGACACTCTGGGCCGGAAGACCAGCATCCTCCAAGGCTGTTCGCATGACTTGGATCGCACCGAGGCCCTCTGGATGCGGTGCCGAGATGTGGTACGCATCGGCGCTCATTCCGTAGCCCAGAAGCTCAGCGTAGATCTTCGCACCTCGGGACTGAGCAAGGCTGAGCTCTTCGAGGATGACAATTCCCGAGCCTTCCCCGATCACAAAACCGTCCCTGTCCTTGTCCCAAGGCCGAGAAGCACCCTCCGGATCGTCATTGCGAGTCGAGAGGGCCTTCATGGCGCAAAACCCTGCGATGCAGAGGGGCGAAACTACCGCTTCCGTACCGCCAGTGATCATCGCATCGGCCGTGCCCATCTGGATGTGTCGAAACGCATCTCCAATAGCGTGGAGACCGGTTGTGCACGCAGTCGCTGGGGCCGTGTTGGGCCCTCGGGCGCCGTATCGTATCGACACCTGACCACCAGCAAGATTGACGATCAGGCCAGGAATAAAAAAGGGTGAGACTCTCCCCGGACCACGCTCCACAAGAACTTCGTGGGTTCGCTCGATCAGTGGCAACCCACCGATCCCCGAGCCAATGATGACGCCTACCCTTTCGGCATTGCTCTCATCGATCGACAGACCCGAGTCTTCAACCGCAAACTGGGCCGCGGCCAATGCCAGATGAATGAAGCGATCACTCTTTTTGATCTCCTTTCGCTCCATGAACTGGGAAGGTTCAAAGTCGCGCACTTCCCCAGCAATCCTGGATGGATAGGCGCTGGCATCGAACTGGGTGATCGGACCGACACCACTTCTACCGTCCATGAGACCCTGCCAAGTCTCCTCGGTGCCGATCCCCAAAGGAGAAACGAGGCCGATGCCAGTAACTACAACTCGCCTGTCTAGAGCACGTGTCATGGCTCAACTCTCGGTCGATTCGTCCGACCGGTGTGTTTCCGAAAATAAGACTCAGTCGCCAGAATCGGCATGCGCATCGATATAGGTGATGGCTTCCTTGACGCGGAGGATTTTCTCTGCGTCATCATCCGGAATCTCAATTCCAAACTCCTCCTCGAAAGCCATGACCAGCTCGACGATGTCTAGCGAGTCAGCTCCAAGGTCATCAGTGAAGCTCGCCTCCAGGGTAACCTCGTCGGCGTCCACTCCCAACTGCTCGACAATAATACTTTTGACTTTCTCTGCTACAGCCATGAGTCCCCCTACTGTTTGCTAGTTGAATTCGCTCGCGCGTTAGCCCGAGCTTGTCAGGAATGGTTTTCTAGCACAACGCCCCTGAGCAAGTCCACGAGCACGAGACATTCTAGTTACTGTCACTACCCCCTTGGCCCACATTGTTCATGACCTCGCTTGGGGCGCGTGAATAGAGTGGATCAGGTATACAGACCGCCTGAGACATTGAGTACATGACCGGTCACATAACCAGCTTCTTCACTCGCCAAATAGACCACAGCAGCAGCGATGTCTTCCACCGTCCCCATTCTCTTGAGCGGAATCGCTTGAAATAGCTGCTCCTTGCTTTGGTCCGGAAGGCTATCCGTCATCGCCGTCTCTACGAACCCCGGCGCAACGACATTCGCTGTGACCTGTCGACCTGCCAGCTCCCGTGCCAGGGACTTGGTGAGACCCACCAAACCCGCCTTTGCCGCAGCGTAGTTGGCTTGCCCGGCATTGCCCATAAGTCCAACAACCGATGAGATTGAAATAATCCGACCCCAACGACGACGCATCATTCCCCGAGAGACGGCGCGGGTGACCGCGAATGCGCCGGTCAAGTTGATTCGCAGCACGTTGTCCCACTCTTCCTGCTTCATCCGAACGAACATATTGTCCGCAGTGATGCCAGCGTTATTGACCAAGATATCGGTTTCAGTGAAATCCTCAGGCAGGCTCTTGATTCGCTCACCAATTGCCTCGGTGTCACCCAGATCCAGTTCCAGGACGTGCGTCTCACTTCCGTTGCCACGCAGCTCGGTCGCCAGCGCCTCGAGTTTCTCGACCGTGCGAGCGGCCAGGACAACACGAGCCCCCTGGGCGGCAAGTGCCCGGGCTATTCCGGCTCCAATACCTTGAGATGCTCCCGTTACCAGGGCTGTTTTTCCATCGAGTCTAAACACGGCTACTCGGCTCCTTCCAGTTTGGATCTCAGCTTTTCCAGACCTGACGGTCGACTCAGGCTAACAGCTTGAACACCGGGAACAATCTTTCGAAAAAGACCGGTTAGCACCGTACCCGGCCCCACCTCTACGAAAAGCTCGACTCCACCTTCGCCTGCCATCCATTGAATCGATTCTACCCAGCGCACCGGGCCATCGACCTGACGAATAAGACATTGCCGAGCCACGTCACCGCTTGTAACAGGTTGAGCATCGACGTTGCACACCACCGGAGTCGAGAAATCGAGAAAAGCGGCCGCCTCGAGAAACGGTGTCAGACCCTCACGAGCAGGAGCCATCAGGGGAGAGTGAAAGGGGGCCGAGACCGGCAGCAGAACAGCACGACGTGCGCCAGCCTCGGTTGCGAGCACGACCGCCCTTTCGACCGCCTCCTTATGCCCGGCAACCACGATTTGCGTGGGCGCATTGAGGTTTGCGACGGAGCAAATCTGATCCTCTGAAGCCTGTTCAGCTACAGCAGCGACCGCCGCTGCTTCCAACCCGAGTATCGCCGCCATCGCTCCTTCACCCACCGGTACAGCTTCCTGCATCAACTCGCCTCGCCGCCTCACCAGCGCCAGTGCATCCGCGAAAGTCAGCGAGCCAGCTATCACCAATGCCGAATACTCACCCAGACTGTGACCCGCCATGATCTCGGGCACGAACCCGGCCTCTTGCACACCGCGCTGAATCGCCACCGAGGTTGCAAGGATCGCGGGTTGCGTGTTGGCCGTCAGCTGCAAATCGCTCTCGGGACCCTCCCAACAAAGCTTGGACAAGGAGAAGCCCAAGGCCTCATCAGCCTCCTCGGAGGTCTCTCGGACGACCATCGATTCGTCAGCCCACTCGCGTCCCATACCGACACTCTGCGACCCTTGGCCAGGGAAAACAAACGCCATCCTCTTCATTGTGCTGTCTCTTCGCTCTCAGACTCGGCGCCAAGACGCTTCTCTTCGCGATGCAGATCCGCTACCTTGTCTCGAATTTTGCTATGTAGATCAGCCTCGCAGAACTCGAACGCACGGCGGATCGAGTTTCGGATCGCCTTGGGGTTCGATCGACCGTGCCCGATAAAGCATCCACCCTCGATCCCAAGAAGCGGCGCCCCGCCGTACTCACGATAGTCGAGACGCCGACGGAGACCCTCGAACGCGGGTCTCGCGAACACGTAGCCCATCCGGTTGCGCCAACTCGTGCCGACTTCTTGCCGAATCATGGTTGCTACCATCTGGGCCATCGACTCCGCGCTCTTGAGGATGGCGTTGCCGACAAAACCGTCGCAGACCACAACGTCTGCCGACCCTTTGAATACGTCGCGGCCTTCGACATTCCCGACGAAATTGAATCCCGAGCTTTTCTGCATCTCGCGAAAAACAGCTCGAGTCAAATCGGTGCCCTTGGTCTCCTCTTCACCGATCGACATCAGCCCGACACGGGGCGCCTCGGTTCCCAGGATCTCCTGAGCGAAGAAAAACCCCATTACGGCAAACTGTCTGAGATGGGCGGGTTTGCTGTCGATGTTGGCACCCACATCGAGCAGCACTGTTCTACCTCGAGCGTTGGGCAACACTGCCGCAAGTGCGGGGCGATCGACACCTTCGATCGCACCAATGACCATCTTGGCGACGATCAGGGTAGCGCCGGTGTTGCCAGCCGTCACCATCGCCTGAGCCCGCCCGTCCCTGACCAACTCTCCACAGATGCGGATCGACGATTTGCGTTTCCTACGGATCGGCGTTATCGCCGGCTCGTCCATACCGACGACTTCTTCCGCGTGAACGATTTCGATCGAATCCGCTGGCTCTCCTAACCGAGCAAGCTTGGATCTGAGGATCTCTTCATCACCGACGAGAAGGATCGAACGGCCGTCTTCGACTGCAGCTTGGTAGGCACCCTTGACGACGGCCGTAGGAGCAAAATCGCCCCCCATGGCATCAACCGCGATCCGCAGACTCGTTTGATCCATGATCGTGACCTAGCGCAAGCCTAGAACCGCCCGCGGAGTTGATGCTAGAGCGCGTCTTCGGCCTCGATAACTTCTCGGCCGCGATAATGCCCACAGTGGCTGCAGACACGGTGGGGCAGCTTGACCTCTCCACAGTTGGGACAAACCGAGCTGGCTGGAGTGCTCAGGGAATCGTGTGTCCGACGGCGATCCCGCCGTGCCTTCGAATGTCGTCTTTTTGGATTTGGCATGACTTCTATTCCTCACTGCATGTCTTCACTACAACAAACAAGTCTATTCTTTCAGGCCTCGAAGCACTTCCCATCTTGCATCCACAGGACCCGCTTCGCATTCACAATTCAATTCGTTTCGATTCTTGCCGCAAACCAGGCACAGGCCCAAACATCCCTCATTACAGAGCGCCCGCATGGGCACGTTGAGCTGGAGTTGCTCGCGTAGAATCGAGTTGGTGTCAAAAACTTCATCAGGCCAGAAAATCACCTCGAGATCTCTCGAGCTCAGCTCAATCTCACCCTCGACCGTCTCGGGTGGTCGGTTCAAGATCAACATTCGAAGCTCGGAAGATACCTTCCGAACGATTGGCGTGAGACATCGGGCGCAAGCAATTTTCTGCTCGTATTCAGCTCGAGCCTCCAAAGGGAAACTCGAACCCTCGAACCATATTCTACCGCTCCAATCGATCTCTCCGAGCTCGATCAACTCCACCCGATCCAGGCTTGCAGGATCGATCTCGAGTCTTTCCTGCCAACTGGAAGGCTCTACGCCGACCATGTCCAAACGAATCTGCATGGTTGAAGCCCTCCAGACCGACGAGTGAGGCTATGGTATTCCATCAGCACTGTCAACAATCGAGCGCCTACTCGATGATCATTTCCAACCTATCCGGCGACTCGCCAATTCGATACGACAGGTTCGAGTAATCCGAGAAAAGTTCGAGTATCGAGGAAGTTCTCGCCCACAGTTGGGCCTCTGACCGCCCAACGAGTGGAATCGCGCCGATCAGGCTGTCGATCAACTGGACGGCGACTCGGGCCTGTCCAAGATCGATCTCACCGGCCGAAGATATGCCCTCTACACGCGCTGATCGCTGCATTGTCTCGATTGCTGGGATCAAATCTGCCCCTGTCGATAGCGATGCATCATCGTAGGCCCATACCGACCAACCTTCTCGAGCTACCGAGACCGGTTGAATTCCGGCCACAGAGAGCAGTCGTTCACCGGGGAGGTTCCATCTCTTCTCGGCTCCTCGATGGACAATCACGGCGCCCGGGACCTGAGCGGCATCGCTGCCCGTTCGAACAAGCAAGGCCAGCGCATTCACACCCTCTCGGACATCGGCTGGAGGAAAGTGGGCAGAAACCAGGGCTACGCCAGTAGAACCGACAAAACTCGAGACTGCCGTCTTGGGAGGGAAACGGCTTGTTACCGAAGAGACCGACAGCCTGCTCTTGTCGAGTTCCAGGGCATAGAGACCACCCGGCACCACCCCGATTGATTCCGTAGTTCGAAAGGCAGCAAACAAATCCATTGCTACAACATCCTGGGCGATGACGTCGAGATCCAGGCCGGCGCTCGAAGCCATCCAATCTCCACCTACCCAACGGATCTCAACATCGCGATCGCCCAGTTGAATCTCACCCCCGGCAAGCCACGGATTCCCTGCCACCCTGCCTGCAGCTCTCAACACCCATCTGATCACCGGATACATCCGCACCACCATGAGCATGCGACCCCGGTCTTCATCGGTAGCCAAGAGAATCTCTCGAGACGGTGGTACCCGGAAAGGGCCAAAGCTCGGAACCTTGAATATGTCGAAGCCAGCCAGCTCGACCGATGCCTGTCTCAAGCTTCCTGCCGATCCTAGATGCTGTTCGAGAGCCTTCAGATTCTGATGGGGAAAAGGAAGCCATAGGCGGTAGGGCAAGCCGTCATGTGCCAGAACCAACTGCCCGGCCACCGACTCAGAATCGGGACGACCGGCTCGTGGTCGAGGCCAATACCAGAAATACAAATGCCCGGCCAGGAGAGTCACGAGCAAAACCGCTACGATTAGAGTTGTTCGCCGAAAGGCTGAATCAATATGGGATTTCACCGATGTTCGCTCCTCTTCCTACGACGGTCGGATAGGATTCACCTGCTTCATTCAATCCTATTCTCTTTGATCCTCTAATCCATGTCGCGGTCGCAAGAACCTTTGGAATCCACAGATCCTACCGACGACTATCCTTTCTGGCGCCGAGTCCGTCGGAGCCTTGCGCGGCGTTTTCCCCGCATTCGAATTGCCTACAACTGGAGCAAGGCACGGATACGGCACACAGGATCGGTGGCAAAGCATCGGACGATCCGATTCGCGACCACATTCACCTGGGCAGCGGCTCTGGCGGCGCAAATACGGCAGCTGCGACGCGAGCCAGGGCTAACCGTTGGTGTCGACGTCGCCTCGCTCTGGGAGCCCCTCACCGGCGTTGGATGGTATCTCTACCGTCTACTAGAGGAGGCCGCCGATTCCCAGGACGTGCGAATCAGACTCTTTCCGCCCACCATCGTGGCAAGCGACGACATCCCGGAGCCTGTGATTTCGCTACCTCAGGGCTCAGCAATCCAACTCGTAAAGTTGGAGGTTCCGCCCGAGAGGGTCGTCTTTGCTGGTGCCATGATTCGGTTTTTGAGGAGAATCGAGCCTCTGCTGAGAGCGGCAATGGGTAATCGAGTGCTGTTTGCTCCGAATTTCTATCTGCCGCGATCCTTTTCACTCTCCAAGAAGCCACTGGTCGCCACAATCCACGACCTGGGCTCGGTCCAGGTGCCGTGGACCCTGAGTGACGACACGCTCGAGGCTCTTTCCAGACGACTCGAGTTGTCGTTATCGAACGCATCGAGAATCATCACGGTCAGCAACTCCGTCCGCGACGAGCTGGTCAAAAACGGCTATCCGCACCCGAATAGGATTCATCCGATTCACCATGGTCCCGGACATCTTTCAGAAATCAAACCCAGCACTCTGCCAGCAGGGACACCTGAAAGATACGCTCTTCATGTCGGAACGTTGGAGCCAAGAAAGAATATCGGCACCCTGATCGAAGCCTGGAGGATTCTTTTCGAGAGTATCGACAATGCCCCACCGCTACTACTCAGCGGTCAGTATGGCTGGAAGAGCGACGATATCCGGTCACAAATCGAGGCAGCCGAGCGTCGTGGACAGGTCTTACATCTGGGCTATGTCGAGGATCAGCAGCTGGCGGCGCTTTACGAACACGCTACCGTAGTCGTACTCGCCTCGATCTACGAAGGTTTTGGTCTCCCTGCCGTAGAGGCGCAATTTGCCGGAGCTCCACTGGTTTGCAGCGACATCCCGGTACTGCACGAAGTTGCTGGAGAGGGTGCTCTTTACGCACCACCCGATCGAGCGGATCTTCTTGCCGAAGCTGTCCAGCAGGTGGTAACCGATGACTCGATTCGCGAGACCCTCATACGAAATGGCGCGGACCAGGTCTCGAAGCTCTCCTGGGCCAAAACCGCTGCAGATACCATCGATGTCTGGCGAGCAGCCGCTGCACCCGAGGGTACGATAGATGATGGACCGTCCGACCAATGACAGACCACGGCACCGATGACGTTCGACAGATTCCGACGGTAGGCGTCGATATGAGGTCCCTGGTGGGCCCGCCGTCTGGAATCGGCTACTTTACTCTCTCGATGCTAGAGGCGCTGCGTGAAGTCGGTCAGACTCGTTTCGTCGGGATGGCACATCGTCAAATTTCAAGCGAGGCGCGACAAATGTTGGACATCTGCTCGGAATCCCAGGGGGGGCCGTTGGGTGTCTGGTGGCAACAAATGCGTCTGCCACGTCGACTGTCGAAGGGAGACATCGATCTCTTTTGGTCGCCGATCACCATCCTTCCCAACCGGCTGCCCGTCCCAGGCATCGTTACCATTCACGATTTGACCGTACTCACCCATCCTGACACCCATCGTTTCAAGGTGAGGTGGAGTATCGTCCCCTTTCTTGGCCGCACGGTGCGTCTGGCCAAAGGTATCGCGGTCGACTCCAAGGCTACAGCAAGTGACCTGTGCAACCGGTACCCAGACTGTTCTGACCGTGTCCACGTGGTCTACCCCGGTGTAGGACCCGAGTTCAAACCGGGCTCCAGCTCGGAAATCGAGGCCACACGCCGAGAGATCGATTGCCCCGAAGGATATGTCATGTATGCGGGGACCCTAGAGCCCAGAAAAAATATCGACACCCTGATCTCAGCCTGGGAGCGATTTCAGAAATCCGAATCCCGCCTACCGCTCCTCCTCGTAGGACCCTATGGCTGGCATGGTGACGCTCTGCTGCGGCGAATCAAAGGCCTTGAAGGGCGTGGACTGATCTATCGTGGCCGGGTCGATCGCTCAAAGCTCGTGAGTCTGATGCAGGCTGCAAAGGTCTTCGTCTACCCGTCCCTGTATGAAGGTTTTGGTCTGCCACCAGCTGAAGCCATGGCTTGTGGGGTTCCGACGATCGCTTCCAATTGCTCGAGCTTGCCTGAGATCGTCGGTGATGCGGGACTCCTCGTGGATCCCAGCGACATCGAAGAGCTCGCTGCTGCAATCGATCGCGTCGTCACTGACAGGATGCTAGCTACCGAACTGAGGGCTGCAGGCCCTCTTCGTATCAAGAGATTCGATTGGGGAACTGCGGCATCAGCGATGAACCAGCTTTTTGCCGACGCGCTCAGTTAGAATATCCCTCGACCCGGGGAACCTTCAGTTTGTCCTACAACATAGCCATCGATGCTCGGAAGCTGAACGACTTCGGGATCGGAACCTATATCCGAAATCTGACCGCTGCTCTGGGAGAGATTGATCGAGAGAATCAATATTTTCTATTTGTAGGCCAGCAAGGTAACCAAGAGCTAGAGACTCTGCCTGACAACTTCCGTCTTGTGGTCGAGCGTTCGCCTTCATACTCGACCCGCGAGTTGATCGCCCTGTCTTGGAAGCTATTCAGATTGAAGCTCGATCTGTACCACTCGACCCACTACGTCTTGCCCGCGGTAGTGCCTTGCAAGGCAGTTGTGACGATTCACGACATTATTCATTTGCTCTACCCAGAGTTTCTGCCAAGCGCACTGGCGTTTTTCTACGCGCAGAGGATGATTCGACGAAGTCTTTCCAGGGGTGATCGGATCATTGCCGTGTCCCAGAATACCAAGACCGATCTGATGGACTATTTCAAGGTCGATGGTAGAAAGATTCGAGTGGTCTACTCCGGTGTCACACGTGGTTTCCGGACAAAACGTAGCGACGCGGAAATCGACAAGTGGCTAGGGGAATTCGAGATTCAACGACCCTACATGCTGTTTGTGGGCAACCCGAAACCTCACAAGAATCTCGATAATGTGATCCGAGCCTACGCTCGCGCCAGAGAGATCTTCGAGTTCGATGCAGATCTGGTCTGTGTGGGCGATCGAACCGGTATCGACTTCAAAATCCGCCAACGAGCCGAACAGCTCGGAGTTTCGGACAGGATCCGTCTCGTAGGTCACGTGCCTGACGAAGCCCTGCCCTCCCTTTACCAAGCCGCCAAGCTGTTCGTGTTTCCAACCCTATACGAGGGTTTTGGCCTACCAGTGATCGAAGCGATGGCATCCGGAGTCGCCGTGATCACATCGAACACTTCCTCGCTCAAGGAGATCGCAGAGGGGTATGGTCACCTGGTCAATCCTCTAGATGTCGACGAAATCGGGCGGGCAATCGCACACTGTATGGCTGATGACGAGCACCGCGAATCTCTCGTCAAGCTCGGGCTGAAGCGCTCAGAGGAGTTCCGCTGGCTGCGCACCGCCGAACAGACGCTGGGTGTCTACATGAGCGCCTTGAATGCGCCACGCAACTCGGAGACGGCGCGTATCGAGGCGAGGACCACCAGGTGAATGAGAGCGGACACCGCTCACGGCCACGAGTAGCGCTGATTCACGACTGGCTGACCGGCATGCGCGGTGGGGAGAAGGTGCTCGAAGTCATTGCAAACCTCTTCCCGGATGCCCCCATCTACACCCTGTTTCACTTTCCGGGGGCCGTCAGCAACACAATCGAAAGCCACACTATTCACACCAGCTTCCTGCAGAGCTACCCCGGTCTGAGACGACACTATCGACGTTTTCTACCGCTTTTCCCGGTAGCGGTCGAAGACTTCGACCTCTCTTCCTACGACGTCCTGATCAGTACCAGTCACTGTGTTGGCAAAGGAGCCAAAACCAACCCTGACGCAACTCACATCTGTTACTGCCACACACCGATGCGCTATGTCTGGGATCAGCAAGAGACCTACTTCCCAGACCGTGATGGCCCGGTAGCACGAATTCGCAACATAGCGCTGGCACGATTGAGACGCTGGGATGTCGACACCGCCGATCGTGTCGACTCCTATGTCGCCAACTCGAATTTCGTCGCCGATCGCGTGAGCCGCTTTTACGGTCGCAGTGCCGATGTCATACACCCGCCTGTCGATACGGATTTCTATACTCCAGATGATCGCCCGCCAGAGGCCTACTGCTTGATGGTTTCGGCCCTCTCGCCCTACAAACGGATCGATCTGGCCATCGATGCCTGTAGCAGCCTCGGTCTCGAATTGCGCATTGTGGGTGAAGGCCCGCGGCGAGATGTACTCGAGAGGCGAGGAGATGACAAAATGCAGCTACTCGGACGAGTGGACGACCTGGAGCTCCGGGAGCTCTACCGTGGAGCGAGCTGCTTTCTTCAGCCAGGAGTCGAGGACTTCGGCATCTCATCCGCAGAATCGCTTGCTTGCGGCTGCCCAGTGGTTGCTCTGGGGCGTGGAGGAATCTTGGATATCGTCGAAAATGGTGTTCACGGTGTTCTTTACGACGATTCGGAGAATAGCTCCACCTTGGCAGCAGCGATTGACAAATCGACCTCAATTCGATTCAATAAAACAATACTTAGGCGACGCGCGGAGACATTCTCCGTCGCGAGTTTCGAAGAACAGCTTAAAGAACTGCTCGAGCTTCGATTACCTGGCTGGAATCTGTTTTGAGACCGCCACGACCTAGCGCCGTTCACCACCTTGGATTCAAGAGCCTTGCTACCTACGGTGGCGAGGGCGGTAATGCTCTCCCAGACGAGAAGGTAACTCCTTGATTCGCCAACGCCATCGAAGCACGGTCGGTATTTATCTTGGCAGCGATCTGCTGGCCACGGCTGCTGCGTTTTTCGCGGCCTGGTATCTCCGGTTCGTAGTGCAGATCGTACCGGTATCACATGTTCCGGACTTCAAACGCTACCTCGCACTGCTGCCCATCATTCTAATTCTCTGGCCGGTGGTCCTGTATTTTCACGGTCTGTACCAAGTCAGACGTGGTAGAAGCCGAATCGATGAGGGATTCACCCTCCTAATCGCGATTCTCCTGGCCACAGTCCTGCTCGGTTCGTTTATCACCTGGTACAAGCCCGAGATCGTCCGTCTGGATGGCTCACTCGAGGCCTTCACCTACAGCCGTGTGTTTATCGCTGTATTTGCCGTTTTGGACTTTGTTTTTATCGTCTTTGGCCGCAGCATCATCCGCTCAGTGCTAAGAAGTATTCGTCTTAGCGGCCACAATCTACAGCGCATCCTGGTGTTGGGAGCTGGCGCACTTGGTAAAGAGGTTACTCGAAAACTCCTGGGGCACCGAGAGCTGGGACTTCAAGTAGTTGGTTTCTTGGATGACGATCCGGGCAAGGCCGGTGGGGAATTCTTCGGTGTCCCGGTCTTGGGCAATTTGAGCCATCTCGACGAGGTTTTGGCGAATCAGAACATCGATCAAATCTACATCGCATTACCCCTGGAAGCTCACAAAAAAACGATGCGGGTGCTGCGTACGATCGGCCGGGCCTGCGTCGATGTTCGACTGGTACCCGACATACTCCAGTACGCCACCCTCAAAGCGACTATCGAAGACCTGGACGGCACTCCGGTCATCAACCTGTCACAGGTACCTCTGCAGGGCTGGAGCAGTCTTGTCAAGCGGTGCATGGATATCGCCATTGCCTCAGCCGCACTGCTGGTGCTCCTGCCTTTGTTTCCCCTGGTGTCCCTGGGAATCTGGCTCGACGACAAGGGTTCGATCTTCTACCGGCAGGAACGGATGGGGCTGGATGGGCGCTCGTTCATGATGCTCAAATTCCGTTCGATGCGGGTCAACGCCGAGGCCTCCAGCGGTCCGGTCTGGGCGATCAAAGACGATCCTCGCCGAACTTACTTGGGATCGTTTCTTCGCCGAT
Organism: uncultured Polyangiaceae bacterium; assembly: GCA_964195975.1. Lineage (GTDB taxonomy): Bacteria > Acidobacteriota > Thermoanaerobaculia > Multivoradales > JAHEKO01 > CAXMQZ01. The sequence goes on along the minus strand of CAXMQZ010000078.1, from coordinate 58,966 downwards.
GGTCTTTGGACGAGCTGCCACAACTGTGGAACGTACTCAAGGGCGAGATGTCGATCATTGGGCCCCGACCGGAGAGACCTGCCTTCGTGCACGAGTTCAAGCACAGAATCCCTCAATATATGCTCCGGCATCGCGTCAAATCCGGAATCACGGGATGGGCTCAGGTTCACGGCTGGCGTGGCAACACCTCGATTCGGAAGCGGATTCAATACGATCTCTACTACATCGAGAACTGGTCCCTCAAGCTCGATTGCAAGATCCTCTGGATGACTTTCCGCCACGGCCTCAGGCACAACGCCTACTAAAAGCCCGTCCGGATAACCCACGCGACGGTCAGAAAAAGCCGGCCTGATTGGAACTGCCAGGGACTAGGCGGATTTGCGCAGGCTCTGGATGGCTTCGCGAAGATCGCTCTTGAGCTCTTCAAGCTCTTCGGCGTTGAGTAGCTGTCCACCAAAGCTCTCACGCAGATAGAGATCGACTACCCTTCTGGCAGGTTTCGAGGCAGCAGGCCGGCGACGCTCGATCTCGTCGGCCATATGGAGAGGCGCCACCGACCCGGTAAGCGGCATGACGTGATTGCGTTCGACTCCGGTCCGGAGCTTGCGATACGCGTGGACGGCGCTGAATCCTGGCCGGTGCTGCCAGATCCACCAAGCGGACAGCACAATAAGCAGAACGACAGGGACAATCTGGTAGCCTGTCAGCTCGAAATCGAGCTCTCCCGACGTCGTATCATCATCAAGGGTCTCGGGTGCGCCGGGAGGTTGTTCGCCTTCACCAGCAGGATCGACATCGTCAGAACGTTTCGACCGGATCCAACTCTTCCAGAACAGAAGAAATTTCCGAGCAATGCCGACCTGATCGAAAAAACCATAGGTGAGAACGTAGCGATCCCACCGAAAAATCAGATAATCATAGGCCTGCGCCAGCATGTGGTTGAGACCAGCCGACCGAGCCAGGGGCCGTCCATCGGCCGGCGTTGGATCGTAGACTTGCCAGCCCTCCTCGGGGCTGTAGGATTCGACCCAAGCGTGAGCGTCGCTCTGACGGAGAACAAAATAGCCCTCGAACGGGTTGTACTCCCCACCCAGATATCCGGTGACGAAGCGAGCAGGTAGATCGATCGATCGGAGCATCAACACCATCGAAGATGCGAAGTACTCGCAGTGTCCTCGCCGCCACTCGAATAGAAACGAGTCCACCGGGCTGTCGGTCTGACTCCCCACGAGATCCAATGTGTAGTCGTACTCCGAAGCCAGATAGGCCTCAATTCGGCTAGATTTCATCTGTGCTGACCCGACCCCGGCGACCTCTCGCGCCAGAGCTGCGATAGCGGGAGTCACACCTTCCAGATTCGATTCCTGCATCGTAGGCCCATCGGTGGATCCAAAAACACGAAGTCCGGATTCGGGAGCCATACCCACCCGGTAGTTGAGGGTTCCGGCCCGTGGAAACCGCATCGACACCACACCCGCATCATCGACCTGTAAAGAGGAGCTCTTGAGATCAAGCGCCACCACTTCGACAGGAACAACCAGAGAACTGCTGGCCATAGGCTCGAGCCAAATCCTTGCCCAGGACTTCAATTGACCCAACCCGATGTGAAAAAAACCATCTCGGCCGCGGTGCAATCGCTCTTCGGGATGATCGCCTCGACCCCAACCATCTCCAAGAAACTCGGAGTAGACACCGGCTCGGAAACGCATTTCGTGTCCTTTGGGCGCCGGGGTCTCGTAGGCGATCCTCATCGCGACTTCCCGGCTTGTTCTTACTCTCCCTACTACATCCAGGGAGATTCTGTCCGTCATTCCCGCGCCGCCCTGGCTTGTCCCACCTCCTCCACCGGGACCTACGACATAGGGCCCTCCCAGACGCGGCAAAAGAATAAACAGCGGTATCGCACCGATCATGGTCAACACCGTGCTCACAATCACGAAGCCTCTCAAGGGCAAGGAACGACGAGGCTCAGTGGCGGCTCCATAGCTACCGAGAACATGAAAGCTGGCGAACTTAGCCAGCACTAAGACGCTCAGACTCACGAAGGCGACCAGAAAGATCAGCACCGACGGGTGGACGCTGCTTCCCATGGAGGCCACAAACAAGAAAAAAGTCAACAGGAAAATGTGCCATTTGTCCCTCTCTCTTCGCATTCCGAAGAGCTTTACCACCAGAGTGAAAAGAGCCAAATGCACCAGCGGTCGCAACAGCCGTCCCTGCCAATTAAGACCAAACTCGAGGAAAAGTATCGGCAGATAGGTCAGTCCGAGAATATTCATGAACCAGTTGGGAATTGGTTGAATTTGACCTTCCGAAGTCCGCCAGGCGAACAGACCGACTCCCAACCAGAAAAGCACCAGCGATGGCCAACCAATGACATCGTTGAACGGGAGTGGAAGCGGGGCCAGAGCAGCCAGCCCTGCCACGAGGAAACGCTTCTCGTAGGCAAAGCTCATCAGTCTCCCCCTCGTACATCGAAGAAAATTGTCGGCGCCGATGGATCACTGCCGACAAGTGGCTGTCCACCATTCGATACTGCTGAGATGAGGGCAAGGCTTCTGAGCATCCTCTGGCGCTGGCGGGGTCCCCTACCAAAACCCACGATCTCACCTCGGGTGATCAGCTCGATCTCGAAACCGCGCTCGTTGAGGTGGTGAGCTGCCGTGGCTACCTCGCTTACCGCGATCTCGAAGGCTTCGGCCGCCTCGGGATCATCGGAGCCGAAGACGGCGTTGTCGAATAGGAGCGACACCCGCTGCCCTCTCTCGGCTTCTCGCTCCATAAAGATGAGCTCTCCGGTTCGTGCGGTCTGCTTCCAGTGAATCCCACGTCGGTCGTCCCCGAAGCGAAATTTTCGAAGAGTGTGAAGCTCATGACCACCACCCGATCTTTGACTCGGGTGTTCACCAACTGGCCCCGCACCGCGATACTTGGCGGCAGAGGCCTCGAGGAGCTGTGGGTATACCAACAGCTCCACATCCGATCGGTAGCGCATTCCCTTGCGAAACAGACCGAGCGGATAGATTGAAGAAAGATGTATGTACGGAATTGCCAAAAGACCACGCTTCTTGGCCATCAGCTCCAAATGGCCACCGAGATCCTCTCCTCTGGCCAAATGCGAAATCAGAATTGGCTTACCCTCTCCGATTCCTGCGATGACAAGTAACCGCCGATCCCACATTCGGCCACTGTGGCGAATTCTGTACCCTAGCCCAAAGGGCTGGTTAGCATAGACCTCGGTCGGTGGAGTCAGCCCGATATCTAGACGGCGCAAGTTCTGACGCGACGTAACCCCTGAGACGACCAATAGGGCCAGCAGGCACGCCTCTACCAGATACAGCGAGTTATTGCCGGTATTCGCAGCTGGAATTGCTACAAGAACAGTCAGAACGATGAACCAGAGTCCGACCTTCGTAATCCGAATACCCTCTGGGACAGTCCGTCGCGACATTTGAGATCGAGTCCGAATTCATCCTGGTGCCACACTCGCGCCTGGGTTCGAATCGACATGCCGACTCCAGTCGCTGGCAAAAAGGCCGCGCTAGACCGGCACCGGAACCGAGCCCAGGACGCTGCGAATTGCGCTCACCGCGGTTTCCAGACCGTCACCACTCTTGAGCATCACTCGGTGGGCCAATACGGGAGCTGCCACACGCTGGACATCATCTGGCACCGCAAACGCTCGGCCTTCACACAACGCCATCGCCTGGGCCGAGCGGTAGAGATTCTGGGCCCCGCGCGTTGACACTCCTAGCAAAAACCGAGAGGAATCTCTTGTCGCCTCCACCAGAGAGAGAATGTAGTCCGCCAGTTGCTCGGCAACTCGAACTCCCGCAGCTCTTTGCTGTAGCTCCACGACCTCTTCGCGACTGACCACGGGTGTCAGGTCCTCCAATAGCCCCTCGATTCCTCCAGACAGAAGAAGCTCCCTCTCCTTCTCGCGAGATGGATACCCCAGCCGCAACGACATCATGAATCGATCGAGCTGGGACTCTGGCAGCGGAAAAGTGCCCACGTACTCTAGGGGATTTTGGGTAGCAAGAACGATAAATGGATCCGGTAGAACATGTCGCTCGCCATCGATTGACACATGTCGCTCGCTCATGGCCTCGAGAAGGGCAGACTGGGTCTTGGGGCTTGCTCGATTGATCTCATCGGCAAGCACGACATTGGAGAAAATTGGTCCCCGAACAAACTCGAATTGTTCGATGGTCTGCCTGTAGATCGACACACCTACGATATCGGAGGGCAACAGATCGCTCGTAAACTGAATTCGCTGAAAGTCGAGTCCCAGGGACTTCGCCAAAGATTGCGCCAACGTGGTTTTTCCGACACCAGGAACGTCCTCGATCAGGACATGTCCCCTGGCGAGCAAACAGATCACAGCCAATCGGATCACCTCCGGCTTGCCTCGGACGACGGTTGAGACCTGACGCTCCAACCGAGCTACGATCTCGGCTGCAACCGATTCGTGCGACGTCGTGGCGCTACTGGGGCGACCTACTACCATCTATCAACTATCTCCAGAGGTCTTCGCAAACTCACGATATTCGCTTCGTTCTTCGACCGGAATCGGATTTCTGATCTCGGCAAAAAACCCGTCTCCCTCTTCATACGCCATATCTTCCAAAATGTGAGTGAACTGCGTTACATTGGCCTTGACTACCTCGGAGGTATCGAACCAAGCCCTCCAGTGCCCCTTCTCTTGCTCGGCGCTATCGACCATAGAGATGTCGACCGTGACACCCGGCAGTAGCTCGTAGCTGTCGTGCTGAATCAAGAGATCCAGCCTGATGATTTGGCGCACCGGAGTCGGCTCCACGACAAGAGCCTCTTCCGCAGCTTCAGCATCTCCAACTTCTACCACTTCAACATCAGGCACCAAAATGGGCTCCTCTTCGATGATGAAGCCGTTCAACCTGGCGGAGTAGAGTGCTCGGATGTCTGCGATTTTGTCTTCAGGCGATTTCGGTGCGCAAGCCAGCGATAAACCACTTGCTACGACGACAAAACAGGCCACACAAAGGTACCTTCGGATCTGTCCCACGACCACCTCCGAATCCAATCTGGAAAGGTTTGATCAAGCAAAAATATTATAACGAAGGATCGCCCAAATAGCCGCGACACCGTCCTTCCAACCGATTTTCTTTCCTTCCTCGTAGGTCCGGCCATAGTAGGAGACGGGAACCTCGAAGATTCGAACTTTCAGTTTGGCGATCTTGGCGGTAAGTTCGGGCTCGATCGAGAATCGATTCGACCGCAGCGTCAACTGCTCCAATACTTCACGTCGGAAGACCTTGTAGCAGGTCTCCATGTCCGACAAATTGAGATCAGTAAACATGTTCGACATCAATGTCAGGGCTCGATTACCCACATAGTGCCAGAAGAACAGGACACGCTGAGGGCCACCGGAAAATCGCGAGCCGTACACAACGTCAGCCTCACCATCGAGAATGGGCTGCAGCAAGTTCGGGTACTCACGAGGATGGTATTCCAGGTCGGCGTCTTGGACCAGAATGATCTCCCCAGTCGCCTTCGCAAAGCCTGTTCTCAACGCAGCGCCCTTGCCTCGATTGACCTTGTGCTCAGCCAACTCGAAGTCGAATTTCCCTGCGGTCTGGAGATCTTTCAGCTTTTCCAGGGTTCCGTCGGTGGAGGCGTCGTCTATGACGACAACCTCGAGACCGAGACCTCCAGGAAGGGGGGCGGCGTAGACCCGTTCCAAAAGGGCCTCGATGGTCTGGGCCTCATTGAACACCGGAATCACGACAGACAGTTTCGTCATGACGTCGGAGTATAGCCGTTGATCCAACCGGAACCTATGGACTCAACCACTCAGACAGACGCTCTTGCAAGTCGTAGACGAGCAAGGCCTCGGAGATCTCCAGTTGGAGTTGCGCCTCCAGGTATCCGTCTCTACAACGGCTCGGCGGGATTTGTCGCACTCTCCGCAGGTCCCAACAGGCACCTTGCGCCAGCACGTCTCCAGTATCCAGAAACATCTGTGAATCGGAAACCCAGTTGCCATTCGGTTTGACGACGGGAGCTGTGCTGACGACTCCGTTCAAGAGGTTTCGACCCGTGAAGGCGAACGACGCTGGGTCGAGGCCAAACAGAGCCATCAGTGTAGGCGCAATGTCCACCTGACCTGCTGTTGCGTCGATGCTTTTGGCCACCTGTTCGGAGTCCGGCAGCCAGATCATGAATGGAACCCGATCTCTGATGTGAAACTCGGGCCAGTTGCTCGAGATTTCCAACGCAGCAGGAGAGCTTCCTCTTCGGACCAGTCCTGAATCGTGATCGCCCCAAAGAGCTACGACCGTGCTGTCCAGTAGCCCCTCCGCTTCGAGCGTGCCCATCAACTCCCCAAAAGCCTGGTCGAAGTAGTGCATGCCATGAAGGTAGTTGCCGAAGGGCGTATCCTCAATTGTCCCAAGATCGAGCATTCTGAGCTCGACCGGGAAATCCTCGTATGGATAGTGCAAAGACAAGGTAGTCATCCAGGCGCAAAACGGTCGAGGCAGATCAAGCAGTCTCGGCGCCATCTGCCGGAAGAAATCCACATCGCCCAGGCCCCAACCAATCTTCTGACCACGATCGAAGTCCTTGGTGAAAAGGCCTGTCGCAAATCCATACGCTGGATAGGTCTGATGCCGGTTCCAGAACGACCGGTTAAAGGGAACCGCCGAGAGTGTGTGATAACCCTCTCGTTCGAGCTCGTGAGCCAGGGTCGAATAGTTGTTGGAGGGGTACTGATGCGCAACTGAGCTAGCAACCGGGACTATCGAGGTCCAGCTTACGAACTCCCCCGCCGACGAGCGCCCGTGGCCGGTCTGGTCCTGAAGGCGCGAAAAGGAGATCGCACGCTGCTGCCATCGGTTCAAATTCGGTGTGATCTCTTGCCCGTCAATCTCCAGACCGACAATAAACTGCTGCGCCGACTCAACTTGAATGGCAAGGAAGTTCATCCCGGTCGCCGCGCCAAAAAGGGCGCCTTCACCGGCTCGCTGCGGCGAGCGATCGGCAAACCATTGGGCGATCTCTGAGAATTCCTGTTCGCTCAGAGATGGCCTGAACCACCGTTGCCGAATCTGGGTCATTGCGTCCTGAGCCTGAAATCCATACAGACCGTACCGCTTCACTGTACGAATCGTGCGCACTCGGGGTCCTCTGCCGCGTGTCGTCCAATCCGAGAGCTGCCACATCTTTCCCATCCCTACGGCAACAACCGCGATCAAGAGCAGAATTACCATCAGACGCCAGGCGCGACTCGGTCGCCGGCTAGGCGGAGCCATCCGGAGAATGAACCCGACCAGAGGCAGGGCTACCAGAAGATCGACAAACAGCATCAGATCGGTTCGGCGGGTTAGAAACCCGACCACCTCTCCTAGCTGAGCCGCTTGGCCGGCAGCCATCAGCGAGGTCACCGTGATTACGTCTCTGAAGAACCGAAAATGAAGAATGTTTGCCCAAACCATGACCGTTGCTGCTGCAGCCAGCAGCCATGCCACCGGGGGCCTCCATCGAAATGCCAGTAAACCCACAAACAGCAACACAGCCGCTGCTACAGCAAGATTCATCCAGAGCGATCCTCGGCCCATCTTGAATCCCATCGCCACGTAGAGAAACTGAGGCTTTGCCACGATCGATACCGCGGACCAGATGACTACCGAAAATGTTGCCAGACCATAGGCAACCGTTGATGGGCTCTTTTTGCGGACTCGACGTACAAGAAAAAGAGCCACTCCTGCCAGAGCCGTGGGCAGCAGAAAACCGAGCCAGTACTCGAGTCTTGGCAACACCACCACGGTTCTTTCAAACTTTGGGTGATCAATCGCACTCGAGAACCACTGCACCCGCTCTTGAACGACGTCCCACCTCAAGACATAAATGCCGGCCTTGCCCGGCGGCTTGAGTCGCGCCACGACCGCGACACCTTGGCCAGGAGAAACGGGATGAGGCAAATGCGCCCGGTCTCCTCGGGCTCCTTCGACACGTTCGCCGGCTCTTGTCAGCCAAGCGTACGAGACTGCGAAGCGCTCCGCCCGGCTCCAGGTCAACGACCCACGATTCTCGAGGTCCAGGGAAACGCGTTTGTCCCAGCCCACGAAAAGAAACCGTGGCGTGTTGTCATGAACGAGCTCGAAGGCGCGATTCTGACTGGATCCTGCCCCGTCTTTGCTGACATCCGCTCCTACCGGCAATGTGACCAGTGCCAACAATCCCAACAGAGCGAATCGGTTGAGATATCTAGTCGATGTATCCAAGGGCTCTCAACTCTTCAAGAGTCGAATCGGTGGGTGTCACCTGCACGGGCTCGAGTCTTTCGCCAGCTGCTATCGCCTCGTCGAGTCGTCTCTGCAGCTCCTCGGCGACATCGCGGCGACTCAGAGCGAGGTCCCACTGCTCTCGCGGATCCTCTTCGAGGTCATAGAGAGATTTTCGGACCAGCTTCCAGTCCTGGGTCCTGAAGGAAGAGATATCTCTTCCCGGCGCTCTGTCCATCCGACTGACGGTCTCCAACTCGACGAAATCGGCATCGTTGCCCAATTCAGCCACAGCGACCCCCTCGAAGTCCTCCGGAATGGGCAATTCCAGGGTAGAAAGGACGGTGGGTGCGATATCGATGCTTCTGACCTGACTATCGACCCTCGCGCCAGCGGATCGAGCTCCAGGCATCTTGATGATCAGAGGAACCCGTAGAAGCTCGTCATAGAGGGAATGTGAGTGCCAGCCCACCACGCCGTGCTCGCCAAATTCCTCGCCATGATCGGAGGTGAAGATGATCATGGTTTCATCGTAGAGATCCTGTCGACGAAGAGTCTCGACCAAGACTCCTAGGGCGTCGTCCATCGACCTGATCTCGGCGTCATACGCGCTTACGATATGGGCAAGATCGCTGCTGTTGATTTCGAGCTCTTTTTTGTTGATTTGACGTAGCAGGTCGATGTCGATCTGCGGCGGCAGAGAGCCTTGATAGTCTTGCTCGAAAAGAGCCAGGTACTCGGGAGTCGGTTCGTAGGGATGGTGGACCTCGTAGGAATGGAGGAACAGAAAAAAGGGCCGGCTCGGATTCTCTTCCAACCACTGGATCGCCCGCCGTACGGTTCCCATGAATCGATTCTCGCCAGGTTGGGTGTAGCTGTCGAAGCCCTGATCCAAGCCGAAAATACGATCCATCTGACCGCCGCCCGTGAACGCCGCAGTCGAGTAGCCTTCTTCGCTTAGGACCTCCGCAAGGGTAGTGGCGGCCTCCGGTAAGCGGGTCTTTCCTCCCCAGGTTGCCTGGTGGTGGTGAGGGATGAGCGAAGTCAGAATGGAAGCATGGGAATGGAGTGTAGACGGGGCCTGAGCGATCACCTGGCCAAAAGTGACCGAGTCCTCACAAAGACGATCGATATTGGGACTCGTAGGTGCTTCGTAGCCGTAGCAACCAAGATGATCCGGACGCAAGGTATCGATCGAAATCAGAATGACATTGGTCGTAAGTTGTTGAATCGGCTTGGTCGGGGTTGGATCGCCGCACGTCAGCCCTAGAATGGCCGCTAGCATGGCTGCCAACGAGGCGGCCAAACTGGGAACGATGCGAATCAGACGATTCATCACTACTCTCCGACGGCGGGCAAACCCGGTCCCGAGACATGCACCGGTCTCGAGAGGTATGACTGCTCTAGTCTTCTTGTTTTTGTTTGCCGATTTCTGGGTGCAACGACTCTCGAGGCGGCGAGATCGTAGCACAGTCGAACGCTCCAGCAGCTTCTCGATCTCACTCGGAATCGTCTCCGGAGATCCCTTGAATCCACCTCTCTCGGAGCTCTCCGACCAGAATCAGCTCGGGGTCGAGAGAGATGTTGTGTTTGATCTTGACCGAGTGGTGAGCAAGCAGCATGAGCTCCAACACATCGTTAGCCGATGCGCCTTTCAAGTTGACGATCACATTGGCGTGACAGTCACTGATCTGGGCGCCTCCTCTGCACACTCCCTTTAGCTCGCAGGACTCGATCAGGCGACCGGCGAACTCCCCTGGGGGGTTCTTGAACGTCGAACCTGCGTTCGGATGACCCGACGGCAGGTTCGATCGCCGTTGGCTGTTGATTTCGGCCATTCTCGCCAAGGCTGCCTCTCCGTTGCCAAACTGGAGACAAAGCCTTGCCCGGGTGACGATTGATGGCTCCCCTAGAAGCCGAGTCCGACGGTATTCGGCACCTAGCTCTCCAGGCAGCATGTTGCGTCGTCTACCACTGGGCTCAATTACGGTGACACTCTCGAGAAGGTCGACAATCTCGACGCCATAGCACCCAGCATTCATGACCACCGCGCCCCCGACAGTCGAAGGGAATCCGGCTAGAGCCTCCAGTCCGACCAGACCCTTCTCAGCCGCGGACCTCGCAAGGCGCGCCAACGCCACTCCCCCACCAGCGTCTACCCTCTCGCCGTCGAAGTGGAACTCTCGAAAAGAGCCGTCCAGCATCATCACCACACCTGCCACTCCTTCATCAGGGACGAGGATGTTCGACCCCTGACCGAGCATTTGAACCGGCACCTTTTTCTCATCGGTGATCAACATCAACTGCTCGAGCGCTGGCTCGGTCTCGACCCGAACGAAAATCTCAGCCGGACCTCCGATTCGAAAGGTCGTATGGTTCGCCAGCGACTCGGAGAACAAGGCCACGAGCCCAGTGGTCTCGGCTAGCCGATCCTTGATCCAGGAGGTTGTCTGGCCCGAAATCTGACTCATTGTGGCCTAGCCTGAACTTCTCACAAACCTTCTACTGCAAGGCCGGAAATGCCAGAATATCCCACGTTTTCCTTGTTTATCCCTCCTCGATGTACTGCAAGTACGCCTGCGGGGGATAAACTCGTCAAGCCTTGTACCTTCCGGCATTTGCGACCTTTCGTGACGAAGTCTGTGAGAAGTTCAGGCTAGCGAAGTGTTGTCTAGAAAGGGGAGGCGAAGAGTCGATCTGAAAGAACCAACAGATGGAATCCGTCTACTGTCTTTGACGCTCGGTGTTTAGGTTCTTTCCAATTCGCTCGTCGGGCACTAGTATACATTTCGTACTCGGCTACTACCGGAACCAAATCGCATCCCCAAGGAGCTTCTGGATGACTGAAGTGAAAACCGATCGAGTCAAATCAAAGAACGATCGAGTCAAAGCAATCGACAACGCAGTGAGCCAGATCGAGAGACAGTTCGGGAAGGGCTCGATCATGCGGCTTGGACAAAGGGAAGCTCTGGCGATACCTGTGATCCCGACTGGCTCGCTTGCCGTCGACTTCGCCACGGGTGTCGGCGGTTTCCCAAGGGGCCGAATTGTCGAGATCTACGGGCCCGAGTCGTCGGGCAAGACAACCCTGGCCCTTTCTGTCGTGGGTCAGGCTCAACAGCACGGAGGTGTCGCAGCTTTTATCGATGCCGAGCACGCTCTCGACGCGGAGTATTCCGAAAAGCTCGGTGTCGACATCGACAACCTTCTGATTTCACAACCGGACTTCGGAGAGCAAGCGCTCGAGATCGCAGAGATGCTGGTCCGAAGCAACGCAGTCGATATCGTGGTCATCGATTCGGTAGCCGCCCTGGTGCCCAGAGCAGAGCTCGAAGGAGAGATGGGCGACTCACATGTCGGTCTTCATGCCCGGTTGATGTCTCAGGCGCTGCGAAAACTGACCGCGATCGTCGCCAAATCGAAGACATGTCTCGTGTTTATCAACCAGATCCGCGAGAAGATTGGCGTCATGTTCGGGAGCCCGGAGACCACAACCGGTGGCCGAGCCCTGAAGTTCTATTCGTCAATCCGGGTCGACATCCGCCGGATCGCTGCTCTCAAAGACGGTGACCAGGTCGTCGGAGCCCGTGCCAGAGTCAAGATTGCCAAGAACAAGGTCGCCGCTCCTTTTCGACTGGCCGAGTTCGACATCGACTACGGAGAAGGGATCTCTCGTGTCGGCGAATTGATCGATCTCGGTGTGGACTACAAGCTGGTCGGCAAGAGCGGTTCCTGGTACAACTTTGGCGAGGTCCGACTCGGCCAGGGCCGCGAGAATTCCAAACAGTTCCTACGGGACAACCCTGACTTGGCGGATGAGATCGAAGCTGGGCTTCGTGCTGAGATGGAGCTACCCTTGCTCCAATCGGACGAAGAGACTGTCGAAGTGGAGCACTAGCCCGCGTTATTCATGACCGCCCGAGCTCATGGTGCCCTGTCGCCCTGACGCCCCGTTGGCTCGGGGTTTCAAGCAGAGAGCTGTCCTGAGCGGACCCTTCCTGGTCCTCTTCGTGTCTCTGATCGCGGCTTTCGCGATTCCACTTCAGAGCCGGGCCGAGACAGATGGGCTCCAGGTCGATGCCGGGTTGGTGACCCTCAGTCACTTCCCACTCGATATCGGCCTGGTCATCCCGAACTCCGGCTCCACCGAAACCCAGAGTGTCCAGTTTCTTGTCGACGGCACTCAGGTCGATCGACGCGATCTCTCTTCAGGTTCGCACGAAATAACTCTGAGCGGAGTCGATCTCGCGACCGGGAAGCATCATCTATCGGTTGTCTCTCAGGGGTCCAGGTCCGAAATCGAGATCCGGGTGATCCCTGCATGGCTGTCACTGCTCCCGCCGCTCATCGCAATTGTCTTGGCACTGATCACCAAGGAAGTCCTGATCTCGCTGTTTTGCGGGGTTTTCTCAGGAGCTCTGTTTCTTTTTGCCTTCAACCCAGTTTTCGCGCTTGCTCGAACCGTCGATAGCTATATCGTCCCCGCTGTAGCCAATCCGGACCAGGCTGCGATTTTGGTTTTCACCACGCTTTTGGGCGGCATGGTGGCCCTGATCAGTCGAAGCGGTGGCACTCTGGGAATCGTCGACCGCATGAGACGGTTGGCAACCACCGCAAGTCGAGGTCAGCTTGCCACCTGGGGTCTCGGAGTGCTGATCTTTTTCGACGACTACTCGAACATCTTGATCGTGGGGTCGACAATGCGACCCATCACCGATCGATTGAGGATCAGCAGAGAGAAATTGGCCTACATCGTCGATTCGACCGCAGCCCCGGTTGCGAGCCTGTTCCCGATCTCGTCTTGGATCGGATTCGAGGTGGGATTGATCGCAGCGGCCTTTGCGGCCGTCGGCATCCCGCTTAATGCATACATGAGCTTCGTCGCCTCGATCCCCTACCGCTTCTATCCGATCTTCGCTCTTGTCCTCGGGTTTACTATCGCGGTATCCGGCAGGGATTTCGGTCCCATGCTCAGCGCTGAGCGTAGGGCTCGACGCTTAGGCAAGCTTCTCGACGACGATGCTGTGCCTCTCGCAGACCTCAATAATGAAAAACTGGTTCCGGCAACCACCACGCCAAAAAGGGCATTCAACGCGGTCGTGCCGATCCTCGCGGTAGTCGTGGTCACCGTTGGAGGGATGATGGTTAGCGGCGGCGCAGAGATCGACAGGGCCGACTTTTCGACCACAGGCGCGTGGCTACGCGAGGTTCTGGGCAACGCAAACAGCTACGCAGCGCTCTGTTGGGCCAGTCTTTCCGGCGTCGTTCTCGGTTTTGTACTGCCCTTGGCCCAGGGGATCTTTAACGTCCGAGAGGGCGTTGCGGCCATGGTCGAAGGATTCAAGTCGATCTTCATGGCCCTGATCGTCTTGATCCTGGCCTGGTCTATTGGGAGCATTTGCAACGACCTTGGGACTTCCGAATTTCTCGTGAGTCTCACCGCGGGGGTTTTGTCGCCCCATCTGCTACCGGTGATTGTCTTTCTCTTGTCAGCCTTGGTCGCCTTTGCAACCGGGTCGTCTTGGGGCACTTTGGGAATCCTCACACCGCTCGCAATCCCTTTGGCCCACAGCCTGTCGATCGAGGCCGGCATGGCTGCAGAGTCGACTGCCTACACTACGATTCTCATCGGAACAATCTCCTCGGTCCTTGCAGGTAGCGTCTGGGGAGATCACTGCTCGCCTATCTCAGACACCACGATTCTGTCGAGTATGGCGTCCGGCTGCGATCACGTTGCCCATGTACGAACCCAACTACCCTATGCACTCATTGCCGGTTTTGTCGGCATGCTGGTAGGAGATCTTCCCACCGCCTTCGGCCTGAGCCCCTGGATCTCGCTAGCGGCGGGAACTGCAACCATCGTGGCTATTGTCCTGTTATTTGGTCGTCGGAGTGAGCCGCTAGATCACCCAGCAGCGTAGTTCGGTTGTAGATTGACACCGGTTCCGCCTACCCAAATTCAGTATTGCCTCGAATCATGAATTCTGCCTCTCAAAACCAACGCCTCATCCTTCTGCTTCTGGTGCTGGCGATTTGTGTGGCTAGCAACTCGAACGCTGCGACTCTCCCGTGCCAGCCTTGCGCCGGAATTCGGACTGAAGACCCTCAAAAGTTAATTCCAGGTCTCCTAGAGCTACCGCGGCTCAGCGAGGATTCCCGTCTCTATCTGGCTTGGCCGGTTCTCCTGGATGGCACCGCAGCAGCAGAGACTGTAGGTGCTGTTGTCACCTCCGGGTCGGTTCCGTGGCTCGATCTGCAATTCACCACACCCCCGCCACTGCTTGGCAACATCGAACTGCTCGAGAGTCAATTGGCTGCGGCCGCGTCACAGGCATCAGCGGCAGGATCGAGAGGTCATTTTCAGATTAGTTGGCATCCCACCGAGCCGGTGGACCCCGAGACCTGGGCGAAGGAATATGCCTTCCTGCTCAAGAGGGCTGCAGTCGTAGTAACCGGTGCGCAGCCAGGGGCCCGTGTGATCACGCAGGCGCTCGAAGCGCGACCCGACCTCCTGTCGAAGCTCTATTCGGAAGAGATCGCGGCCTATGTAGACGGTATCGCCCTTGCCCCATCGGAGGCCTACACAATAGAGGCAACCCTTGACCTATTGAACGATCTCGACCCCGGCAAACCGGTCTTTCTCGACTCGCTTCCGTATCCGGGGCACCCCGAGGAGATCCTGGCTGACGCAGCCCAACAGTCGGTCGTGGGTTTTGCCCTAACCCTGTTTCAAGCTCCTGCAGGGAGCGCCCCCGAGCTTTTGCCTCTCAAGATCATGGCGGAGGAGTTTCAAGGAGACCTCTCATACGACCCCTACTCCACCCCGCAGGGCTCGAACGACACCGAAGCCTGGAGCTTTGTGCGCGGAGAAGATCTCAGTCTGAGGGTAATCGTTCGGCATGGGTCCAGGGAGGAGCCGATCAAGATCGAATTTTCGGACTCTCACCTGCGCGGGCCGATTCGAGTCGATTTGAAATCAGGCAACGCGCTGGGAATGTATGGAGGGATACGATCTGAGCAGGGCTTCGAATTGAAGTGGCAGTCGGAGTCCTCCGTGACATTGCTGCGACTCGACCGCCTCACCGCCGAAGAGATCGAAGGAATCGAGGGGCTGGACGAACAAGTCACTGTTACTAGCGAGCGACATCTCCCGGTAGAGGAGATTCTTCGCAGGCTACAAGCCGTTGAAGACGCCCAGAGTAGAAGGCTCTCCACCTACCAGGCCGTCAACACGACGCATCTCCGGTTTCAACTCGGAGTCCAGGGTATCGAGGTCACGTTCCAAGGAGAGATTTTTTTCCGTCAAGGCGAAGCCTACGACTGGGCCTGGCAAGATCTCTATCTCAACGGGCTTCGCTGGCGTGGCAAACGACTTCCCGAAGTGCCCCTGATCGAACCAAAAAGGGCTGCGAACCTTCCTTTGGAAATTCTGTTCACCAAGGACTACAGCTATCGCCTGAGGGGTACTGCTCTAATCGACGGAAGAGACTGTTGGGTCGTCGACTTCCAGCCGCAAGTAAGCGAATCCGTCAAGAGCCTGTTCCGCGGCACTGTCTGGATCGATCGACAACTGTTCAACAGAGTTCGCTCCAAGGCCGTTCAGCTTGGCTTGACCGGCGAAGTCATATCCAACGAGGAGACCCTCTTCTACGCGCCTTTTGACGAGACTGGTCAGCTCTCTGAGCCGGCAGCCGACCGTATCTGGCTCCCCAACCGGGTCGTGAGTCAACAGATCTGGTCGCTTTTCAACACCGCTACGGTAGTGGAAAAAGAGATGAAGCTGACCAATGTAATCATCAATAGCGACTCATTCGAACAACGGCGTCAGGAGCTAATGGCATCAAAAGTAACGATGGTTCGAGAGACCGAGCAGGGGCTACGCTACCTCGTACCCGACAAAGAGACCGGCAAACGAGTGGTCAAGATGAAAAACGATCCCAGCCGACTCTTTTTCGCTGGCGGCGTTTTTCACGACGACTCTTTCAACTACCCACTGCCGCTGGCTGGTGTCGATTTTTTCTCACTCGACTTCAAGGGCTCCGGCGCTCAAGTCAATGCACTCTTTGCCGGCGTCCTTCTTATCGGCAACATCGCCGACCCGACTTTTCTCGGCTCCAAATTCGACGCAGGCGCGGATCTATTTCTGGTAGCACCAAAGTTCAGCAATACCGTATTCAAGAACGATCGTGAGATTTTCAAGGAAGAGCTTCTGGAACGGCCTGCCCGTCTCAATTTCAGCGTCGGTCACAAGCTAGGTAACTTCTTCAAGTTGAACGGCACCTACAGCCTATTGTATGTCGACTACAGCCCGTCCGATAACACTGGAGAGGATTTCGTGGTCCCGGTGGACCACTTCACTCATTCCGTTGGCTTGCAAGGCAGCTTCAACCGTTCGGGCTATCGGCTCAGACTGAATGGTGAGATCGCAACGCGATCGAACTGGGAGCCCTGGGGACTCCCTGAATCCAGTGACTACGAGCCCGAAGACAAGGACTTCTCACGCTGGGGCGCCTCGCTGGCAAAAACTTTTCACCTCAGTGGCTTCAAAAAGGCCGGGTTCGAGCTCCGATATGTAGATGGCGAGAACCTGGACAGGTTCAGCAAGTACGAGTTTGGGTTTTTTAGCGACCTCTTCATCCATGGCTATCAAATGGAAAGAGTTCGGGCAGAAAGCGCCTGGGTTCTCAACACCAGCTACGGCTTCGAGATGGGAGAGCTGTTTCGTCTGCAACTTATCGGTGACGGCGCTTTGGCCACCGACGAGGACGCCGACCTGGATCAGGAGTTTCTCGGCGGTATTGGGGTAGCGGGAACCGTGATTGGACCATGGCAGACTATCGTCAGGCTAGATCTGGGCGCTGCGGTGGCGGGCCCAGATGACGGTTTTACGATATTCTTGATGTTTCTCAAGCTCTACAAATAGCTCGCAAGATACCGTGACCACAGATGACAGCGAGACTCCTGAGACGATCTCGCTCGAGATCACCGATACACTGGATCTACACAGCTTTCGGCCACACGAGACTGCCGACGTCCTTCGTAGCTATCTCGATGAAGTCTATCGCCTTGGAATTCAGAACATTCGAATCATCCATGGCAAGGGAGTCGGAGCTCAGCGAAAGTTGGTCCGAACGATTCTGAGTCGGGACCCGAGAGTAGTAGAGATTTCCGAGCCCCCCGAAAACGCCGGTGGTTCGGGTGCCACATACGCCTCCCTTGCACAACCCAAAGCTTGAACACCGTCATACTCCACAAACATGAGTAAACGAGGCAAATCGCCGACTCCGTCGAGTGACTCCCCTTTCCCATCAACCGCTCGTCGAATCTGGAACCAGATCGTCGTCGGGCTGAACCGACGCGCCACCGATTTCGTCTACTCCACCGAATACCAGGTCGATCTCGGCACCAAGCCGATCGATAGTCTGAGAGCCCAGAGAATCATCACCTATCTGCTCTCCCAATCAATGATAGGTCCGAAAGTGGTGTTCAGGCCCGAACCTGCGTCGCTGAAGGATCTCGAGCTGGCGCATTCTCGAGAGTATCTGGAAACTCTCCGCAAGGCCTCTGCGCTAGAGGAGGTTGTCGGGGTCGAGGTTTGGCCCGATCTGCATGACCAGATATTGAGAGCTCAGCGCTCTTCAGTCGGCGGAACCATCCTGGCAACTCGCCGCGCCCTTGCGAGCCGTGGTATCGCCGTGAATCTGGGTGGGGGCCTCCACCATGCCACTCGATCCTCGGGTCGAGGGTTTTGTGTATTCAATGACGTGGCAGTTGCGATTCTGAAGGCGCGAGAGTCTGGCTACGAGGATCCAGTGCTCGTTGTCGATCTCGATCTACACGACGGCAACGGCACCCGCGAGATCTTCGCCGGGGACGACTCCGTCTTCACCTTTTCCATCCATAATCAGGATTGGAGTCGGCAACCGGCCAGAGCCTCGCTATCCATCGAGCTGACGGGTGAGGTAGACGACGCCACCTATCTGGAGGCATTGACCCGTCATCTTCCGGCTCTAATCGAGGATTTTCGACCGGGCCTCGTTTTCTACCTCGCAGGAACTGACCCAGCGATGGATGATCAGATCGGCAACTGGAAGATCTCTCCAGAAGGAATGCTCAGGCGTGACCGGTTTGTCGTGGGTCAGATTCGCGGCACGAGTGCACGTGGCACGCCAATGGTTGTTCTTCTGGCAGGAGGCTACGGATCCGAGACCTGGAGATACAGCGCTCGGTTCTTGTCATGGCTTCTAACCAACTCCATCGGGAAGGAACCACCAGCGACCGCTGACATGACACTCGCTCGCTACCGGAGTCTGGCTCGTGAGCTGGTTGAACAGGACCTCAACAACGGCTCGAGCTCGAATGACTGGGGTTTGACCGAGGCGGATATCACCGGAGGTCTAGGACCAGAAGCGAGTCGATCACGGTTCCTGGACCACTACTCGCACCACGCGCTGGAGCTGGCTCTCGAGTGGACAGGTGTCCTAGATCGACTTCGAAGTCTCGGTTTCCATCATCCCTATCTCGATCTCGATCTCACCAATCCGAGCGGCCACACATTACGGCTGTTTGCCGATTCCACAAAGCAGGAGCTGCTGGTAGAAGTCAGATTGAGGATTGAACGCAACATCATCCCCAATGCGGAATTGCTGAGCATCGAATGGCTACTGATGCAGAACCCAAGGGCACAATTCAGCTCGGATAGGCCTCAATTGCCACAACAGACCCACCCCGGTCTAGGACTGGCCTCGGACGCCATTCCACTGATGATTCTCATCTGCGACCGCCTCAAGCTGGACGGAATCGTCTTTGTGCCATCGCACTATCATCTAGCCTTGAAAGTCAGAAAGCACCTTCATTTCCTGACCCTCGACGACAGAAACTGGTTTCATGCAGTCGAAAAGGCTGTCGAGGGAATTCCTCTGACACAGGCGACAGCGATCGTCGCTCGAGGTGATCTTCGCGATCGAGCGAGCGGTGAGTCGGTCGATTGGCGACCAATACCGATGGTGCTCGCGGTGAGTGATCAGCTGAAAAAACGTATCGAGCTCGAGAAGGCCAGCGTAGAAACTGCCAGGCCGGAGAGCAGCTTCGATTTCGAAGTTGCGTCGGATATCACTCCTCAGTGACGGCCTAGCAGTTCCAGGAGCCCGAGGCTAAAGGCGGGGATGTAGGTGATCAACAAGACCCCAATCCCCAAAATCAAGAGCATCGGAATTGCAGCTCGCCAGATCTGAAGGAGCGGGCGCTCGAATCGATACGCAGCCAGAAAAAGATTGAGACCTACCGGTGGAGTCAAGTATCCAAGCTCCAGATTCGCCACGAAGATGACCCCCAGATGAATTGGATCGATGCCGTATGCGGCCCCAAGCGGCACGATCAACGGCACCACTACCATGATCGCGGAGAAAATATCCATCAGACATCCGACAACCAACAGAATCAGATTCAGACAAAGAAGAAACATCAGAGGCGAGTCAATGTAGCGCTGAACCCACTCGACGATCGAGGAGGCGATCTGCGCATCGACCAGATAGTTGGTGAATCCAAGCGCTACCGCCAAGATGATCAAAACACCACCCACCAAAACCAGGCTTTCGGTCAGAATCGGCCGCAAGTCCTTCCGGATCGTGATGTCTCTCACAATTACGAACTGAACAACAAAGGCGTAGACAGCGGTAAGAGCCGCTGCTTCGATAATGGTGGCAAACCCGCCAAAGATTGCCACCAGGACGACGAAAGGCAGCAAAAGTTCCCATTTTGCGCCCCAGATCGCGGCAAGAAGCTCGCGCCAATCAAACCGCTGCCGCCCAGCCCCTGTCAATTTCCCCTCTCGAACACCCCAGGCGACCACCAGCCCCAGAAGCAGCAGGCCGGGAATCAGGCTGCCAACAAAGAGATCCGGTATCGAGATCTCAGCCACAATGGCATACAGAATCAAAGGTAGAGCGGGAGGAAACAGAATACCCAGGGAGCCGGAGGCTGTAAGCAGGCCGAGGGAGAACTGTTCACGATATTTGTCGGCCCGAAGAGCCTGAAACAGAAGACCTCCAAGTGCGAGGATTGTGACTCCCGATCCCCCTGTCAGGACGGTGAAGAATGCACAAGATACTGCGGCCACGATCGCGGTCCCGCCCGGCATCCAACCCAGGATCGCCCGAAAAAATCGCAGAAGCCTTTTTGAAGTGTCACCCTGAGCCAGCAGGAATCCCGCTAGCGTAAACAGTGGAATCGCAGGCAGCGTGGCGTTGACCGTTAGGCGATAGGTCTCGACTGGAACCGCCGCAGCTGGCACGCCATCGATCAAGAACAAAAACACAGCGGCGCCGCCCAAAATTGCGAAGATCGGTCCGCCGAGAACCGTAGCCACCACCAAGATCAGCAACCAGGGCCACCGGGTCGAGCCCTCGAGCCATTCTGGGTTGAGACCGATAGCCATCCCGACCATCAAACCGCTCGACGCCAGAAGACGCCCCCACCAGCGGTCCGACGATCTCCAGACGAGGCGAAGCGCGATGACGCCAAAACCCAACGGCATCGCGAGCTGTGCCACCCATACCGGTATGTCCAGGGCAACAATCGTCCCCGCATCTCGCTCGATGACAATCAATTGATAAGCAGCGACACAGAGAAGAATCGAGACCGCAGAAGCGACCGCGGCTGAAAAAATTCGTGCAAACGCCCTCCAGGCACCCTCGGGCATCAACTCGCCGGTCGCAAGTGCCAAAAGCTTGCCTTCGCGCGCAGCCAAGGCGGCGCCCAGGAAGGTCACCCAGAGCGTCAAGTGCTGGACAATCGGAAGAGATCCGGGCAGACCCGTTCCGGTGGTAGCTCTCAGAATCGCTTCGATCATGGGAAGCGACGCCATCGCCAGAAGCGCCACACATGCGACCCACTCTTCTGCGGCTCGAAATGGAGCCAGGGAGATTCTTACTTTCACTTCTCAGTCGTCGCTTGGATAATCGAAAAATAGATTTTCGGTCCGATCGAGAAGCCACTGAGCTCTCTCTTGCGCAATGATATTTGCCAACCGAATCGAAGGCGATCTGTCGGGGTCGATGGCCAGGGCAGACTCGAGCAAGTCCCGAAACTCTTGCCAGTTCTGATCCGCTACCGAGACACTTTCGGCCAGGGTCACATAGGGACCGGCATTCAGGCCTGACGATAGCTCGACGGCTCGATCGAAATGGTAGCGAGCTCGCTCGGCAGAGCCCCCCATCGCTTCCGGAACGGCTTCGAGCCAGATCAGGACCGCATGAATCGCTCCCAGATCGTAGGACTCGTCGAGTTCCAAGGCTCGATTCAGCAAGGCTCGAACTGCTGGAAAATCGGCGACAAGATCGGGCTGGGCTTGACCAAGGTTGATCACCCCACCCCACGCCGCCCCCGTCCAGAACAAGAGTGGAACGTCATTGACGCCAAAGTCGCTCAGCGCCGTTGCAGACTCGTCTATGAGAGCGGCGGTCACTCCAGGATGGTCGAGCTCCAATGACTGCATACCGTAGTCTCGAGCTCGGATATAGAGATTCAAAGCACGCTGGTACTGTCGCTCTGATGCCTCGAAGTCGACCTCTTCGAGCCGCTCGGCCTCCGTTTCGACAAAGGCATACGCATACTGTGCGAAGCCACGGCAGGCGGCAAGAAGAAGTACCCGATGCTCGGGCTTTTCCGCCAAAAGCGACTCGATTGTCTTGAGCGCAAACGGCGTCGCCTCCCGAATAAGCTCAGGATCCTCGTCGGCTGCGAAAACATCACCACTTGCAGCAAGCGAATTGGCAAGCGAATTGATCGCCATAGACCGAATCGAACATCCAGCATGGAGGGACAACGAAACAAGACATAAGCCGAACAGGCTCCTCATTCGCCGCCATGAATGGCGTCTACTGAAGGACTGATGACTATCGTGGCTATGTCTCGAGTATGACAAGTTGATCGACCGGGACCCGGGTTGCGATAGATTGAAGAACAATCTACAGAGGGCTCCATTGGGGGTCAAGGCCACCAAGAGCGGAACTTCTGCGCCAAGATGACGTAATTGCAACTGGACAGGGACATAACCAGTAGAAAAACCAGCGGTGGCCGCGAAGAGAAGATAGCCAGAGGATTTCGGTGTCGCGAGGAAAAACACAGCAATATGTAGCCCAGGCACAAGAGTTCTTGCGCCAGTACACCGATGGCTTGAAGGCGCGAGATCTACGGCGCCTATTCGATCAGGACGCAAGTCACGCCTACAGTGTTTTGACGCGGGACCAAGACGGGGGCGAGGAGCCAAAGAAGCGGGCTGGTCGCTATTTTCATCGAGCCAAAATCGTCTTTCTCGGTCTGTCGTTCAAACTGAGCCCGGCGCGGCGCTTGCTGTTCGTCGCATGCTTGGTGTTTGTGATTCTCGGTTTGGTCCAGCCCTCGAAGATCAGCTTTTCCCTGGGACAGAAATTCTTCAGTGTCGATTTCTCACCCTTCTGGTTTTTGTTGGCGATCGGCGGTCTCCTCTGGCTTCTGACCATGGAACTGGTCGACCGAGTTCGGGTCCGAGATGAGCTGGAGGTCGCACGGAAGCTGCAAAGCGATCTGCTGCCCGACGTTTCTCCCAACCTCGAGGGCTACGAGTTCGCCCATTCCTACCGGACAGCCAACGAAGTTGGAGGCGACTACTACGACTTTCAGAAACTTCCCGATGGCCGCCTGGCGTTGATCATGGGTGATGCGAGCGGCCATGGCATCGCTGCCGGTCTGCTCATGGCGATCGCCAATGCAACCATCAAGACCGCAATCGATCTGGATCCAAACCCGGTAGCAGTCAACTCCCTGCTCAACAATACAGTGTGTAGAACGGGCGACCGGAGAGCCTTCATGACACTTTTTTTTGGCTTGCTCGACCCAGAGTCGGGCGCACTACAATTCTCCTGCGCTGGTCATCCATTTCCTTTGCTGAGACGCGCCTCTGGCGAGGTAATCGAGCTTGGCGAGGGTTCACTCCCGTTGGGTATCAATCCTCAGCTCGAAGTCCCCGTGGGTGAGACATCCCTTCAGCCGGGCGACACGCTGATGCTGTTTACCGATGGATTGCCCGAGGCCGTAGGCGGCGACGAGGACGAAGCATTCGGTTTCGATCGTCTTCGCGGGCTGTTGTGCAAGGCTGGCTCACCGAGACAGGTTCACGACCGAGTTTTGAGTGCCTTTGATCATCACACCGGGCACGAGCCCTTGACAGATGACCTGACACTAGTCGTCATCGCAAGACAGTAATACTGCTGTCCCTGGCCTGAACTTAGCCCTTTATTGGCGCTCTACTACCATCGCGAACCCCACCCCACCGGCTGCACAAACGGTGATGAGCCCCAGATTCAAATCCCTTCGTTCCAGCTCCGCCAACAGTTGAATCGTGACCCGAGCCCCAGTGGCCCCAAATGGATGGCCGATCGCAATGGAGCCTCCATTGACGTTGTACTTGTCAAAGTCGATCTCACCCATAGGCTCACTGCGTCCAAGCTCTTCGCGTGCGAACTTTTTCGAGGCGAAGGCTTTCATGTTGGAGAGGATTTGGGCCGCAAAGGCCTCGTGCATCTCCACCAGATCGATGTCGGAAAGGCGAAGACCTGCACGATCCAGGGCGATCGGAGCGGCATAGGCAGGACCTTGTAATAGCTGGCCAGCCGGATCGACACTCGAATACGCGAATGACCGAAGGTAGCCCATGGGTCGGATTCCCAAGGCTCGTGCCTTCGCCTCGCTCATCAGTAGGACAGCGGCACCGCCGTCGGTGATGGGACTCGAGTTGCCAGCAGTCAGGGTGCCGTACTTGCGGTCGAAAACAGGCTTGAGATTCGCCAAGGTCTCGGCTGACGTATCTGCCCGGACACCATTGTCGACCGTGATGGCGCGGTCATAATCCGGCTGGGGGAAAGTATCGACGATCTGATGAGAGATACGACCTTCGGCGGTAGCCGCCGCAGCACGTTGGTGCGACATCAGAGCAATCTCGTCTTGCGCCCGTCGGGAAATTCCGTTTTCTTTGGCCATCTTCTCGCAAGCCTGCCCCATAGTCATGCCGGTGGAATACTCGGCGATGGCAGGTGGTACCGGAACGAGATCCTTTGGCCGTAGCTTGGACAACACTGCGACCTTTTTTCCCACCGTCTTGGCCTTGCTGAACTGCATGAGAATTCGGGTCGCCGCGGTGGAGTATTGAATTGGGACGTTGCTCAAAGACTCGGCGCCACCGGTCAGGACAACATCACACTGTCCGGTCAGAATGGCTTCAGCACCTGAGGTGATCGACCGATTCGACGACGCGCATGCCAGGTTTACGGTCGTACCGGGTATCGTCATCGGTAGCGATGCCCGAAAAACGACCTCGCGACCCAGGTTCGGAGCATAAAGAGCCGGAACGACCACTCCGAAGATGCTCAGATTGATGTCGTTGGGGTCGAGACCACTCCGACCAACCAGCTCTGTTGCCGCAACCCCGGCCAAATCCACGACATCCATGTCGCGAAGATCGGTACCAGCTTTGCAAAACGGTGTCCGACAGCCATCGAGAATAGCCACTCGTCCTGTCGGCCCGCGAAGACTTTGACTGGCAACTCTGGCAATCGCCGGGGTTGCTCCAGGTCCCCGGGTCCAGACTGTGTCGGCCTCGAGATAGACCTCCTCCTCGGCTGTCGATTCTCTTAGGGATGGAAGCGGGAACGACTCCCTGGCTTCGCTCCCCGGATCGTGATCGTCAACCATGCTCTCAAATCTCCAGCCAGGCGCTGTCGTGCGCTCGAAAATTCGGCTCGCGTCCACCTAGCTCTGGTTGCGACTCTATATCAGGAGCACAATCGGATGCACAACGGCGGGAGCGCGGCCCGCCTATCCCCTTCTACGTCAGGCAATTGATAGCCTAGCGCAATGACGGAGAACACCCAATCCCCTAAAGGCCCCGCCGAACAGGCTCCAGTCTCTCGATTCCGACGAACGCACTTCAAGCGGATTCTGGCCACCGGTCTGGTTATTTTGGTACCGGTCACGCTGACTGTCTACATCCTCAAACAGATCTTCGATTTGATGGATGGAATCTTCAGTCCAGTTATCGATGGCGCCATCGGAATCTACTTTCCAGGAGCTCATATTCCCGGGCTCGGCTTTCTGCTGACATTGCTGCTTGTGCTGCTTCTGGGATGGCTATCGACCAACGTCGTGGGCAGAGCTCTGATTCAGGCCGCCGAGAGACTCATTTATCGGATTCCCGTTGCAAAATCGATCTACTCAGCCACCAAAGGGGTGCTCGAGGCCGTCTCCACAGACCAGGCTGACGCGTTCAAACGGGTCGTGCTCATCGAATATCCGAAGGAGAATATCTTCGCAGTCGCCTTTGTCACCCGATGGGTCCGCTGGCCGACCGTACATGAGAAAACGTCCGATCTGTTACTCGTTTTTGTGCCGACAACTCCCAATCCGACCAGCGGATTCCTTCTTCTGGTGCCTCGAAGCGAGGCGATTGATCTCCCTATTTCCGTCGAAGAAGGTGTCAGGATGGTGATCTCTGGCGGAATTCTGCTACCAAATCTGCCCGATTTGCCACTCGGTACGACTGTCCAGATTGCTTCGGAACAGGGCTAGGAACTGGCACCCGGCGCCGTTTCCTACTCCACAGTCGCTCGGCGTTGATCCTGCTACACTTTTTTGGAGGAGCTATGCGAAATCCAGTCATTACGCATGTCCTGATGGTCGCCCTCATGTTTGCGGGCCTATGTCACCCTGTTTTCGCCCAGGGTCTGGAGGATCCTGAGCTCTTTCAAAAAAGTCAGATGGCTGCGCAGCAGGCTCTTGCTTTTTACGGCAGCTACGACGATCCCACTGAAATGCGACGAGTGGCTGATATCGGATATCGCATAGCGCAGGAGGCCAACTTTCAGGATTTCCCATATACCTTCTATCTAGCCGACATGCCCGCACCAAACGCCTTTGCTCTTCCGGGAGGCCAAATATTCATCACTAGCGGGATGCTGAAAATGGGTCTCAATGACGATATGTTGGCAGGCTTGCTCGGACATGAGATTGGTCACGTCGTTCTTCAGCACGGTACACGCTTACAGCGAAAAGCCACGCTCCTCAACATCCTCAGCCAAGCCCTCCTGGTAGGAGTCTTGATCGGTGTGGCCACCAGCGGGAACGAATCTGATGGTGTTTATGACCCCTACGGACAAGGCTCCAACACAAAAGGCGACCTGATTCAGGGTACGGCAGCAGCTGGAGCAGTTATCAGCGAGCTCTTGATGCGCAGCTACAGTCGAGAGTTCGAAGACGAGGCCGACGACGAGGGACAGCGGCTAGCAGCCGCCGCAGGGTTTGACCCCGACGGCACCCGGCAACTGATGGACAAGATGCGCACCTTCCTGCCGCAATCCCAAGAGTACGGTTACTGGCGAACTCACCCTTTCTTTGAGGATCGGGTACGAGCAGCTTCTGCTCGAGAAGGCCTTTTGAAAATTCAGCAGCCTTCTTCAGCCTCCGACTATCGAGCTCAGATCCAGAGCTCCTTGTTGAATTTTCTCGAATATCCAAAACTCGATGAAGAGCTGATACCACTCCTCAAGCACGAGGCCCTGGTGGCATGGCCACAAGGCTCCACTGCGGACCAGATTCGTCTCGAGCAGATTCATGCCCTGCGCGACAGCGAACTGGCTCTCAAACCGCTGTCGCAAGAGTGGAGGAACGTCGCCAAGGTCTATCAGGAGCATCTCGACGAGGTGAGAGGTCTTACACCTGACAGTACTTTGATCGGAACTCTCGAGGAAGACCTGGTTCAACTGGAATCCCGGCTTCAGGAGATTTACCCGCAAGCGGTTGAAGTGTTCGAGAGCAACATCTTCGAGACCGAATTCCTCGAGACATTCGCGAGCAATTATCCAGACGCAAAAGAGATCTCAGATGTGTCTTTGAAGCTTGGAATCGCGTACGCCAGACTCGGGCGCGAAGACCAGGCAGTCGAGTTCTTCTTGGCAGCCATGCAGGAGAACCCAGCCTCGCCCTCCGGCAAACGAGCACTTGCCGGGCTTCGCAATCTGACGCCAAGAATCGACAGTCTCTCGGCTCTCGAGCAACTTGCTTCGGAGATTTCCGACGAGGAGCTTCGAGTAGCGAGTGAGACCCGTCTAACCAGACTCGCTTCCCAGTATGAGGCTCTAGAGAATGGAGCGGAGTACCTGAAGAAATACCCGGACGGTGAGCAATACGAGATGGTCTCGAGCCGCCTCAACCAGCTCGCAGACGAGGCGTACGCCGAGCTCGTGCTCTATCAGAGCGTTGGCGATCATGTGAAAGGAATCGAGCGGATCCAGCGCATTCTTACCTATGCACCTCATTCACCAGCAGCCGATCGTCTGCGGGAACAACTGGTCTTGGAGAGCTAGATCTCGATTCCCGCCAAGAAGAAAATGCAATTCGAGCCAGAGCGTTATTCCATGTCGAGCAAGACAGACAAGCAACTAGTCGGAGTCGAAGCGTTCATTCGCCAAGCAGCTCCTTCTGTTCGACCGGTTCTGCGCCAGCTTCGTGGGTTGGTTCGGGAGGCGCTTCCGGGCGCAGAGGAAGAGATCAAGTGGGGTCGGCCAGTCTACTCGCTACGTGGAATCGTTTGCTATCTGGCAGCAGCGGCCGATCATGCCAGTCTCGGTTTCTATCGAGGCGTCGAGCTCGATGATCCATCTGGAATTCTCGAGGGAGGAGGCAAGAAGTTGCGACATCTCAAGGTTTACAAACAAAACGACATTCAAGACTCAGCGCTCAGCCATCTCTTGCAAGAGGCGGCCCGTTTGGACCAGGAATAGTGCGCTGACTCACTGACTCCAGAGCCTTTTATGACTACTGCACAGACAGATCTTCAAAGCGCAGCCCTACATGGCATCTCCCTCTGCCGCAAGGGAAGCTGGAAAGAGGGAATGGACACTCTCGGTCGAATTGCCGAGGCTGACCGGCAGGGTACCGAGCTCCCGGGGCTTTTCTATTCCTATCTCGGCTATGGGATCGCGAGATACCAGAGAAAGACTCGAGAGGGCATAGCCCTCTGCCAACATGCCATCAAAGTAGAGTTCTATGAGCCAGAGAACTACCTCAATCTGGCAAGGGTTCACCTACTCCGCCACAATCGTGGCAAAGCCGTCGATGCCATCCACAGGGCACTCAAGCTGAGTCCACGACACCCAGAGGTTTTGAAGGTGATCCGAGAGATCGGCTATCGGCGCCGACCTGTGATTCCATTTCTCTCCAGGGACAATCCGATCAATGTTTGGTTGGGGAAGATGCGCTACCAGACGGCGCAGTCCAAGACATCCGAGCCCGACCCTGACAACCCCAGCCTCTAGCCCGCCTAGCTACGCAGGTTGCTCGGACAGGCTCCTTCTAGCCGATGCCCGAGCTGATGAGGATCTGATAGGTCACGAAGGAGGCGGTCCAGGCCAGGACTGTCATGTAGGTCAGCTGAAAGACTGGCCAACGCCAACCACCGGTCTCCCTGCGTGTGATCGCCTGGGTCGGAAGACACTGCATCGCCAAGACGTAGAAGATCAACAAGCTCACGCTGGTAGCAGTCGTGAAGACCGGTGTGCCATCGGAGCGAACGGCTGCCTCGAGGGTGTCATAGAGAGAGCCTGGGTTCTCATCCACGGCCGCCTCTCCTACCCCGTACACCACAGCCAAGGTCGAGACGATAACCTCCCTCGCTGCAAACGAGCTGATGATGCCAACTCCGATCTGCCAGTCGAAGCCAAGAGGCTCGATCACCGGTTCGATCAGGTGCCCCAGGCGGCCAGCCATGGACTTCGACAACCGGCTCTGGGCAGCAATCCGTTCGGCGTCGCTCTCCACAATCCTGGCCTCATCGAGCTGTCCTTGCTCCGCCATAGCCACTGCATCCCCGAGCATGGCTACAGCTTCCGCTGGGGGATCACTCTTGGGATAGGTAGCCAGAAACCAGAGCACGATGGACACTGCGAGAATGATGGTCCCCGCTCGCTTGACAAAGATACGGGCACGGTCGAAAGTGGAATAGAGGGCAGTCTTGAGGCTCGGAATCCGATAACTGGGTAACTCCAGCACTAGCGGCCTGGTATCGCCTGGAAGGATGGTCTTCTTGAACACAAAGGCCATCGACAGGGCTGCCACGATTCCGAGCGAATAGGCCGCAGTGAAAAGCAGACCCGCCATTACCGGCTGGGCAGGAAACAACAGAGCGGTGATCATCGCATAGACCGGAATCCGTGCTGAGCAAGACAAAAGGGGAAGCACCAGAATCGTCACCAGTCGATCCCTCTTACTGTCGATGCTCCGGGTCGCCATGATGGCCGGTATTGCACAAGCGTGTGCGGAGAGCATTGGAACAAAAGCCTTACCGGAGAGCCCGACGCCTCTCATCAGACGGTCCATGACAAAGGCTGCGCGCGCTAGATACCCAGTGTCTTCCAGCAGTGCCAAAAAGAAAAAAAGAATACAGATTTGTGGCAGGAAGACCAGAACCCCGCCCACGCCGCCGATGACACCATCGACAATGAGACTCCTGAAGTCTCCTGGCGGCAACCACTCAGCGACGGTCGATCCCACGATTGTAAAGCCTTGCTCGATCCAGTCCATCGGATACTGGGCAACCCAAAAGATCAGAGCAAAAACAGCGAACATCACCGCGAGGAAGGCACCGATACCTATCCAAGGGTGAGTGAGAATCGCGTCTATTCGATCTGTCTGCTGAGGTCGCGAGACCCCATGTCGCGTGAGACAGCGCTCTCCTACTTCCTCCGCCCAGTCGTATCGCGCCTCGTACGGGCACCCCTGGCAGTTGCAAATGGCCTCGTTGATCTCACGGGCCGAGTGATCGACTCCGGAATCGACGAGCCTGGCAAGATGCTGGGCCAGAAGGTCTATCCCACGTCCTGTCCGGGCAGAGACTGGGACCACCTTACACTGCAGATCTGCCTCCAATTGGTCGATATCAATGGCGATTTGATCCCGCTCAGCCATATCGACCATGTTGAGCGCAACGATCGTCGGCAGATCCAGCTCGAGAACCTGGCTCGCCAGGTAGAGATTTCGCTCCAAATTGGTGGCATCCACCAGTAGAACGACTGCCTTTGGCCTACCTTCCGACGAGTTCTTCCCGATAAGCAACTCGTGTACAACCCGCTCTTCAGCAGTAACATCCGAAAGACTGTAAAGACCGGGAAGATCGAGAATCTTGACTCTATTGCCGCCGATTCGGGCATGACCGACACGCCGCTCGATGGTTGTTCCAGGGAAGTTGGCGGTCTTGGCGCGTAGCCCTGTCAGGGCGTTGAAAAGAGTCGTCTTGCCGGCATTGGGGTTGCCTACCAGCGCCACATAGCTCTCGCTCGGTGCTCGATCCCGAGATCGTCGGAGAGAAGATATTTGAACGGTAGTAATAGGCTAGACCTCTGGAGCCCCAGCGAACCTAGGTCTGGCCAAAGTAGTCGCCATCGCAAGGTAGCACCAAGACATTGTGGGCCAGTCGCGCGGAGATCCCGATCCTCGAACCGAGCACCCGGACGATCATCGGATCTCCGGCCTTGATCATCATTATCTTTCGGCCTTCGCAAAGGCCCATCGATTTGAGCCGGTCGATCTCGGACTCTCCCGCCCGAACCAAGCGAACTATTCCGCAGTGGCTAGGTTCGATTTTGTCTAGACGCAGCCACTCTGCAGAGATATCCTGCGGCTCTGTCTCGGCTTGGCCTTTCTCCGCTTTCGTATAGGTTGTCATAAGAACTCAGGTAGACAAGCGCGTTCAACCAGTCGGATTCTAACATCCAGCCTGGGTCGGTGAAGTGATTTCAGTCGCACGTTCGCCTGACTCGGAGTTGCCCGACACCCAGCCTGGCGCCAAGCCTCGAATTTCACTACCATCACCGGGCCTCACGGCCCACGATCGACCTCCACGAATATCTCCCATGACTCCCAATCAAGAAAACCTGTTCAGTCAGGGATCCGACGAAACGGGCCTGACTCGCTCAATATTGCTGCCCTGCCTGCTGTTGTTCGGCGCAATGTTCAACCTGACCCTGGTGGTCGCGGGGCTGAAAGAGTTCATCATCGACCAGCTGGGCGGGTCGATCGCACAAGCAACCCTGTTTTTCTCGGTTGAAACTCTCGCCTACATCATTTTTGCACCGATTTGGGGACTGCTCAGTGATCGGATTGGAAGACGCAAGATATTCGTGGTCATCGGATTCTTTGTCTCCGGCCTGATTTATCTGACCTACGGAGTCGTCGATTCCATCTCGTTGCTATTGATGCTGCGATTCATTCAGGGAGCGTTCTCGGTGATGGGGTGGTCGATCGTCATGGCAATGATGATCGACGACCCTGAAAGGGGCCGCAGCGGAAGGTTTATGGGTCTTATGGGAGGGTCACTGATCTTCGGGGTCGCACTCGGAGCTCCTATGGGAGGTTATATCAGCCGCTGGTACGGTCCGAGAGCACCCCTGATGGCTGCAGCGATTCTGTTTTTCGTCCTGGCGTTGGCTGCCCTGGCCCTGAAGGACGGTTCGACACTCGTGTCTCAGGGCAGGTTGAGAAACATCGTCGCCTCTCTGACAACCAGGCCTCGATTGCTCATACCGATGACGTTTCATTTCGTCGACCGACTGGCCGTCGGTCTCTTTGTGGTCGTGTTCCCGCTCTATCTGGACTCCCTGGGCGCAAATGATCCCGCCCTGAGAGGCCGCTATCTTGCTCTTTTTCTGTTGCCCTTTGCCCTCCTTCAGTTCTTCAGCGGAAAGATGGCTGAGAAGACCGGACCCGGCCTGCCTCTTATCCTGGGGTCCCTGCTCTATGGTTCGACGCTTTGCTGGGTCGGGATCTCGGGTTTGCTTCTACTTCGCCCGATCATGATCACACTCGGAATTTTCGCGGCTGTCATGTTTCCGCCAGCGATTCTGCTCACCGCACAATGGAGCGATCCCAAGACGCGTGGAAGTGCGATCGGTGGATTCAACCTGGCCGGGTCGCTGGGATTTGCCGTGGGTCCGGTATTTGGGGCGTGGGCCTTTTCGGCCAAGGGTTTTGGCTTCGCGTTTGCCGCCGTCGGAATCATGGAGATTGCGCTGGCGATAGTCGGATTCGTATTTCTGCTGTGGAAACCGTCCTGGTTGAGTAGCCCACGCTAGGCGCCCGTCCGAGTAACCTGGGCCTAGTCAGCACCGCCAAACTCTTGCTCGAGCGAGGCGACCTCCTCGGGCGGTATCTTTTGGAACAGAATTCCGAGATCACCGAGCTCGCTATCTGGCGCCAGCTTTTCGAGCTCCGCAGAGATTGGAGAGCTTGGCCATTCCGGCATCCCTGTGCCATCCCCGAGCGACTGGAGAACTCTAGTGCTCGTCGAAGGAATCACGGGCCAGGAGAGGATCGCGAACAAGCGAATCAGTTGAAGACCGGTCCTTACCATCATGGCGGCTCTCTCAGGATCCTCCTTGATCACCTTCCAGGGAGCAGCGTGGGTCATGTACTCATTGCCCATTACCCAAATGGCGCGTAGCTCACCAACTGCCTTGCGAAACTGCATCTCCGAAAGAAGATCTGTATATCGGATAAATCGCTGTTCCAACTTTTCGACCAGCTCCAACTCCTCAGCACCCCAATCTCCACCGCTTGGAACCACTCCACTGAAACGAGATTCGGCGAATTTCCAACATCTATTTACGAAATTCCCAAAGGTGTCCGCCAGATCTTTGTTGACACCGTTGGCAAAGAACTCGAATGTGAATACCGAATCGTCGCTTTCGGGCGCATTGGCCATAAGCCAATAGCGCCAGTAGTCCGGCGGATATTTTTCCAAAGCAGTATCCATGAACACGCCGCGCCTTCGACTGGTGGAGAACTTGCCCCCGTAATAGGTCAGCCAGTTGAAGCCCTTGATGAAGTCCACGAGCTTCCAGGGTTCCCCCGATCCAAGAAGAGTCCCAGGAAAGCTGATCGTGTGGAAGGGAACATTGTCTTTCGCCATGAATTGAACGTATCGAACGTCCTCAGCCTCATACCACCAAGACTTCCAGTCACGATTGTCAGGGTCTTGATCAGCCCACTCCCGGGTAGCAGCGATGTATTCGATCGGGGCATCGAACCAGACATAAAACACTTTGTCCTCGAATCCGGGTCGGTTGACGGGTACTCCCCACTTGAGATCACGAGTGATCCCACGATCATGCAACCCTTCGTTGAGCCACTTTTTCGCGATCGACGTCACCAGACTGGGCCAGTCCACCCGGGAGTCGATCCACTCTTCAAGGCGCTCTGCCATCTTGGACTGGAGGAGAAAGAGATGTGTCGTCTCACGGATCTCGAGATCAGTGCTACCAGATATCGCCGATCTAGGCTCTAGGAGATCTGGTGGATCGAGCACCCTGGTGCAGTTCTCGCACTGGTCCCCCCGGGCCGCTTCGAATCCACAATAGGGGCAGGTTCCGATAATGTATCGGTCCGGCAGGTATCGGCCGTCTGCGTTGGAGTAGACCTGCCGAGTGGACCGTTTCTCGATAAAGTCATTCTTGTCCAGTTGGCTACAAAAGTGTTGGGTAAGCTCATGGTTGCGACTCGATGAGCTACGTCCAAAGTAATCGAAAGACAGATTGAAGCGTTGGTAGATCTCCGCTTGGATTTCGTGCTGCTCCCGGCAGTACTCCGAGACCTCGAGCCCCGCCTCGCGAGCCGCGAGCTCAGCCGGAGTGCCGTGCTCGTCGGTAGCACAAATGTAGAGCACTTCGTTGCCACGCTGACGCTCGAACCGAGAGTAGACATCAGCCGGCAACATCGAGCCCACGAGGTTCCCCAGATGCTTCACACCGTTGATATACGGCAAGGCGCTCGTAACGAGAATTCGGTCCGTCAAATCGATTCCTGAGTCTGAAGGTTTGTTTCTGGCTGGCTAGCCGCTGCGGGCGCAAATCGAGAAGCTAGATCGTCAGGGGTAATAGTGGACTTGAGGCTTGCTCCAAATATTTCCGGAAAGGCTCACACCGAGGCGAAAAACCGGCAAAAACTCGTTTTCGTCGATTTGCAATAGCCGAACCAGTCGGCACCACTCGACCTTTCCCGGAACTCGAATGACGTCGGCTCCATAGCGCATTCGAAACGCATAGCTCCACCCCACTTTCAGGCTCTCATTGGTCTGGACAGCCATACCGAGATGGGACGCGTTCAAAACTTCGCCACTGACCGGTGTTTTGAGCTTGAGGTGGGCTATCGAATGACGGTGATGCTCTCGACGCTCATTTTCTCCAGGTTCATCGAAGACGTCTGGGCCATCAAGATCGCCGTTGCGGGTCATTTATCATCTCCCCAGATAGAACCGCACTGTGGCCACAAATTCATCGTTTCAATGATTGTATCCCTGTGATCGGTAACCGCCAACCCTTTTCACCGCGATTATTCCTGCAGCCAAGGGAGCTTGGAGTGACCCGCTGGCTTGGTTGATCGACGCCTAGGACATAGAATCGCCCTTCAATCGATTTCAACCTCCTTACACTTCCAGTGAATTTCCTACCTCAAGCGCTCGCGCGACGACTCTTGTCGGTCGCCCACACTCGAATAGGCTTGGTAGTCCTTGTCACACTTTTCGCGATTGTCTTGCCGCTTGCGCCCACGATCGCAGCTCGTCAGCTCTGGCAGGATGTCGACGAAGCTGAACTGGCCTCCCTGGGTGAGCCGCTCGTCACAACGAGCCAAGCCAGGACTCTTCAGTTGGACATCCATGGGTTGAGGGCACTGCTTCGAGATGCACCCCTGGAAGAAGCGACCGCGGTCGCCGAAAGTCCTCTGGTTGTGGAAATCCCGCTGCCCTCGGGCAAGGCTTCTCGGTTCCGAGTTGTCGAGTCGCCGATCATGGCGCGGGAGCTCGGCGACAGATATCCTGAGATCAGAACCTATCGAGGCCAGGGTATCGACGATCCACAGGCCACGGTCCGATTCGACCAGACGCCCCACGGGTTTCACGCTGCGATTCGGTCACCTTCAGGCAATATCTATATCGATCCCTACTTCCACCCCTACTTCCCCGGTGCCGATGTCTACTACCAGAGCTATTTGACTCGCGATATCTCACTAGGTGACCGTAGCCACCCGATCTGTGGAGTCAAGGACTGGATCGACCACAAGGCGGCCAGCCCTGGCGCAACGCAAGATCTGACTTCAGGAGCTCAGCTGCGCGAGTACCGTATCGCCGTCGCCGCTACCGGTGAGTACACGAACTTTCACGGTGGCACGGTCCAGGACGGCATGGCGGCGATCGTGACCTCGATGAACCGAGTCAACGGTGTCTACGAGCGCGAGGTGGCGATTCGGATGAATCTGGTTGCAGGAAACGACTCTCTTGTGTACACCGATCCAGCCACAGATCCCTACAGCAATTCAAGCGGTATCGCCATGCTGAGCCAGAATCAGGCAACACTGGATGCAGTCATCGGCGACGCGAACTACGACATCGGCCATGTCTTCAGTACCGGTGGTGGTGGGGTCGCGAGTCTCGGGGTACCGTGTAGAAGCGGCTCCAAAGCCAGAGGCGTCACCGGGCTCAATTCACCCACTGGTGATGTCTTTTGGATCGACTTCGTGGCTCATGAAATGGGGCACCAATGGGGAGGCAATCACTCCTTCAACGGTACCGCCGGAAATTGCAGTGGCGGCAACCGAAATGGTCGAACCGCTTATGAACCCGGCAGCGGGTCGACAATCATGGCCTATGCCGGTATCTGTGGCTCACAAAACCTCCAGTCCAATAGTGATGACTACTTCCACGGCATCAGCTTCGATGAGATCGTCGGGTATTCAACGCTGGGTAACGGCAACTCCTGCGCGACAGTCAGTTCGACCGGGAACGGGCCTCCCTCTGTCGACACCGGGTTTGCTTACGTTATTCCGATCAACACTCCATTCGAGCTCTGTGGCTCTGCTACCGACCCGAACGGTGACCCCCTCACTTTCAATTGGGAACAGTTTGACGTCGGTCCGGCGGGTAGCCCAGATTCACCCGTCGGTGATGCTCCGATCTTCCGTTCATTTCCGGCCACAACTTCTGGATGCAGGGTGTTCCCAAAACTCGACGACCTGCTGGCCAATACCCAAACGATCGGTGAGATTCTGCCGAGCTACGACCGCACCCTACACTTTCGCCTAACGGCAAGAGACAATCGGTCGGGAGGGGGCGGGGTGGATTTCGACCAGGCAACCGTCGTGACTGTCTTCTCGGGTGGTGGGCCGTTCTTCGTCTCCTCACCCAATACCGCAGTCAGTTGGGAAGCGGGGACCGATGAATTTGTCATCTGGGATGTAGCCGGAACAGCGACTCCACCGATCAGCTGCGGGCAAGTCGATATCTTGCTGTCGGCGGATGGCGGACTCTCCTACCCTTTCGCCCTGGCGCTACAAACGCCCAATGACGGCTCGGAAAGCATCGCTGTCTCTGGTGAAATACCTTCGACCACGCAAGCCCGTCTCAAAATCGAGTGCTCGACAAGCATCTTCTTCGACATTTCAGACGTCGATTTCGAGGTCGACAGCTCGGAGGTCATTTTCGCCGATGGATTCGAGTCCGGTACTACCTCGATGTGGAGCGACACGGCTCCCTAGCCCCTCACGATACTGGGGGCCCGTCCAAGAAACCCGCGCAAGCTACGAATAACAACTCGTATCTATTCGCCGTAAACTAGAACGGTCCTGGATCGGACGCTGTTCCTGGAGCCCTTGCTGGTGCACCTAACCAAGAGCGAATTCAGATTCATCGCGGGGATTCTGGCGCTCCTATCTCTCGCGCCATCCTATGGTCAGGATCTCGAGTTCTCCCAACCTGTCGAGGTACGCCTGGTCGAAGTCGAGGTTTTCGTAACCGATGGACGCGGCCACCCTGTCTTGGACTTGAACCAGACAGAATTCGATCTCCTGGTCGACGGAGAACCGCACCCGATCACTTTGTTCTCGGGCCCTTCGAGCTCCGATAATCTCGAAGCAGATCGACCGAGCCCGACGCCGGGGCACATCGTGATCTTTATCGACAGCACCAACATCGAGTCTCTGCAGAGAAA
Source organism: uncultured Polyangiaceae bacterium (assembly GCA_964195975.1). Taxonomy (GTDB): domain Bacteria; phylum Acidobacteriota; class Thermoanaerobaculia; order Multivoradales; family JAHEKO01; genus CAXMQZ01. Next base: position 21,639 of record CAXMQZ010000078.1, on the reverse strand, counting down.
CTCGATGATCAAAGAGATCGAGAAGTTCCTCGATGTCGATCGCCAGCTCGACTACGCCTTCATGGTGGTCTCAACCACCTCGACAGACTTTGTGGTGCATCAAGGATTTACGACCGATTCACAGGCTCTAGGGGGTGCACTCGAGGAGATCGGGCGAACACTCGCTAACGATCAACGAATCGCAGAGTATCAGTCGATTTTTCTCGATATTCAAAGAATTTCGAGCGCGGTACAGGACTTCTCAGGACGCGGTATCGCACCGCAGGCCCAAGGTCTCGTTGGTCGTATCCAGGCTTTCTCGGACTCCGCACGCGACGACGCGATTCGTACAGCAGGATATCTCTGGCGTCTGACAGATTCACTTTCTGGACTTCCAGGACGGCGCTCTATCTTGTGCGTGGGCGGTGTTTTCTCCTTCAATCCCGGGGCAACTCTTTACGCTGCACTTCGCGATGTTCTGGGGCGGCGAACCGGCGCCGAAGCTCAGGAGGCCGGAGCCCAGCTGCCTGCCGGAATAGCTACGGATCGAGCTCAGAACCTTCAAACACTGGCAGATCACGCAAGCTCGAACGGAATCGCCTTCTACTCCATAACCGAGCCGGGCAGACGGGGTGCTTTAGGGGGAGGTGTCTCCGCTGGATCGTTGGAAGCCGCTCCGGGTGACGCTCCCGGTGCGCAAGACACATGGTCGCCGGGAGTAGCGTTCCGAGGTCGAAGCGAAGCTCGCGAATCTGTAGAGATCCTGGCCGCGGCTACTGGAGGGCTTGCACAGATCGGAGCCAAAAGAGTCGAGCCGACCATTCGCAGAATCTACGACGATCTCGCTTCCTACTATCTTTTGGCTTTCCAGCCGAGCCACGACTCGGACGGCGAAACCCATCGGATCGCCGTGAAGGTCGACCGAAAGAAGGTCGATGTTCGACATCGGAGCTACTACCAGGCAATGAGTTGGGACCAGGAGACCGCCAACAGCATCCAATCAACTCTCCATTTTGGGGAGGACTCGAACCCGTTGGAGGTGCGGATCGACACCGGCGAGGTAACGACACTCGATCAGCGAGCCTCGAGAATCCCGCTTTCGGTCCAAATCCCCCTGTCCAGGCTAGCCGTGATTTCTGGCGGTCCGTCTCACAGGGCACAAGTCACTCTTTTCTACACCACCGGCAGCAAAAATCTCGCAACTGACCCGGTTCGAAAAGTTGTTCTTCCAATCGCCATTCCCAACGAAAACCTCCTGGAAGCGATAGGACAGTCCATCAATTACCGCATCGACGTCGATTTCGGTCCCGGTAGCGATCGTGTCATCGTCGGGGTGCGTGATGATCTGGACGATCGTCTTTCCACCATCAGAATTTGGCTGCCCAACGGAGGCTCATGATCGAGTCTGAGTCATCCCAGAAGTGCCCGTTTCCACGCAGAATCGCAGTTCGACTTGCCCTAGTTGTCCTGTTCTCCGCTGGCCTCAACCGAGTTTCCCTGGAGGGCACCGAAGGCGGGTACCTACTCCGTGGCTCGGGGCCTGCAATATTCAGGATAACCAACGCCGCCCTACTTCTGAGCGGTCAGTCTGGAGGCGCACTTTCCACAGCAGTAACGGCCGCCATCTATCCGAGCAGCGAAGAGTCCTTCCAGGTCATCGTCGCCACCGAGGTCGACGCTAAGAGACTTCAGAGCACTAGCGAAGCGACGCCAGTGGAGCTGGAGACGTTTGTCTACGCTCTGAACGAGGACGGCGAGGTGGTGAGCCGCGCTTCACAGAGGCTTGTCCTGGACCCTGCCCACCAGGGCGACCACAAGGAGCCGACTGCTCTCAAGATCGTCATTCCGCTCGATCTGCCCGCCGGAAACTACGAAGTGCGAGCACTGGTGACTCAAACTGGGACCGATCGATATGGACTCGATGGAACGAACGTCTCGATTCCCGGTGGCTCGATTGGCTCCTCTTATTTTTCGTCGCCTTGGTGGGTCGACTCAGGCAATGCGTGGACCGTGATCACCCCAGCCGAGGGACTGGGGAGTGCTTCGGGGTCGATCTATCTTTTCGACGCCCAGGGCCAACTTCAGACCCTGGCCGCTCATCCAGTCGTAAGTGTAGGTAGCTTGCTGACGGGTGGGCTCCTTGCTCCCAACCCCACGCCTGAATCAGGCCCTCTTATGGCCCAGTTCCTACGTGCAGATGGGATGCAGATTGCGGAGGTACCTGTCCAGATTCTGCAGCGCTCGAATACCCATCGAATGGGTGTCGACAAGTTGGTGTTCGACGTCGAAATACCAGCTCTGCCACCTTCGATCTACGGACTCTCCATCGGAAACAAGGGGACCGAGGAAGGCTTGCTTCAAACCACGGTGTTGCGGCTCACGGTAGCCGAACCCGAGCTCGCGGACGCGTTCACCCTTTGGACCCAGATGGATTCAGAACCCCCTGAGCTCTCAGTCTCTCGCGTCCAGATGAGCCCCAGAGCGTCGAATCCACGCGATCTGGAGCAGAGAATAGCTGTCAACCAAGACGAGATAGTTGGCGCATACCAAACGGTTTTTCGACACCTTGCAGAAGGTCTTCCAGTGGCCGCTAGAACAGGATTGATCGAGTTCGAGATCACTGCATTGCGAACCCGATCCCCCGCCGCCATCTCCGACCTCGAGAAGAAAGAATTCCAGGCCTTGACAGCGCTGACTGCAAACGACTTGGTCGCTCTCCTGCCGATTGCCGTCGTGTACGCGGAGATGATCGGCGAATATCACCGGCGAGGACTGGCACCATTGTCCGAGCACGCTCTGAAAATGAGCACCCAGATGACCAAACCGATTTCCCGCAAGTCCAAGAAAGGCCTCGAACCAGAAGTGGCGGCCAACGTCCTTGTGAGCGTGGCCGGCTACGCGATACTCGCCAGGCGCCGCGGTGTTGGAGAGGAGCTCCTGCTGGCAGCCCTCAAACTAGCTCCAGAGCACGAAGGCGCCCTGCTGAGCCTGGCAGCGTCACGAGAACAATTGGGACGCTACCGTGAAGCCATTGACGCGCTCGAAAAGCTTGTCGGGGCCTACCGGACTCATCGCGAGGGCCGTCTCAGATTGGCGGTGAACCTGGAACGCCTAGGCCAGACCGCCGAGGCCTTGGATGTCTACAGGTCACTAGAGAACGACGGTAGCCGAGACTGGGTCGAGCTCGTGGCCACCCAACAAATCGTCGCTATCCTTGCTGCGCAAGGTCTCCTGGACCAGGCAGCGTCGAGTCTGACCCTTGCGATCGAACGCTGGCCAAGCGAACCGGCGCTTCGAATCCAGCTGGCTTGGGTGCTTGACGAGTCAGGTCGGCTCGACATCGCAGGGGAGATGGTCGAAGAGATTCTCACCACCTCGGGTTCGGCAAGCGAGTCGGCACGATACCGCTATAACCATTGGTACAGCTATGTCTTTGATGAATCGCGCCAGACCTTGGCAGAGCTCGTTCAGCAGCAAGCTGTGGAGTTCGAACAAGCGAGCAACCAAGGGCCGCCGAGCCGATGAAGATCCGTTGGAATCTGGCTTTGATGCTTGTCGGTGCTGCCTTGGCTTCCAGAACGTCTCAGGCTCTCGAGGTCACAATCATCCAGCCCTCTCCACTCGAGCCGATTTTCGGGGAAATCGAGGTCGTCGCCTCTACAGTTTCAAACCGTCCGATCCAAAGCCTGGAGCTCTTCGTCGACGATCGCTCGCTAGGCAGGTTGGTGCAGCCTCCCTATCGTTGGATTGTCGACCTGGGTAATCAAAACAGCGGGCATCTGCTTCGCGTGATCGCAATCGATGTCGACGGCCTCTCTGCAGAGTCATTGCTGTCCACCCCTGATGTCAGAATCGATGAGCGAGTGGACCTCGAGCTGCAGCAGCTTTTTGTCACGGTCACACGGCAGGGAGAGACGGTCGATTCTTTGACCCGTAATGATCTCGCCGTCTCAGACCGGGGTGAGCCCCAGACACTCGTGACTTTCGAGCGAGGTGATGTTCCTCTGACCGCGGTGGTGCTTGTGGATACGAGCGAGAGTATGCGTGGCGAAGAGCTCGAGGCTGCGCTAGAGAGCACCCGGGGCTTTATCGATGGGATGAGGCCTCTCGATCAAGCGATGCTGCTTTTGTTCTCAGATCAGATCGTCCGGGTCACCTCCATGACCGGTTTCCAGGATGTGCTTTCGTCCGCCTTGACCAACGTCACTGCCAGGAGCGGCACCGCATTGAATGACCACTTCTACGTCGCGTTCAAGCTTTTGGAACGCCGACAGGGTCGAAGAGTCATCATGGTGCTCTCCGACGGTCTGGACAGCGCCAGCGTGCTGTCCATGCGCCAGGTACTTTCGACTGCCAAGCGCAGTCAGTCGCTGGTCTATTGGCTACGTCTACCAAGCTCAGGCGGCGATCACACTTCCACCTGGAAAAACGCCGCAGGCTTCCGTAAGGAGCGTCTTTTGTTTGAGAAAATCGTCGACCAGAGCGGAGGACAGATCATCGAGCTCTCCGGTGTCGAGAGCGCGGCCGCAGCCTTTGCCAACGTGCTCGAGGAGCTGCGCGCCCAGTATGTTCTCGGTTACTACCCGACTACGCGGAGTGACGACGCAACCTGGCATTCGGTGCGAGTCAGGGCTAGGGGAGCAGGCCTCAAAGTCAGAACACGAAGCGGCTACATCGACTACTAGGTGTTCGCAGGCCCAATTGTCCAAGGGCCAGGAGCCCGTCTTAGTCGGCGCCGGAGCAGTTCACCTTGCACTCCCGCATGGAGGCATAGAAAGCGCGTGTGGTGTTGAGCGACCGGCCGCTGTTGGCCTTGGAGCTCCCTGTCTTGCGTCCACATTTTGGACCCGTGGTGACTCCATCGCCGCACTCCTTATCGAGTTGAGGACTGCCGCTCAGATCGCCTTTCCATTTGACCTGGGGATTCGAAAAATGCGGCACTATCCAACGACAAGATGAGCACCCCCTCTTGTACGCCATGACCGTCCGAAACCCGCCGCGGGGGTCACGATAGCCTCTCGAATAGATGAAGGCCCTGGCAGCGGTGGGCTTGTTGTCGTTGTCCTTATCGTGCGCCAGACCCAGGTTGTGTCCTATCTCATGGGCCACGGCGGTCCACCAAAGTACGCTGTATTTCACGACACTGAGCATCAACGTGTCGGGTTGATCGTGGCGCGGCGTGACTATGTATCCCAAGCCGACGAAACCAGGATCGAATTTATCGAGAACCGTGACTACCAGATCGGCCCCATATCGGTCGCGCCAGGTATGGATCTGATCCATGACACCGTCATGGGGCGAATAGATCCGCGATAGATCCCAACCAGCATTTCCACTGGCACGAAATCCGATCGGACGAATCTTGACCAACCGCAGTCGGATATCGACGCTGCTGTTCTCCATTGCGGCGTTGGCCACGGCGACGGCAAGACGGATTTGAGATTTCATGGCCCGTTTTGCCGAACCGGAGCCCGCGCCCACTTCGCGAACCAGCCGTTTCGCGGACTTGCGGGTATAGACCGCCAAGACATCGATTTCGGTGATGCCATTGCTCGACTGGCCAGATTGGGCACTGGATGGGGCGCTGGATTGGGAGCCCGTCTGGGTCTGTTCTGTGTCTACCTCTGGGCTCGGTGGAAAGGGCGGCAGCACGGCGTCGTTGCCCCGAGGTTCCTCCGGGATGACCTGGTCGATGGCGTGCAGACCAGAACCGAGACACCGCACCCGATACATCGAGTCTGGTGCCATTACGGTCCCGGCGATACAGTCTTTGTCAACGACAAACACTGCCAGGCTGTGGGGAACGCCTTCGAGATGACCACGCCACACGAAGCCATTGAGCAGGTCGGACTCGACCCGGTCGGCCACCGCTGTCAGGTCCGTGTCGGCGAACAGATGAAGATTCAAACGCCTGCCCACGCCACCGGCGGCTCGAATCACCTCAGGATCGGCCATCAAGTACCGGCTGCGAAGAACCTCCACATCAGCTGCCACCGAGGGAGCAGCTGAGAAAAGGACAACGACGAGAGCAAGCAGGCAACGGATGGGCTTACCTACTCGGGCTGGGGTACAACTCTGATGTACGGCAGCGGAGCCTGCCAGCCATCCGGGTACTTCTCTTTGGCCTCTTCATCCGAAACCGCCGGCAGGATGATCACATCATCACCCTGTTTCCAGTTGACCGGGGTGGCCACCTGGTGCTCCGTCGTCAGCTGCATCGAGTCCAGGACCCGTAGCACTTCGTCGAAATTGCGACCCGTGCTCATCGGATAGGTAAGCATCAGCTTGACCTTCTTGTCAGGCCCGATCACAAAGACCGACCGTACGGTCTGGTTCTCCACCGCTGTGCGCCCCGAGAAATCTCCCGTCTCTTCGGCAGGCAACATGTCGTAGAGCTTGGCCACCTCGAGCTCGGTGTCAGCGATCATTGGATACTTGGGTGAATAGCCCTGCGAGCCTTCAATGTCCTCGGCCCACTTTCGATGATCGTTGACCGAATCGACACTCAGACCAATGATCTTGCAATTCCGCTCTGCAAAATCTTTCTCTAGCGATGCCATATAGCCCAGCTCGGTGGTACAGACCGGCGTGAAGTCCTTTGGGTGCGAGAACAGGATCGCCCACCCGTCCCCGATCCATTCATGGAAATTGATCGTGCCCATCGTAGTCACTGCGGTGAAGTCGGGCGCCTCGTCGTTGATGCGTAGTGGCATTTCCTACCTCCTTGCCAAATACCTTGGGTGGATCGTCCGCCCAGAATAGTGATGCTTGCTCATCGGGTCAAGACCTTCACTCGGATTCGGAGCCGGTCACTCGAATCTGTCACACCTCTTCTATGTTTATTCGACTTCGATGTCACGTCGACAAAACTCTGACGATGAGCGCTGGGGTCAGGTGGAGTCCATTCTCGACCAGGTCCTCGGCTACGAGGGAGATCTCCCCCGCAAGGAGCTCCTGCGTGAGCTGTGTGGAGACCAAGCGGATCTGCGAAACGAGGTCGATAGTCTTCTAGCTGCGGCGGAAAGAGATGACGACCTGCTCGGTCAGCCGTTCGCAGCAGCCACCCCAGATCTGGTCGCGGGTCTCGAGGAGGAGATCAAGCGCTCGACCGGAGGAGACCGGTCGGGTCGGACAATCGACCGCTATCGACTGCTGAAGGTTATCGGCCGCGGGGGTATGGGAGTCGTCTATCTGGCCGAGCGCGCCGACGAGCAGTTCGAAAAGCAGGTGGCTCTAAAGCTAATGCCGCGAGGTCTTGAAACCGCCGAGGTCGAACGACGGTTTCTCATCGAGCGCCAGATCTTGGCCCGTCTCGAGCACCCCGGTATTGCGAGACTTCTAGACGGTGGGGTCAACGAAGAGGGCTATCCCTACCTGGTCATGGAATATGTCGATGGCGAGTCGATCGATCGCTACTGCATCAACCAAGGCCTATCTGTGCACGAGAGACTGAGATTGATCCTAGAAGTCTGCACTGCTGTTCAATACGCGCACCAAAACCTGGTCGTCCACCGCGACCTCAAACCCAACAACATCCTGGTGACAAAGGCTGGAGAGGTCAAGCTGCTCGACTTTGGCGTGGGAAAGATCCTCGAACAGGCCGACTCGGAACTGTCGACCCTCTACCAACCGTTAACGCCCGACTACGCCTCACCCGAGCAAATCGCCAACCAGCCGGTGTCGACCGCTACCGACGTCTACTCGCTTGGCATACTGATCTACAAGCTGTTGACCGGAACTCACCCCTACCGCCTTGCAGGCCTGAGTCCCACCCACGTCGAGGCTCTGATCGCCGAGACCAGGATCCGCCCGCCAAGCGCCGCCATCGAAGAAGATCTCGACGCGGTCGAAACTGGCGCGCCGCAAGTCAGCAGAAATCGGCTCAAGCGTCAGCTCGAGGGCGACCTCGACAACATCGTGCTCAAAGCGCTGCGCAAGGAGCCGGAACGACGATATGGCTCGGTGGCCGAGCTCGCAGGGGACATCCGGCGCCATCTGAACGGTCTGCCCATCCTGGCGAGACGCAGCACGAGACGTTACCGAGTCGGCAAGTTCATCGGCCGTCACCGGGTCGGTGTGGTTGTCGCATTTTCAATCGCTCTCCTCATGGCGTTGGCGGTATCTGGAGTTGTCTGGCAGGGGCAGGTTGCCGCTCGCGAGCGTGACCGGGCCCGGATCGAAGCGGCGAAAGCAGAGCGGGTAGCAGACTTTCTGGCCGATCTCTTCAACGCCGCCGACCCCTTTTCCGATCAGGCCGGGCAGCTGACGACACGCGAGCTTCTCGATCGCAGCGAGGGGCGTATCCGCAACGAACTCGTCAGCGAGCCCGTGGTTCGAAGCCAGCTTCTCCTCGTGATGGGTAGGGCCTACTCCGGCATCAGCAACTTTGACAAGGCACTCGAGCTCGCCGAGACCGCGGTGGCGGATCTCGAGCACGCGGGTCCCGGATTCACCGACGAGCTGGTTCAGGGCCTGGTGGCTGTCAGCAGGGCCCAATATGACCGGGGAGAGTATGAAGCCGCCGAGAAAACAGTGCGCCAAGCCCTGACGATGAGTTCCGCGGGAGCCAGGATCGAGCGCAGAGACCAGGCGATGATGCTGAGCCAACTGGGCGCGATTCAATACCGCACCGGCGATCCGGCTCTATCCGCAATCAACTATCGGAGGGCTCTTGCAATCTATCGCCACTCACTATGGGTCCGAGGTCGAGATCGCCAACGCTCTTCACGGTCTCGCAGCGGCAATGGAGGATTTGGGTGAAACCAGGGCGTCGCTCGCGCTGAAACGCGAAAGCCTGACAATGCTAATCCGCGTGCACGGCGAAGAGCACCCGAAAGTGGCTGAATTCGTGAACGATCTCGCCTACAACCTCCACCGAGCGGGCGACCTCGAGGCTGCGGAATCCCTCTACCGGCAAGCGCTGGCCATCTACGAGCCCCTATTGGACCCCGATCACGTGGAGTTAGCCGTTGAGCGGACTAACCTCGGCCGAGTCCTTATGGATCTGGGCCGGTACCAGGAAGCCGAGCCTTTCATTCGGGAAGCCGCCGAGACTCTTCAAAAAACGATGTCGGAAGATTACTTCGAGCGTATCGGCAGCGAGATCAACCTGGCCAGCATGCATACTGCCCTGGGTCGGCCCCACCTGGGTGAACCTCTGTACCGCTCGGCTCTAGAGCGCTTTCAAAGAATCGTTGGACCCGACCATATTGCAACCATACGCGTCGAAAGTCTGTTGGCACGCTCACTCCACCGCATGGGGCGGCTGAAAGAGGCAGAGGCGCTCTATCATCACGCGGTCGTCGAGCAACGCAAGGACGCCCCGAAGAGCCAACTGGCCGAGTCTCTGATCGGTCAAGGTGCCCTCCTATGCGACCAAGGCCAGCCCGAGCAAGCCGAGCCCCTGATCCGCGAAGGCCTTGCTTTGAACCGAGAACTGCTCCCCCAGGGTCATTGGAAGATAGGCGTCGGAGAAGTCGAATTGGGCGTCTCGTTGATCCAACTCGGACGAATCGACGAAGCTCGCACCGCAGTCGAAGAGGGCACAGGCAAGCTTTCGGAATACGGGATCGATGACCTTTGGATTCTCGAGCGTGCCGCCAGGCTCCGTGCCCAGCTCGATCACCATCCACAAGACGGGCGGCCGGAAACACGCTCGTAGCGTTCTCTTTGTGCCAGACACACCTTCTCTGTGCGGTTTGGATCCATCCTTCGCTGAGATAGACTCTCCGCCTCGAATCTCGCCAGCATCGGGTCTGCCTCGAGACTTGGACAAGCCATTGGATCAGGGAGACATCACGCAGCTTCTCATCGCCCATCGCGATGGCGACCCGGATGCCTTCGAGAAGCTGGTCCCACTCGTCTATGACGATCTCAGACGGATCGCGCACCACCAGCTGAGTCGACTTCGACCGGGAAAGACCCTCAACACCACCGCCCTGGTGCACGAAACCTATCTACACATGGTCGATCAGAACCAGGTGGTGGTCAGCGACCGGAGACACTTTTTTGGCGTCGCGCCGCGAGCTGGCACCGCAGTAGAAAAACCGGGCCCAAAAGATCGGGGACACGAGACCTAACTGTGCTCCTCAGTACCATTCTGCTTGACTCGGGGACACGAGACCTAATTCGGTAATTAGGTCTCGTGTCCCCGTATTTCCCCGTATTTCGGGCTGCTGCGGTGCCTGCCTAGGGTGCTTGTCCCAGGGTCGAAGTCCACCGCCAGCTGCTGCCCCACTCGAAGTCGTCACAGAACATGCAGTACTCGATGTCGCGGCCTGTGATGACGGCACCCCCGGTGTCGAAGTTTCCATTGCTTCCCCACCCAGTCGCCAGCCGGCCGTACCAACCTGCCGATCCCGCTTCTTGCTGGTTGGTGTCGGTCCAGATGTTGTATTGAATCTGTGGACCGTCGAAGGTGTTGTGATCGGTCATCAGCCGAGCCTGGACACTTCTAAACGAGGCGTCGTTCCCAGCGCTGTTGGAGCTCTCCCAGGTCACCAGGAATCCTTTGGGACCGTAGTCGGCGACATTGGGCGCGTCCTGGTCTCCGGTGATCACGGTATTGACCCGAAAATCCGGGCCGAGGGCACTGAGATCCGAGTCGTAGAGTCGGCTGCGGATCTCGGGTTCAACGTCGCCCTCATCCTCCCAAACCACAGCCACCCTCCCATCCCACCCGATGGCAACGTCGGCCTGGCGATGGTTTCCGGTAAAGGTCGTGCTGATCTGAAACTGGTTGGCGACCGGGCCCCCCGCAGCGTTGAACCGCCTCCCTTGGAGCGCCCGGAGCCCCGGATCTTCCCAGACCACCAGAAATCCTCCGTCGGCAAGCTCGGTGACCGTGGAACCAATCTGGCTACTCGGCGTTAGATTGTTGACCTGGAATTGCGCGCCGAACGGAGCGCCATTGGGCGATATCATTCGCGCTTGGATGTTGGTTCCAGTGTCCGTCCCATTGGGCGTCCAGCTCAGCCAGGCGACAACAAATCCACCTGCGCTTCCATCGGGGATTCGCAGCGCAGCGACATCTATGAAGGCGTCGCTCGGAACTTGCGGCGACACGGTACTTACGAGCTGGTCACTCCCCATGGGTGTGCCATCGGCGTTGAAAGCCCGACTCCGCACCCAGATTCGATCGGCCCCGCCCCCTAGGCCCTCCTCATCACTCTCCCAGGTGACCAGAAAGGAACCATCAGAAGCCACAGCGATCCGAGGTCGAGTTTGGGAGTTGGTGACATAGGTGTTGACAAAAAAAGGATCCATCAGAGGATTGCCGGCTTCATCGAATCGACGCATGAAAATGTCATTCCGATCGCCGTTGGGTGGAATATCCAGACCCGCGGACCAGACATAGATCCGTTGCCCGAGCTCATCGACAGCGACGTGCGGCCAGCTGACGCCAGTGCCGACTTGAACATTAGCCGGCCCATCCGCCCAGATCTCCGGTCCTACGTTGTCCGGGAAGGGCACCTCGCAATCTGGGTCGCCCGGGCAGAGGTGGCTCGCAGCAAGGGTTGAACCCAACGTAACGAGTCCAACCAACGTCGCAATCCATACAAAACCATTCTTTTTCATCTCGCAGTCCCCCTTCTCAGCGTTGCACCGTATCCGCAACTACAATGAAATAGCAAATTTCGACATTTTCTCGCCTACGCATCCCCTCGAGATAATTCTCGTCTATAGAGTGATACGTGACTCGGCGGGAAACCCGCCACCTTTCGAACCTGGTAATGGAATTTTTCGTGGTGCTCTGGTCGAACTGATCGGCAAAAGATCGGGGAAAAGATCGGGGAAACGAGACCTAATTACCAAATCAAGTCTCGTGTCCCCGAGTCAAGCAGAATCGTATTGAGAAGCGCAGTTAGGTCTCGTGTCCCCGTATTTCGGACCTTATTTCGGAGGGCCTGGCTACGGTGCCTGGCCCACCGTCGAAGTCCACCGCCACAGGCTGCCCGAGCCGCCCGGGTTGAACCACTCGAAATCGTCGCAGTAGAGGCAGTACTCAATGTCGCGACCAGTGATGTGATCTGCGAATGGGGGTGGGTCCTGATCGTTGCCGATGCTGCGCCAAGCCGATCCCAGGCGTCCATACCAACCATGGGTTGCAGGCGTTTCCTTGAAGCTGCCCTCCCAGACGTTGTACTGAATCTGATCGTCATCAAATGCGTCGTGCCCGATCATGAGACGGGCCTGGATACTCTCGAAGGTGTCGGTTCCGACGCTAGCATCGACACTCGACCAGGTGACAAGAAATCCCTTGGGACCGTAATCGCCCAGACGCGGGAACTCCTGTTCGTTGGTGAGCAGAGTGTTGACTCGAAAATCAGGTCCGAGAGCGTTGAGGTCTGCATCGTAGAGCCGAGCCCGGATCTCATCCGAGACCACCGCAAGCTCGTCGGGATCCTCCCAGACCACCGCTACGACGCCATCCCAGCCGATGGCTACATCGGGCTCGTTTTTCACACTCGAGAACGCAGTATTGATCTGGAACTGCGGTCCGTCAGGAGCCCCTGCCGCTGAGAATCTGCGACCGTGGAGCTCAGGATTAACCCAGACCACCAGAAACCCTCCGTCCGCAAGCTCTGCCACCGCTGGATCGTCCTGAAGTCCGCTGATTACGGTGTTGACCTGGAACTGCGAACCGGTTGGAACACCGCCGGCCGAAACCAACCGAGCCTCGATACTGGCGCTGCTGTCGTCGTCACCACTGGCGTTGAAACTACTCCATACCACGACAAAACCACCACTACTGCCGTCAGAAGCTCTCAGGGCCGCAACATCGGCGATAATCACCCCGGACGTGCCGGTCGAAATCTGGCTCACAAGTTGGTCAGGGCCGACAGCGACACCGTCAGAGTCGAAGACCCGACTGCGAATCCATTTTCTAAACCCGTCGCCATTGTCCTCGAAGCTATTCCAGATCACCAGGAATGAGCCATCTGCAGCGACGGCGACCCTCGGATGGTCCTGCTCGCTGTCGAAGGTTGTGTTGATCACTCTGGGGTCTTCGAGTGGGTTGCCTTCATCGTCGAATCGTCGAAGGACGATCTCGGCTCGTTCAGGGTTAGTTGGAAAAAAGTTCGTCCAGACATGGATACGGCGACCCAATTCATCCACAGCTACGTCTGGGAATTTGTCGTCACCAGTGAAATCGACAGCTTCGGGACCGTCGACCCAGATCTCCGGTCCAGCGTTTTCGGGGAAGGGCATCTCGCAACTCGGCTCGCCCGGGCAGAGGTGGCTCGCAGATCCAGCCCGAGCCAACAAAAGAACTCCAACGAGCAGGAAAAGTGTCCCCGCGATGATCAAATGTTTCGTGTTTGTCATTCCAGTACCCCCTGTCTAGAGATGTTTGCCTCTCTAGAAGGATATACGAAATCCCCACGATTTCTCGCCACGAACCTTAGTAGATTGCCAAATTGGAAATGCGACTCGAGAGGCTCGAAAACAAGAAAGGGGGTCATGTCCCTACGCGGGATCGTCTCCCCAGTCTCTTTACCCTAGTCGGCTCTCGCCGCCTCGATAAACCCGATGCCTTCGATCCAGGTCTTGCCACCGTCGTAGCTGCGATCCTTGCGCCAGCGCCAGCTATCGGCACCGATCTCGTAGAACGTGTTGCGATCGATGTACTCGCCATTGGGGTCCTTGCCCTCGCCGCCGATCATGACCATCGTCTCGCCCACTTTCTCGGCCTCGAAATAGACCCACTGCAGGCTGCCAGAAGCAACCCACTGGTTGTCCCATTTCTTCGTCCGCGGATTGAAGGTCCGGATATTGGTGCCGTGGTTCTCCTTGCCATCGGGCGTATAGCCGATCCAGTAGTCCTGGATCGCCCAGCCATTCAACGTGTAGGTACCGGTCCACTTGGCCTTGCCTTCGGTGTAGCCACTACCATCCGGCTTCATGAATTTGGTGGTGCAGTTCCACTCACCGACGAGGAATCCGAACTGCGCGGTCTCGGGTGGTGCCTCTGGGTTGAGGTCTTCTGAGCTACTAGCAACTGTGCTCGGTAGCGCAACAAGTATGAGGATGGATGCTCGTAGGAGACCTTTCTTCAATAGGCGCATAAACACCTCCACTGGGAATCGCATTATCTGTGAGCTGCTTTACCTTTCCTACGCGATGTCGTCGCAAGGGTTGCCTGAATGACTGGCGGTTATGGACCCGGGCGGGATCGTGTCCCCTCACTCGCCCTACGGCACCGCGTTGGTCCAGGCCGAGGCGTCACCGGACTCGAAGCCATCGGCGAACATCGCCAATAGCCAGGGTCGGGGGCCATAGTGCGGGAGGGCCTCTCCGAGCTCGAAAGCGCCCATATCGGGAAGCCCGTTGAGCACAAAACCATCGTTGAGGTTGGGCAGGTCGATACCGCTATCGATCGCCGGTACTCCGGCTACGAGTCGCAGGTCACGAGATCCTGGAGTCGCCGGCTGATCCCAGTCCCCGGGCAGAGCTGCGCTGATCAGGTCTGCGAAGCTCGCTACGACACCATTGAGCTCGACACCAATCGATTGCAGCTCGGGGAAATCGTCATAACGGACGTTGTTCCACTTGAACCAGGGTGCGCTGGCGCCGCCGATGACGCGGGTCGTACCCCAGGCGTTGTAGTCGAAATCCCGCCAACCCTCATCGGGCTGGGTGGTGAATTCAAACGCATACCGAGTGCCCAGAAATAGATTGTTGCGAAACGTCGCATAGCGCCACATGGCCCCGCTGTCAGCGTGGCCATCGCCATGTTTTGCACCCGTGTTGTGGATCACAAAAAAGCCCGTGGTCTGGTTGTGCATCTTGATCGGGACACTTTCCAAGTTGAAGAGCTCGTTGCGAAAGATATAGGTCGGCCCACCACGGGTAGGCTGGACACTCACGCCCATGCGTGCATTCATCACCCGGTTTCGCCACACACGCGCGTTCGATTGGTTGTAGTCGACCTCGATACCGTCGTCGACACAAAAGGAGGCATCGTTGCCATAGACATCATTGCCAAACGATTCACCGGTCGAGGGCTGCACCGAAACGCAATCGCCAAAGTTGCGCACTCGGTTATGACAGACCACGTTGCCATAACCCTTGAGATCGATTCCTCGCTCAGATGGAATCCCGACTCCAGGCCATGCGACTCGCCCTTCGATGACGTTGTCGCAGACGGTCTGGTTTTCTTCCAGCGCGTCGCCCCGTCGGTTGACGACTCCGTCGTCGACATCCCGAATCGTGTTGTGCCGAATCACGATGTCGCTGGAGTGCTGTGCATCGACTCCCCACCGCCCATCCTCGAGCACCAGACCCTCGAGCACCACATGGGAGATAGTCTGGTTGAACTCACCGAACGTCACAATCCCCCGGTCGGTACCCGCACCATCCACCACTGCCGATCCGTCAGCCGGTCCTGAAAACACTACCGGCTGGCCCGGCGTACCGCTCGTAAGGATCTGAAACGGCGAGTAGGTACCTGCGGCCACTTCAAACAGATCACCCGGAGCCGCAGCGTCGGCTGCTGTCTGGAGGCCCTGATAGGGGTTGCCAAGAGTTCCATCGCCGCCGCCACTGCCCGGGATGACGTAGCGTCGCTGGCCGGCGAAGGCCCTCGGCAGCGGAGGCCGAGTGGTCGCGGCCACGATTTGAACCTCGCCTCCTCCGTCTGGGTCCTCCAGGGTCAGTCGGAGATCGTAAGCAGTACCAGGATCCAAAAACAGCGCGCTGGCGGCTTGGTAGTCAAGACCCAGAGGCGAGCCATTGACTTCCAAGCTCGGGTAAGCACGCATGGAGGGCGCACCCACCTGCCAGGCGCTTGTCCCCTGCTGGCGAAACTCGAGTGCGAACGTGCTATCGCGATCGTCATCATCCTCGAGCCACCAGACCACACCGAGGTGCTCGTAGGTCGCATCCACACGCACCGCGCCCGGCGTCACGGAGTCGACAGCCGACGCCCCCGAGGCCGTCAGGACCACTAGCGCGCAGAGTGCAACAATCCCCGCGCCCGATCGGATTCGAATAGACATTTCTCTAGCCTGAGCTTCTCGCAAGCCTTCTACTGCAAGGCCGCAAATGCTTGAATCTACTGTGTTTTCCTTGTTGATCCCTCCTCGACGTACTGCAAGTACGCCTGCGGGGAATAAACTCGTCAAGCCTTGTATCTTCAAGCATTTGCGGCCTTTCGCTACGAACTTTGTGAGAAGTTCAGGCTAGCCAGCGTCGCACGCAACTCGGAGGTACGGCTGTGGAAACCTCCACAACAGGCAAGATGTTTGGAGGCTAGCTAGTCGATGCCGGCCGGGAAGCGGATAGCTCAAAATCGGGAAGCTCGGCTGCGATCCAGTCGTAGATCGCCTCGGCCGCTACTTCATGACCCAACGGGCTCGGATGGGGATCACCGCGACGTACCCGCATATCTCTTGCTGGATAGTCGGAGAATCGATCAAGAAGATCGATCACCGAGAATCCCTTTTCGTGAGCAATCTCGGCGATCTGCCTATGAAGATCTGCATACGGGTAGTCGGACCAGTTCTTATGCGGCTTCTCAGGAAAAATCACTACGAGCACAGGGATCTGTTGGTCTTCGGTCAGAGTTCGAATGTCATCGAGGCCAGAGACGACGCTTTTCCATTTCTCACGACCCTCGGAATGGAGGTAACGGTAGTAGTCCCCGCCACCCCAGAGTCTGACTTCCAGGCCATGTTTCACTTTCGCGACCAATCGAGCCAGGTTGGAGCGTTGCCACACCGCCGGCTCTTGAAAATGGCTAGTGAGTGGCTGCACCGGATCGGTCTCGGGGTCGTTGAGCACATAACCGAGGATGACCAGATCGGGGCGCCAAGGCAGTCCCTTGTGCTCGAGGACGATGGCTTCATCCTGTGTGTTGTAACCGGAAACACCGAGATTCAGCACTTCGACTCGCTTCTCGGTCGCGCCTTCGTTGAGTCGTCGTTCGAGAACGCTTGGATAGGAAGATTCGCCGTCGACCCGAAAGCCAAAGGTGAAAGAGTCTCCAAGGACTACTATCCTGGATACGGAGTCGTCCTCGATGGGCACTGGCTCCGTATCTCGCATGCCAAAGCTGTTGGTCCGAATCCAGACGTTCTCGTACTTCTTTTGTCGGTTCGGAGCCAACTCGAAGGCCAGACCGGGAATCTCAGATGACCTGTGAAGAACTTCGTTGAACAGATCATCTGGGTTCCGATCAGGTACCTGTAGATACTCGATCGGGTAGAACAGGGTCAGAGCCGCCTCGGTGACTCCGAGAACAAGGAGCACTGAAAGTACGACCAACAGAAAGTTGGCGCCTCGGCCCTTGCCCGAGGAAGGATTTTTCATATCCGTTGTAGGTAAGAATCAAGAGCGAACCGCTGCCGCAAACATGCCCGTTGCCCGGAGCTGAAGATACGACCGATCGGGTCTCGGGTCAAATATCTTGTGCTATTCTGCGCCCGACCAGAGTTCCTTTCCGAACCTCTCAGGCTGAACACAAAGTTTGACCAAGACGGTTTTCTATCCCATAGAGCAACAATATGAGCCTCCTCGAGACAGCAAAGCATCTCAAGCACGGTCTGACTCGCTCGATCGACGTCAAGAACAGGAATGTGCGAGTCATCGGCTTGATGGCGACGGACCTCTGTAAATCCCGCTGCCGGCATTGTTTTATCTGGAACAAGAAGGAGCACAATCACCTGAGCGTGGATGTTGTCGGACGGCTTGTCAGGGATCCGGCAGTAACTCGAAAAACCTTCTTCGAGCTGACCGGAGGTGAGTTTCTCGAGCACCCCGATTGGCGCCAGATCATCAAGCTGGTCAAGGATGCCGGGAACGATTTTGTGGTGCTCTCCAACGGGATGTACCCCGACGAGCTGATCGAGGCTGTCAAGGAATACCAGATCCCGAACGTGTATATGTCCCTCGACGGTCTCGGTGAGACCTACAAGAACGTGCGTGGAGTCGACTGCTCGGACAACATCATTCGAATCGTCGATGAGGTCAAGGATCTGACCAACATCCATCTCGGCTACACCATCACACCTTGGAATGCAGTGGAGGACCTCAAGCAGGTCAAGGCCCTGGCGGAAGAGAAGGGAGTGGAAATGTCCGTTGGCGCCTACCAGAATCCCGAATTCTTCGACACCGTCAAGCCGGGAGGCAAGATTTCACCCGAACACGAGCCCTATCTCGACGAGTTCATGAGCCTCAACAACGCTTGGATGGACAAAAAGCTGTCGATTCCCTGCTGGAACATTCGTACAAAGTGCTACATCCTTGGCAACGGAGACGTCTTCCTCTGCCAGCAGAAAAGTGTTGTTCTGGGGAACCTGAATGAGAAATCTTTCAACGAGATCTGGAACTCCCCGGAGACCATAGCCACCCACGAAGAGTACGCGAAGTGCAACGACTGCTGGCTTGCATGCAATCGTCCGTTGGATGCCCAGCTTGCCTACGCGGGGCGACTCGTATTTTCGAACAAACAGTTGAACAAGATGTTCGGTGAGCACAACTGGGATCTCGTTCTCGACGCCTTTCGCAATCGAAACGGCACCTCACCAGGCTAGCCCAATGCCGATTACGGCCGCAAATTCTGGCGCCGTGGACACTCTGCGCCAACGAGTCTTGGATTTCCTGGCACAGCGCCGCAGCCAAGCTGACTATCGCGTAATCGACGTCGGTGGGAGGTACAACCCCTGGGCGGACGAGCACACCGATGCCTATGTCGACCTCTGCCCTACCGACGCGGCCGGCAAGAAAATCGTTGTCGGCAATATCTGCGAGACCGGGGTCTGGCAAGAGATTCGTGACAGTGGCGAGCGCTTCGATTTCAGTATCTGTACACACGTGCTCGAAGATATTCGAGATCCCTTTTTTGTGGCCGCGCAGCTGGCTTCCGTTTCCAAAGCCGGCTATGTTTCGGTGCCTACCAAACACAGTGAGATGGCCAACGTGGAGTCGAAGTATTATCTCGGCTACTGTCACCACCGCTGGGTTTACACCGTCCGCGAGGTCGACGGCAAGCCCAAGATGCTGGCTTTGGCAAAAATGCCGGTGCTCGGCTATTTCAACAACCGCTTCAGACCCATTCTCAAACTGATCCATTTCTTTGGCCGGTGGACAATCATGGCCAAGGTAGAGCGGCGGTTGGGTATCTTCCCGGGCGGTGGCACGATCGATTGGGTCGACAAGAGCCTGGTCGGTCACCATACCGAGCTGGGCGTATGGTGGGACGAGAGCCTTCCCATCGAGGCTATCCTCGACGACTACTCCGGCGAGACCTGCCTGGAGCTTGCCGATTTGTACAGAGATCAACTCCGCAACGGGATCTAGGAATCCGTCCGAACCGATTCGATTCTCAGTCTCGCTCCAGGAAGGGTCTCAATGGCTCCTCCCTCAACATCTCCATCCTTGAGCTGAAAGAAGTGTTCCCATTCCACCTGTTTCTTACTCGATGGAAAGTCCGTGTCACTCCAATGACTAAACTCATCCTCTCCCAGATCCTTGATCTCGAAGATCTGGGTACCATTGTGTAGTCGGGCTTGACGCCTCCCTGGACCCTCGAGAATCTCAAAGTGTCTGCCTTTGAAAAACCGAGCTCTGGGGTCGTTGGGAAAGAGCCGAACCTCGGCATTGATCTCATCTTTGAACAAATAGCAGAGATCATCGACCGATCTGTAGACGGTCTGTAGCGGGATCTTCCACATTGATTTTTTTGGACTGGCAACACAGCTACCTAGAAAGTTCGAGAACTCTTCGACAGATCCCTGGTCTAGAAACATGTCAGCATCCCACTTGAATACGTAGGATCGAGTACATTGCGAGAGACACCAGTTGTAGTAGTAGGTCAGGCTGTGAATCGAATTGGCAGGGGTGCCGAAGTGCTCGTGACCACATCGAGCAATCTCGTACGGGTACTCGAGGATCTTGATCCGATCGTTTCGATCCCTAGCGGCCTTGAGCGATCGAACCCGAGCCAAGGTGTCGTCTGAGCTCCCGTTGTCGACAACAATAATCTCATCAAAGACCTCGAGTATCGATGTAATCGAGTCGGTAATCTTGATCGCCTCGTTCTTGGCTCGCATCATTGCAGAGACACCCGCCTCGTGTGGACCACGTGTCAATGAGAAATCGAGCTCGGTAAGTCGCTCGATGTTGCTGTAACGGACCGGTGAGCTTTGCCCCAGGCCAAGACCGAATCGTCGAAGTCGTCGAAGCAGTGACATGATCTGCACCGAAGCTATCAGCTAGAGAGGCGAACGATCGACAGTCCACTGAATATTGAAGAGCTACCAGCAGTCTCCCCTCATGAGACACTCGAGGCGGTGCCTGGTACGACCGACCTCTGGTATTACCTCTACCAGAGAAATCAGGATGAGGGGTTGATCGCGGCAGAGCGCGACCTTCTGGCCCCTGATGAGCTTCGGCGACTCGAGCGACTCCGTTTCGGACGTGGACGCAGAATGTTCATAGCCACACGGGCACTCGTTCGCACGGTTTTGTCCAGCTACGCCGATGTGGCGCCGAAGGACTGGAGGTTCGAATCAGACGACCATGGTAAGCCTCACGTGGTCGAACCGGCTAACGGATCCTCAATTTCCTTTAACCTGACCAACACCCGCGGCCTTGTTGTTTGTGCAGTGAGCACTGCCCACTCACTCGTTGGCGTCGACGCCGAACGGCTCGATCGCAAAGTCGAGACGGTGCGTCTAGCGGACCGATTCTTCTCTCCCGCGGAGGCTCGTGACCTTCGCCAACACCAACCCTATGAGCAGCAAGAGAGATTTTTCCAGTACTGGACTCTAAAAGAGAGTTACATCAAGGCACGCGGCCTCGGTCTGGCTTTGCCTCTGGACAAGTTCTCGTTTCACCTCGATGAGCGCTCGATTCGAATCGATATCGACGAGGAGCTGGGTGACGATGAAACCTGCTGGCGATTCGCCCTTCTCGAGCTGGCACCGACCTATCTGATCGCTGTCGGAGTCAATACGGGCGGTACCGATCTGTCGCTTCGAGCGTCGCATTTAGTGCCGCTTCGAGGAGTCGAGCCATAACGCCGGCGGGATCCTCGAGCTCGATGGGGAGGTCGAATCGAGTCTCGCACGCAGGTCTCTACCGCCACCCCTAGAGGCGGGGACGACACCACCCCGCAGGATGTTTCTTTATGAGGCGTTGCGGCAGGATACTGGTGGAGGTATAGGGCTCCTCACTCGAAGGAGGCAGCGTGTACATTCGCATCAGGACCCAACTCATTCTGGTCTTGGCCCTGATCTCGGTCACGGTCGTCGCGCTCCTGTCCTACATCCTCATCACTGCCCAGCGACGATCGATGATCGTCCAGCTCGAGCGTCACTCGCACGAGTACGTCGAGACCATCAAGAGCAGTACCCGCTACGCCATGATGCACAACCAGCGGGAGGAGCTGCACGAGATCATCGACGCCATCGGTCGGCAGCCGACCGTTATCAAGGCGCGAATCCTCAACAAAGCAGGGACGATCGTCTACTCCCCCAACGACACCGAAGAAGGTGCCAAGGTGGACATGGAGGCGGAAGCCTGTTTTGGCTGTCACACCGAGGGTCAACCGCGGGAGCGTCTCGACCGCAGGGACCTATTTCGATTCTTCACCGATCAGGAGGACCGTCCCTACCTGGGACTCATCAGTCCGATCTACAACGAGCTTGCCTGCTC
>CAXMQZ010000077.1:0-43496 GCA_964195975.1 uncultured Polyangiaceae bacterium | reverse complement strand
TCTCGAGCTGACGGTTCCCGTACCTCCGCTCGATCTGTTTAGCCCGGACACCCCCATCTACACTCACCCCCGATTTCTACCCGGCACAAAGATCGATGATTGCTCAGTCCAGCACTCCTTGGTTGCCGAAGGTAGCATTCTCTCGGGTGCACGGATCGCTGGGTCGGTGATCGGGATCCGGTCGATAATTCGTGAGGGCTCGGTGTTGGAGAGGACTGTGGTCATGGGTGCCAACCGCTATGAGTGGTCGTCGGACGACACCAACAGTACGCCGATGGGTATCGGGCGTGACTGCTTCATTCGCAACGCCATCTTGGATCTCGATTGTCGCATCGGGGATGGTACGAAGCTGATCAACGCGGACGGCATTGACGAAGCCGAAACGGAGAGCTACTCGATACGCGGTGGCGTGATCGTGGTTCCCCGTGGGGCTACGATCCCGGCGGGCACCGTGATCTAGCTTGATTCGCTCTTTGGGGCGACCTCACTCGGAGCCGGAGTTTGAGTCTCTTTATCTCATCGGTATGTCGTGCTGGCTTGGGATCCGATCTCAGAAAGCGTCTCTCCGCCGGTCGAGTTTCCTTGGACGGTGCACGCTCGGCTCGCCAGCTAGCAGCAGAGACTCGCAGCGAAGACGGGACTCCGGCAGAGGTCGCTGCTGGCGACCTCCTGGCCGTCGAGCTACTTGCCGATGCCTACCGCATTCTTGTCCAGAAGTTCTTGAGCAGGGTCGACGACACACTGCTGGATCGGCTGATGACGGCCTTGGAGGATCGTCTGGGAGGCGAGTCCATCCAAGGACTGTTGGTCGATTTCAGACAGGAATACTTGGGCATTGTTGAAGACATGAAGCTTCGCCTGGAAGCAGGTGAGGCTATGTCAGCAGGTGGCAGGGTGGGTCACGGCGAGGCTCTTCTGGATCTCGTGGTTTTCTGGTTACTCGAGTCGAATCCGGCCGTTCGGCCGATCGTGCGACATCTTCACTCGAGTCCAATGCTCGGAACGCAGGTCTATCGGTCGATGGTGCAGGCCATGGATGAGACCCTCGATCAGGAACCCGGGTTTGATGAGGCAGGTGAGAGTCTGCTCGATATTTTGCTGCAGCCGGCCCGCCAGTCGCCGGACTCCTTGACGGGTCAGCTTCAGTGGATCCGATCCGCGTGGCGACCATGGGTTGACGATTTCGGTCGCCGAGTCGAACCCGTGCTCGATCTCATAGCCGAAGAACAGCGACCATTCTTCCCGCCCGGACCAGGCCCGGCGGAGCTGCCGGTCTTTCAAGACGACGGCGAGCCGAGCTATAGCCTGGATCGAAGCTGGATGGGTGGACTGGTGCTTATCGCAAAGCACACGCTCGTGTGGCTCCACCAGCTTCAGTCTCAGTACGGCCGACCAATCGAGCGACTCGATGAAATCCCGGACGAAGAGCTCGAGAGGCTGTCGTCTCTCGGGTTCAACGGACTCTGGCTCATCGGTATCTGGGAGCGCAGTCCAGCCTCACGAACCATAAAGCGTACCTGTGGCAATCCCGAGGCTGTGGCGTCGGCCTATTCGCTGAGCGGGTATCGAGTGGCCAACGAGCTCGGAGGAGAGGAGGCTCTGGCGAACCTGCGACACCGAGCGGCAACGGCAGGCATCCGTCTCGCAGCCGATATGGTGCCGAACCACACGGGGATCGATTCGGATCTGGTCATGGAGCGACCGGAGTGGTTTATCGGACAACAGGACAGTCCCTTCCCATCCTATGAATTCGAAGGTCCCGATCTGTCACCACGATCCGATATCGGGCTCTTTTTGGAGAACCACTACTACGATCGCTCTGACGCTGCGGTGGTGTTTGAACGCATTGATCGATCAACCGGCCAGACACGCTACATCTATCACGGCAACGATGGCACTTCGACGCCCTGGAACGACACCGCGCAACTCGACTATCTCAACGCGGAAGTCCGAGAGGCGGTGATCGAAACCATTCTGGAGGTGGCGCGCCGAGTACCCATTATTCGATTCGATGCCGCCATGACACTCACCCGCAAACATTTTCAGCGACTCTGGTTTCCTGCACCAGGTACTGCGGGGGCGATCCCCTCCAGGGCCGAGCACTCGATGAGCCGTGAACAGTTCGAGCAGATGATGCCGGTGGAGTTCTGGCGTGAAGTGGTAGATCGGGTCGCCGAGGAGGCTCCGGACACCTTGCTGTTGGCAGAGGCGTTCTGGTTGCTCGAGGGCTACTTCGTGCGCTCACTCGGTATGCATCGGGTTTACAACAGCGCATTCATGAACATGTTGCGCGATGGTGAAACCGCGAAGTATCGGCAGTTGATCAAGGACACGCTGGAGTTTGATCCTCAGATTCTCAACCGATTTGTGAATTTCATGAACAACCCGGATGAACGTTCCGCTGTTGACCAATTTGGCAGGGGCGATCGCTACTTTGGGACTTGTGCGTTGATGTCGACGTTACCCGGCTTACCGATGTTTGGCCATGGTCAGGTCGAGGGTCTGGCGGAGCGTTACGGCATGGAGTACGGCAGGGAGTACTCCCAAGAGCAGCCCGATGCCGAGATGATTCGCCGTCACGAGGAACAGATTGTGCCACTGCTGCGTCGGCGTGAGCTGTTTGCGGGGGTCGAGAAATTCAGGTTCTACGACGTAATGGCTGCCGGTGGCGATGTTTTAGAGGATGTGATTGCCTTCTCCAATGCGCTCGGGTCGGAAAGAGTCGTGTTTCTGTTCAACAACAGCCCCAATAGCGCCCACGGACGAATCCACCGCTCGACCCCACAACTGGGCCTGAAATCGGGCACACAAGAAACGACAACTCTCGGTGAGGCCCTCATCCAGTCGTCGCGGGAAGGCTTTCTGAGATATCGAGATCGAGCGAGTCAGCGAGAGTTCTTGATCGACACCGAGAGCTTGGCGCGACAGGGGCTCGAAGTCGATCTTCGAGGACTCGAGTTTCGGGTGTTGATGGACTTCGAGGCGATGACCATCGAACCGGCAGAAGGACTGGCCCTGTCGGCGTTCATCGGTACCCGCGGGGCACCTGATCTAGATCAGGCCCGAATCGATCTTGCCTTCGAAACTGTCAAGACCGCCCTCGAAGCGGCGCTGGAACCCAGGGTGATCGGGCCTCTGCTGGATCTGCCAAGAGACAGCGCTGGGCTCGGCAGTGACGATCAACTTCTGGATCGATTGACCCAAGCGACTAGCACTCTGCTTGGTGCGGTAGCCGATTGGACAGGTCGTCGGACGAGCGAGAATCTCGAAGAAACCATCGGGCACCGGAGATTCTTGGCCCTGGTCACCGTTCCCGAGCTGGCATCCCGACTCGAAGCCTCCAAGAAAAAAGGCCATCACGAAGCTGGTGAGGGTCTGGCGGAAGCACTCGACCGTCATCCCGAAACGCTTCCCGCCCTGTTTGGCTGGATCTTGCTCTCTTCGATCGCCGACGCCTTGTCGGAGTCGGGGCGCGAGGTGGAGGAGTGGTTGGATCGCCAGCCCGAGATCAAAGTGATGAATGGCCTTCTCGCAGCCGGTGGAGCTCCGAAGTCGATCGGACGGCTGACCTCGGGTCTGGGTCTTACCTTGCGACAGGACTGGGGTAGAAGCCAACGGGAGCCACCGGAGGCGACGGCTCTTATCGCCGAGCTCCTCGAGGATGAGAGTGTTCTGGAGGTTCTCGGAGTGCATGAACTCAGAGGTCACGCCTATCTGAGCGAGGACGCCTTGCGGACGCTGATCGACTGGCGTTTGCTTGTCGAGACGTTGGCATGCAGCGCTGGTGAGACCGATACAGGCTCATTGCCCCAGGCGATCGAAGGGTGGTGGGATGTTTTGAGCTCCGTTTTTTCAGAAGCCGAGGCCGCCTCGTTTCGACTGGACGTGCTGCGGGGTGCTGTTGGCTTGGTCGACGAGACCGGTGATCAGGAGAGGCCGGCGGTTGAGGGCGAGAAGCGCACCACCACCAGTGAGTAGGCGGAGACCCGAATAGCTTGTCCGAGAATTCGACGTCTGCCCTGGCGTGACGTATCCAAGAGTCGAGTCCATTTCCCCGGGGAGTTCTGCTGCGGAAGCTCGAAGAGATGGCCCCGAGTGTCGTTGTTGACGATCAACAGCCAGGCTGATTCCGGCCGAGTGCGAAACACACCAAAAACGGGCTGACGGCCGTGGCGCCAGTCGGCGTTTGTCATCGGTTCGGCGTGAGCTGAGATCAGCTTGGTCGACACTTTTGAGCCCTCAGAAGAGTTTGCGAGACCCAATGAGGCTCGAAGCCGCAAAACCCCCTGTGAAAATTCGAGAAACTCTTGCTGATCGGCATCGAGGTCCCAAGATACCCAAGTAAGCTCGTTGTCCTGGCAGTAGGCATTGTTGTTGCCCATTTGGCTTCGCCCCAGCTCGTCGCCGTGGCTCAACATCGGCACACCCTCGGAAAGTGCGACGGTAGCAAGAAGATTTCGTTTTGCCCGAGCTCGCAGCGCCGTGATTTCAGCGGATGATGTCGGTCCTTCGACACCCCAGTTTCGACTCAAATTGTGGTTGTGGCCATCGCGGTTCTCCTCGCCGTTTGCGAGGTTGTGCTTGTGCTCGAAGCTGACGAGATCTTCAAGGGTGAAACCGTCGTGGCAGGTCGTGAAATTGATGCTCGATTCTGGCGATCGGTTCGGAGGCTTGAAGATGTCGGGGCTGCCGAGCAGTCGGTATGCAAGCTCTTGGGAGACGCCTCTGTCGCCACGCCAGAAACTTCGTGCTCCATCTCGAAAGCGATCGTTCCATTCGGCCCAATCGGGCGGGAATTCCCCCAGCTTGTATCCATGGGGTCCGACATCCCAAGGTTCCGCGATCAGCTTCGCTCGCGCTAAAACAGGATCGTGGGCCAGGCTGTTGAGAAATTTCCCCTGTGGGTCGAAGTCGACACTTGATCGGCCGAGGACGGTAGCGAGGTCGAACCGAAATCCGTCGACATGCATCTCTTCGACCCAATAACGAAGACAGTTCAGTACCAACCGGGTCACCAGCGGTTTTCCGAAGTCCAAGGTGTTTCCGCAGCCGGAGAAGTCCTGGTAGAGCATCGCCTGGTGCTCGTCGAGCCGGTAGAAGGATCTATTGTCCAGGCCACGGAGCGAAAGTGTAGGACCCATAGGACTACCTTCGGCCGTGTGGTTGAAAACGACATCGAGCAGCACTTCGATACCTGCGCCATGAAACTTGCGAACCATCGTCTTGAACTCGCCTACTTGATCTCCTTCCCGGTCGCTCGAGTAGGCCAGGTGGGGAGCGAAGAAGGCGATCGGGTTGTAGCCGAAATAGTTCGTAAGACCCAGATCTTGCAAATGGTGTTCCGACAGACTCTGTTGAACCGGCAGCAGCTCCACCGCGGTGACACCCAGGGAGAGCAGATGTTCGATGATGGCGTCGTGCGCGAGACCCGAATAGGTGCCGCGATGTTCTTCCGGAACACCGGGATGAAGCTGAGTCATTCCTTTGACATGGCATTCGTAAATCAGGGTCTCGTTCCAAGATCTCCCCGGGGGGGAGATGCCCTGCCAATCGAACCGACGATCGATAACCATGGAGCGCGGCACGAACGCTGCACTGTCAGACGGGTCTGCATGGAGCTGACCCTGTTCGTCAACAGCAACGCTCAAGGCCGGATCCCATTGCAAGTTACCGACAACAGCGAGAGCGGCGGGGTCGAGAAGTAGTTTGGCGGGGTTGAACCAGTGTCCTTCGGTTGGAGCCCAGGGACCGTCGATTCGATAACCGTACAACTGCCCTGGAAGCAAATTCGGGACGTAGGTGTGCCAGGTGTCTTCTGGCCCACGGTCGAGGGCAACCGTAGCTACCGGCGAGACTGTTTCGAGCTCGCTGAACAGGCAGAGCTCGACGACGGTGGCATGCTCGGAGGCAATCTGAAAGTGCACACCCTCGCCGTCCCACCAGGGTCCTCCATGGGGTCTTTTCAATTGGTTTCGACCTCAGGGTCGGGACTGGCTGAATCGGAAGCCACAGGGGTATCCAGGGCGCAGCGCCCCGACAGCTCGGTCAGACGCCGAAGCTGAAGGCCGTGGCTCTCGTCGAGCAACCCCTCGGGCAGACGCCACGCCCAGTTCCCCGACTCCGAACCAGGGATGTTCATACGACTGGCACTACCAAGACCCAAGATGTCTTGGATCGGGATGACGGCGAGCTCGGCGACGGATGTGAGAGCGGCACGAATCAGATCCCAATGGATATCTTCGGCACTACCTCCGAGGTAGTCGAGGGCTCGCTGTCTGGTTTCTGGATCTGCCGACTCGAACCAACCCGCGGAGGTGTCATTGTCGTGTGTACCGGTGTAGATGACCGATGCAGGCTCGAGATTGTGGGGTAGATGTTCGGAGTCGATGGAGTCGAAAGCAAACTGAAGGACCCTCATGCCAGGTATGTCGAGATCCTGCCGTAGCCGCCGGACGTCGTCGGTGATCAAGCCCAGGTCCTCGGCCACCAGTGGCAGGTGCCCGAGCCGCTGAGAAACGTGATGAAACAGCTCCAGACCAGGACCCTCACGCCAACGACCGTTTTCTGCCGTTGACTCTCCGGCATCGACCTCCCAATAGCTGGCGAATCCGCGGAAGTGGTCGATTCGTATGACATCGAACAATCTCAACTGGGCAGACAAGCGATCGATCCACCATTTGTAGCCTGACTCGGCGAGTCGATCCCAGCGATAGATCGGATTGCCCCATAGCTGTCCGGTCGGGCTGAAATAGTCGGGTGGGACTCCGGCGACCACCCTTGGACGCCCTTCGCCATCGAGATCGAACAAGTCTTGATTGGACCAGACATCGGCGCTGTCGTAGGCGACATAGAAAGGTAGGTCGCCAAGGATCTCGATCCCTTTCCTCTTGGCCTCGTTTCGTGTCTCATTCCATTGGCTGAAAAACACAAACTGTACGAATTTGTGAAACTCGATCTCGTCTTTGAGCTCGACGCGAGCTCTTTGGAGGGCGCTTGGATGCCGGAAGCGAACCTCGTCGGGCCAATCGAACCAAGCGGATCCTTCGAACTTGGACTTCAGAGCCGCATAGATCGCCCACTCATCCAACCAGTTGGCCTGGGCAGGATCAGCCGCCCAACCCCTGGCGGTCGCCCGAAACTGCGAATCTGTGGATTTCAGAGCGCTGAGCCAGGCCTTTTCAAGGCAGCTCTCCTGCTGGGTCGATACCTGCTGGAAATCGATTCGATCCGGTTGCGAGGATGCGGCGCTAGGCAGATCGATGGCTGTCAACAGTCCCTGCGCGCCAAGACCGTGCAACGAAATAAGAAGAGGATTGCCCGCAAATGAGGAGGAGGAGTTGTAAGGAGAATCGCCGTAACCGGTGGGGCCCAAAGGCAAGACCTGCCAGACGCGTTGTCCCGCCTTGTCGAGCCAGTCGAGAAATTCTCGTGCCGCATCTGCGATATTGCCGATTCCCACAGGTCCTGGCAAGGAGGTTGGGTGAAGCAGAATGCCAGAGGCTCGTTTCGACATTCTCGAAATGATAACCTGCCGCGGCGGCGGCCTGAGTATTTAGGGCTGCCGCAGTGGTTTCCAGTTTGGTGCCAACCACAGCGCAGCCAAATCGAAATACCCGATCACCGGAGATACCCAGGGTGCTGAACACCAATCAACAAATCAAGATCCCCTGTCGACAGGTCGCGGACATCGAGCTGCCCGACGAGATGGAAGAGCTCTACGATCTGGCCTACAACTTGTGGTGGTCATGGACCCCAGAGGCGCGGCAGCTGTTCTCGTCGATCGATAACCGAGCCTGGGCCCGATATCGAAACCCGATCAACGTTCTACTGAATGTCGATCGCAGCAAATGGGAGCGGCTTACCGACAATGACACTTTTATGTCGGCCTATCTCGGGGTCAAGCAGCAGTTCGATGCCTATATGCGAGAGGACGAGTCAACCTGGTTTCAGCGCCGGTTCCCTGCCTACGAGAGTGGTCCCGTTGCGTATTTTTCGATGGAGTATGGGATCCACCAGTGTCTGGCGATCTACTCGGGAGGGCTAGGTGTCCTGAGCGGCGATCACTGCAAGAGCGCGAGTGATCTCGGCCTTCCCTTTGTTGCTGTCGGGTTGTTCTATCGTGCCGGGTACTTCAAGCAGGCCATCGATGCGGATGGCTATCAACAGCATATCTATCCCGAATACGACCTCACACGGCTACCGGTGCGACCTGCCATGGATGAGCGGGGTCGCGATGTTGTCATCTCGGTACCCATGCCCGGCCGCGACGTAGCTGCTCGTCTCTGGATCGCTCAGGTGGGCCGGATCCCCCTGGTGCTGCTCGATACCGACCTGCCGGCCAATGATCCAGCCGACCGGCCGATTACGAACGTGCTCTATGTGCGGGGCAGAGAGATGCGTCTGGTTCAAGAGCTTCTTCTCGGTGTTGGTGGAGCCCGTGCCCTCGAGGCTCTGGGTATCGATCCGGCTGTCTGGCATATCAATGAGGGCCACAGCGTGTTGTTGCAGCTGGAACGGCTGCAAAAAGCGATGGATGACGAGGGAGTCGATTTCGACGCTGCGCTGGAGAAGATCAAGCAGAACACTGCCTTTACAACCCACACTCCGGTGCCCGCAGGCAACGAGCAGTTCGACCGCGGCTTGGCCGCCGGGTTTCTCGAACCCTGGGCGACGGCTCTCGAGATCGACTTGGACCGATTGCTGAGCGTGGGCCAGGCCGATCACGGTGAGCCCAATCAGCCACTAAATCTGACCGCGTTCGGCATGAGGACCTCGGCCTACACCAATGCCGTTAGCCGGCTCAACGCTGAGGTGTGCGATGAGATGTGGCGGCATCTGTTCCCAGATCACCCGTCAGACGAGCCGGTGATCGAACCGATTACAAACGGTATTCATTTGCCGACCTGGCTTGGTCACGAGATCCGGAATCTATTGGAGAACCGACTGGGAGCCTATTGGCAAGAGGCCTTGCTGGACCCAGCGGGTTGGGAGGTCGTCGCTGAAATTACCGACGCCGAGCTGTGGGCGGCCCATGGTGCCCAAAAGGAGCGCCTCGTTCGATTTTCTCGAGCTCGGATCCGAGAGCAGTATGCCCGCCACGGTCGCTCTCCCCGCGAGCTTCGAGGCGTGGCAGAGCTGTTCAATCCTGGGGTACTCACGATCGGGTTTGCGCGCCGCTTCGCTACCTATAAGCGGGCCGGTCTGATTTTTAGCGACATTCATAGACTCCGCGGGATTCTTCGCAACTCGGAGCGCCCGGTGCAGGTGATCCTGGCTGGCAAGGCCCACCCAGCGGATCGGCCGGGACAGCAGCTTATCGAGCACATCTACAAACTGAGCCAGGAGCCCGATCTTCACGGTCGAGTGGCGTTTCTCGAGAATTACGACATCCGGGTGGGACGAATGCTGGTTCAGGGAGTCGATGTTTGGCTCAACACGCCTCGACGTCCGCTGGAAGCCAGCGGTACGAGTGGTCAGAAGGCAGCGGTGAATGGAGTGCTCAACTTCAGCATCCTCGACGGTTGGTGGCCGGAAGGATACGACGGAGAGAACGGTTGGGCGATAGGATCTGGGGAAGACTCCGAAGAGGGTTGGGTGCAGGACCAGCAAGATGCTCATGATCTGTACACTGTGCTGGAAGATCAGATTGTGCCGATGTTTTATGACCGCAACGAGGAAGATAGACCGGAGGAATGGCTGAGACGTATGCGCCGTTCGATTACGACGATAGGACCCCGGTTTTCTGCAAGTCGGATGGTGCGCGAATACGCAGAGCGAGCCTATGTGCCGTTGGTCAAGACTGTTGCTCGGTCGTGACCTTCGACACCGACGGGCCGCTACACCGACCAGCCGCGAAGCAGCGAAATGCCCAAGATCCAGATACTAGGTGATCGGCTCGTTAGCCAGATCGCCGCAGGCGAGGTTGTCGAGAGGCCCGCCTCGATCGTCAAGGAATTGATCGAGAATGCTCTCGATGCTGGGGCGCGATCCGTGAGAATCGATGTTGAAGCGGGTGGCAAGAGACGGGTCAGGATCGTCGACGACGGTGTCGGGATGGATAGCGAAGACGCACTGCTCGCTTTCGACCGGCACGCGACGAGCAAAATAGCAAGCTTCGACGACCTTCAAGGCGTGAGTACCCTTGGCTTTCGAGGCGAGGCCCTGGCATCGATTGCGAGTGTGTCTCGGGTCGCGCTCACTACATCGACCGGAGAGGACTCGGGCCACCAAGTCCGAATCGATGGGGGACAGGTGCGAGGTGTGGAGCCCGCTGCCCATCCCAGGGGTACGACGATCGATGTCCGGTCATTGTTTTTCAATGTGCCGGCCCGTCGAAAGTTTTTGAAAACCCCCCGAACCGAGTTGCGCCGATGTCTGGAGGTCGTTCAGGGCTATGCGCTGGCACAACCCGAGGTCGGGTTTACCCTGCGCCATGAAGGCCGTCTCTTGCTCGAGGCAATGCCTGGTGGCCAGGGCACGGAAGGAGCGAAGGAGAGGATTTCCGAGATCTTTGGGGGCCCTCTGGGCAAACGTTTGCAGGAGATCTCGTATGCCGACAACCAAGGTCGCAGCGTCTGGGGGTTTGTAGGGGACCCGAGTACCACCAAGGGACGACGCTACTTCACCTTTGTCAACAGGCGCCTGATCCGCGATCGAGCCATCATGGCCACCTTCTACCGCTCGGTTCGCGAGGAGTGGAGAAGCGACGACTTCCCAGCTCTGTTTCTGTTCTTGGACATTCCACCCGAGTCGGTCGATGTCAATGTCCATCCGCAAAAGACGGAGGTCCGTTTTAGAGATTCCGCACTGCTCGATAGAGTCTCAGGGGCTCTGCGATCAGCCCTGGCCAAATCGCTGGGAGAACGTCCAGCACCGCTGCGCCAACCCGAGGATCGACCCTCCGTACCCTTCGTCTGGCAAGGTCTCGGAGACCGAACTTCGCAGTACGAAGGCGCGGGTGAAAGACAGTCGTGGCTGGGTGAGTCCGCGGACAGGGTCTCTGATGTCGCATACAGGCCGGTGGAACCGAGATCGGTTCCCCTGTCCGGACGATCGGGGGTCCAGCGTCCTTTTCGTCTGCTTGGTCAGTACAAGGGTTCGCTGATTCTGCTCGAGGGTCCCGATGGTCTCTATATCGTCGATCAGCACGTGGCTCACGAACGGATCCTCTACGAGCGTCTCCAACGGACGCTGCGCGCGGAGAGCGTTGCCAGCCAGAACTTTGTCGAACCGATGATCCTCGAGCTCGGCCCCGCCGAAGCGCTTCATCTCGTCGGGATGACCGACGAGCTCGAGGCGTGCGGCTTCTCCATCTCTGAGATGTCGGGAAATTCCGTCGCACTGCGAGGCGCGCCCGCAAAGCTTGCGCCAGAAGAGGCACAAGATCTCATTCTGGCGTTGGCCTCCGAGCAGAAAGAGGGTGAGGGACAGGCGGCAGCATTGAAAGATCGGCTGCTGGATATTCTGGCGGCAAATCTTTCGTGCCGGGCTGCTATCAAGATTCACCACCCGCTGTCGGCAGACAAGATGGAGGCGCTGGTCGCCGAGCTCTTCGAGGCTGAGCAGCCCTATGTCTGCCCACACGGACGTCCAACGGTGCTCCAAATGACCGATTTTGATCTCGAGAAGCGGTTTGGCCGAAGGTAGGTATTACCCGCCCAGTGCTACCATTTCCCGTATGCCCGACGACCAGGAATTGGATGCGTTCGAGTCTCGACTCGGCTACCGGTTTCGTGATCGATCCCAGCTCGAGATGGCCCTGACTCACCGCTCGTGGGTCAATGAGAAGGATACCGGGCAAAACTACGAACGGGTGGAGTTTCTCGGCGACGCGGTACTTGGCCTCCTGACCTCTGAGTGGCTCTATGAGCGCCATCCAGGGGCACCCGAGGGACGACTTTCGAAAATGAAGAGCTACGTGGTGAGCGAACCCGTGTTAGCTCGATGGGCCCGTGATCTAGGCCTGGGTGAAGCGTTGAGACTCGGTGTCGGGGAAGATCGATCGGGGGGGCGTAGCAAACCCTCGCTTCTGGCTGATGCATTGGAGGCGGTTCTTGGCGTGATGTATCTGGAGAGTGGTCTCGGCTCGGTCAAGTCGGTTCTGGAGCCGTTGTTGGTTCAGACTCTCGGGGCCGATCTCGAGAATGCCGATTCTGCGGGTTTCAAGTCGAGCCTTCAGGAGCTGATCCAGAGTCGTGGGATTGAGCTGCCTTCGTATCGGCATGTCGCAGAGGAGGGACCTGACCACGACAAGAGGTTTCATGTGGAGTGCTGGGTCGATAGTCAGTGCATCTCTGAGGGTGTAGGTGCGACCAAGAAGCAGGCCGAACAGAGGGCCGCACGCGCCGCGCTCGAGAGAATGAACCAACAGAACAGCTGATTCGTTAAGATTCCCCCTCTACGCCGTTTGGGTACGCCGCTTGGGCAGCTGGGATTGGGAGAGATCAGGCAATGAACGAAATTCGTGAATTGGGAAACTTGATAGGTCAAAAGGTCTCGCTCAGGGGCTGGTTGGCGAAGAAGCGTTCTAGCGGCAAGATCGCCTTCCTCCAGCTCCGTGATGGGAGTGGTGTTGTCCAGGCTGTGGCCAGTCGAAGCGACATTGCCGAGGCTGCTTGGGAGGAGACCGAGCGGGCCACGCAGGAGTCTACGATTTGGCTCGAAGGGACGGTTCAAGAGGACAAGCGGGCACCGAGCGGAGTCGAGATTCACGTCACCGACTTCAGAGTAGACCACCTGACGGAAGACTTTCCGATCACTCCAAAGGAGCACGGAACCGCCTTTCTGATGCAGCACAGGCATCTGTGGTTGCGGTCGAGTCGGCAGCGAGCGGCACTCGAGGTGCGAAGCGAAGTCTCACAGGGGATCAGGGACTTCTTCTACGAACGAGATTTTGTTTTGATTGATTCGCCCATTTTGACTCCGGCAGCTTGCGAGGGTACCTCGACTCTGTTTGCGACGGACTATTTTGGTGAGCAGGCCTATCTGAGCCAATCTGGGCAGCTTTATTTGGAGCCGGCGGCTGCGGTGTTTGGCAAGGTCTACTGTTTTGGTCCAACCTTTCGGGCTGAGAAATCCAAGACTCGAAGACACCTGATGGAATTCTGGATGGTGGAGCCCGAGGTCGCATTCATGGAGTTCCCGGAGCTGTGTCTGCTGGCCGAAGAGTTTGTCTCGAGCCTGGTGGCCAGGGTTCTGGATCGTTGCCAGGAAGCACTCAAGGTTCTGGAGCGTGATGTTGCCGTTCTGGAAAACGTCGTAAGCCCTTTTCCAAGAGTGACTTACGCAGAGGCTATTGAACGGCTCGAGAAAGCGGGCAAAAAGCTGGAATGGGGCGATGATTTGGGCGGAGAAGACGAAACGGTGCTGGCTGCGCAATTTGACAGACCGGTGATGGTTACCCACTATCCGACCTCGATCAAGGCCTTTTATATGGAACCCGACCCGAGCAACCCAGATCAGGTGTTGGCTTTGGACATACTAGCCCCGGAGGGCTATGGCGAGATCATCGGTGGGAGTCAGCGCATCCACGACTACGAGCTTCTGTTGCAACGAGTCAAAGATCATGAGCTTCCGATCGAGTCGTTCCAGTGGTACCTCGATGTGCGCAAATTTGGAACATTTCCGCATAGTGGTTTTGGTATGGGTATCGAGCGGTTTGTCGCCTGGGTGAGTGGTCTAAAGCATCTGCGCGAAACCATTCCCTACCCCAGAATGCTTTACAAGATTTACCCCTGATCCGTACCCTGCCGTGGGACTGGTTCGGCCCAGGTACCCAAGGGCGGATAGCCACCATCCCTGACAAGCCATGCGCAAGAACCTTATCTACGCAGCCGCGCTGGTGTTCCTGATCCTGGTTTGGGGCACCACCTGGGCGGCGATTCGAGTGGGTCTGGAAGGTATACCGCCCTTCCTCGGAATCTCTCTTCGATTCGGGTTGGCATCCTTGGTTCTGCTTTTTGTGGCGAAGATCGCCGGCGTTCGCTTGGGCAGTGGTCGTCGCGTGTGGACGATGTGGCTGGTAAACGGTTTGCTCGCCTTTACAATCTCCTATGGCGTCGTCTACTGGGCAGAGCAGTGGATTCCCTCAGGGCTCGCGGCGGTGCTATTTGCGACCTTCCCTCTGTTCGTGGCCATCCTGGCCCATTTTCTATTGCCGGGCGAACGGCTCCAGGCTCGGTCGTTTGTCGGAATTATGCTCGGCTTTGCGGGGCTTGTGGTGATCTTCTCGGAAGATCTCACCTCTTTGGCGGGCGAACAGGCACGGCTAGCGGCGGCAGTGTTTTTGATATCGCCCGTAGTCTCGGCGGTTGCAAACGTAGTCGTAAAGCGGTGGGGAAGTGCGATGCATCCTCTTAGCCTTACCGCGATACCCATGGGTATTACCGCAATACTCATGGGTGCCATGGCGGCGACTTTCGAGCGGTCGGCTTCTGTAACGATCGATAGGGTCTCGGTAGGCGCGCTGCTGTATCTGGCAATCTTCGGTACCTCGCTCACCTTCGTCCTATTCTTCTGGCTGTTGCAACGCGTGCCTGCTACGCGCCTGTCGCTCATCACCTATGGAATTCCTGTCGTCGCTGTCAGTGTGGGAACTCTGTTCCTGGATGAGCCTTTGACCTTGAGAATAGTGGCTGGGACCGCCTTGGTTCTTCTTGGGGTTCTGCTAGCAATCCTGCGCCGCTAGGACTGGGCTGCGCAGAACGGTCTGCTAGACTCTGCGGCGCTCATGAGCCCCCGAACCAAATCCGAGACCAAATCCGAGCGCGTCGGCGTTATCAGCCTCGGCTGTCCAAAAAACCGGGTCGATACCGAGATCATGCTGGGCGAATTGCGTTCTCGAGGCTACGAGATCGTCAACGAGCTCGACGATGCGGACACCGTGATCGTAAATACCTGTGGATTTATCGAAGAAGCCAAGCAGGAATCGATCGAGGCCATCCTGGAGGTCGCTGAAAGCAAGAAAGAACGCCAGAAGCGCCTTTTGGTGGCCGGCTGTATGGTCAACCGGTATGGGGCCGAGCTCGAGACCGAGATTCCCGAAATTGACGGTTTTATCGGTTTGGACCAACTCCAGGAAGTGAGTGGCCTCGTGCAGATCGGTGCAGGACCACCGCCGCCAGGCCAATCTCATGCTGTTTTCGATCACACGGCAACCCGTCTTCTGACGACCCGCGGTCATGCTTATCTCAAGGTGGCCGAAGGGTGCGACAACCCCTGTACCTTTTGTGCTATCCCCTCTTGGAGAGGCCGGTTTCGCAGTCGAGCTATCAAAAGTCTGGTGACCGAGGCGCAAGCGCTCGAGTCCGACGGTGCTCGCGAGCTCTGTCTCATTGCCCAGGATACGACCCGTTACGGAGAAGATCTGGGTCTTGGGCGACATGGCATGGTCCGGCTAGTCGAGGAGCTTCTGGGCGCCACGTCGTTTCCTTGGATCCGTTTTCTCTATGCCTACCCAACCACCTTGGATGACGATCTGCTACAGCTGATGGGCACCGAGAGTCGTTTTGCGTCGTATGTGGACATGCCGTTGCAGCACAGTCACCAGGAGATCCTGAGCGCGATGCGGCGCGGGGGTTCGGCGCAGCGATATTTGCGGCTCCTGGACAGAATTCGACAACTGGTTCCTGACGTTTTCTTGCGTTCGACTTTTATCGTTGGGTTCCCGGGCGAGACCGAGTCCCATTTCGAGGATCTTTTGGAATTTGTCAGGTCGGCTCGGTTCGACCACCTTGGTGGCTTTGCCTACAGCAGCGAGAAGGGGACACCGGCCGCAGATCTTCCCGATCCTGTCCCCCAGGGCGTCGCCATAACACGCCATCGCAGGCTGCTGGAGGAGCAGAGGCCTATTGCTCTCGAGAGTCGACGTCGGCTGGTTGGCAGAACGCTCGAAGTGTTGGTCGAAGGTCCCTGTAGCGAGACGGAACATTTGCTCGAAGGTCGTCATCAGGGCATGGCGCCGGAGATTGATGGCCGAATCCTCATCAACGACGGTGTGGCACCGGCGGCCGAATTTGTCAGTGTGAAGATTTCCGAGGCGCATGCGGATGATCTGGTCGGACACATCGTCGGGCCCATAAATCACCCCAGAATTCAAGTTGCTGTTGGTGCGTCGTTGGCTCTTTGACCATGGAAGTCATCAAAGACGCCTGGAATTCGCAGGAGTTTCCCTCCCCCTGCGTGGCGACGGTGGGTAACTTTGATGGTATCCACCTGGGACAGCAGCTGATTATCAAGAAAGTTGTGGAGCGAGCGCATGCCTTGGGGGTCGCGTCGGTAGTTGTGACGTTCGAGCCCCATCCGCTCGACGTTCTTCGGCCCGAACGCCCCCCTGAGCGAATCACCCTGCGACAGCAGAAGCGTAGTTTGATCGAAGCCCTTGGGGTCGATTTTTTGGTTGTGATCAATTTCTCCCCAGAGTTCGCCTCTAGCTCGGCGCGAGAGTTTGTAGAGGAGTTTCTTCACCATAAGCTCGGTGTACAGGAGTTTTACGTCGGTTCGAGATTTGGTTTTGGCCGGAATCGAGAAGGCAATCTGGATCTGCTCCGAGAAATGGGTGAATCATTGGGGTTTCTGGTAGAGGGTCTTGATGAAGTGGGATGTGAGGAAGCCACCATCTCGAGCACGCGGATCCGGAACGCGGTTCGCGAGGGAGAAGTCGAGAAAGCGGCCTCGATGTTGGGTCGCTCCTACGCTGTAGTCGGTGAGGTGATTCACGGCGAAGGCCGAGGCAAACAGCACGGGTGGCCGACGATCAACATCGACGTTGAGCATGCTCTGATGCCGGCTGAGGGTGTGTATGCCTCACAAGTCTGGCTGCCTGGCCTGGACCTTTCTTTGAACGGAGTCACCAACATCGGTCGGCGCCCTACGTTTCCGGGTGGAAGAGATCTCATCGTCGAGACGCATCTTTTTGATTTCGAACAAGATATCTATGGCGAAAAAGTCGAGCTGAGCTTTGTGAAAAGACTCCGTGGCGAGAAGCGATTCACCAGGGTCGAGGACCTGATTCAGCAAATAAGTGAGGATGCGGTGCTGGCGCGAGAATACTTGGGGCGTCAAGATTGTTCTGATATCGTGCCGACCCTCTAGCCTGGATTATTCATGATCGGGCGTCGACGCTTTTTTCACCGATATGATGCAACAGAGTCCCACGATCGAGTGGGGTAACCAAGGAAGGATTCAATGGCAAGCGACAATGTAATCACAGTGAGCTCTGAGAGCTTTGAAAACGATGTTCTGAAATCCGACGTGCCGGTTTTGGTCGATTTCTGGGCTTCTTGGTGCGGTCCCTGCA
The DNA here is from genome assembly GCA_964195975.1 of uncultured Polyangiaceae bacterium. Classification (GTDB taxonomy): domain Bacteria; phylum Acidobacteriota; class Thermoanaerobaculia; order Multivoradales; family JAHEKO01; genus CAXMQZ01. The sequence continues at coordinate 26,200 of CAXMQZ010000077.1, read as the reverse complement.
AGATGGTGGCTCCGGTTTTGGATGAACTGGCTGACGAGATGGACGGCCAGGTGAAGATCGCCAAGCTAAACGTCGACGAAAACCAGGATATTGCCGTCAAGTTTCAGGTCTCCAGCATTCCGACGTTCATCCTCTTTCGAGATGGCGAGGCTGCCGACCGGATGTTGGGTGCAATGCCAAAAAACGCATTCCAGAAGTTCATCGAACGAAACGCCTAACGGTTGCACTCGACACGATGCTGATCTCTTGAGGGCCGGGCCGTGATTTGCAGCTTGGCCCTTCGAGACCTTAGGACCGCTGCTAGCGAGGCTTCTCGACCCAATAGTTGGGTGCTTCCTTGGTGATCGTCACATCGTGAGCGTGACTTTCTCTCAGTCCCGCAGTGGTGACCCGTAGAAATCGAACTTTCGTCCTGAGATCGTCGATAGAGCCACATCCGGCTAGCCCCATTCCCGATCTCAACCCTCCGGTGAGCTGAGGTAGCATCTGATGAACACTACCTTTGTAGGGAACCATCCCCTCGATCCCTTCGGGAACAAACTTGGCCGGGTCACGATCGGAGCTCTGAAAGTATCGGTCGGCGCTACCGCTTGACATCGAGGCCAGGGAACCCATCCCTCTGTAGGCCTTGTAGGTGCGACCCTGGTAGAGGATGGTCTCGCCGGGACTCTCTTCCGTACCGGCAAAAATCGACCCGATCATTACGCTGTGAGCACCAGCGGCGATCGCCTTGGTGACATCTCCGGAGAATTTGACACCGCCATCGGCGATCACCGGGATGTCGTCTTCCCTAGCCGCCCGGCAACTTTCCAGGATGCCCGTGACTTGGGGCATTCCGGCCCCGGTCACGATTCTGGTGGTGCAGATCGATCCTGGACCGATACCAACTTTGATCGCGTCCACCTGGCGATCTATCAATGCGCGGGCTCCCTGCTCGGTCGCCACATTGCCCACGATCAGTCGGACGTCGTCGAAGCGCTCGCGAATCCTTGTAACTGCATTCAATACCCCGTCACTGTGGGCGTGAGAGGAGTCGATTACCAGAACATCCACTTTGGCCTCGACGAGAGCCTGCGCCCGTTCTACGAAGTCGCCTGAGGCGCCGATTGCCGCGCCGACCCTGAGCCGTCCCAGGCTGTCTTTGCAAGCCTGCGGGAACTGGATTGTTTTTTGGATATCCTTGACTGTAATCAGGCCCTTCAGATTGCGATCGTCGTCGACAACGAGCAGCTTTTCGATCTTGTGTTCATGGAGGAGCGCCTTGGCTTCTTCCAGGGTTGTTCCTTCAGGCACCGTGACCAGGTTTTCCTTGGTCATCAAGTCGTCGATCTTCTTGTGCAGATCCGTTTCAAAGCGCAGGTCGCGGTTGGTCAGTATGCCCAGTAGACGACCATCTGGGTCGGTCACAGGCACTCCAGAGATCTTGTAGCGTGCCATCATCTCGAGAGCTTCATGGATCCTTTGTTCGGGTCGCATGGTGACAGGATCGACGATCATTCCCGCCTCGCTTCGTTTGACCCGGTCGACTTCTTCAGCTTGCGAGCCGATTTCGAGGTTTTTGTGCACGATTCCGATCCCGCCGGCTTGGGCCAGGGCGATCGCAAGGCGTGACTCGGTTACCGTGTCCATCGCCGCGGAGAGCAGAGGGATGTTGAGCTCGATACCTCGGCAGAGCATGGTGCGTAGATCTACGTCGTTGGGATGGACGCTCGAGTGGGCCGGTGCGATCAGGACGTCGTCGAAGGTGAGGGCTTCTTGCGGCACGTCGTTGTGCTGGGTCATCTGGGGTCTCTCTGAGGGTGGAAGTGAACTCGACATCGAGTCACTCCGAGACTATCAAATCTGATCGGCAAATCTGACCGGCAAATCTGACCGGCAAATCTGACCGGCAGATCGGGCAGGCAGATCTGGCTGGGTGAGAGCCTGGGCGGTCAGGCTGACGATCTCATGGTGTTCAAGCAGCACTTTTTGTACTTCTTGCCGGAACCGCAGGGACAGGGGTCGTTGCGGCCCACCTTGTCGCCCTGGCGCACAACCGTTTTGGGGACTTGAGGTCGATTGGCCTGCTGCATCGGCGACCTGAACCTGACGTGCTCGGGTGCGGCCTGTGGAGCGCGGCGCCGAGCGGCCATGTCGTCGACAGAGACCGGCTCGAGGGAGTAGAGCTTTTTGATGGAAGAGTCTTCGATCCGCTCCTTCATCGCTTGGAACAAATCGTAGCTTTCTCGCTTGTACTCGTTCTTCGGATCGCGCTGACCATAACCACGTAGACCGATCCCTTCTTTGAGATGGTCGAGCGCCAGCAGATGATCTTTCCAGGCGAAGTCGACTTCTCGCAGCAACAGGAAGCGCTCGAAGGCGCGCATGACATCTTCGCCATGCTTCTCTTCCTTGTCTTCGTACTTCGACTTGACCGTCGTCGTCAGCTGGTCTTCGAGCTCATCGACTCCCAGCTCGTCCAGCTTGAGACCGAGGGTGTTCGTGTCGATCTGAAAGTAGGCCATCAGGTCGGTGTGTAGCCCACTTAGATTCCAGTCTCGCGGGTCTGATTTTTCAGGGCAATGGGTGTCGATCAGATATCCGATGATGTCCTGTGCTGTGCGCAGCACATAGTCCTTGCCTTCGCGACCACTCAAGACTTCTTTGCGTAGGTCGTAGATGGCTTCGCGCTGCTTGTTCATCACATCGTCGTATTCCAGAAGATGTTTGCGAACCTCGAAGTTGCGTCCTTCGACTTGCCCCTGGGCTCGCTCGATGGCTTTGCTGACCATCTTGTGCTCGATAGGCTCGCCATCGATCATCCCTCGCCCGATGAATTGCTTCATCCTGTCCGAGCCGAAAATCCGCATCAGGTCATCTTCTAGCGAGAGATAGAACCGTGAGGATCCGGGGTCGCCCTGGCGCCCGGAACGGCCCCGCAATTGATTGTCGATCCGACGCGCGTCATGCCTTTCGGTGCCTAGAATGTGAAGTCCACCGGCTTCGATGACCTCCGTTCGTTCCTTCTCGCAGATCTCTTTGTAACGCTCGACCGCGGCCTCGTAGGCCTCCAGGTCCTCCGCGGGGTCGACTTCACTGCGGGCCAGATTGATAGGACTACCGCCCAGGACGATGTCGGTCCCGCGACCCGCCATGTTGGTGGCGATCGTTACCGCACCTTTGCGGCCTGCCTGCGCCACGATCGATGCCTCTCGCTCGTGAAACTTCGCATTCAAGACGACGTGAGGAGTGCCTTTTCTTTTGAGCAGCTTGGATAGGAGCTCGCTGTTTTCGATCGAGATCGTTCCAACCAGAGCCGGTTGACCGTGGCTTTGACAGCCAGCGATCTCATCCACGACTGCCGCCCATTTCTCTTTGGCGGTGCGATAGATCAAGTCACCCCGATCATCCCTCGTCATCGGGCGGTTGGTCGGAATCACAACCACATCGAGATCGTAGATCTCGCCAAATTCGGCTTCCTCGGTCTCAGCGGTACCGGTCATGCCGGAAAGCTTCTCGTAGAGACGAAAATAGTTCTGAAAGGTAATGGTCGCGAGGGTTTGGTTCTCACGCTCGATCGTGACGCCCTCTTTGGCTTCGACGGCCTGATGTAGGCCATCCGACCAGCGCCGCCCTGGCATCATCCGTCCCGTGAACTCATCGACAATGATGACCTGGCCGTCCTTGACCAGATAGTCGACGTCGCTTTTGAACAGATGGTGCGCCCGCAAAGCCTGGTTGACACCATGCAAGACATCGACATTCTCGAGATCATAGAGATTCGATATTCCAAGCAACTTCTCGCACTTGACACCACCTTCTTCGGTCAGCGTAACGGTCGAGGCCTTCTCATCGACCAAAAAATCGCCGGTGGTGTATTTGGCTCCATCCTCCTCTTCGATCTCCTCTCCCTGCACGAGACGGGGGAGGATTCGGTTGACTTCGTGATACTTGTCGATCGAATCTTCGGAGGGTCCCGAGATAATCAGCGGAGTCCGAGCCTCATCGATGAGAATCGAGTCGACCTCATCGACGATGGCGTAGTGGTGCGGTCGTTGCACCATGCTCTCGATGTCGAATTTCATGTTGTCGCGCAAGTAGTCGAAGCCGAACTCGTTGTTGGTGCCATAGGTCACATCGGCTGCATAGGAGGCCTTGCGTTCGGCATCGGGGATGTCGTGCTGAACGATGCCCACCGAGAGCCCGAGAAACTTGTAGATCTCGCCCATCCACTCGGCATCACGCCGTGCCAGATAGTCGTTGACCGTAACGACATGCACGCCTTTCCCAGACAGGGCGTTGAGATAGACCGGCATGGTAGCGACCAGGGTCTTGCCTTCACCGGTCTTCATCTCGGCGATCTTGCCCTGGTGTAGGACGATTCCGCCGACTAGCTGCACGTCGAACGGACGCATATCGACGGTACGCCGCGCGGCCTCTCGGACAACGGCAAAGGCGGGTGCGAGGAGGTCGTCGAGCGAGGCTCCTTGCTCTAGCTGCTGTCTGAACTCGATGGTCTTTTTGCGGAGCTGTTCGTCAGTCAGTCGTTCAATCTCGGGCTCGAGCTCGTTGATGGCAGCCACCAGGGGCTGCATCCGCTTGACGTCGCGCTCGTATTTGCTACCAAAAACCTTGGCGAGTGCTTGGTTCAGCATGGTTGCGACACTATGCCGTGGGGCTCATGAATAATAGGGGTCAGGGGTGACAGGCGAGGCCGGGTTGCCCCGACAAGGAGGTAAACATAAAAAGTCTAGCAGAGAATTCCCGCGATTCTCGACAGATCGTCAGGACCGACGGGAGATGTCGTCGAGGATAAAAGCTAGAGGGTTGACCGACCGGCCATCGAGCTTGATCTCGTAATGGAGATGGTAGCCGGTGGTGCGGCCCGTATTGCCGACGTAGCCGATAACGTCGCCTCTCGAAACCTTTTGACCAGCCTCGACGGCGATCTTGGACAAATGGCCGTAGCGAGTCGAATATCCGAAACCGTGGGATAGCGAGATGGAGTTGCCTAACCGGCCGGCACGCTCGGCGCGTAAGACGATACCGTCGGCCGGCGCGTAAACCGGTTGACCGGGGGAGGTCGAAATGTCGATGGCACGATGCAATGACCGCTTGCCGGTGATCGGATCCTCGCGATAACCATAGCCGCTGGTCAACATGCCCCGCACTGGACTGATCGACGGGGTCGCCAGATACCGGCGCGAGCGCTCTTTTAGTAGCTCGTCAACCTGGTCGAGGTCCTGAGTGATTCTGGCGGTGTCGAACTTCAGGCTCGCCAAGTCAGACTCGGGGCCATTCAGCCCGTAGGCCGTATCACCACCAATGCCGGCCTCCTGATCGGTCGAAGAACCGTCGAGACCCGCGACGATCGCCAGCTGACGGGTCCGTTCTTCGAACCCGGACAGCTGCCCTTTGAGCTCGCGGATGTCGGTTTCGAACTGTTGATTCGCATCCCGAAGCTGGCGGTTTTCGTCAGCCAGTTTGGAGAGTTGGAGCTTGTCGACGCTTTTGGTGAAAAAGGACCAGGTCGTAAATCCGGACACGACTACACCAGTTGCCAGAATAGCTAGCCCGATCGCCAGCTGCCGATTGGTGACTCTCCACTTTCGGAACCGTGCTCGCGTGTGCGGCACGACAATGATGGTGTGATGCTTCAGTCCCATTGTGGCCCGTGTCTAGATGTAGTTGTAGGCTTAGAACCCCTCGCTCACGAGGGCTCCTGATTTGGATCAAGGCCTATTGTAGCCGATAGGGCCGCGGGGCTGTCAACCGAAAGACCCATGTTGAGCCGGTAGGTACTCTTCGGTCGCAAGGGTCTCCGATGTCGTCATCTCTGGCGCGACAACGCGAAAAAAGACCTCGACGACTTCAGGATCGAACTGTTTTCCAGCACCATCCCGAATGTAGTCTAGAACCTCCTGGTGACCCACTGCTGGGCGGTAGGGTCTGGCGGAGCGCAAGGCATCGTAGCAATCTGCGATGGTGAGAATTCTCGCCTCGAGACAGATCTCTTTGCCGGAGAGCCCTCTAGGGTATCCGTTCCCGTCCCACCACTCATGGTGTTCGTGCACCACCTGCCGAGCGTCTTGAAGCCCTGCAATAGGCTCGATGATCCTGACGCCGTGTTGAACGTGCTGGTGGATCTGGTCCATTTCATCCGCGGTCAGCTTGGAGGATTTGTCGAGAATCGAAGACGGAATTCCAATTTTGCCGATGTCGTGCAGAAGCGATCCTCGATGCAGTGTTTGTAGCCTCTGTCGAGACAGACCGATAGCCCGTCCGATCTGCTGAGCCAAGCTCGACACACGCTCGGTGTGGCCCATGGTCCAGTGGGAACGTACGTCGATCGCCCGTGCCAAGGCACTGAGTGTCCCCCAGCTCAGATCATCGAGCTCTTGGATCAACCGCGAATTGGACAGCGCGACGGTTACCTGATCGGTGAGTTGTCGAGCTCGGTCGACATCCTCTTTCTGATACTCGTCGTGGTTGCTGATACCTGCAGCGACCACTACAGCGAGCTCGTCGTTGATATATCCCGGCATCACGAGGAGGCGATCGACACTCGTACCTGGCCGAGCCCTGAAGAAAGACAATCTCTGCCAGCTCGAGTCGAGATGGAGGACCCTTGGATTCGCCTCGAGCTCTGCCGACTCGATAGCAGACACCTCGATGGCCTCGGATTCCAGTGAGCCATCCAATTCGAGTACGCGGCTGAATCGTCTCCCTGCGCCGTCGAGCTTCGGATAGATCACGGAAATGTTGACCTCTTGGCAGGGAAATACATCGGGAAACCCCCGGAGGACGGGTGCGAGGATCTCCTCCGTTTTTTGCGACGAAAGGATCGCCTGTTGGAGCGTATTCAAGGTGGACAGCGTAGAGAACTGTCGCGTCAAGCCTCGCGACATCTTGTTGAACGACTCAGCGAGATGCTCGAACTCGTCGTTGGTATCGATCTCGAGTTGAACGTCGAGCTCACCGCTGGCGATTCTCTGGGTCCCCTTGCGAAGCTTCTCGAGTGGAGTCAGACTGCTTCGAATCGACCTGATACTCAGTAGAACAACAGCCCAGAAAGCAAGGAGAACAACGGCGATGAAATTGCGCTTGAAATCGGCCAACGGGAGCAGCATCGCTTTTTTTGACTGACTCATGACCAAGGTCAGGCCAGGATGGAAAAAGACCGGGCGCAAGTTCACCATGCGATAGCTGGCCCCATAGTTCTCACCGTCGTTGTCCCAGTCGAAGCCGCCCAGGGAGTCTTTGAGAATGTCTTTATCCTCGAGCATAGAGACGGTAGTTTCGGGACTCAGTGTCGAATAGATGAGCTTGTTAGCGTTCAGATCGATGACGCTCATCTCATGCAGGGGTGGCAAGGTGGTCGAAAAGGTCGCGCCCCACCAGGCATATGGGGGATCTACGTCACTCCAGAGAGTCCCCCGGGAGACGTCGAGCGAATCAACCCTTCGGGCTAGCCAGACTTGCGGCTTGCCCTCCGCATTCTCGCGGATCACGAGAAGAGGGCGGCCGTCAGCCAGGTGTTGGTCACTCTCTGGATCGATCTTGGGTATCTTGCGGCTGGTCCCGTGGATCTCCATGTTGGGGTAGCCGGGTCGAACCCAGATAACTCCGCGAAATCTATGAGTCAGATCTTCTCCAAGCAGATCGAGAAGAGTAGGGAAGGGAGGTGCCGGAGAGAGTTTCAGCTCAGTCGAGACAATCTGGAGCTCGGTGTCGAGAAAGGCAAGACGCTCCCAGATCTCCATGACGTAGGTCTTGGTCAGGCTTCGAAGCCGCTCCTCGGATTGCTCCAGCAGATTCTGGGTTACCGAGCGATAGGAGACAAAGACAAGGGTGACAACAGGCAGCAGGGCGCTGGCCAGGTAAAGTAGGAAGATTCTTCGGCCTACACCGCTGCGCAGAATCGTGGATTTGGCATCCACGATCTAGAACTCGGATGCCGGCCCGACGTAGAGGCCGTCGTTGGCTCGAACCACATCGTCCCGGCTCCATTGTGCGTTCAGGGGGGGACGACTCTCACCATCGCGGCCGACGCTGTAGAGATCGTAGTCCGAGTTGAGGGGGACCAGGAAGCGATCCTTGCGAGCCTTCCCATTCCAGTCTCTGGAGTCTGAGGACAAATATTCGTAGGGGTGACCCCATCGGTCGACGTACGGTCCAGTCTCGAGCTCGGTCAGATCGGTAGGCCATCGACCTTCGAAGTGTTCGAATTGATTGATGCTGAGCTCGAGATCCTTGATATCCATCACGACCCGCTTCAATTTTGCTTCGTGAATACGACCCAGAAAAGCAGGTACTACGATGGATGCGATCGTTCCGATGATTGCCACTGTCACAAGAAGCTCGATCACCGTAAATCCCTGATGTCGGCGCGGGCGGGTTGCGCCTGGACAGGTTTCCGATCGGACCGTTGTGTCTGATCTTCGAACCTCCTCGAGCTGTTGAAGAGCGCTCATCGTCTCAGACTGATTTTTTGAGTTCTCCCCGCGTCCATACCGGGGCTTGGCGATTGGCCAATCGAAGCTCGTTGGATCCTGGATAGAACTTCAGATTCAGGGTGTAAATCTGTTGGTCTGGGGACAGATAGTCAATAGCAAAGGCAGTGATCTCGTGCAGCCGATCCGATCTCACTTCGACGACGCGATGGTTCGTCGGGGCTGCGTCGTTCGATCCGAATGAAACCTGGTTGGCGGTAAGGCGCATGAATCGCCCTTCGTAGGGAGGATCTGAAGTCGACCAGATTCCCAGAATCTGTTGTGGGATGGTGGTCTCGGGTTTCTCACAGGCCGAGCTCACCAAAAGGATGATCCCGAAGATGGCGCAGGAAACAGCGGCGCGAGATATCTTTGTGCGGGAAAGTTTCATCTTCTTTTCTTGGCCAGAACTTACCCAGAAAATCTTTGGCCGAATGGGGCGACAACCAAACCATTTTCGAATACGAGATATTTTGACTTCAAACCGTTGAATTTGCAGTGGAATCCACCACAAATATGATCAATTTCCCTGACATTTGGCGGTAGGTTTGCTCTTGCGAATCGCGCCCATTCAGATGTCGAGGCGGCGATCCAGAGCTCGGTACTGGATCGCTTCCGCAACATGACCCGGTTGCATCGTCCTAGATCGCGTCAGGTCAGCAAGTGTCCGTGAGACTTTGAGCACCCGGTGCAGGGCCCGAGCCGAAAGACCGAGCTTCTCGAAGGCTGCGTCGAGCAGCTTTTGCGCATCGTCAGTGAGACGACAATGCTGTTTTAGATCCTCGGGCGACATGGCGGCGTTGCAAGAGACCCAAGCGTGGTCTGCGAACCGCTCGGCTTGAAGGTCTCTAGCCGCCAGAACGCGCTTGGCCACGAGCTCGGTCGGCTCTCCCGAAGATGACTTGAGCTCGGGCAGGGTGACTGCCGGCACCTCGACGTGCATGTCGATCCGGTCGAGTAGTGGTCCCGAGACCCGGCTACGATAGCGCTGAGCCTGGCTGGGAGTGCACTCACACTCATGCCGTGGATCTCCGAGGTGACCACAGGGACAGGGATTCATCGCGGCGAGAAGAGTGAACCGAGCCGGGAAACTGAATCGGGCTCGAGCTCGAGAGACGGTGATCCAGCCCTCTTCCATGGGCTGACGAAGTGCTTCGAGGGCCTCTCGACGATACTCGGGAAGCTCATCCAGAAAGAGTACGCCCCCATGGGCCAGACTGACTTCCCCTGGCCGGGGCGTGCTGCCGCCGCCGACCATGGCAGGTGTACTTACAGAAGAATGGGGACTCCTAAAGGGTCGCTGACGGATCAAGCCGACCGGTGGTGGGTCGGCCACCAGCGAGTGGATCTTGGTCAGGTCGATCGATTCCTGGTGGCTCAGGGGTGGGAGAATCCCCGCCAATCTACGAGCCAGCATCGTTTTGCCGGCACCTGGCGGTCCCATGAAGAGCAGGTTGTGGCCCCCGGCTGCCGCGATTTCGAGAGCTCGTTTGGCGGTCTGCTGACCTTGCACCTCGGAAAGGTCGGGAATGGGGTTGGAGCCCTTGGCCACGGCCATCGCTAGGGGTTTCCGCCTACAGATGGCTTCACCCAGGAGGTGTCCGACTGTCTCAGAGAGCGTGGTGAGCCCAATCACCGGCACCGAACCCAGGGCGCTGGCTTCGGCTTGATTGGGAGCAGGAAGCAAGACTTCATCCACACCGAGACGCGCTGCAAGGTCGGCTATCGCCAGTCCACCCCGGATGGGCCGAATCGTGCCATCTAGACCGAGCTCGCCACAGACCAGCTTCCGTTCCAGAGTTTTTTGCGGTAGGTGTCCATGGGCGACGAGTAGTCCGAGAGCAATGGCTAAATCGAGATGGTTACCCTCTTTTCGCAGGTCCGCGGGTGCCAAGTTGATCAGGATGGCCCTGGGTGGAAGCTCGAAGCCACAGTTCTTGACCGCGGTACGTACACGTTCGCGGCTTTCTCGCACGGCCGTGTCTGGGAGACCGACCATTTGCATCTGGGGTAGGCCGAGATGGAGATCGACCTCGATCTGAATCGATCGGGCGTCGATACCCCAGGGTGTGGCGGAGGTGACAAGCGCCAGCATTAGGGTAAGGGACGGAATCGGCATCCGCAATCTCCCTCCCCCCAACCATCCAATCCCTTGAATCCAGGGGGACACACGACCAAATCCAAAAGGCCTCCAGCAATTTGTACAGGTAATCCAATCGTTTGGAGATCGTTGCGATTTGGTCGTGTGTCCCCCTGGATTCAAAATGGTGAATAGGGGGGAGCTCGGCCCGATGGGGTGGTATTCTGCATCCCGGCGAAGTAGTTTCGTCGATCAATGACTGAACGGGTTGAACTGACTGAATAGTGTGAGTTTGCGATGATCGAGCTCAACGGAAGAGATCTGACACTCGAAGAGTTTCGAGCCGTGGTTGAAGAAGGGGAGCCGTGCGCCTTGGCGGCTGCGGCGCGCGACAGGATCGGTGCTTCAAGACGACTGATCGTGGAGATCTCGGAGGGCACCGAGGATGAAGAGCCGGTCTACGGGGTGAATACAGGGTTCGGTGACCTGTCCAATGTACGGATACCGAGCTCGCAAACCCGGATGTTGCAGGAGCGCCTGGTACTGAGCCACGCTGCGGGAGTCGGTGATCCCCTGCCGGATCCGGTGGTCCGCGGCATGCTTTTGCTACGCGCCAACACTCTCGCCAGGGGATTCTCAGGCGTTCGAGCCGAGCTGATCGAGCGACTGATCGAGTTTCTCAACCGGGATTTTCTTCCGGTAGTCCCCAGCCGCGGCTCAGTCGGCGCCAGCGGCGATCTAGCGCCTCTCGCACACCTGGCTCTGCCAGTCATAGGACGGGGTCGCCTCAGGATCGACGGCGCTGACACACCGGCAGCCGAGGCGCTCGCCAAGTCCGGCCTGGCACCGCTGCAGCTCGAACCCAAGGAAGGGCTATCGCTGATCAACGGTACTCAGGCCATGACCGCGATTCTGGGGATTGCCGCCGTCGAGGTGCGGCGCCTCATCTTGGCCGCCGATCTCATCGGTGCTCTTACGACTGACGCTCTACTCGGAACCGATTGCCCGTTCGATCACCGTCTACACGAGCTGCGACCGCACCCCGGTCAGGTTGCGAGCGCCCGCAACCTCTGGACTCTGATGCAAGGCTCCGAGATGAGGGAGTCCCATCGCCAGGATGACTCTCGGGTGCAGGATCCCTATTCGATTCGGTGTATGCCTCAAGTCCATGGCGCATCGCGAGACGTGCTCTGTGATGTCGAAGCCAAGCTCGCGATCGAGTTCAACTCCGTGACCGACAATCCGTTGGTATTTGCCTCCGCCAAGGAGGTCCTCTCAGGGGGCAACTTCCACGGCGAGCCGATGGCCATGGCGGCCGACTTTTTGGCCATCGCAACTTCAGAGCTCGGCTCGATCAGCGAGCGACGTATCGACAAGCTCACCGACTCCGTTTTTTCGGGACTGCCACCGTTCCTCGTTGAAGATCCTGGGCTCAACTCCGGTTTCATGATGGCGCAGGTCACGGCAGCGGCCCAGGTTAGCGAAAACAAAATTCTGTGCCACCCAGCCAGCGTTGATTCGATTCCGACATCGGCGGAAAAGGAAGATCACGTGTCGATGGGCATGGGTGCCGCACTCAAGTTGCGCCAAGTGGTGGAGAATGTGCGCACGATTCAGGCGATCGAGCTTTTGGCGGCCGCACAGGGTATCGATCTGAGGCGACCCCTACGGTCGAGTGAGCCGTTGGAGCGACTCCATCAGGCGGTCCGCAGCAGGATCCCAAAATGGGTCGAAGACCGCGAGCTCGCTCCCGACATCCAGAGTGCAAGGACGTTTCTGCTTCAGGAGATCGATCGCTACACCCAGGATCTTGTTTGAGAGGGAGAGATAGAGGATGGTAACGACTGATTTCACGAAGATCCGGGCGCCCAGAGGCACCGAGCTGAGTTGTCTGGGGTGGCAGCAGGAAGCGGCCATGCGGATGCTGATGAACAACCTCGATGCCGAGGTTGCCGAGCACCCAGAGGAGCTCATCGTCTACGGTGGCTCAGGCAAGGCGGCACGAAATCAGGAGTGCTACGAAGCGATCATCGCTACGCTCAAACGACTCGAGCAAGACGAGACCCTTCTAGTCCAATCGGGAAAGCCGGTGGCTGTGTTCCCCAGCAATCCAAACGCGCCCCGAGTTCTCATCTCCAACGCAATGCTGGTACCGCATTGGGCCACCGCCGATGAGTTTCGGCGCCTCGAAGGGCTCGGGCTCACCATGTATGGGCAGATGACGGCCGGCTCTTGGATCTACATCGGTACCCAGGGAATCCTTCAGGGCACGTTCGAGACTTTGGCCGAGGCGGCGAGGCAACGACTCGGAGGCTCGCTTCGGGGCACCATTACGGTTACCGCTGGTCTGGGCGGCATGGGTGGTGCTCAGCCCCTTGCTGTCACCATGAACGACGGGGTCTGTCTGATTGCAGAGGTCGACCCCTCCCGTATCGATCGGCGAATTGAAACCCGCTACCTGGATGAGATCGCACCCGGTATCGATGCGGGTATCGATCGTGCTCTGGCCGCCAAGGAGGCTTCGGAAGCGGTTTCGATCGGAGTCGAGTGCACCGCCGTGGATCTGTTGCAGCGCCTGGTCGATCGAGCGATCGTTCCGGAAGCTTTGACCGACCAGACATCGGCGCACGACGCTCTGCGGGGATATTTTCCCCAGGGGCTTTCGTTTGCAGAGGCCAATGCCCTGCGGGCTGCAGATCCAGAGCAGTACGTAGAGCGATCGATGGCCTCCATGGCTGAGCATGTACGACTCATGCTGACCCTGCAAGATCGCGGTGCGTTGACCTTCGACTACGGCAATAATCTTCGGGGCCAGGCCCTGGAGGCGGGAGTTGCGAACGCCTTCGACATCGGTGGGTTTGTACCCTTGTTCATTCGTCCGCTGTTCTGCGAAGGCAAAGGCCCTTTCCGGTGGGCGGTTCTCTCGGGTGATCCTGACGATCTTGCCGCAACCGATGAGGCGATCCTCGAGGCTTTCCCCGACGACCAGGCACTCGCCCGATGGATCCCGATGGCTCGCGAGCGCGTAGCTTTTCAGGGCCTGCCTTCACGGATCTGTTGGTTGGGCTACGGTGAACGAGCCAGGGCGGGTAGGATCTTCAACGAGTTGGTAGCTTCTGGGCGTGTCACGGCACCGATCGTCATCGGACGTGACCATCTCGACTGTGGATCGGTCGCATCACCAAATCGAGAAACTGAGGGCATGAAAGACGGTTCCGACGCAATTGCCGATTGGCCTGTTCTCAACGCACTGCTCAACGCGGTCAATGGTGCGACGTGGGTCTCGGTGCATCATGGCGGCGGAGTGGGGATCGGTTACTCGCTCCACGCCGGCATGGTGATCGTCGCGGACGGCACCTCCGAGGCCGGGTTTCGTCTCGAGCGAGTGCTCACGGGCGACCCTGGTCTCGGTGTCGTTCGGCACGCTGATGCTGGCTACGAGCAGGCGATATCCAATGCTCGAACCATGGGCATCGATATGCCAATGCTTTAGCTCGTCTGGATAATGTGGGCTAGGACCCGCGGCTGCTGTTAGAGGAACCGTGCTCTTCAAACGACAAATCGGGAGACAGTTTGGCGCCCCTGGTGGCACGAAGGCCGGCCTGGATTTTCTGACCGTTGTAGTACTGGCCTGTCTTCTTCTGGCGGTTGTTGTTCCGGCGTTTGGTGCGACACCCGCACTAGCTCAGGCAACGAACCCAAATCCCAACCAGGGTGTCGATCCTGATCTCGAGCAGCGGCGCAGCAGGATCACGCAGGGCTATTCAGAGCTCTGGCAGCAGCTCGACGCCGCGATGGATGATGCGACTCAGAGCCTCGGCTCGAAACCGGTAGGCAGCAACGCTGCTCTTCGAGCCTTTGAGACGCTAGCGGACGTTGCCAGCTCCAACCAGGCCGAAGGTCTGACGTTGTTGCTGTTTGACCCCAATCGAAGGGCTTTCGCCTGGGCTGGCAAGGGTTTGCTTCACGACGTCGATATCGGCCGGCTTCCGGATCAAGGGCGACACCATTTGGCAAGTTTTAGCGCCGTGACGCTCTTGGTTGTCGAATCGCTTTTTGATCCTCAAGACCCATGGCACTTGGTTGTAGGTCGAAGTTTGCGTGTCGACCAGCCGCCTTTTCGCGAGGGATTTCAAACCGTTTTTGGAACAACGCCCCGATGGACTGTGGTCTCGCAAAGCGCCCCAGTCGATGTGAGACATCTGCGGATTGATCTCCCGCAGAGCCCGACTCTGGTTGTCGACCCATCCGTTCATACGGACGCTCCGCTCGAGCGGCCGAGACGATGGCATCGAGCGCTACTTCTGGTCTGTGGTTTTCTGCTGGTGGCAATGGCCTGGTTGAAAGGGTGGAGTCGGCTTTCTCTGCTTGTCGGCTTGAGCGCGATCGGGGCCGCAGTCCTCGCACCCTACTGGGCTATCGCCTTGCTTGTGGCTGGCACAGCGCTGGCATTCTGGACTTGGCGAGCTGGACCCAGGATTACGACGCTACCTTTCTCGTTTGCTTGGGGTGTCCTGATCTCCGCGTCAGCTCTGGCTATCGGCTGGGGGATTCAGTCTTTTTATGGGCCTATCGACATGGCGAGGCTCGTAGTTGGGCCCCCCTCTATCTGGTTCGGTCGGCTGTCGATCTTCGTGGTGATCTTGGCCCTCTTTCTCGTCGTCGGACCGTCGAGAAAAGGAAGGAGGGGGTCTTGGGAGCTCTTGGGCGGTTGTGCACTGGCACTAGCCCTTCTCGCGGCGGCTTCGTACGACCTGCCGTTGCTGAGTGGTGCTCTGCTTTTGGCTGCCGGAGGCCTGACCGCGACCTGGTACCAGCGCTCCGAGCGTCCGCATCGTGTCAGCCACTACGCGTTTCTTGTTTTGACCGCGGCACTGATCTCAGCTACGAGCTGGGAGATGGCCCATCACGTCGCCCGTCGCAATCAGGTCGAGGAACAATTGTTGCCAGCGATGGCACCGCCCACGGACGCGCAGTTTGATCGCATCATCAACGGAGTCGAGAACTTTCTGACCAGAATCGATCTGAGTGACTTCTCGCCGGCTCGGGTTACCGATCTGCAGCGGCAGGACCTCGCTTTCGAGATCTGGCATGACTCACCTCTTGCAGCCAACGGCTCTCTCTCAGCGCTGGTGGTGGAGTTGCCTGACGGCGCGCCTTCGAGTTTCTCCTTCGGACTTCCACTGACCGAAGACGAGTTTGTCGATTTCTCGCCCATGCGTTGGGAATTGGCGTCGGTACCTGTCTGGAAGGATGCGGTGTTTCAAGGTGTAACCGATCTGACCCTCGGCGGTCAGCCTTGGGCGCGGGTTCGTTACTGGTTAGCTCTGGCTCCCGGATTTCGTCTTCCGATCGATCGCGACGGGGACCTCACAGCCGGACTGTTGCGGGTCGGTCCGCTCCGGCGAGAGCCTCGGCGCCCAGATCTACAGGGCGTGGAGTATGCCTTATACGACATCTCTGGACAGCCTCTGCTGAGCCCCTGGCGGCAGTCTCCACGACTGAGCGAGGAGCTGCTCGCGGGCGGCTCGGCTCGCACGGAGATCCCAGGAGGTTCCGCCGAGGTCGCAACGGCTATCGGTGCTGACGGCGTTCGTGCTCTATTTCTTCCCTGCCCCACGGCAATCGAGGCGTTGGAACGGGTCGGTACTCTGGCTCTGACCTGTCTGATTGCAGCGATGTTGCTGGCAGTAGCTCTCCAGATCCCGATGCTTCGAGGTCACGGTCTTGCCAAGGTGTGGAATCGGATCTGGCACTCGTATTCGAGCCGTCTCGTGGTCGTCTATTCGACTCTGTTGCTCGTACCAGTATTCCTGATGAACCTGGTCGTGGTGCGTGGGCAAGAAGAGCGGCTTCGCCAGGCGCAGGAAAGCGCCGGCGAGACCGCACTCGAATCGGTCCAGAGAGTGCTGGCGGAGTACGTAGTGGCATTGGAGCCTGGCTTTGGCATCGACGCGGCCCTCGACAATGAACTTCTCACCTGGCTCTCCGGCGTTGTAAACCACGACGTCAATCTTTACTGGCGAAGCCGGGTCTCTTCTTCCAGCAAGTCAGAGTTGTTCAAAGCCGGGTTACTTCCCGAGCGCATCCCCGGCGAGATCTATGCCCGTTTGACGCTGCTCAATCATGAAATCGCGTCTCGAACCAACCGCGCAGGAAGTGCCGAATACCTGGAGCTGTACGCGCCTTTGAAGGTGCCAGGCCTGTCTCGCGTGCCCAGTCGCCTCTTTCTCTCGCTACCGATGCTGGCGCAGCAGGAGGAGACCGCAGCCCAGATCGCATCGCTGCGTCGCGGTGGTGTGCTAGGTACCGCCACCGTAATGTTGATCCTTTTGGCTATCGGAACTCGACTGGCTCGCCGATTCACCACCCCACTCACCGAGATCGTGCGGGGAACGCAAAGAATCGCGGCGGGAGAACGATCCCTGAACCTTCGGCCCGAAGAGTTGGAGTTGGCAACCTTGGTCGAAGCGATCGATCAGATGGCGGAAAAAATTGCCCAAGGTCGGCAGAGTCTTCTTCGAGAAAAGCGTGTGGTCGATCGGATGGTCGACAACATCACTTCGGGGGTGGTCTCGCTCGATGCCGAAGGCAAAGTGGTCATGGCCAACCGGGTAGCGATCGAGATGCTGGGGGTCAAGGTCGGAGACTCGATCGAATCTGTTCTGTCGGCCAACGACTCGCTGGCGCCAGTTCGAGACTTCCTGAGTCGCAATGTCGAAAAGAGACCGTTCGCGGAAACAGTCCAACTTCAGGATTCAGACGGAAAGCAGCACGATTGGAGTCTTGTTTGGGTACCGATTCCAGAGGAGGGAAAGCCCTCGGCTTTGCTAGTCGTCGAAGAGGTGACCGAAGTGCTACGAGGTCAGCGTCTGGAGGCGTGGGCGGAGATGGCAAGGATGATCGCCCATGAGATCAAGAACCC
Source organism: uncultured Polyangiaceae bacterium (assembly GCA_964195975.1). Classification (GTDB taxonomy): domain Bacteria; phylum Acidobacteriota; class Thermoanaerobaculia; order Multivoradales; family JAHEKO01; genus CAXMQZ01. The sequence continues at coordinate 8,724 of CAXMQZ010000077.1, read as the reverse complement.
GTTGACGCCGATTCGACTCTCGGCCCAGCACATGCAAGAGATCTACGCTAACGACCCGGAGAAATTTGGTGCAGTGTTTGAAAGTTGCACGGCAAACATCCTCCGTCAGGTAGGCGAGCTCCAGGAGATCGCCAGCGACTTTTCGACCTATAGCCGGATACCGAGAATTGAGCTTGCCTCGGGCGATCTCGCCAGCGCAATTGGCGAGATATTCGGCGCCTATCAATCGGCCCCACCACCGGGGATAAAATTGGGATTTCATGCTGGCGACAACAGTCGCGAAATCGAGTTCGATGCCAAGCTCCTCGGGCGTGCCGTGCGAAACCTGATCGAGAACGCCATCCGAGCCACTGGCGAGGGTGGACGAATCGATCTCTCTGTTTCGATCGACGCCACCGAAGCGAAAATCGTCGTAGCAGATACTGGAACCGGAGTCGGGCCGGCACTTCTGCAGCGGATCTTCGACCCCTATTTTTCGACTCACGATTCAGGGACAGGCCTGGGTCTACCGATCGCCCGGCGAATCGTGGAAGAGCATGGTGGCACGATTTCGGCCCGGAATCGCGCCCAGGCCGGGTTGGAGGTGGTGATCTCACTTCCTGCGAGCTAGCAGCAGTGCGATACCATCACACGTCTTGCGTCGTGGCGTGGTCTTCAGGCCGTCGCTAGCGTTCCAATTCATTTCGAGAAAAGACTTCAAGGAAGTTGAGATGCCTCCAAAACTGACCGTGTTTGTCTGTTTGATTCCTTTGTTTCTAACGGGCCTGATAGCAGATCCGCCCATCGCGAAAGCTGCAGCTGCTACAGATGAAGCGAAGTCGGGTGAAGCGAAAAGAGGACCTCTGGAGAAGAAAGAGGGCTTGCTCACCCTTCACTTTGATCGTTCGGCGGGTCGCATCTGGCTCGAGATCCCTTCTGAGACCGGGCCTTCTGAGACCGGGCCGTCTGGCGATCCGACCAGAGCGATCGGGACCTACCTCTTCAGCGAGGGGTTGACCGGTGGCCTCGGTTCCAATCCGGTCGGTCTTGATCGGGGTGAGCTCAGCCCGACGCGTCTCGTGGAGCTGCGTCGAATGGGCAACCGCCTCCTGATGATTCAACCCAACCTGCGATATCGAGCCGAAGAGGGGTCGATCGAGGAGCGACACGCCGTTGGGACCTCGTTTGCGCAATCAATACTGTGGGCGGGCGAGATCGACTCGACTCGACTCGAAGGCAGGGATCTGGTCGACTTGACCTCGTTTTTGATTCGCGATTCGCACGACATCACCATCCGTCTGCGCGCATCCGGACAAGGCACGTTCAAGCTCGATGAATCGCGCAGTGTGGTCGACCTCGACTCTTCACACGTCTTTCCGGACAATCTCGAGCTCGAAGCTCTTTTGACCTATCAATTCGAGCCGCCCTCGAGCGGCGATGACATCTACCCGGGCGGCCATGTGATCGAGGCCGCCGCGAGTCCAACTTCAGTCACCCTGATCGTTCACCAGTCGCTGATCCGTCTACCCGATGATGGTTATCAGCCGAGGCCCTTCGATCCCAGGACCGGAGCGCTGGCGATAGAGTTCGCCGACTATTCAGCGGCCCTGGACGACACGATCAAGCGGCGTTGGATCATTCGGCACCGGCTGCAAAAAAGCGACCCGGGCGCGGCGCAATCGAAAGCGGTCGAACCGATTGTCTATTACATCGACCCGGCAATCCCCGAACCGATGCGAAGCGCGGTTTTTGACGGGGTCCGCTGGTGGACGCGAGCCTTCGAGGCCGCTGGTTTCGAAGATGGGTTTCGGGTCGAGCTTCTGCCCGAAGGCGCCCATCCTCTCGATGTGCGCTACAACGTTGTCGAGTGGGTTCATCGCTCGACTCGTGGTTGGTCCTACGGCGGAGGCATCGTCGATCCAAGAACCGGTGAGCGACTCAAAGGACATGTTCGACTGGGTTCGTTGCGAGTGCGACAGGATCGCCTGCTTTTCGAGGGCCTGGCGGGTACGGATCAGACCGGCACAGGCAGACCGGATGATCCGGTAGAGCTGGCGCTGGGCCGAATCAGGCAGTTGGCTGCGCACGAGGTGGGCCACACACTTGGGTTCGATCACAATTTCGCCACTAGCACCTATGGCCGCGCGTCGGTGATGGACTACCCGGCGCCGCTGGTAACTGTCAGCTCGGACAACGCGCTCGACTTCAGTCAGGCCTATGGAGTCGGCGTAGGTGAGTGGGATCTGCAGGCTGTCCGGTACTCCTACAGTCAATTTCCGCCCGGAACCGACGAGGGACGAGAGCTCGAAGCCATCGCTCGGGATGGTCTCGATCGGGGGCTGGTGTTTTTGACCGATCACGATGCCCGTCCAGCCGGGGCGGCTGAGCCTCTGGCTAATCTCTGGGACAACGGCAGCGACCCGGTAGCGCAACTCGAGCTCGAGATGGAGGTGCGACGGATCGCCCTGGCCGGGTTTGGTCAGCGTAATGTTGCGCCGGGCGAGCCGCTGGCGCTCCTCGAGGAGGTTCTCGTACCACTCTATTTCCATCATCGGTATCAACTGGCCGCCACAGTCAAAGTGATTGGGGGAGCACAGTACCGATATGCCATTCGCGGCGATGGACAGGTACCGATTCGACCTATCGACGCAGCGGAGCAGCGCCGGGCGCTCTCAGCGGTACTCGCAACGATCTCGCCCGAAGCACTCGATATTCCGGAATCCATCTTGAGCCAGATTCCTCCTCGGCCGGCTGGCTATCAGATCAATCGCGAGCAATTTGCCGGCCAGTCCGCTCCGGTGTTCGACGCTCTCGGTGCTGCCGCTACGGCCGCTGACATGGCGATCGGTGCGCTGGTGCAGTATGAGCGGGCGGCTCGCATGGTCGACTACCACCGCCGCGACTCGCAACAGCCCGACTTCTCAGAGGTTCTCGAAGAGCTGCGGCTGCAAGCCTTTGGTTCGATCGACTCGAACGAGCGGCATCAGGCCATTCGCCAACGGGTTCAGAGCGTGGTGGTCGCCAATCTCATCGAAGTATCTGAAAACGAGAGGGCATCTTCGGCAGTGCGGTCGCGAGCCGAAGCGGAGCTGAGACAGATACTGGATCTGACCCAGGGCAGCGAAGGGGGACATACAATCGACTCGGCGCACCGCGCTTTTCTGGCGCGAACGATCGAACGTGCGCTCGAGCGACCAGCACAAAGCAGAACCGAGCCGGTATCATCGCCAGCGGTCCCACCGGGGCAACCGATCGGAGCCACGACGCTTGCTATCGACCCGAACGGCTGTGGCTGGAGCCAGATTCGCTCATGGTAAGGTCGCTGCCGGAGTCCCCGTAGATGGCAGCAAAAAAGCTCTCATCGAAAGCTTACGAGATCGAGCCCGGGGAGACCTATGTTCCCTATACGGCAGGTGAGACTCTTCCCGAGTTCACTTTCAAGGCAGCTATCGCCGGCATCATCCTTGGCGTCGTTTTTGGAGCTGCCAATACCTATCTTGGTCTCAAAGCTGGCCTGACAATCAGCACATCGATACCGGTGGCGGTGCTCACTGTTGTCGTCTTCAGGCTGCTGGGAGCCTTCGGAATGCGTCACAGCATTCTCGAGCTCAACATGTCCCAGACCATCGGCTCGGCCAGCTCATCGGTGGCTTCAGGTGTCCTGTTCACGATTCCAGCGCTTTTTATCTGGGGAATGAATCCACCCCTTCTACAGATCACGCTACTGGCGATGTCTGGAGGTTTGATTGGGGTGCTGGCGATGATTTCTTTGCGCCGCTATCTGATCAAAAAGGAGCACGGCCAACTGCCCTACCCGGAAGGTCTCGCTTGTGCCGAGGTCCTGGTCGCGGCAGAGGGGGGTGGTAAACAAGCAACACCGGTCTTTCTCGGCATCGGGGCAGGGATGCTGTTCATGCTGATCACAGATGGTTTCAAGTTCGTGCGCTCAGAGTTTGAGATGGCTTTGGGCTTCAAGGCGAACCTAGCCATCAGTGTGTCGCCGGCCCTGATCGGTGTTGGATACATTCTGGGAATACGGATTGCTTCGGTGATGGTCGCGGGCGGCGCTCTCTCCGCTTTTGTGATCATTCCCCTGATCAACCTCTGGGGCAGCAGCCTCAGCGACCCACTCTTTCCAGAGACCGTCAAGCTGATTCAGGATATGTCCGCGGGCGAGATCTGGAACCGGTATGTGCGCTATATCGGTGCAGGTGCGGTAGCCACAGGCGGCATGATTACCCTGGTCAAGTCGATCCCCACCATGATCGAATCGTTCAAGATCGGTATTGCCCAGATCGGCAAGCGGGGGGCCGACAAGGATGTCGAGCGCACCGATCGAGATCTCTCCTTCAAGGTCGTCTTGTTCATCCTGGGGGGGATCTTGCTTGGGTTGACTTTCGTCCCGGGGATTCTCGGCTACCTGGATTCGATTGCTGTTCGGGCCATCGCGTCGATTCTGATCGCGGTCTTTGCCTTCTTCTTTGTCACCGTCAGCTCCCGGATCGTCGGTCTTGTCGGTGTCACGTCGAACCCGACTTCCGGGATGACCATCGCAACCCTGTTGGGGACGAGTCTGATTTTCTATTTTCTTGGCTGGACCGACATGATGGGCAAAGCCACGGCACTGATGGTGGGCACCGTGGTTTGCGTTGCGGCTTCGATCGCCGGCGATACCTCGCAGGATCTCAAGACCGGTTTTCTGCTCGGCGCAACCCCTCGATTGCAACAGATCGGAGAGCTCATCGGTGTAGTGACCTCGGCCGGATTTGTCTGCCTGGTGGTCATCATGCTCAATCAGAACGTTCCGGGCGGTTTGGGTGGCGAGGAGCTTCCGGCACCGCAGGCGGTCCTGATGGCGCTGGTGATCGACGGCGTGCTCGACCAGAACCTTCCGTGGACTCTGATCCTCATCGGAGTCGGTATCGCTGGCGTCGCTTCGTTGTTCAAAATTCCCGTTCTCGCGTTTGCCGTTGGTGTCTATCTACCTTTGTCGACCATGGCTGCCGTTTTTCTTGGTGGGCTGATGCGCTATCTGCTGACCCGGAAAGTCCCTATCGAGGTCGCCGAGCAGCGGCGCGAGCGAGGTGTTTTATTCGGGTCTGGTCTGGTCGGTGGCGGAGGTCTTACCGGGGTGTTGCTTGCCATGTGGGTCGGGTTTCGGGGCGGGCAGCGGATCGAAGGTTTTCCTATCGACCTCGGACCCACCGGGAACGAGGTGCTGGCACTGCTGACCATTGTTGCAATACTCGGCTGTATGGCCTGGGTTGCGACGCGTTCATCAAATTCGCCCCCTGCCGAACCCCCTGACTGACTCGAGGTCGCTGCTTTAGGCACAGATCTTGAAACCTGAAGAGCCGGAGGTCAGCGATTGGATAACACGATCTCAAGCTTCGTTGCAAGCCTCTGTCTCCTTGGCGGACTGCTGTCGCCTACAGTAGATGCTGCGCCGATGGCGAGTGACGACGGGGGCAGGGTAGAGAGGCTCGAGGTGCGGGTCCACCGAAGTTTTCCGCATGATCGAGATGCCTACACCCAGGGGCTCGTCTGGTATCAGGACAAACTCTATGAGAGCACCGGAGAATATGGCGACTCGAGGCTACGTCGAGTCGATCCGAGCACAGGGATTGTCGAGGCCCAAAGAAATCTGAGCTCCTTTCACTTTGGCGAAGGGCTGGCCCGAGTCGGCGCTCGCCTCGTGCAGCTGACATGGCGCGCGGGAGTCGGGTTTATCTACGATATCGAGAGCTTTGACGAACTAGGGAGGTTCTCGTTTGAGGGCGAGGGCTGGGGTCTGTGCTACGACGGACGCCGGCTGGTCGTAAGCGACGGCAGCGACCAATTGACCTTTCGCGATCCGAGCTCGTTTCAGACCCTTCGCAATTTGCGCGTGACGCTCGAATCACGACCGGTCTACCGACTCAACGAGTTGGAGTGTGTCGAGGGCTGGATCTACGCCAACGTTTACCAGACCGATACGATCGTACGTATCGATCCCGAAACCGGCGTGGTCATCGCCGTGATCGACGCCTCGGGTTTGCTGTCGGACGAGGAGGGTGTCGGGGTCGATGTGCTCAACGGTATCGCCTACGATGAGGACAACGAAGTATTTCTCTTGACCGGAAAAAACTGGCCAAAGCTGTTCGAGGTGACGTTTGTGCCGGTAGCGGAGAAGTGAGCTTCTAGGGGCCTACGGGCGCTTCGATCTTGAGCATCCGAGCCCAGGCTTGACGCAAGTTCTCGGGTAGTTCGAGCGACGGAAAGATGCTGCGCACCTCATCCCGAGAAACATAGAGCCAGATATCGTCCCATTGGGCGTAACGCAACATGTGCGAAATCGCCCAGGCACGCTCGTCCTCGTTGTCGCCTTCGAGGATCTGCGCGATCTGATGCCGGGTTACTTGTCGATCGGGGAAAAAGTAGAGCGACTCGATCTCTGCGGCTTCGGGAGGTTCCTTCGGTGCGGGTGTCATGAGTCAACAGTATAGCGCGGCATTCAAGCGCCGCAAGGTCGGATGACACTCGAACGATGTGCAGGGCAGGTGGTCATCCACGGTTCATCCCCGAGCGTGTGGGCTGATCTGAGACGAGAAAACCGTCTTGGAGCCGACTTGACGCTTTGATATGGCTCGGCTACATTCTTTGCGCCCCAGAGGGCTAGAGGTTTGTGGGCGGGCATAACTCAGCTGGTAGAGTGCAAGCTTCCCAAGCTTGATGTCGCGGGTTCGAGTCCCGTTGCCCGCTCCATCTTCTAATCTGGGAACATTGGATAATCCAAAGGAAAGAGGAATCGATCATGGCAGCTGCAGATGGCGGATCCGGACAGTCGACGTTTATTGCGACCGGTGTCAAGTTCAAGGGTGAGATCAGTGGCAAGGGAGATGTAGTTATCGATGGTGAATTCGAAGGCCGTTTGAACATGCAATCGGCGGTTACAATCAGCTCTGATGGCCGCGTGACTGGAGATATCGATGCGGAGTCGGTCAAGGTCTCCGGTAAGGTCTTTGGAAACGTCAAGGCCTCCGACCGGTTCGAGATCGACACCAGCGGCCGGATTGAAGGCGATGTCTCAGCACCGAGAGTCATCATTGCCGAAGGCGCCTTTTTCAAGGGCAACGTCGAGATGACCGGTGGTCAGAAGGCCCAGGGGTCGACGCCCAGCATCGGCGGTCCCGAAAGAGCCGCTCAGTGAAAATCGGGATACCCAAGGAGATCAAGGATCACGAGTACCGGGTTGCCATGATCCCCGCGGGTGTGCACTCCTTGATCGACAACGGCCACCAAGTCCTGGTCGAGACCCTGGCCGGAATCGGTAGTGGTATCGCCGACGAACAGTATGAAGAGGCCGGTGCGACGGTCGTCTCCGACGCGCAGAGTGTCTACGGCGGCTCCGACATGATCATCAAAGTCAAGGAACCGGTAGAACCCGAGTACGACCTTCTCAAAGAGGGGCAGACACTTTTCACCTATCTGCATCTTGCCCCCTTGCCGGTGCTTACCGACGTTTTGTGCGAGCGCAAAGTAGCCGGCGTGGCCTACGAGACCATCACCGACAATCATGGAGGTCTTCCCCTGCTGAGTCCGATGTCCGAGGTGGCGGGGCGGATGGCAGTGCTGCTCGGTGCGTTCTATCTGCAAGGGGCTCTAGGGGGGCGAGGAACCCTTCTCTCTGGCGTTCCGGGGGTACCTCCGGGAGATGTCGTCATTATCGGGGGTGGCATCGTCGGTCTTAATTCGGCCAAGATCGCGCTGGGTCTGGGTGCTCGGGTCACGATCCTCGAAACCAGTGTCGAGCGGATGCGGTGGCTCGATAACACGTTCAACGGCGCGGTGACCACTTTGGCGAGCAATCACCACAACTTGATGGCGGCTCTGAAACGGACGGACCTTCTGGTTGGAGCGGTCTTGATCCCCGGTGCCTCGGCACCCCAGCTCGTCACTCGCGAGATGCTCGGACTGATGAAGCCGGGCGCGGTCATCGTGGATGTGGCGGTCGATCAGGGTGGCTGTTTCGAGACCACTCGTGCTACAACCCATTCGGATCCGGTTTATGAGGTCGATGGCATCATCCACTACTGTGTGGCCAATATGCCGGGCGCCGTGCCGCGCACCTCCACATTTGCTCTAAACAACGCCACGATGCCCTATGCGATGGCGTTGGCCGACAAGGGTGTCGACCGAGCCGTGCGAGAGGACAAACATCTCTACCAGGGTGTCAACACCTACGACGGGCACATTACCTGTCAGCCGGTCGCGGAATCGCAGAACAAGCCCTACAGGCCGCTCGATGAGCTTCTTGGCTGAGCCCTCGAATCTAGCCCGCTAGCTTTTCAGAGCTGGGAAACTCGCTGCCGCTGATCTGGCGCCACAGTTCAACCAGGTCCGATGCGGGGCTGGCCGTGAACTCGATACTTTCACCGGTTCTCGGGTGCTCGAAGCTCAACTTCCAAGCGTGAAGCGCCGGCCGGTTGAATTTCTTCAAGGGTCCTTTCAAGTTATTCGGCGCACCTTTCCATCGAGCTTCACCGTAGGTCGGATCTCCTACCAGGGGGTGTCCGATGGCCTTCATGTGAACACGGATCTGGTGGGTGCGACCAGTTGCGATCTCGATGTCGAGTAGCGAGATACGATTTGCCCCCGCTACGACCCTGTATTCGGTACGGGCGGGTCTTCCGTCGGGTCGAACGGTCATCTCCTTCCGCTTTTGCGGGTGGCGGCCGATCGGCTGGTCGATTGTTCCCCGATTCT
>CAXMQZ010000076.1:0-7433 GCA_964195975.1 uncultured Polyangiaceae bacterium | reverse complement strand
GCCGAGCTCGTCGCACCGGTTGCAGCGGCGAGCATCGCCAGCCTGCCTCCCGGACCAAAACGAGATTCGGAAGCGACATCGGATGAGAGATCCGCCTTCATTCCCTCGAGCGACCCCGAGCAGGCTGAGGCATCGAAGTATGCCCACAAGTCGATCCCTGAAAAGACTGAAGACACGGCTTTTTTGAGCTCTCCCTAGTACTGCATCCTCATACGTCTATAGACGCCTGCTAGCTTTCTCACCTAGCCCTGAACAAGGGTACAGCCGGGGAGACCCGGTGTCACAAAGCCAAGGATCCGGGCACTATTCAAACCGGAACGCCACGCTGCCGAGGGCTAGGCCAATTCAACACTGTTGCGACAGGAAAAGGAGGCAGCTGCCATGGCGATCAGCATTAGAAATCTCGAACCGCTCAACCTCGGTATTCCAATCCACGCCCCGAAACTCTGGAAGATGTCGGGGTCGACTCAGAAGGGCAGCTCGTTGAAAACTCGTTGGGGGAGAGTCCGCTTCTTCGGACTCGAGACGGATCCCATCGATGCTCTGGAACCGCTCGAGAGAATCTGGTCGGTCGACTAGGTAGGAGGACCTGCCATCTCACTACCTGGAAATACGATTCGAGATCGAATCAGTCGTGATGATCGGCTGGGCTCAAGTTCTCCGCCCCTGGCAACAGACCGATGAGCTTAGCCGGGTCGTGGATCAGGATCGGTAGGTGCTGGGGGCAGATCCACAGCTCGGAATCGAGATACGCCAGCCGCAGTAGCGGAGTTGCATCGGTTCCCCTGTGACAGGCCAGGCAGGTCTTCTCATCAGTCTGATCTTGCATAGAGCTCTCCAAGGTATGTCCATTCAAGGTGCTGTTGTGAGATCCGCATGATCGAGCTACTCGAGCACATGGATGTTCTTCTCGCTGCAGATCTCCTTGAGCTTGTCCGGCCAGATCGTCACGCTCACCTCACCCAGATGAGCCTTCTTGAGTAGATACATATAGGTTCGCGACTGACCGATGCCGCCTCCGATCGAGAGCGGGATCTCGTCATTCATGATGGCCTGGTGATACGGCAGCTCCAAGAAGTCCATCTGATCGCTCAATTCCAGCTGCTTGAGCAGTGTCTCCTTGGTAACGCGGATCCCCATCGAGGTCAGCTCGTGACGTCGCTTTGTCACTGGATTCCAAACCAGGATATCGCCATTGAGGCCGTGCATCGGTTTGCCATCGATCGTAATCGTTTCCGTCACCCAATCGTCATAGTCGGCTGCACGCATCTCATGTGGATATCCGTCCGCCAGGGGCCAACCGATTCCATAGATGAAGATGGCTGGGTACCGCTGCAAAATCTCGGTCTCGCGTTGCTTGCGCGGCAGATCGGGATACATGTCGAGAATCTCCTCGGCATGCAAGAAGGTCAGCTCCTCGGGCATGTCAGGGTACCTACTGCTCTTGAGCTGAGGAAACATCTCCTGTACGTGGAGCTCGGCGCCCCGTAGTACCTTCCAAATGCTCCTGACGATATCGGTAAGAAACTCGAGGTTGCGGTCCTCCATTCCCATCACCCGCTCCCAGTCCCACTGGTCGACATAGGCGCTGTGATCGTGATCCAGGAAGTAGTCCTTTCTCACCGCGTGCATGTCGGTGCAGATCCCCTGACCGACCTGACAGTCGAACTCTTTGAGAGCCATTCGCTTCCACTTCGTCGCAGCTTGAACGACCTGCGCCTGAATCGGCTTATCCAGACCCAAGCCACAGGGGAACTCGACCGGAGTACGCGAGCCATCCCGATCGAGCAGGTCGTTGACGCCACTATTGACATCCACGATGAGCGGTACCTGGACCATGATCAGATTGAGCTCTTCACACAGATTGTCCTCGATGTAGCGTTTGGCGGCAAAAAGCGCCTCCATGGTCTCCCTCGGGGTGAGAATCGACTCATAGTCACTCGGAAGAATCTTCTCCACCTCTTCATAGGTGCTGATTCCAGGTCCTGCCAGATCGGCTTTCTTATCGGTAATCACTGAAATACCTCCTGCATTCCTTGAAAGTTCGGATCTCCAAGCGGATCCTTATTCTCTTGGCATCTTGTTCGGAGAGACGGTGCTCCCGAGCGCGCCAGGATTACGACTACTACTGTGTTCGATCGAAAGACAGGACCCAACACCCTCAAAGGTGGGAGGCAAGCCTGCCTAGCCGGGTGGGAGGCGAGGTGGCTCGGAGAGCGAGACCGAGGGACACAACCATCAGTGATCGATTGCCGAGCCCTAGGGTACCGTGCTGCTCCATGCCAAGGTGTCGCCCGACTCGAATCCATCCGAAAATAAGATGATCTCGGTGACACCCTGCGCGGTATCCATATCCACCGGTGGCGACTTGCCGTAGTTGGTCCCGTTTGAATCGTTCCACAGCGAGTAGAGATACTCTCCCCGGCTCATCCCTGCCGGGAGCGGGTCGTGGCGCCCCACGCAGTCGTCTGGATAGCCGCCATCGACGGCCTTGTCGCGCAAGAACTCGACGTACTCCTTGCTCGCGGTCTGGTAATAGAGTGTGGCCTCGACGGTGACCGGCCCTTCGGTACCCTGCGGCACCGGAATTTGGTATTGAGTGACATCGAAGTTGACCAACACCCCGGGAGTGGCCTCCGGATAGGTGTAGTTGACCGGTTCAATCTCAGGGTTGTCTCCACCGGTAAAACCCAACGGCGGGATGCGATTGTCGAGCGCGACGCAGTTGTTGCGGACAAAATGGAAGAGGTGATTGCCTCCAAGATCCACTACGTCGCAGGTGCCCATACCGTTCTCATCCCAAATCCCTTGCTGGACCTCGTAGACTTTGAGTTGAGGATCGTCGGTCAAAACGCCGGTGGCCTGGCTCCAGGCGCCACTCTCCCAAAACGTCGCGTCTGCTCCATCCTTGGCCACCACATGGATCCACATGCGTCGACCTTCGCCGTAGCCGGTCGGCAGCTTGTGTCCGGAGAGGTTGGTGATCTTGACTTCAGCGTCGAGGGTGCCCTCGACAGGGACCGTCGACGGGGTCGTGACCTCCACCAGCGCCGATCGATTCTGGAGCATGTCGAAGGCCCAGGCGGTGGTGGCATCGAAGCTGGCATCTCTGTTGAGACTCGGGTACTCGCCTTTCAGGACCTGCGGGATCCAGGTGTTTCCTCCGACGAGCTGATGAATCGGCATATTCCCGGTTCGGTTGTAGAGGGCTTGGACGGACGCATGCGCTGGATCCTGAGTCGCATCGGGCATGTGGCAGCTCGAACAGTTGGCAAAACTGGGTGATTGATCGTCGGAGAATTCGCTCTGCTCCCACTCCAAAAAGGTCCGCTCGATCGGAAACCCCCCGACACCGGCATCGTCACCATTCGCGTCGACCAGATTTAGAAGCGGGTTGGTGACGTTGTGGCAATTGCCGCAGATCCTGTTGTCGAGCAAGTAGTCCGATTGGATCCAGGGATGCGGGGGTGTCGGGTCATTGATGGCGTCGTAGTCGTAGGGACCACGACGGCAAGGCTCGAACGGGAACGGGATCTGGCTCTCACAGACCTCTTCATCAATCCAATACTTTCCACTCTCCATATAAAAGGGCAGCTCACCGGCTGGCGGAGTCTGATTGACCATCATACGATGACAAAAATGACAGGTCAGACCGGAGAAATCGCTATCGGGGTCGCCGATGCGAAAGGGCGATGGTCCCAAGAGGCAACCGTCGGCATCGCCAAGTCCCGGTGGATCGGGCGGTGTCGCACTCAGATCGGCACTGGCCCGATCTTCGGTCCATCCTTTCGGTGTGTGGCAGCGGAGACAAAACTCGCCGACGCCGGCAAAACCCATCTCTTCACCGTCGGCATTGGCCACATCGAGCGCAGCCCAGAAGATGGGGTCGCGGGCGGCATTGGCCATCATCGATCCTGCCCAGGTATCCCAGGGCTCGACATGATTATCGGGGTCGTAGCCGGCATGACACTGGGCACAGGTACCGGGATGTTCAAGCGGGAAAGGGGGCAGCAGCTGAGGCTGTGTTCCTCCCTCGGTGTAGGGAGCTTCGGCCCAGGAGTCGAGGCTGATTGTCAGTGTCGACAGAAGTACCAGGAAAGCGACGACTATGGCGTTATTACGGCTCAAGGCGTCCACCAGAATTTGGACCAGACAGGTTTTGAACTTTCAACGGTCAGAACTGAAAGACCCTCACACGAAAGCAGACCACATTCTAGCTCCTCTTGGCATCGCGGAGTGCACATATGCAAATGGTTTCGTGCACTGGCACTTAGCCAAATAAGACTGTGTCGATGGATTAGAAGGTCGAGGCTCCCACTGGCACAATGCCAGCCATGTAGTTGAGCTGGTTTTTGGACAAGAGAGGGTTGGCCTCGATCCCTGCCCCTCCCGCTCTATTCACTCGAAGCGAGCTCCTGCAAGGAATCGTAGCGCATGGCATCCCGGCAAAGACGTCAAGGCATTCATGGGCAGACCGCGGTGCTGCTTGTTGTCCTCGCAGCAGGCCTGCTAGCCGCCGCGAACCCGCTGAGTGCCGCCTTTTTTCCACCTTTCTTCGCTGACGAGGACGCCTTTACCGGTCTGACCCACCCGACCGCGGTTCGATTCGCCCCGAATGGCAACGTTTTTGTTGCCCAGAAACACGGTCAGATCTACGCCTATGAGGATCTCAACGACACCACCAAAACCCTTGTCATCGATCTCAGTCTCAAGGTGCACGGGTTTTGGGATCGAGGTCTCCTGGGGCTTGCCATCGACCCAAGCTACCCCCTGGTCCCCTACATCTATGTGCTCTATGCCTTTGATGCGTTTGAGGACGGCACCTATCCCCGATGGGGGCCGGGCGGTTCACCGACCGCTGAGGATCCCTGCCCCAATCCACCGGGCGCTACTGGGGATGGCTGTGTGGTCTACGGCATCCTGTCGCGGATTCAGGTCAACCCCCTCACGCTTCAGGCCATAGAGCTACCGGTGGTGGGCATCGTCGGACCCGACGAGCCGCTGTTGTCGAGCAACTGGTGTCAGCAGTACCCCAGTCACTCGATCGGTGATCTGGTGTTTGGACGGGACGGATATCTCTATGTCAGCGCCGGCGATGGCGCCAGCTTCAACTTTGCCGACTGGGGCCAGGATGGTACCCCCCAGAATCCCTGCGACGACCCGCCGGATGGCATTGCCACCGGAAGCGTTCCGAACCCAAACGACGGCACTCATGGCGAGGGCGGCGCGCTGCGAAGCCAGGACATCTTGACTCCGTCGGACCGTACCGATCTGAACATTCCAGACCGACCCACCTATATTGATGAGGCCAGCTTCGACGGCACCCTTCTGAGGATCGACGTCAGTAGCGTCCCGGTTCAGGCTCCGCCGGACAACCCTTTGGTGACTCTCAACACCGTCCCTGACGACGACTTCATCGTCGCCATGGGGCTGCGCAATCCCTTTCGGATCAACCACCGCCCCGGGACCGACGAGATCTGGATCACCGATGTCGGTTGGGGCAGTTGGGAAGAGGTCAACCGAGTCGCCGATCCTGTCGGCAGCGTCGAGAATTTCGGTTGGCCCTGCTACGAGGGAGACAACTCGGGCAGTAACGACCAGGGCAATTTCGACCAGCAGGACATGTGCCAGGCGCTCTATGCCGACAACATCCCGCTCGGGATCAACACCGTGGCTCCGCACTACGCTTATCACCATAGCCAAAAAGTAGTAGCGGGCGAGGTTTGCGGAACCGGTAGCTCGTCGGCCACCGGGGTGGCCTTCAACGACTCCGCGGTCTACCCACCCGCCTACGAGGATGCCCTCTTTTTTGCCGACTCGTCGCGCAACTGTGTCTGGACCATGTTTGCCGACGGCACGGGTCTACCCGACAAGACTGATCGACTGGCTCTGGTCTCTGCGGCTGGAGGCCGAGTGGTCGACATTCAAATGGGCCCCGACGGTCATCTCTACTACGCCAACTACGACACCGGCAAGATCCTCCGGGTTATCTACACCAACGATCAGCCGGTCGTTGCGATTACCGAGCCCACCGATGGCGCCGGATTTATCGAGGATGATTCGATCGATTTTATAGGCACAGGCAGCGACACCGAAGATGGCAGTCTCACCGCCAATCTGACCTGGGTATCCGACCTGGATGACCAGATCGGTACCGGCGGCTCGTTCTCGGTCGTTCTGACCGTCGGCACTCACATAATCACCGCTTCGGTCGAGGACTCCGAACAGCAGGTCGGGTCGCAGGAGATTACGGTCACGGTCGACCCCAATGCCCCACCGACGGTCGAGATCACGGCACCGGCCGACAGCTCCAACTTCATTGAAGACACCACGATCGATTTTTCAGGCACGGCCGACGATCTCGAAGATGGCGACCTGACCTCGACCCTGAGCTGGACTTCCGACCTGGATGGACCGATCGGAGCGGGCGGATCGTTTTCAGCAACTCTTACCGTCGGCACGCACACCGTCACAGCCGATGTCACCGACAGTCATGGCGAGACCGGGTCTTCCTCGATCACCGTCACCGTCGATCCCAACACTCCTCCCACCGTAACGATCACGGCCCCTGCCGATGGATCCAATTTCATCGAGGACGCCTCGATCGACTTCACCGGCACCGCTGCCGACACCGAGAACGGAAACCTGACGTCGTCTCTGAGCTGGTCTTCCAATCTGGATGGATCGATCGGCGCGGGCGGATCGTTCTCAAAGGTGTTGAGCGTCGGAACCCACACCATCACGGCGTCGGTCACCGACAGCCACAGCGAGACCCGCACCGATCTCATCACGGTCACGGTCAACGCCAACACCATTCCGGTGGTTGGCATCACTGCACCTGCCAACGGTTCGAGCGTTGTCGAAGCAACCTCGCTCGGGTTCACCGGAACTGCTTCGGATAACGAAGATGGCGATCTCACGGCCGCGCTGAGTTGGAGCTCGGACCGGGATGGTGTCATTGGCGCAGGCGGATCGTTCTCCAAGGTGCTCTCCGTCGGCACACATCTCATCACCGCCTCAGTCAACGACAGTCATGGCGATCCTGGCTCGGCGGCCATTACCGTGACTGTGACGCCCAACACCCCACCGATTGTGTCGATCACGGCACCGGCCAATGGATCGAATTTTGTCGAGGACGCCTCGATCGGCTTTACCGGCACGGCGAGCGATACTGAAGATGGTGATCTCACCGCCAACCTCGTCTGGACATCGAATCTGGATGGCTCGATCGGTTCGGGCGGATCCTTCTCGGTGGTACTTACGGCCGGAATCAACACGATCACCGCATCGGTTACCGACAGTCACGCCGAGACTCGCACAGACATCATCACGGTCACCGTCAATGCCAATACGGCTCCGGTGGTTGCGATCACGGATCCCGCCGACGGGTCCACTTTTGTCGAGCTCGACCTGGTTGGTTTCACAGGCACCGC
>CAXMQZ010000075.1:0-11029 GCA_964195975.1 uncultured Polyangiaceae bacterium | reverse complement strand
GAAGAGAAGCTCCTCGAGATGCAGAGCGCCAAACGTGATCTCGCCGACGCCATCCTCGGCGGTGAGGGACAGTCCCTGCGCGACCTGACCGCCGATGACCTGCGCCTGCTGCTGAGCTAAGATCAACGGGGGACATGTACTTGTTACGTGTCCCCTTTGTTCGCAGGTCTGGCACCTACCCCATCGGGTGTGGTGGCCCCGGCTAGTGCCAGGTTAGCGTTCCTGTAGCCCATTACAAGGTGGCCTGGTGGCGGGACCGGATGACGCTGATTCGTGCCAGCACTCCCCGACGACGGTTGTAACCAATTCCGGGTTTTCCGTTTCTCCCGCTTGAGAGGACGAGAAACCGAATATTGACGATCTTGGCAAGGCTTCCAGGTCGCAGGAGGTGCGCCGACATGAATCGAATCAACCTACAAACGGGGATTTGCTGGTGTTTGGCCGTTGGAGTCCTACTCACCTGGGTCTGCCCAGCGACCGCCGCCACGACCGGTCAGCTGATGGGGCTGGTCGTGGACGATGAGGACGCTCCGCTACCAGGAGTAACCATCTCAGCCACCGCGCCGACTCAAATCGGCGGCGAGCAGCTCACTCAGACCGGTGCCGACGGTCGGTTTCAGTATCCGAACCTGGCCCCGGGGATCTTTACGGTCCGCTTCACGTTGGACGGATTTGTGACCCAGGAACTCACCGAGGTGCGGATCCGCGTCGACCGCATGACCGAGCTGCGGGTGAACCTGCCGCGAGGCACGTTCGAGGACCTGATCGAGGTAAGAGAATCGACACCGGTAGTCGACCCCCAGCAGATCTCGACCGGCCAAACCTTCAGTGACACCTACATCACCGAGACGGCTGGGATGTTTGGTAACTGGGAAGCTCTCATCGGTCAGGCGGCTGGAACTGACCCGGAAGATAATCGACGAATCATGGGCTCGGTGCCAGAAAGCAACACCTACCTTCTCGACAACATGGACGGCACCAACAAGTGGTTTAGAGGACCGACTCCAGCATCGACCTCACTGCCGGTCGATGTGCTGCAGGAGGTGGCGTTCCATAGCGCCGGCTTCGAGGCCGAGTACGGACAGGCAACCGGTGGTGTGATCAACGTGGTGACCAAATCCGGGGGAAACAAATTCGTAGGCACTCTGGATGTCCGGTATTCGGACAGTGATTTCGAAAATCGTGGCGATCACTACGATCCCGATGAGCAGGTATCCGAGAGCCAGCGGGCCTCGGTGACCCTCGGCGGTCCGATTCTCCAGGACCGGCTGTGGTTTTTCGGGGCTTATAGCCACAGCAAGGAGCTCTGGACACCGACGGGCGCGCCGACGACAGGAATAGACATCGGCGATGTCTATTTCGGCAAGCTGAACTGGCAGGCGAACCCATCGTGGTCGGCTCTGGGGAAGATCTCCTACAACCCGAAGTCTGAAGAAAACTGGAATAGCTCGCAGTTTGTGGCCTCCGAAGCAACCGCCACTTGGGAAGGAGAGTCCGCGATCGGCTCCGCTGAGCTCACGGGTGTGCTGAGTGACAGCCTCTTATGGACGCTGCGACTTGGTCGCCATGAGTTACCCAACAGAGAACAACCCGCCGATGGGGATCTCGTGACCATCGCACATCACAACCCCTTCAATGGTGAGTCCTACGGCAACTATTTAGGCCAAGGTATCTGGAATGACGTCGACGACGAGATCGCCACTGAGCTGAGCTGGTTCGTGGACGATATCGCCGGCTCACACGATATCCGAGCGGGAGCACGCCTGGGTGCGGCCACCTACACGGACGATGTCTGCACCAACGGCCAGGGTCGCTGCCGTGAGGGGAACGAGGGCTTCAGGTTTCTCGATCGGGCTCCGGCCGGGGATCCAATTCCCTTTGCGATGCGGCTGACTCCGGTGGAGGGCGAGAGGGAATTCAACGGTGATTTCCAGGTGGTCTATGGCCAGGATGCCTGGCGGGTTCGCCCCGACCTGACACTGCAGCTGGGGTTACGTTGGGATCGCGCCACCTACGACAACAACACCGGCCAGGTCGCGGACGTGAGCAAGCTGCAGCCCCGCCTGGGAGCTGCCTGGGACGTCACTCGCAACGGGCGCAACATGGTCCGCGCCTCGTGGGGGCGATTCATGTCGCCCGCGACCATGATGCTCTCGTTTTTTTCGAGAGCAAGTGCCGCGCCCATAGAAGACTGGTTCTCGTGCTCGTTCTTCGGATTTCCGGATCCCTCGGCATGCTCCGGGATCGCCGCCGCTTGGGGTCTCGGCTATCGCACCGACCCGGAAGCCTGGGATCCTGCCGGGTGGTTGCTGGATCCAGCGGACGTTCACGGCGGCGAACCCAACCAAATTGCAGACGGCCTACGGCCCATGCACGTCGATCAGTGGATGGTCGGGTTCGAGCGCGAGCTCTTCCGACGCACAGCGCTGGAGGTGAGCTACATCAACAAGAAGGGAACCGATCTGGTCGAAGATACCTGCCAGGGAAACTACCCCATCCCCAGCGCAGACGCCGACTGCGACTTCTTGTTGTTTGCCAATCTGCCAGGCTTGCGATCGGACTACGAGGCCTGGCTGTTGCGGTTCGAGAGCCGCGCCCTGGATCGGCTGCACCTGCTCGCTTCCTGGGTGATCTCGGACTCGAAGGGTTCGGTCGATCAGGGGTCTGGCGGCACCCAAGACTACGACGTCTATCCCTACACCTGGGTCAATCGCTACGGCTATCTCCCGGACCAGAGCCGACATCGCGTCAAGCTCAGCGGCTATGCGTTGTTGCCCTACGATTTCACGCTGTCTGTGATCGGTGGGTGGAGCTCGGATTTCCGCTGGACACCGTTCGGATCACCCCCGCCGGGCTCGGGCGTGAGCTCGGCATACCGGGTCTTTCTCGAGCCCCGAGGCAGTCGCAAGGAGGGCTCGCGCAGTTCCCTCGACGTCCAAGCCGGCAAGGGCTTTCGCATCGGCCCAACCCGGCTGCGCCTTCTGGCCTCGGTGTTCAACCTGTTCGACTCGGAAAGTGTGACCGATGTCTGCGAGAGAGTCACCGGCTGCGGTGACTTGGAAATGGGCGCTCCGATCGATTGGCAGCAGCCCCGCAGCTATCAGTTGGGTTTGAGGCTGGAGTTTTAGGGGGCAGACCGAGCGGCGCCGAGCATGTACAGTTGCCCAACAGAATGATTCGATCATGGTAGAGCTAGCCATGCAGGCCAGGTGCCCTGACTGTGGCACTTCGTTGTCTGACGAGCCGTGGGCGGCGGGCATGTGTCTGCAGTGTCTGGCCCAGTTGGCGTTGGAGGACCGAAGTGCGTTGGGCGACTCGAGCCCTCCCGGCGAAGCTCCAACGCTGGGATATTCACGGGCATATTCAGAAGACAGTCTTGCTGAAGGTCAGGTTCTCGGCAACCGCTATCGGGTGAGCACGCTTTTGGGCCGTGGCGGAATGGGCGAGGTGTGGCGAGCCTTCGATTTGAAGCTGCGGGTGGATGTCGCGCTCAAGGCGCTGCGCCCGGCACTCCTGACTGAAGAGCGCGCCCTGGAGGCTCTGCGTCAGGAGGTGCGTAGCGCCCGCGAGGTCATCTCTCCCAATGTCTGTCGGATTTATCAGCTCGACGAGCTGGATGGTCGCGAGCTGGTGTCGATGGAGTACATCGACGGCATCACCCTGGCGGACATCCTCAAGATGCGGGCGCCACTCGATCTGGCCGAGGCCAGGGAGATCGCTTCGCAGTTTCTGGCAGGCCTGGAAGCCATTCACGCAGCCGACCTGGTCCACCGGGACATGAAGCCAGAGAACATCATGATGACCCGCTCGGGCCGGGTCGTGGTGATGGACTTCGGAATCGCCAAAGACCTGACGGCGCGCGGGACCGGTACGGTCTCGGGCACACCGGCCTACATGGCGCCGGAGCAGGCCCGGGGAGACTCGGTCGATGCGCGAGCAGATGTCTTCTCCGCCGGTGTGGTCTTGGTCGAGATGATCGCTCCCAACGGTATTGCGACCCACGAGGCTCGCGCATCGATTTGGGAAGGGATACACCACGATCCGCCCAAGCTGCCTGACTCGCCCTGGGCGCCGGTCCTGAAGCGTGCCGTGGCTCAAAGAGCCGCGCAGCGCTACCCGACGGCGTCGACCCTGGCGCGAGCCTTGGAAGAGGTGACCTTGCGGGTCGACGGTGCCGAGAAAGTCAAGCCCTATCCGGGTCTGGCCTCGTTTACCCAGGAGGACGCTGAGTACTTCTTCGGCCGCGAGCTGGAAGTCGAGGAGATGTGGAAAAAACTCCGGCGCCCGCAGCTGCTGGGTCTAATCGGGCCTTCGGGTGCCGGCAAAAGCTCATTTATTCGGGCCGGTCTGCTTCCGGTCATTCCAACCGGCTGGCGAGTAGTGGTGGCGACGCCGGAGAATCGCCCGTTCACGGCCTTGGGTCAGGCCCTGGTGTCTGAGTTCTCTGGAGACGATGAGGCGATGAAGCAGCTTCTAAACTTTGAAGACCTGGACGTCGCCGTTTCGCTGGTCACGCAGTGGCACCGGAAACACGACCAGGTGCTGATCGTGATCGATCAATTCGAAGAGCTCTTTACGCAGAGCCCATCGCAGACACAGGCCCAGTTCGCCGAGCTCCTCAGTAGATTGGCCCTCGAGGCTGACGTTCATATCTTGCTCTCCATGCGGGATGATTTTCTCTTCCACTGCCAGAGATTCGAGCCCTTGAAGCCTCTCTTCTCAGAGCTCACACCCTTGGGAACTCTGTCGGGGGGCGCCCTGCGCAGGGCCCTGGTGCAGCCGGCGCTCAAGTGCGGCTACAAATTCGAAGACGACGCCTTGGTCGACGAGATGGTGGGAGAAGTAGGCCAGGAGCGTGGCGCGCTGCCAATGCTGGCCTTTGCAGCGTCGCGACTGTGGGAGAAGAGAGACCGTGAAAGTGGCCTGCTGACTCGGGAGGGTTACGAGAGCATCGGTGGCGTCGGCGGTGCCCTCGCCCGGCACGCCGAACAGACCCTGGAGCAGATCGGTCAAGATCACATTTCAATCGTCCGAGAGCTCTTCCGCAATCTGGTCACGGCGCAGGGAACCCGGGCTGCAAGAGATCGCGACGCGCTGCTATCGGTGTTTGCCGAGGGGGAAGATAACCTGCGCGGAAAGGTACACGATCCCACAAGGGGACACGTAACAAGTACATGTCCCCCTGATTCCGCGGCCGCCGTCCTCGATACCCTGATCGACGCCCGCCTCTTAACCTCTTACGAAATCGAAGTCGACGAAGACGACGAGGAGTCCGCTCGCCACCGCATCGAGATCATCCACGAATCGCTCCTGTCCCACTGGCCGCGATTGGTGCACTGGCAAGCACAAGATGAAGAGGGGGCACTGCTGCGGGATCAACTCCGACAGGCAGCACAGATGTGGGAGGAGCGGGGCAAACCCGAGGATCTTCTCTGGACAGGTACTTCGTTCAAGGAATACGAGTTGTGGCGCGAGCGCTACAGCGGCGGTATTAGCTCGGCAGAGGAGAAATTCGCCGCGGCAATGCTCACCAAAGCCGAGCGGAACCGGCGCCGTCGCCGGCTCATCTTGGCGACGGTGATTACCGTTCTGGGCGTGGGTCTGGCCATCGTTGCGGGTCTCTGGCGCCAAGCCGAGCTGTCGCGGCAGGAGGCCGAGGAGGCGGCTCTCCGTGCTGAAGCCAGCAAGCTACTAGCGCTTGGGCAGCTCGAGCTCGACACCTTTCCGACCGGTGCCTTCGCCTACGCCACCAAGAGTCTCGAGCTTGCGGACACGCCCGAAGGCAGGCGTTTCGCTTTGGAGGTTCTGTGGCGAGGCCCGGTCGCACGGATTCTCTCCGTTCCCAACTACAAGGTCGGCTTCAGTCCCGACGGCAGTTGGTTGGCCATCGACTATGACCAGGTTCGACTCGCCTCGGCCGATGGTGAGCTTTCCGAGCCGTTCGGCAGCTCGTCCGGAATGATAGCTTCACTCAACGGCCTGGCCTTCTCGGCTCGAAGCGATGTTTTTGTTCGATCCATCGCAAAGTTGGGCGCCGACGAGATTTCAATGAAGGCCTTGGAGCGCTGGACGCTTCCCGATCTCGAGGCGCTTCCGACTTTGAGGTGGGAGCAAGATGTTGCGTTCGCACCTCCGACCGCGATCGGATTGCCCATCTTGCAACCGTTGTCTCAGAAGCCGGGAGTCTTTGACGTCAGTCTCATCCCCACCCCTCCCTTCCCTTACCAAGCACCCGACCCAGAACCCTTGGGCAGGCTCGAGCTGCCACCGAATTACCGTTACCATCTCTTGGATTCGAGCGGGAGTCAGGTGCTCTTTTTTCTGGACCGCGAGCTTTTTCTGCGACGCTTGAAGCTCGACACTCCCGTGCGCGAACGCAAACTGGGTGAGAGTGAGAAAGCCGTGCGCCATGCTGCTTTCTCGCCCGATGCCTCGCTCATCGTCACGACTCAACAGAAGTCGGAAGCACTTTATGTCTGGTCGACGGAGGTCGAGGCTCAGAACCCAAAGCTGACTCTGGATGGAAACAAGAGCCCTGACCCTTTGTCGTGGCCAAAGTTCTCCCCAGACAACTCACGACTCGTGATGGCCTCGTCGTCCGAAGCGTCGGCCTATCTCTGGGATCTGAACACACCTCTGGATGGCTCTCCCTTGATACTCCGCAAGAAGGACGGGGGAGATGGGTACCATGGGGCCTTCCACCCGGACGGCCACTGGCTGGCCACCACCCACGGCACCGATGTCGCGTTCTGGCCCGTCGACTGGCCCTACGTGAGGTCGGTCGATCCGCATGAGGACCGTGGTTTTGTTTGGCTGAGCGATCTGGACTTCACGCCCGACTCGAAGTGGCTCGCCTCCTGCTCCAATGCCTCGGGTCTGCACATGTGGCCTTTGGAGACAGGGCTCGGCGGTGATCGAACCGTGGCGAACGGCTGTCTGGCCTTGGCCTTCGATCCTTCGGGCGAGCAAATTCTGACAGCTAGAAACGCAGTCTGGCTCGCGCCGATCGGAGCCACAGAGCCCGATCGAGTTCTCGAGGTCGGGCCGGCTTGGCCAACGGAGGTCGTGTTTGATCCGACGAGTCGATACGCCGCGTCGGCCCACTACCCACTCCAACCCGACGAGGAAACGATCGATCTGTTGATATGGGATCTCGAATCGGGCGAATCCCGCCAGCTCGACGTAGTTGAAAACTGCGGTGTCCCCAAAACGTTGAAGGATGGCACGTTGGGAGATGACACGCCGGGCGACGACACGGGGGGGGACGACGCGCAACATGGCGAGTGTCTGGTCAACAGCCTTGGATTTGCGGCCGACGGCAGCTTGTACACGGCTGGACGAACCGGTATCCGAAGATGGGACATTGCCTCCGGTCGAGCGGAGTGGATCTTGGGTCCCAAACCTGGGCTCATTGCTCGGGTCGACCTGTCGCCGAACGGCCGTTACCTCCTGACGACTACTCAGCCACGAGGGAACTCGACGGAGTCTTTCGAGGCTCGGTGGACCGATCTCGAGAGTGGAACCGAGCGTCGCCTCGAGGGTTTCCCGGCCGCCGCAGTAACAACGGCGGTCCTTGACCCCACCGGTCAGCTCTTCGCCGTGGGGACCGAGGAGGGAGACGTCTGGGTCGGAAAGGTTTCGGGCGGCGACCCTCACCTATTGGTAGGCCATGAGGACGGCGTTCGCGAGATAGAGTTCTCCGCGGATGGCCAATGGATAGCCTCCAGTACCTCGGGCAAGATTCGCCTCTGGCCCATGCCCGATCTCGACAAACCCCCCTTCCACGCCCTGCCCCACGAAGAGCTCATGGCCAAGCTCCACAGCTTCACCAACATTCATGCCGTCGAAGACCCCACCTCCTCCACCGCTTGGAGCCTCGAGGTCGGCCCCTTCCCCGGCTGGCAAGATGTACCCACCTGGTAGCTTCCTGACCCCATTCCACGTCAAGCCCATCCGGTAGAACCCATCCAGTAGAATAGGGCCATTCAAGACTCGACGAGTCGAGAGTAACTCTCTCGCTCAAAAACCCGGTAGGGTATGAACCCATGAGCAACAAGTTCGCCACTACCCAGTGGTCGATTGTGTTGGCTGCCAAGGATGGCACTGAGACCGAGGTGCGCAGGGCGCTGGACTTTCTGTGCAATGCCTATTGGTATCCGCTCTATGCCTACCTGCGGCGTCATGGCCAGGATCCCGATCAAGCACGTGATCTCACCCAGGCGTTCTTCGCCGATCTCTTGGAAAAGCACCGTTTGCAGTCGATCGATCCGGCCAAGGGACGATTTCGTTCGTTTCTTCTGGCTTCGCTGAAAAACTTCCTGTTGCACGAGGTCGAAAAGTCGCAGACCTTGAAACGTGGCGGCGGGATTCGGACCCTGTCGATGGACGCCGAAGGCGCTGAGATTCGCTACAAGCTCGAGCCCGTCGACACACTTACGCCCGATCAGATCTTCGAACGGCGGTGGGGGCTCACGATGATGGAGCGGGCCATGGAACGTCTCGAGGTCGAAACGGCGTCGGGAAGTAATCCAGCCCAGTTCGAGCAGCTCAAAGGCTATGTGACGGGTGCCGGAGCCGAAACTTCCTACCGGGAAGTGGCCGAGCAGATCGGAATGACCGAAGGCGCCATCAAGACCGCGGTGCATCGCATGCGGACACGCTATGGCCGGCTGCTGCGCGAGGAGATTGGCGAGACCGTAGCCGACCCCTCCGAGATCGACGACGAGGTTCGCCACCTGCTCGCCGTGGTCCGCCCATGGCAGTGACGGTGCCAGGCCTGCAAGATGCAAGTTGAGCTGAGAACAGAGGGGACATGTACTTGTTACGTGTCCCCTTTATTGGAGAGTAGCCGATGACGAGTGCTCGATCTTCCATGACGGTTCTGTTGGTGCTGGGTTTACGGGGCTGTGGGTGGGTACCCAATACCGAGATCAAGCCACCGGACTATCCAGCGAGCGTCCCGACGAGTTTCCAAGGGAGCGTCGAGAATCTGACGACCCTCGCGACGCCGGGTAGCCCCGCGGACGACTTCTACGCAGCTCGCCTGCAGGTTTGGGAGGATCGTCAGCAACGCAAACAAGCAGCCCGCACCAGTCTCCACGAAGAAGACCTCGTCTGGACATCGACGCCTCAAGATGCCCGGGTCGCTCTGCTGGTCTCACCTGAGACCGGGTTTGACACCTGGGGCATCGAGACCTCCGTCGCTGAGATACCACCGGACTGGCATACCGGTAGGCACAGTCATGGGGAAGAGGCGATCTACGTCATCAGCGGACAGGGCTTTGTCGCCGTAGATGGGGTCCGCTACGACATCTACCCCGGGTCCACGATCGGCGTACCGTACGGTGACGAGCACCAGCTTTTCAATACCGGCTCCGACACCCTGCGCTACTTCTCGGCCACCGCCTATCCGCTCGAGCGCTACCTGGGTCTCTATCGGCTCGAGCAGTTCGAAGAGCGCGGCCCGAGCACCACGATTCCCCAGCTGACGGTTTCCAAGGACGGCTACGACGAGAATAGGCGACGAATTCGACTCTTGTGGGAGGAGGCTTTGTACCGAGATGGTGCCATCGGTCTGCGCGCCTGGCTCGAAGCGCGTATTCGAGGTGGGGTGGACTTGTGGCAACGGAATCCAGGCGATGAGCCAGGAGCGAGAAATCAGGCGGCCCGCCTTGCCACCGGAATCGGTCATCACAGCGCCTGGGTACGGCTGATGGGTTCATCAGGGCAGATGGATTTTCCCAACAGGTTGGCTTTTATCAGCGGCTTTCTGATTGAGGACCCCGGTGCCCATAGCGGCCGGCACACCCATATGGAGGCGATCATCTACGTTCTCAGTGGGCATGGGCACAGCATTGTCGACGGCGAGAAGGTTCCGTGGGGACCTGGCACTTCGCTTCATGTTCAGGGTCCCCAGACCCAGCATCAGCATTTCAATACCGGCACTGAACCTGCTTTCATGCTGCGTATCGGTAGCGGGTTGCGACCCTATATCCAAAGCAGCGTAGAAGAGGTCTTTCCGTTCCTGTGGTTTGAAGCCCAGGGACCAAGATGATTGCTCGGCCCCACTCCGCCCGGCTTTGTTTGACTTGCAAAATATCAAAATAACTTGCAAAACTGATTTTTGACATGTAATATTCAAACATGAGGAAGACCCCCGATACCGCCGTGACCCGGCGCGGGCAAACGGTGATCCCGGCGGTAATCCGCCGCCGCCACGGAATCCAGGAGGGTGACCGAGTCGTGTGGCTCGACGACGGATCGACGATCCGCGTCATTCCACTCCCCTCCGATCCCATCGCCGCCCTGCGCGGCAGCGGACGAGGGGAAGGGTTGGTCCAAGAGTTGCTAGCCGAGCGCACAAGAGACCGCAAACGTGGCTCATAGGCCAAGCTCGGTCAGCTACCTTCTCGACACCTCTGCACTCTTGGCGATGATCGAGGACGAGCCGGGTGCGACACGAGTCGAAAAACTGCTGCGCGATGAAGTCGTCCTGATCCCCTGGGTGGCTCTGCTCGAAGTCCACTACGTCACGGCCCGACGACACAATATTGCAGAGGCCGACCGACGCTATGCGCTTCTCACTCAATTGGGCGCTACCGTGCTCTGGGACAATGACGAGCGTTTTCTGCTCCAGGCTTCTCGCCTCAAGGCAACCTACAGGTTGTCTCTGGCCGATAGTTTGATTGCAGCGCATGGCTTGCGCCATGGCAGTTTGCTCGTACATCGAGATCCCGAGTATCGACAGCTCGCTGATGAGCTGGAGCTAGAGCAGCTACCAGCGGATCAGAGCTGAGACTGGGAGGAGACCCGCGACCACGACCTCGTCATGGCTACCCACGATCAAGCCCTGGCTCTGGCGGCGCGCGCCTGCGGCTTGCGGGCGATCGGGGTCTGACAGAATGCTGCCGAAGCCATCCAGGAGCTTAGGGTGCCGCCAGGAAATCGGTTGGAGAGACTCAAGGGAGACCGGAGCGGACAATATAGCATTCGAATCAACGATCGATGGCGCATCTGCTTCTCTTGGAAA
>CAXMQZ010000074.1:0-36923 GCA_964195975.1 uncultured Polyangiaceae bacterium | reverse complement strand
TGGTCAGAGTGCCGAAGGCGTCGCGGAATGCCTGTCGGGCACGCGTCAGCAAAGACTCGGCGGCCTTGGGTGAGACACCGAGCGTTGTTGCTATCTCGCGTACAGAGAATCCTTGAATGTATTTCCACTCCAGCGCATCTCCGTAGTGGGGTGGAAGGTGGTCGAGGGTG
Source organism: uncultured Polyangiaceae bacterium (assembly GCA_964195975.1). Classification (GTDB taxonomy): domain Bacteria; phylum Acidobacteriota; class Thermoanaerobaculia; order Multivoradales; family JAHEKO01; genus CAXMQZ01. The sequence continues at coordinate 36,753 of CAXMQZ010000074.1, read as the reverse complement.
ACACGGACGAGCCGCCCAATCTCCTTGCGTCGCAGCCTGTCGTCGGGTTGATCGCTGGTCGTATCGATGAGTGACTCGAGAGCAGCACGGATTTCTGGGATCTCCTCGATGAGGTCAATCTGGCTGGGCTGTCTCTGTGACTTCTTATAGAAGGCGCTGATCTCATGCCGGCAAAAGGTACAGAGCCAGGTGAAAAGGCTCGCCTCTCCCCTGTAGGTCCCCAGCTTCTGGATGACTCGCGTCAAAGTCGCTTGCACGACCTCTTCGGCGGCGTCTTTGTCGTAATTGAGCCTTACAACTGCGAATCGAAACAGTCTCGGGAAGTACGCCTGGAAGAATTCTTCAAAGGCCTCATCGTCACCTGACAGGAGCTGATCAACCAGTGCTTTGTCGCGAATCATCTCTGTTGCTCGAACGCCAGAAGGTGGCCCGTTCAAAGGTTATTCAAAGGTTATTCAAAGGTTAGAGGTGGGAGGCCGGATAAATCCTTCGAACCGCTCTCTCGAAATGAGTCTACTCCGAAGTAGCTCTGGACTGGCTCCGAACTAGTTGGTCCCAGTGGCTCCACTGGGTCTATAGATCGCGTCGAACCAGACCGACCAGGTCTTGCCCTCATCGTCGGAGTGCTCGATCAAATGGTGGATGGTGCCGTCGGCCTCGGGAGAAAACGTGACGCGTGTAGCCTTGACCTTGCCTTCGGAGTCGATATTCTCGCCCACCATGTGCATTCCGTTGTTTTTCGGACCGCCGGCGTACCAGACAACTCCGCCGTTCTCGTCGACCCAATGTTGAGTCCACTTCCCGGTCTTTGGGTCGAGAAAGTTGATGCTTTCACCGGTGCCACCGGAGGCCGAAGTCCAGCTCTCATGGACGATACAGCCTCGCTGGAGCTTGGTGATGTGGTTGCGGCCGACCTGCTGATCGCCCATGAAGACATCCCACTCACCCACCCAGAAATCGAAGGCTTGATAGCGCTCATCGTGTTCGCAGGGGTGTGACAGCCGCTCTGCAAGCTTTAGGATCTCACCGTATTCGGACTCTTGCCGCAGCGATTCGAGGCCTGGATGGGTTTCCAACACCGAAGCCGGAAGACCGACTTCGACTGCGCTCCTAAGAGCAGCAAGACCTTCGAGCGACCTGTTGGCCTGGGCGTAGGTGATAGCCAGGGCTGCGTTGGATCGTGCAGGTTGGAACTCGAGCTCGACAGCACGCAGGAGAGCGTCGATCGAGGCATCGTAGTCTTCGAGGTTGCGCAGTGAGACTCCGAGAAGAAGCCATGCCTCACCCTGTCTGGGATTGCTCTCGACAATACGGCGACTGGCCGCAGCTGCCTCTTGCCATGACTCCTCCTGGGTTAGCCGGCGTGCCTGCTCGAGCGGATCCTCTCGAGCTTGGATTGGCGCAGTCGTGACCAAAGCTATTGGAATCAAGGCAACCGAAAGCAAGACAAAGACAGATCTCATATGGATACTCCTCAGTGTCTGGCCGTATTCAACTACGCTGGTCGACCGGTAGAGTTGCCTTCGGGGGTCTAGTCCACCCAAAGTGGCACTCGCTCGAAGCGTTCGACATCGATCAGACCCTGATCAGTCAGCTTGAGGCTGGGAATGACCTCGAGCGCGAGAAAGCTCGTTGCCATGAATGGATCGCGCAGTGTGGCTCCGAGAGAGTGCGCGGCTTCGAGCACTTCATCGAGCCGCTTGCGGACATCCTCGATGGGTTCATCGACCATGAGTCCAGCGATTGGAAGCGGGAGCTCGGCCAAAATCTCCGACCCTTTGGCAGCCACCATCCCACCTCCAATATCGGCGACTCGTTTGGCCGCCGTCAACATCGATTCGTCATCGGCTCCGATGACTACAAGGTTGTGGTGATCGTGAGCCACCGATGATGCCAGCGCGCCCTGTTTGAGCCCGAGTCCCTTGACAAAGCCCAGGCCGACCGCGCCCGAGGCTCTGTGCCTCTCGATTACCGCCATCTTGAGGATGTCCAGGTTGGGGTCGGAGACCGCATGACCGTTGTTTCGGGTCACGTCCAGAGTCAGATGCTCGGTAACCAGTTGATCGGGGACGATACCGATCACTCGAGCCTGTCCGGAGCCGGCCTCGATGGTCAGATCGACTTTGTCCCAGTTGACATTCATCGTGCTTCTCAGCGGATATGAAGGGTGGTTGAGTCGACGAACGGTCATTCGCCCATCGTGCGCTACCGGGCGACCCCCTCGAATGACCAGGTAGGGTCGTGGTGCATCGAGATCGCGGAACGCGATCAAATCGGCTCGCCGTCCGGGAGTGATGGCGCCCCGATCTGTGAGTCTGAAGTAGCTTGCTGGATTCCAGGTTGCCATGCGAATGGCCTGGATCGGGTCGATTCCGAAGGCGATCGCCTTGCGAACCATGAAATCGATGTGCCCTTCGTCGAGCAGATCAGCTGGCTGTCTGTCGTCCGTGCAAAAACAGATGCGGTGGTGATTCTCCGGAGTGACCAGGGGAAGCAGCGCGTCGAGGTTGCGCGCGTTGGTGGCTTCGCGGAGAAAGATTGTCATGCCGAGCCGAAGTTTTTCTCGGGCCTCTTCGACCGTCGTGCATTCGTGATCGGATTCGATCCCAGCTGCTATGTAGCCGGCAAGGTCCTTGCCGGTAAGACTCGGACAGTGTCCATCGATGACGAGCTCTTCAAAGACCCTGAGCTTTTCGAGCACCTCGGTGTCACCGTGAAGCACTCCTGGAAAATTCATCATCTCGGCCAAACCAAGCACCCAGGGGTCGGACTTGAGCCCACCGAGATCGTAGCTGTGTAGCACGGCTCCGTTGGTTCCCATGTGGGTCGCCGGGACGCAGGACGGGGCCATCACAAACATGCTCAGAGGACCGTCTTTGGCGCTCTCGAACATGAATCGAACGCCTTCGAGACCCAGGACGTTGGCGATCTCATGGGGATCGGTGACGACGGTCGTGGTGCCGAGCGGGATGACCGCACGCGCAAATTCAGCCGGTGGCACCAGGCTGCTTTCGATGTGTACATGGGCGTCGATGAAGCCGGGAGCGAGATAGGCGCCGTCGAGATCGAGGGTTTCCTCGGCCTCGTAGTCACCCAAACCGACAATTCGCGACCTCACCAGGGCGACATGGGTGGTCATAATCTCGCCACTCAGGACGTTGACGACTCGAGCATTGCGCAGCAAGAGCTCTGCTGGAGCCTCTCCTCGGGCAAACTGGATCAGCGATGGCGATTTCAAGTCAGATTCTCCAGAAGTTCGTAATTGGCACGTCAATCCTTGATTCTACGTCGTTTTGACCTCGATCAAGGAGCTAGCGCCAGAGGTGAAACGCCAGCAGCGCTGCTGTCAGCGCATACAACAGAGGATGAATCTCGCGCCACCGACCGGCGAGTGTCTTCACGGCGACAAAAGCGATGATGCCGATCGTGATGCCGTTTGCGATGGAGTAGGTCAGAGGCATCACGATCATGGTCAAGAAGGCCGGGATCGACTCGTCAGGGGTTGTCCAGTCGAGATCGCGCGAGCCACGCATCATCAAGGCGCCTACGATGATCAGTGCCGGAGCGGTGGCGATGGCAGGCACGGCAACGAAGATCGGAGTCAGAAAGAGGGAGAGTAGAAAGAGGATCGAAACGGTGACGGCTGTCAGACCCGTGCGGCCTCCTTCTTCGACACCGGTCGCCGATTCCACATAGCTGGTTACGGTGCTGGTGCCCAGGAGCGCTCCGAGCGATGTGCCCAGGGCATCGGCGGTGAAGGCCCGATTGGATCGAGGCAAATCACCACGATCATCCACAAAGCCCGCCAGACGCCCGACGCCGATGAGAGTGCCCGCGGTGTCGAAGAAGTCCACGAATAGGAATGCGAAGATGACGCCGAGCATCTTGCCCGTAAACAGACCTCGAAAGTCGAGTGCCAGAAAGGTCTCCTTGGGCAGTGACGGAAGGGTAAAGAGCTGCGCCGGAGGTGGAGCAATGCCGACTAGCCAGGCCGTGATGGCAACAGCCAGGATGCCGATTAAAATCGCACCCCGCAGACGTCGGGCCATCAAAGTGGTAATCAAGACGACTCCCGCCAGCGCCAGCAGGGTCGGTTGGCTTGTCAGGTCTCCCAGTCCAACGAGAGTCGCTTCGCTGTCGACCACCACCCCGGCGCTCTGAAGACCGATCATCGCCAAAAACAGACCGATGCCGGCCATGGTGGCGATCTTGATGGGTGTCGGAATGGCACGAAGAAGGGCGGATCGTATGCCAGAAAGGGCCAGGATCAGAAAAAGAATGCCTTCGACAAAGACCGCTGCCAGCGCGACTCTCCAGTCGACACCCATGGCGCCTACGACACCGAACGTAAAGTAGGCGTTGAGTCCCATTCCGGGTGCGAGAGCAAAGGGATAGTTGGCCCACAGCCCCATGACTGCGGTGGCCAGGGCCGAAGCCAGTGCTGTGGCGACCACGACATCTTCCGCGGGAAGTCCTGCTTGAGAAAGGATTTGTGGATTTACAAAGAGAATGTAGGAAAGAGTCAGAAATGTGACCACACCCGCTCGGACCTCGGTCCATACACTGGTGCCTTGCTCTTGCAATCGAAACAGCTGGTCCAGCATTTGCATCGGTATCGTAGGGAATTTTATATCGCGGGCCAGTGAAACGTTTTCGCTATTTGAAGCGTCTATAACTAATGGGACCCGAAGATGACGATTTTCATGGTTGGCCAGCCTCGCTATCCTGAGATTCGCGTGCACGTGGACAGCAGGAATCCACTTGCGCTAGTGGCAGCCGTCCGAGAAGCGATGCGGCGGGCCCACATCGAGAAGGCAGAGATCATGCGTTTCTCGGAGGAGGCCCTTGGGGAACACAACGATCTGAGATCGCGTGAGATCTGTAGCCGCTGGGTTTGGATCGAGATGGGCGAGTTGACTGCCTGAGACCTCGATCGCACAAGACGGCCGAGACCCTACTGAATTTGCTGACCGCCTACGATGGCTCGAACTTTGACGCTCTTTCGGTCGACCTCGACAGCGACTGCATCCAGCTCCTCCTCCGCTAGCAGCCGATCGGTCGAAAAAGTCAAAACATACTGACTTCTCAGCTCACGGTCGATGTGAGCGTAGGCCTCGGACAGCTCTGGCATTTCGTTGATGTAGAAGACCTGCCCACCCGTTGCCTCGGCCAAACCCTCGAGCTCCGGGCGGCGAGCATTGCGTCGGCGGTTTTGAATCCCGGCTAGAGAAATCACATAGACCGGAACACCGAGTCTTTTGCCGTACTGAACGCACCGGCGAGGGCCGTATTTGCTCTTGTAGTCGTCGCCATCGGTAAGCAGGACGAGGGCCTTGCGTCCTCGAGCGTCCTCGAACTGCAGCATGGAGAAAATGGTTGCATCGTAGAGGGCGGTAAATCCATCTGCGGTGAGGCTGTTGAATGTCCTCAGCAGGTCTACGATTTCGTCGGTGATGCCGTGCGCCAGGCGTGGTTGGGTATCAAAATCGACCAGGAATGCGGAGTCGCCCTCGTTGAGAGATGCGGTCAGAAACTGCGCGCCCGCTTTCTTGGTATCGGGCATGAGAGGCCACATGCTCTCCGATGTGTCGATTACCAGACCGAGGACCAGAGGCACGTCCTGAGCGAGCGCGAGCCGTTGGATCTCCTGCTCGCTACCTTGAAAACGAACCGTGAAATCATCAAGCTCGAGATCGGTCACCGGTTCGCCTTGTCGGTCGGTCACCATGACGTGTAGCTCTACCAGGTTGACCTCCAACCGCTCAGCGACGCCTGTTCCCGTCAGGAGTTGGGCGTCGTCGATCCAGGTTCCATCGGCCAGATATGCAACGACCCGGACAAAGTCCTGCGTCCCGGACTCCGGCCGGGGCAGCTCCACTGAAAAGGGAGGCTGCTGGTGAACCTTCACCATGGTGTCGTTCTGAAAGAACTCGACCCGATCGAGCTGTTTTCCGGTCGGAACCTGGACCTCGGCTTCCACTTTGACAGTGCCGTCAGCCAATTGCTCTTGAATCCGCGTAATGCGAGCCTGAAAAGCATCGCGACCGGGGTTGAGTCTTACCTCATGCTCCCCGATGAGCGCATCGCCCGAACCGTAGGCCATGGCTTTGACGACATGGGTGGCAACCTCATCTCCCAGGTCGACCGTGGTGCTAAATGGGGAGCGATCGTCACTCTCGACTTTCTCTCCGTCGAGATAGAAATCGACCCGTCGCACGATCGGGGTACTGATAAGCGTGTTCAGCTTGACTTTGCCCCGTGCCGGGCGTCTTTTCGGCGGTAGGAGCCGAATCACCGAGCTCTGCAGTGACTTCTGCTGGGATGGCTGCAATGACCTCTGTTGTGCGGATCTTGCCGGGGCATCGGCACCCTGGTCTACGCTGGGGTCGTTCCATTCGACAACACCTCGCTGCGTAGTGGCGAATCCCTCCTCGGAGGGCTCGACCGTCGTAGCGCCCCACATGCCGGACTCCAAATCCTCGATAACGATTACTGCGCCTTCGATCTCAGTAGGTATGTCTAAGCGTTTGCGGAATAGCCAAGCCGTACCATCGAGATTTCCGGGGTTGACCAGTTGATGGCCTATCCCAGGAGTCTGGTCGAGTCTGACGATCAGCAAGGTGATTCGAAAGATGGCGGCGGATTTGTTCAGGCCTGAAAGAGGGACCATCGCTTCGAGAATCGCGGGGAGACTTCCGTCAGGAGCCACACGGTCTTGATCGGGTCTCAAAACCGAGCGAATCTCTAGATTCCCCTGGCCCAGGCCGGGATCCTCCAACTCTCTGTAGGCCCGGATTTCGGATAAGGGTAGCGGTGTCCCGAGAGCGAGCCATTGGGCTGCGCGCAGGCGCTGGCCGGCCTTGGTCCGCACGGCTAGCGGACGCGGGATACCGTCGACAAATCCTGAGAATTGCGCCCGCAGCCGATAGGTGTTCTCGATCGAGCTCAGGGCCGAGTCCCACTCCTCGGTGTTGGTTATCAACCAACCGCCGGTTGGCTCGGTCAGCATCCAGAGGGCGTCCTCTCGACTCTTCAGCAGACCGTCGCGCTGACGAGGTGGCGCCATGGAGAGGGCTAGCCATCCCTGCGAAGCTAGAACCGCGGCTAGAGTCTGTTGCTCTTCAGATAGAGCCTGGAAGGCCCTGTCTCCGAGATCGCCCGTGGGTGAGCGTGGAAGTGCTCCGAAGGGGTTCAGATCGTAGCCGTCCTGGAGAAAGATCAGACAGGTGGGCCGACTCGATGGCGCGTTGGCCGACAGCCAAGCGAGAAGCTCGGTTCTCTGGCTGGACTGCAACGATCCCTCTTCGGCGACGATCGCTTCGAGACCCTCGCTATCCCCCTCGTCCTGAGCTTCGATCATCTCCGCTCTCAGAGCCAGGATCTCGCCAGCACCATCGGCATAGTCTTCGAGATCCCGTAGTCCCTCGACGACCAGGCTCGCATTACGGGTCGGCTCCAGAAATGATTCTGCGAACGGATCCGCTACGACGATCTCTACGCTGCCGAGGCGAGTGAGCCGCTCGGCCTGTGCGGCCAGGATGTTGATCGACTCCTCCAGACCCTGGGGCGATGCCAGGGCAGGGTCGACATAGACAACGACGCGCCATTCGTCATTGCCACTTCTGTTCGAGGTAGCAAGGGGCTGAACGGAAACAACCGACTGTTCCCGACCATCGAGTAGGACAGTCAGACCATCTCGTGTCGGCATGGAATCGGATTCACTCCGCGACGAAAACACCAGGACATCTCGCTCGATCATCGCGGAGAGTTGCTGGGCACCTAAAGGGCTGGTGAGAAAGCCAGCGCCAACCACAATCCCAACCACAATCAAGGTGATCGTGAAAAGTAGCGAAGTGATCGAACAGGTCAGGGTTCTACCCATACTCATCTGCATATGTAACGACGCCGAATTGTCTACGAATGTGGATCGACGATGGGTTCGTCGTCGGGGTCAGCCCAGGGTCCGCGTCAGGACGTAGATCAAGACTGCAATGAGAATGATCGCGTAAATGAGCTTCTTTTTTTGGTCGGAGCTAGGCCCTCGCCTCTTGGAACCTTTCGCTGATGCTTTTCCGGGCGCTTTTTTGCGCGACTTCTTCTCTGGTCTGGTGCGCTTCGAACCCCGCACGTCACCTTTTCCGGCAGGTGTCGCGGCCCGCGGTCTTCGAGATCTTGGACTGGGTTTGGGCTGTTCGACGGTAGGAGGTTCCACCGTAAGTCCTTGTGCCTGCAGGATTTCCTCTACTGCGCCTCGGACAATGACCTGCCCGTTTTCCTCGAGGTGGCGGAACTGCAGACCGATGCCGGCCTTTTTGTCTTCAGAGACCCGATCGGGTCGAATCCATGCCACTTCGGCTGTTCCCCGCACGACACTCAGAGGTGGCTCGAATTGAAGCTCGAACTTGACAATCGTGCCCACCGGTAACGGATTTTCGGCTTCAATGAACATTCCTCCCAAGGAGATATTGCCTGTAAAGCCTGCCTCGGGCTCTTTGAACGTGTCTAACTGGAGCGTGATCGGTGCGCGCAGGGGGGCTCGGGTGGACTCTCGAAAGTACTGGCTGTTGTCGTCTGATGAACCCATTGCCTCTTGATCGTAACAGAGGTCGATAGGCCTGGTAGAATAGCGACTCCCCGGATTCAGCTCGGTGTCTCTCATGGAAGCGAAACCACGTCCACCAGTGTCTGTTGATCTCGAAGGCTCGGATTCGAGCCCGAAAGATTCAAACCCGAGTGATTCGTCCGGGTTGTTTCACAGGCCTGAAAAAATTCTCAAACCTCGGCAGGCGACCGATGTGCCGAACCGCTACGTCATCAAAGAAGACGACGATCGTCGGTACTTGGCCTGTTTGGAGGCACCGGAGATCAAGGTGCGGGTCGACCGCGATATGACCGTCACGGCCAGCGCGGCCAAGAAAGCGGACGAGGGATCGATCTTTCTCGATGGTGCGGCACAGAGCGCGCCGTTTCTCGACCTCGAGCGTCGAGTCTACAACCTGGACCATCATGAGGGTTGTGTTCGCGCGTTTACCCTTTCTACGTGTGAGCAGGCGCTCGTTCTCGTAAGCCGCGGTCTCGATCTGCGCGAAAAACCTTGGCAGATCTTCGCCAATGAACCGGATCTAGACACCGTGATCGCGATCTGGGTCCTTCTAAACAGCATGCACCTCGGGCTGACAGACACCGCGATTCGTAGCGTCGTGGTGCCTCTGGTGAGACTCGAAGGTGTCATCGACTCTCACGGGTTGGAGCTCGTCGAGTTGACAGGGTTCTCACAAGACCACCTCGAGGAGACGTCACGGAGCCTCGAACGGCTACGAGAGCCGGAGCTGAGCCGCAAGCGACATGGCCAATGGGATCGGATGGACCCGCTCGAATTTGTCAGCAGCCAGCTCCAGGTACTCGATCGCATGGTCTATCCGGCCGACTACTTCGAGGCCTTTCGCGGTATCGAAGAGCTGGCCAAGGTCGAGCTGACCGAGAATCGGATTGCCGTTGTCTGCCGGTGCGACTGTGGGATCTATGAGCTGGAAAAAGAGTTCAAGCGTCTTTATGGCAAGCGTCTCGGAATTATCGTGCTGCAGAAGAGCCCGAGGTCCTACACCTTGCGACAGGTCGATCCGTTTCTTCCTGTCAACCTGGAGAAGGCCTATCGGAAGCTCAATTTGCTCGATTCCGCGGTCAAGGCGAGCGATGCAGCGGACCGATGGGGAGGGTCGGCTGAGATTGGCGGTTCGCCTCGCAAGTCAGGAACCAATCTGACCCCCGATGAGATTGTCGGCATCCTGCGCCTCGTCTATCGCAAGCCGAGTGCCCTGGAACGCGCAACCTCGATCGGCTCGGCTGTGGTGGCGAGTGGTGTGCCGATGCTGGCAGGGTGGTTCGCGGTATCGGCTGGCAATAGAGGGCTGGAGTCGTTTAGTCAGGCTCTGGCCGACCGTCAGCCCGAGTTCCTGGCTGCGGGGCTGGCAATGAGTCTGATCTTTTTGATCATCATGGGCAGACGGGGTCGACGACGCCTCTATGGATTGCGCTGGCCAGAGGGTCGATGGTGGGGTCTGATCGCGCCAGCGGTCATGATTGGAGCGATCGCCGGAGGCGTGTGGAGCTTTGGTTGGTCGCTGGCGAATGGGGGGGTGATGCCCGGACAGATGACTGGATGGCTTTGCCTTTTTGGGTTTCCCCTTCTCGCTGAGGTCACCTTTCGAGGTCTTGCCCATGGCCTGCTGATGAACAGCTTTAGCGTTCAGTACTCGAGTGGCCGTTGGTTTGTATCCTGGCCTGTGGCAGTCTCGGCTCTTCTGTATGCGGCTTGGACGATTCCGTTCTCCTCGATGACACTTCCGGCGGCGATCTGGCCTGGGCTTACTATCTTTCTCGTGCCTGTTGCCGCTCTAGCGTGTGGACTGGGTCTTGGCGTTGTCCGAGAACGATCCGGCAGCTTTCTATCATCTCTTGCTGTTCACTGGCTGGCGGTTGCCACTGCGATCGCGGCTGCCAGTTGGCTTTCCTAGCCTGAGCTTCACCGAAACAAATCCCGGCTGGCGCGCTCGTCGTACTGATTCACAAAGAAGCTATAATCGGTCGAACCTCGACCAAAGTAGAAGTGAATCGGCGATAACTATCCGCTGGCAGTAACTGTCGGCGTTGTCAAGAAAGATCCCTCGAGATGAATTCATCTGATCTCCACCGAGCAGTCCTGCTGTTGCCCGTAGCAACGACCCTGTTCTCGATCTATTTTTGCTGGCAGCTTTTTTCTCGCTACCGAGCCAAGGGAGGTGGAAAACACCTTTTGTGGTGGGGAATCGGCTTGGCGACCTACGGCATCGGAACCTTCGCGGAGTCCTGGACCTCAATTGTCGGGTGGAACCCTTTCATATTTCGGCTGTGGTACTCGGCGGGCGCATTTATGGGTGGCTATCCTTTGGCTCAGGGATCGATTTATCTGTTGATGAGTCGCAAGTTCGCCGATCGCTCTGCAGCGATCATGACATCAATCATCGCGGTGGCCACGATCCTCGTCTTTCTCACCCCGCTCGATGCATCGCTGGCGGAGGCTCACCGTCTTTCGGGCAACGTGATGGAGTGGAAATGGCTCCGCCTCATCAGCCCGTTTATCAATCTCTATGCAGTCGCATTTCTGAGTGGTGGAGCTGTCGTCTCAGCGCTGCGATTTCGAAAGGCCCCGGAGCTTCGCCGTCGGTATCTGGGCAATATTTTGATCGCTGTCGGTGCCATCCTCCCAGGCATCGGCGGCGCTCTCACTCGCGCTGGCTATGTCGAGGCCCTGTACATAACCGAGCTGGTTGGCCTGATTCTCATCTATCGGGGCTATCGCATGAATATCTTCACCACGGTCCCTGCCGCGGAACGGGTGGTGGCAGAGACTTTGGGTCAGGGCTAGCGGCTGCCGGCTGGTTGTAGGCAGAATCTCCAAAATTCCGGATCCAAGGGGACACACGACCAAATGGGGCTCGATTCAATTTTTTGATCCGGCCCGTCCTCCATCCGCTCCGGCTGTCTGACAGCCTCCACACTTCAGCACCCTCGGTTTAGAAGGACAGTTCAGAAGGACATCTGGTGGCGAGGTAGTTGCAGCGAGGGCTCAAGACCGGCGATCTCGCGCAGTGCTGATTCGGTGTATCGAGCGGCCATGACGCCGCGCCATTGGGTGTTGAAGTCGGTGTTGTCCATCGGGGTAGCTGCTTTGCGGGCCCGATCGGCCACGGTGGCGATCGACTCTGGATTCAGTGGCTGGCCCCGGAGAGCTTCTGAAACCTCCGGGACCGCGAGGGGTCTGGAGGCCACCGAGCCTAGATAAACGCTGGCTTCTTCGACCCTGTCGTGATCGTCGAACCAGACCACGGCTGCAACGGACAAGACTGCAAAATCGATCGAGCCGCGTCGACGCAGCTTCCAGAAACTGGATCGACAGTGATTGCTATCGCTGGTTCGAGGCAGGTAGATGTTGGTCAGAATCTCATCGGGACGCTTGTTCAGATAGTCGATTCCGTCGTTCTCAAACAGGTCGGCCACCGCGATCGAGCGGTCTTCCTCGGCTGAGACCAATCGAATTCGAGCCTTGAGCGCGCTGAGTATTGGAGCGCTGTCTGAGGCCGAATGGGCCCAACATTTGGGTGAGCTGGGTGCCACCCAGCAGATTTGGCCGGCTTCCTTCATGCAAAAGTCGATCGCTCGTCGCCAGCCCTCAGTCTGGTTGTAGTAGGTGCAGCGTGTATCGAGGCAGAGATTTCCACCTAGTGTTCCCATGTTCCTCAGAGGCGGAGAAGAGATAGACGCGACCGCTCGGGCCAGGGCGGGGAAGCGATCTCGGATCGCCTGATCCCGGGTCACAGCGCTCAGGGGTGTGGTCGCACCGATCCGAAACTCCTCTCCGTTGTTGCCGGTGTCGATTCCGGAAAGCGCTGGAATTCCCATTAGGCTGACGACGGTCTCGGCCTGTTGGTGACGCCGCTTCATATTCGGCCAGAGATCGGTGCCGCCGGCTACCAGCCGAGCCGATGGGCCTTCTCCGGAGAGCACCCTGGCGGCCTCTTCTACCGATTCGGCACGGCGATATGAAAAGGGGGGAAGTCTCAGCATCGTAGATCTCCAGGTTCTATTTCAATTCTCTGTGGTCAGAGAGGATCCCTTGGATTTCAGAGCGTCTTTTCGACTGGACATCGTTCCCGTAGCGCCCCGCATCTTCGACTTTTTCTTGGAGCTAAAATCGTTGGTAGCAGTGCCATCGCCGCCCTCCTCCGGGGTCGGTACAAGCAGGGTCGGACCGAAGTCGATTTCAGGGAAGGGTGGCGGACCGTAGCGTCCGATCTCGCCCGAGGCCTTCGCGGCGAGGGCCTTCAGCACCATGCTTGGCTCGATCGGAACTTGATCGATCCGGACACCAACCGCATCGTAGATCGCGTTGGCCAAAGCCGGCGGTACGGGCAGCAGCGGGCCCTGACCCACCTCCTTGGCGCCAAAGGGGCCCTTGGGGTCGGGCTCCTCGATCAAGTAGGTCGTGACCGGAGGCATGTCGAGAAAGGTTGGGCTTTTGTACTCGAGTATCGAAGGCATTTTGTGCACCAGCGCGTTGGACAGATGCGCGGGAAGTCTCCGGAAGGCCTGCTCTTCCATCATGGCCTCGCCAAGACCCATGTAGACAGAGCCTTCGACCTGCCCCAGGACCAGAACAGGGTTGATACTTGTTCCGATGTCGTGGGCGACCCAGACGTGGATCGGCTGGTAAAGACCGGTTTCGGGATCGACCTCGACCTCGATTACGGCCGCTGTGTAGGAATAGGTAGGCGAAGGTCCGACACCTGCTCCTCTGTAGCGACCCGGTGACCGCGGCGGGGTGTAAGAGCCGACGGTGCCGAGCGTGCCGAACCTGGCCTCGGCGATGATCATGGCTTCCTGAAAGCTGATACTGGAGTCGGGATCTTCGACGTCGAAGACCTGTCGATTGGAGAATACGAGTCTTTCTGGAGGGATCTCGAACCTCTCGCCGACGGCCTTTGCGATCAGGTCCCGAGCTCTCTCGGCGGCTTGGACGGCAGCGTTGCCAGCCATCAGAGTGACCCGGGACGAGTAGCTGCCGAGATCGACAGGGGTGAGATCGGTGTCGGCCACGCAGAGTCGGATGTCCTCGAGATCTACCCCGAGAATCTCGGCGGTGATAGCGGCGATTACGGAATCCGAGCCCTGGCCGATCTCGGTCTCACCGCAAAATAGGGCAATACCCCCTGAGCGATCGAGCTTGAGCTGGACTCCCGATTGCGGCATGTGATTCCAATAAATCGGCAGGCCGGCGCCACACATGTAGGCCCCACAAGCCAGCCCCAGACCTCTTCCGTAGGGGAGCTTTCCGTAGCGCTCGCGCCACCCGCTCCCTTCGACTACGGCTTCGATACAGCGTCGCAAACCTACGGTGCCAAGCTGGAGCCAATTGGCGGTGATGCTGTCGGGTTCGGCGAGGTTGCCAAGACGGAGATCGGCAGGGTCGATGCCCAGTTTCTCCGCCGCCTTGTCGAGGTGAGTCTCGAAGGCGAACCTCGGTTGTGGCGTGCCGTGGCCCCGTTTTGGCCCACAGGGAGGCTTGTTGGTAAAGCAGCGAACACCTTCGAAGTGATAGGTGGGCAACTTGTAGGTAGTGGTCTCCAGGGCTCCTGTGTAGTAGGTCGAGGCCACGCCGTAGCTGCCGTAGGCTCCGCCGTCGAGCGTGGTTTGCAAATGCTGCGCCGTCATCGAGCCATCTTTGCGAAACCCGGTACGGATTTTCATGTGGACGGGATGGCGACCACGGTGGCAGTAGAAGACCTCCTCGCGGTCGAGACTGATCTTGACCGGTCGACCCAGATCGAGAGCCAGCTTGGCGGCGACGATCTCGTGGTTGAACGGGTCGCTCTTTCCACCGAAGCCGCCGCCGTTGGGGCAAGCTACGACTCGAATACGAGATGCCTCGAGACCAAGAACGCTTGCTGCTGCTCGGTGTACGTAGTGAGGGGTCTGGGTCGAGGAGTAGATCGTGACCCGGTCGTCGTCCTCCGGGACCGCGACCACCGCATGCTGTTCCATCGGCAGGTGCGTGTTGCCGCTGTAGTAGACGGTATCTTCGAGAATGAGATCCGCTTCGGCAAACCCGCGATCGACGTCCCCGAATCGCATCGAGACCTTTTTGTGGATATTCCCTTCGTCCCCATAGTCATGAATCCTGGGTTCGGGTGTCTCGAGGGCTTCTTCGACGCTCGCGATGGTAGTTAGCGGCTCGTAGTCGACCTTGACCTCGAGCGCCGACTCGTAGGCTGCGTCATCGGTAGTCGCAACGACCGCGGCGACCGCATCTCCGACAAACCGGACCCGGTCGATGCAAAGGGCGTGCTCATCCTGGGAAACGGGGAGGATGCCGAAGGGCACGGGCAGGGCTTCCCCCGTCAGGCTCCCCAGAAAACCCTCGACTTTGGAGGCCTGGGTGAAATCGATGTTTGCGATCATGGCGTGAGGCACGCTCGAGCGCACCAGCCTCGCGTAGCACATTCGGGGGAATTGAAGATCATCGGCGAACCGGGTCACGCCAGTCACCTTGGCGCGCCCGTCTACTCGCCGAAACGGCTTGGAAATGTAGCGGCGCTCTACGGCGGGATTTGTCGGCGTTTCAGAATTGGGCGCCTCAGGACGGGACTCTTGAATTGGATCAGCCATCAATGATTCCTTGTCAGCCTGAGCTGTTTTCCGGTTTGGACCCGTAGAACACCTCGTCTCCAGGGGCAACCTCGTCGTGTCGCAATTTGGAAGCGGCCCACTCGACCGCCTCGAGAATCTTGTGATACCCGGTGCATCGGCACAGATTGCCCGAAAGGGCTTCGCTGATCTCTTGACGGCTCGGATCGGGTTGCTCGTCCAACAGAGCTCGAGCGGTGAGAAGTATTCCCGGTGTGCAGTATCCACATTGCGCGGCGCCGAGATCTGCAAAGGCTTCTTGCAGAGGGTGTAGGTTGTTGGCTTGTTGCATGCCCTCTACAGTTTCGATTTTTCGACCCTCGAGATCGGCGGCGAGGACCAGGCACGAAAGAACCGCCTCTCCGTCGACCAACACGGCGCAGGTTCCGCATTCGCCGAGCTCACAGCCGTGTTTGGTCCCGGTCAGTTGGCACTGCTCTCGCAGTACCTCGAGCAGCGTATGGTGGGTCGGGTAGGAGACCGTGATCGTCTCATCATTGATCTCGAATGCCGTTGTGGTCCAGTGATGTTTCATGACGGTTGTCCTTGCGAGTGCGAACGAGCTCTTCTAGTTGCTCACCAGCTCGAGGTGATCTTCATCGGGGCGATGCAGTTCCTGACCCGCCGCCAGCAGGCCTGAGACCAGTAGCTCTGCGAACTGAAGGCCAATCTCCTTGCAGGACTGGGCCCCTTCGGGTTGAAACCACTTAACGGTCCAGTTCACGGCCCCAAGAAGCGCCATTGAGGCGACCTTTGGATCGGTGGCTCGAAAGACACCGCCAGAAATTCCGGCTTCGATGATCGATCTAATCGCGGACTCGTATCGATCTCGTTGGCGCAAAATCGGTCGCCGGAGATTCGAGTCGAGAGCCTCGATCTCGAGATGGGCCAGTGAGCCAGGAGTCTCTTCATTCAGCCGAATCACGTGACCGAGAATGATCAGATACAGCTGGGTGTCGCTTCGTAGACGGGTGTCTGTCACTCTGCGAGTCAGCTCGAGCAGGCCATCGAGCGTATGGCTCTGGCAAAATGCCAACAGATCCTGCTTGTTGCGAAAGTAGTAGTAGAGATTGCCCACCTGCATCCCGGACTCTTTTGCAATATCTCGCATTCCGGTGGCGTGAAGACCCCGATCACGAAAGACGCGCGAAGCGCCCTCCAAAATCTCGAGCTTCTTTCTCGATGCCTTGGAGGTCGAGGTGTTTTTGACCCCGGTTGATCTGGCCCGGGCGGATCTAGATTGCGAAGCTCTAGTTTGGGAAGAAATTTGAACCATTGTTCAAATTCTGTTGATTTCACGGCCCGATGTCAAGGACCAAGGACTATGAACTACAGCTGGCAGGATTCGCAGTGCGGCGTTGTGTGCAGATCGTTCTAGCCCGCATGAATAGTGAGGGCAGGGTGGGAAGACGGGTTGGGGACGGTCGGGGATCGGGTCGAATCAAACTATTGAATCGGGCGCGATAAGGTCGTGTGTCCCCCTTTATTCAGGAATTTGGATGGGGAGCAGGGTGTGGCTAGGCGTTCCTGACGTTGGCATGCGCCTCGACCGTGAGGGTCTCTTCCGGGGCGATGTATCGGTTCGCAACGTAGTCCCGCAGTTTGTCGCGAGAGGTGTTGCCCAGCTTTGTAAACTCGACTCCCATGCCGCTCATCTGTTCTCTGGCAGGGTCGGCATGACGCACGATCTTGATCGTGCCTTCGATCGTGCGGGGATCCCCAGGAAGATGAAAACTGATCGATGCCTCAGTGTCGACCGGGAACAGGCGGCTTGTGTGCAGCATCATGCCGCTTTCAGAGAGGTTTGAAGTCTGGCAGACTCGCATCAAGCTCCCGGCATCGATCTCGGCTTCGATTTGAACCAGCAGTCTCGAGTCCTTACGGATCGCCACGTCGCTGATTCCATTGGCGAGCTCTCTCTGAAGATGTTCTGCCGCCGAGCTCTGAGCGAGCACCGTGATCGAATCCTTGTCTTCCACATGCTTCGTCACTCCGCTGACATGCTCGTCATTTGCGATCAGCATAATGGGTGTCTTTTCGCAGGGAAGCGTCGGCGCCTGAAGAATTCCCAGGAAGTCGACGATACTGAGATCGGGAAGAGGATACTCGGCAATGATCAGGTCATAGGTGACGTTGGTTGCCAAGATCAGGCTGCTTGTAGCGTTTGCTGATCGACTGACGTCTAGAGACTCTCGTTGTAGAACTGGCTCTAGCTTGTCGTAGATCTCTTGCTGAGGGACAATTACGAGAACCTTTTTCTTCTGCTCCATGGGTTGGAACCTTTCTGTTGTGACCAGCATTGGAACGCTTGATAGTGCATTCTGTTTCGCAGTTCCCCGATGGCGCAGTGAAGTTATTCACACACTTCTATTTATGTTATTTATGTGGTCTTAGGAGGCTCTCTTGAGAATCACCCAGATCGACGCTTTTACAGATTCACCTTTCAGCGGTAATCCTGCCGCGGTTTGTTTGCTACCCGAGTTCCCAAGTGACGATTGGATGCAGAAGATGGCTGCCGAAATGAATCTCTCCGAGACGGCCTTTCTGGTGCGCCAGGGCGATCGATTCTTGCTGCGCTGGTTTACTCCAACGGTCGAAGTCGATCTATGTGGACACGCTACGCTTGCGAGCGCGCACTTCCTTTGGGAGTCCGGAGAGATCGGGCCTCGAGATGCGGCGCTTTTCCAGACTGCGAGTGGACCGCTGAGTGCCAGGAGAAGGGGAGCATGGATTGAAATGGACTTTCCGAGCGAGCCGGCCCAGCCGGTCGAGCCGCCACCGGGCCTCATCGATGCGCTCGGGGCGGTACCCGTGTATGTCGGAAGAAATCGCATCGACTTTTTGATTGAAGTTGCGACCGAGACCGAGGTGCGCAATCTGAGGCCAGATTTGGCCAGGCTGGCGGATCAGACCGAGAGGGGCGTGATCGTGACCAGTAGATCGGATCATGCCGAGTTTGACTTCGTGTCGCGTTTCTTTGCGCCAGGAGTGGGCGTGGATGAGGATCCAGTGACGGGCTCGGCGCACTGTTGCCTGGGTCCGTACTGGTCCGAGCGGCTAGGAGCGGACGAGCTGACCGGGTATCAAGCCTCCCAAAGAGGTGGCGTGGTGCGAATGAAACCTCGGGGCGACCGAATCGGAATCGAAGGTCAGGCGGTCACTGTGTTCAGCGCCGAGGTGTCAGCGGTTCCTGTGACGGCAGCTCACTGACCACCGATGGTTCGAGGCTGCCAGCGAGCGTTCGGCGGTCGAAAGTAGACTGCCAAAGTTGCCCTACGCTCCCGACTAGATGCTGTGTTTTCAAACAGCGCCCAAACGACCGTAGCGCTATGGCCCTTCTCGAGCTGGGCGCTGGTGGCCCACTTCGAGTTACCGATACCGCAATCGGTTCCTGCGGCGCACTCACGACTGCCGTCGCGGTCTGCCGCAAAGTAGCGGGTCTTTGTGTAGCGCACCGTCTTGGGCACGACAAGAGCTACGATCTGACAGGCACTCGACCCATCGAGATGGGGTCGGAGTCGACCGCGGAGCGGTTCTGCCAGATCTTGCTCTGCTAGTTGGCTCGCAGATTTGCCAGTGTCGCTGAACACGGGTCCCAGGTAGCCAGCCAACTCGAGATTGATCGAGTCACCGAGACCCTGCATCGCAGAGCGGGTAGCGTCGATCAGTTCTTGATCACACCGGGATCCAGTCAAATCGGCGCCGACTATTTTGCTGCTGGCGGCGGCCCATTCGCCGGTCTGACAGTCAGGGCAGGACCCGTCTCGATAGGAGCCGACACCGACCACGCCGGCGGCAGGAGCAGGTATCACGTCGGTCGGGGGCACCTCGGTTGGGGGCTCCGTAATAGTCTCTTCAGGAGTTGGTGTCACAGGTGGCGAGATTGGCGTCTCGGTCGGTGTCTCGGCTGGCTCGATCGGTTGGATAGTGGGCTGCTCGGCGGGCTGAATAGTGGGTTGCTCGGTGGTCTTTTCGGCGGGCTGCGTCGCTGGAGGAGCTTGTAGCGTCTCTTGCACTTCGGTCTTAATGGGTGCTTCCGGGTGTTCAGGCTCGGCCGGGATGGGCGCTACGGGTTCGACTTGGGGTTCCATTTGAGGGTCTATCTCGGGCTCGATTTGGGGCTCAATCTGGGGTTCGAGTTCGAGTTCGGGCTCGATTTGGGGCTCTGGTTCCGGCTCGATCGCGGGTGTTGACTCGATCGCCGGTTCGGGCACTGGAGCCTCGGTAACCACCTCGGGTAGCTCCTCCGACAGGGTCGCCTCGGATTCTGGCTCCTCAGCTGGGGGCTCGGAGATTGGAGTCTCGGATACCGGAGGCTCGATCGTCTCCTCGACCGCATCCAGCTCAGACTCCGGTTCCCCTGCTATTTCGGGTACTGCGACTGTCGGAAGAGGTGGTGGCGATTCTTCTACGGGTTCAGGGACCTCGATGACCACCAGCTCTTCGACCGGCTCTTCGACCTGCTCTACGACTGGTTCGGGAGTAGGCACTGTCTCCGGGGCCGCGACCGGCATCGGTGACGGCTCCGGCGCAGCCGGTGCTTCCATTTGCGGAGAGTCTTCTGCGGGGCTCTCGGCGACGGGACTGGTTACTGGACTTGTTTCTGGACTGGCAACAACAGGACTGGTTACTGGACTTGTTTCCGGACTGGCAACAACGGGACTGGCAGTCTCGGGGCTGGCAGTGACGGCGGGCTCGGTGGGTGGTGGCTCCGAGCGAACGACAGGAGTATCGATTGCCGGGGTCACGGTGCTGGCCGACTCGTCATCCGATTGGGCATAGGCTCCAACCGGTGGCGTCACTGTGCTCGGAGGCTGGTCCGCACTGACAACCGGTTGAGGTGCTTCGGCGACTACTTCAGGAGCGACCTCTTCCTCGACAGTCTCTGGGGGCGCGGCGGGCGCAGCAGCGAGTTGAGGCAGGTCGGGTCGTTGATCGGGAAGCGGCTGGCTTGCTGGGGCATTCCTGGCGTTGAAAAACTTGACCTTGACCGGTGTTAGCGATGTGCCTGTTGCTTCCAAAAAGGATGTGCTTACCGCCGCCTTCTTCCCCGGTCGCATATGAAGGATAGCGACATAGGAAAGGTAGTCAGGATGACTGATCTCGATCTGCCACTGGCCGAGTACGAGACCGGAGACGACCGCTTTGCCTTTGGAGTCTGTGGCTACCAGTGGGGGACCGACACCTCCGCTTTGACCGCTGTAGGTCAGCATTATCTTGGCGTCCCTAACCGGGTGGCCCTTGGGGTCATTGACCTCGACTCCAACCGATTCTGGTCCCCCCCATTCTTGAGCGGAGAGATTCGCCGTCATCAACACCAAGACAAGGCACACTTGGCCGAACTTGCCCATCTTCACCATTGCTCCTTTTATCGGTTCAACTCGTACTTCCCACTACGTGGAATGGCTCGAGCAGCTTATCGTCAGTCCCTGGCGTGGGCAAGTCGTGAAGTACTCTCGTCAACCGCCTACCCGCATCATTCATGAGCCTCACGGCATAATGCAGCGATCACCCACCATCTCGGTTCGGACTCGGTCTTCTCTCCTCGACATACTTCGAGTATGCCTCCGGTGCTCAGCCCTACGTGCGACCCGATCTGACGGGTGCTTGCGACATTCTGCTCGCGCGGTCATGAATAATGCGGGTTAGAGCCTTCAACCTCGAGGTCGCCGCAGGAGTCCATTTCATCGCTGTCCATTTCATCATAAAGAGAATGACAAGCAAGGTTTGGGCCAGCGCAATAGGCCGTTTTTAGCTGCTACCATGGCCTGCATTCTCGGAGGAACGCATGAATCGGCTCAAAGAACTCGATAACTATGGTCAGACGCCCTGGGTCGACTACATCCGTCGAGACATTCTCAATGATGGCACCTTGCAGCGCCTGGTGGAAGACGATGGTGTCGGAGGGCTGACCAGCAACCCGGCCATCTTCCAACAAGCGATCGCCGAGAGCGACCTCTACGATACTGCGATTCATGACATTTTGCAGCTGAATCGGGCCACCACAATCTCTGAGCTCTACGAGAGACTCGTAGTCCAGGACATTCAGATGGCGGCGGACATACTGATGCCGACCTTTGATGCGACCCATGGAGTGGACGGATACGTCTCTCTCGAGGTCTCCCCCCATCTCGCTCGAGATGCCGATGGGTCGGTAGCCGAAGCCAGACGTCTTTCCAAATTGGTCAATCGGCCGAATTTGCTGATCAAGATTCCCGCTACCGAAGAATGTATTCCAGCCGTGGAACAGCTACTAGCCGAGGGGATCAACGTCAATATCACTTTGATGTTTTCGATGACCCACTACGAGGCCGTGGCCCAGGCCTACCTTCGAGCCATGCGAAAAAACGCCGACCCCAGACGCATGGCATCGGTTGCTTCGTTTTTTGTCAGCCGCGTCGATACTGCGGTCGATGAGGAGCTGGATAAGCTTGGCAGCGATAAGGCTCTTAATTTGCGGGGTCGAATCGCCATAGCGAACTCGAAGATCGCCTATCAACGCTACCTGGAGCTGTTCTATGGCAAGGGGTTCGAACATTGGCGCACGATGGGGGCAAGACCGCAGCGGGTTCTCTGGGCGAGTACGAGCACCAAGAATCCGAGCTACCGTGACGTTCTCTATGTCGAAGAGCTGATCGGTGGCGAGACGGTCAACACCATTCCTCCGAGTACGTTGGAGGCTTTTCGGGATCATGGCTCCTGTCGGTCGAGTTTGACCGAAGATGTCGATGGCGCGCGGATGTATCTGACGCAGCTCGATGAGCTCAGAATCGATTTTGATGCGATTACGGAAGAGCTTCAGCGGGTAGGGGTCGAGAAGTTCGCCAAACCATTCGACTCATTGATGGAGACGCTCAGTCTCAAACGCGCCGACATTCTGGAGGAGATGGCTACTCGAGCGGCCATGGAGACCTAGTGAATCAAGGCAATCCATTTGGGGGACGTGGCGGGTTTGGTTTTGGCGGTGGCCCGGGCGGCGGACTGGGAGGCGGATTGGCAGGGCCGGTTCCCCGCGACCTTGGGGTACTCCTCGGCATCATTTTCGTTACGTTCTCGATGCAGTTCTTCTCGGCGTTGGACTGGTTTCCAGATCTCTTGCGGTTGACCCCTGCAGTCTGGAAAAACGGATTTCTTTGGCAGGTAGTCACCTACCCATTTGTCGGCTTTGGGCCGCCGAACTTCTGGTTTCTACTCGAGTTGCTGATTCTTTTCATGTTTGGAAAGGATGTTTTGTCTCGGCTCGGCCGTCGAGGTTTTTGGCGCCTGCTGATTGTCACCTCTGCCGTTGCTGGTCTTGTTGCCGTCGCTGTCGCTCTGTTGGGACAGCTGGTTGGTGGCGCCGAGACGCTGCCCTCGGCAATGATCTTGATGCAGGGCCAGCGTATGCTGCTGACGATTCTGATTGCCGCTTTTGCGACCATGAATCGATCTGCAACGATTCTCTTGTTCTTCGTACTACCGATTCAGGCCCGCTGGTTCCTGCCCCTCGAAATTGTTTTTGCGTTTCTCGGATTCCTGAGCACCCACGATTTTGCCGGGTTTGTCGGTATCTGTGTCGCGGTCGGATTCACCTTTGGATGGCTGACCGGCTGGCGCCGCCAGGACTGGGTCCGATCTTTTCGTATGCAAGGGCAGCAGGCTTGGCTCAAGCTTCGCCTCGCTTGGTTACGCAAGCGCAGAGGAATTCATATCGTTGAGAAAAAGGACCCCTCGAAAAAGGACCCCTGGCTTCACTGAGACCGCCGGACAGTAGAGTTTGCTCCCCGTTCGCCGCGGGAATTTCAAACCGAAGTTCGGCGTTTTTATCTCTGAGTCTTAGAGACTCTTACTAAGGGGGTTTATGTCCGAGATACTTACGTTACCCGTTTTACCTCTTCGTGACACTGTCATTTTTCCTGGCGTGACGATGCCGATCGGCGCCGGACGCCCTGGGACGCTGAAAGCGATCCAGGCCGTCTCGGCGGCTGACGAAAAGCTCGTCTTTGCCGTTTCACAACGCGAGAACCTCGAGAAGGTCTCGCCCGAGCGACTCCATACCATCGGCGCGGTTGCCCGTGTCGGACAACTCCAAAGGGTGACCGGAGGGGTTCAATTCTTGCTCCAAGGCGAGTACCGGGGTATTGCCTTGCGCATCAGCGAGAGCTCTGGAGGATATTTGGAGGCTGTAGTTCGAAGGGCCGAGGAGATGTCGCCTACCGATCCCTCCGACGCGGCGTTTGTGGCCCTGCAGAGAGAGGTGCGACAACGAGCCGCCGAGCTTGGGCAAAAGGCAGGTTTTCCTGAAGAAGTCGTCAAACAGGTCATTCAGAGTGCCGAGGATCCAGGGCGTCTTGCCGACCTCGTGTCAGCTTACTTGGAGATCTCGCATCAGGAGCGCCAAACGTTGCTCGAGACCCTCTCGGTCGAAGAACGGTTGCGACAGGTCCTGATCCAGGTTCAACGTCAAATAGGCGTCCTAGATGCCCAAGAGGACATCAAGTCGAAAGTTCAGCAAGAGCTCGGAGATCGCCAGCGAGAGATGGTTCTGCGTGAGCAGCTCAAGGCGATTCAAGAGGAATTGGGTGAGCTCGACGACAGCGATGCCGGACTGAAGGAGTTGCACGAGCAGCTGGCAAAGCTCGAGCTTCCTGAAGAAGGTCGCAAAGAGGTCGATCGCGAGCTCGATCGTCTCGGACGGATGAATCGCGAGTCGATGGAGTATCAGGTCATCAGAACCTATCTCGAGACTTTTGCCGAGCTTCCCTGGAACACGCGCAGCGACGACGATCTCGAATTGAAACGAGCCGAAGAGGTTCTGGACCAGGATCACTACGGCCTGCACGACGTCAAAGACAGAATCATGGAGTTTCTCGCCGTGCGGCAGCTCCAGACACGGCGCAACGATGAGTCCAAGGCTTCCCGAGAGGTGGAGGCGGCCGAACCGAAATCCGATGTAGAGCCCGATGTAGAGCCCGATGTAGAGGATGTGAAGACGCTCGAAACGGACTCCACTGAGCTTGAAACGGACTCCACTGAGAAAGTCGATCTGCCGGTAGTTGCTGAGGAGGCGGGATCCAAGGGGCCGATCCTATTGTTTATCGGCCCGCCAGGTGTCGGCAAGACGTCGATTGCAAAGTCGATCGCGCGGGCGATGGGTAGAGAGTACGTCCGGATATCGTTGGGCGGTGCGCGAGACGAAGCAGACATTCGCGGTCACCGACGCACCTACGTGGGCGCGATGCCTGGTCGCGTGCTCAAAGGCATGAAGCAAGCTGGAACCAAGAACCCGGTCTTCCTGCTCGACGAGGTAGACAAGCTAGGTGTTTCGTATCAGGGCGATCCGGCGAGCGCACTGCTCGAGGTATTGGATCCGGCGCAAAACGATAGCTTTGTCGATCACTATCTCGGGGTTCCCTTCGACCTCTCGGAGGTGCTGTTCATTACGACCGCCAACTTCATCCAGAACATCCCTGGTCCGCTACTGGACCGCATGGAGGTCGTGGAGTTCACCGGGTATACAGAGCGCGAGAAGCTCGAGATTGCAAAGCGATACCTGCTGCCAAGACAAGTTAGCGCCAATGCTTTAGAGGAAGATGAGATATCGGTCACCGACGAGGCAATCTTGGAGGTGATCTCTCACTACACTCGCGAAGCGGGCGTACGCCAGCTCGAAAGAGAGATGGGGCGTTTGGCGCGAAAGGTTGCGCGCCGGGTCGCCATCGGAGAAGTCGAGTCGATGGAAGTCGAGCCGGATGCCGCACGCGAGATTCTTGGACGTCCGAAGATTCACCCCGAGGCAAAGTCGATCGAGGACCAGACTGGAGTCGCAACAGGGATGTTTTACACTCCGGCAGGCGGCGACATCATGTTTGTCGAGGTCAGCATCATGCGTGGCAAAGGCGAGTTGATTCTCACCGGCCAGCTTGGCGACGTGATGAAAGAATCTGCACGCGCGGCTTGGAGCTATGCGCGATCTCACGCCGCACAACTGGGGATTCCAGAAGACATTTTCGAGGGAGTCGACGCTCATATTCACTGTCCTGCTGGCGCGATTCCCAAGGATGGACCCTCTGCCGGGGTAACCATGGCTACGGCGATGGTTTCCGCGCTTTCTGGCAGAGCGGCACGCCACGATCTTGCGATGACGGGCGAGATCACGCTCTCGGGTCGAGTACTGCCCATTGGTGGAGTCAAAGAGAAGGTGCTCGGAGCCGTACGCGCAGGAATCGAGACCATCGTCTTGCCTTCCGAGAATGTCGCTGATCTAGACGATTTGCCTCAGGATGTCCGAGACCGGCTCGAAGTTATCGGGGTCGAAGAGCTAGGCGAGGTTTTGGGCCAGGCCATTCGAGGGGGCTCGTTCGAAGACGGCAGGCTCCTGTTTTCCGATCAAGACTCGGACCGCGCGTCGCAACGAAGTGATCAGCTGCAACACTGAGGGCGACACTGGGGGCAACACTTCGGGGCGATATCAGACTGGCAACTCTCCGCCTCGATAGGTCGGACTCACCCGAGATAAGTACCTGTCTCGGGTGAGTCTCACCACCTGTTGAGGCGGGTAGGATCCACCCGAAGGGATATTTGTCCGATCGGAGGTCGGCGAAATACTGTGGGGGGTAACTTCGGTCGAGCCAAAGGCTCTCTCGCAAGTTAGCCCACCAGGTGTCGACTCTGCTTCTATCGGAGGCCTTGGTGAGCCAGCGAATTCGGACTCAGTTGATTCTCGCGGTGACCCTGATCTCGGTCACGGTCTTCGCCCTTCTTTCCTACATCTTGATCGCGGCGCAGCAGCGCTCCTTGATCGCTCAGATGAAGGAGAACTCGAGCCAATGCATCCAGACCATCAAGAGCAGCACCCGCTTCGCCATGATGCACAACCGTCGTGAGGAGTTGCTCGAGATCATCAACGCGATCGGCAGACAGGCTAACGTCAAGACTGTCAGGATCGTAAACAAAGAGGGCCGAGTCGTCTATTCGCCCGAGGATGCCGAAACAGGACAGTTTGTTGACATGGAGGCCGAAGCCTGTTTCGGATGCCATTCCGAAGAGCATCCGCAACAAGAGCTCGCCGAACAGGAGTGGTCACGATTCTTCACTGAGAATGACCAACGCTATCTCGGCATTATCGACCCCATCTACAACGAACCGAGCTGCTCCGAAGCTGAATGTCACGCCCACCCAGCGAGTCAAACCGTGTTGGGAGTTCTCGACCTCACAGTTTCCATTGCCGGAGTTCACCGGGAGATGGTCACCAGTCGGAACAAAGCCATCCTGCTCACCGCAGTGACCATTTTCTCCACCGGAATCATCGTCCTACTTCTGTTTCACTATCGTATCGGTCGCCCGGTTGGAGATCTTCTTTCCGCCACGCGAAGGGTAGCGGATGGCGATCTGACCTCCCGGATCGAGAGGCCGCAAAGGTTCAGGTCCAATTATTTCTTCTTCTCGTCGGTCGGCCATTCGTCGGTTTCGAGTTGAGCGCGCACACACAGAGCCCGATGATCGTAGGTGTGGGTCATCGAGCCAGCGAAGGCCTTCTTGAATTGGAAATTGAAATCCCAAGCCGAGGATTTGGTTTTCGGAGTGGAGCTCCAGGGGCAGCAGGAGGTCAGATTGATCTCGACCGGGGTGGCGTACTGACGATTGGACATGGGCTTCATGAGTTCTTTCAGCTCTTCGAGGCTCGGGAGGCGCCAGTCCTCGAATCCCGCCAGTGACAGGCTGGTGCAGTATTCAAAGGAGCTGAGCCAGTCGATATCCCGGCCGTTGTCCTGGCCCGCCCAGATCAGGTGTTTTTTCTTGTCTAGATAGATGCCGGTCTCTCGCTCCTCTTCTACTTGAAGACGAGCTGCTTCGACCTTGGCAGCTTCAATGAAGGCTACCGACGCAAAGGGTGCGACAAAGATCGTGTCTGCTTGATCCGAGTCGAGGCTCTGGAGCTCGGCATCGACAGGGTTTGCGAAAAAAGCCAGTACCCATACCAGCAGGCAGATCGACAGAGCTAGGTTTGCCCGCATGACTCGTCGTAGGTGCAGTGCTTACATAAAGCCGAGTGAACCGGTCAGAATCGCCTTGCAGTTGGGGCAGATCAGGACCAATCCACGGCGGGGTAGACTCGAGACAAAGTTGACCTTGGTTCGAAGCAGACGGACCACGAGAACCGAGTCGATCGAGTCTGAGCACTGCGAACAGCGAGCTGGTGACTCCAAGGTAAATTCGGCTTCAATCTCTGTCTCGTTCAGAGGCGTTTCCATTTTTGCTCCTTGTCCCGGTCTTCAGAACCTACGGTGCGCTTCCGACGCGGGCTCGGCAGTCACGAGTCCATCCCAATTATGGTGGAACAGTGGGCTAGAAGCTGTCAATGACTTTCTACCCACTCCCGCTAGTCAGGACCCGGCCGTCGAGGATGAGCTTGGTTGCGAGCCAGGTCGCTATTCTATCTCGAAAACGGAGCTCAGCAGACCGTAAGGTGTCCTGTCGCTGTGCTACGATTTCGGCCTTTGGATAGGTCGATGAATAGAAATCGTCGCAATGATCTGATCGGCGATACGCTGCGCCGCTTTGTGCGCCGCGGCGCTCGCGCGAATCTCACCAAGCTGCTTGGAAAAACTCGTCCCGAGGACGTGGCGCTCCAGTTTCCTCGCCTGATTCCGGCCGAGCAGTCCGAAGTTTTTTCTGTCCTGGTCAGTGAGTTCCCCGACAGCGCAGGAGCTGTGTTGATCGAGCTCGATGCCGTGACTCGACAAGACCTGCTCGAGGCCTTGGAGCCTCCTGCGATCGCCAGGGTGCTCGACGAGATGTCGGTCGATGACGCGGTGGCCTTGCTCGAGTCCCTGCCGGAGGATTTACACGACAAGTTGGTCGAGATCGTCGATCGACGCAACTTGGAGGAGGTCCAGACCCATCTGACCTATGGGGATGACTCCGCCGGTCGTCTCATGGATACGGCCTATCTGGCGCTGAGTGAAGAGACGACGGTAGGGGAGGCGATTAGCCACATTC
The DNA here is from genome assembly GCA_964195975.1 of uncultured Polyangiaceae bacterium. GTDB lineage: Bacteria > Acidobacteriota > Thermoanaerobaculia > Multivoradales > JAHEKO01 > CAXMQZ01. The sequence goes on along the minus strand of CAXMQZ010000074.1, from coordinate 8,553 downwards.
AACGCTCGGCCGATCTGGACAACATCTTTTATCTTTATGTCCTCGACCGGGGTCAACACCTGGTCGGGGTCACTTCTCTGAGACAGCTGCTGTTGTCGTCGCCCGACGTGACGCTCGAGAAAGTGATGACTTCTTCGGTCATCAAGGTCCGAACCGATACCGATCAAGAAGAGGTTGCCGCGCTGGCGGCGCGGTACAGCCTGCTCGCGATTCCGGTTACCGACGATGACAACAAGATGGTGGGAATTGTGACGCTCGACGACCTCATCGATGTCGTCAGCGAGGAGGCCACCGAAGATTTCTTCAAAATGGTCGGTACCTCGGACGACGAGCTCGTCTACCAGGACCGCTCATTCAAGGTCGCGGGCATCAGGCTTCCCTGGCTTTTGCTGAATCTGGCAGGTTTGTTGTTTGCGGGTGCGCTGATCTCGTTTTTCGAAGTCACACTCCGTGAGGCCGTCTTTCTGTTTACGTTTGTCCCTGCGATCATGGGCATGGGAGGAAATATCGGATCGCAAACATCCACGATTGCGGTGCGTGGGCTTGCTACGGGGCGGCTCTCCATCGACCATGGATCCATGAAGACCTTTCTTTGGCAGCAGGTCAAAGTCGGCACCATTCTCGGTGTCGTCTGTGCCTTCATCGTCGGTGTCGGAGCCATGCTCTGGGAGCAGAGTCCGATCTACGGTTTGATCGTCGGAGTCTCTTTGTTTGTGGCGGTCATGTTGGCATCGATCAACGGCGTTTTGATTCCAATGGTGTTTGAACGGCTTGGGGTAGATCCGGCGGTCGCAGCCGGACCCCTGGTCACCACTTCCAACGACATCACAGGGATTTTGATCTACTTCGGCCTTGCGTCTCTGTTTATCGAACTCCTGGTGCGCTGAGTATTCTGGCTGATGCAATACCACACCGCCGAGGCCATCGTCCTCGACGTCCTAGATCTACACGACTACGATCGCATTGTCGTGTTCTTGACACGCTGGAAAGGTAAAAAGCGAGGAGTGGCGCAGGGTGCACGACGAAAATACAGTCGATTCGGGGGCCAGCTGCAGCCGCTGGCCAAGGTCAATGTGTCGTGGCATGAGAAGGAGGGGCGAGATTTGGCTCGCATCTCCTCGGTGGAAATGATGCGACCAGCCGAGCCTCTTCAGTCAGACCTCGAAGGGCTCTTATTGAGCTCCTACCTCCGCGACCACGTAATGGAGTTTGCTCAAGAAGAAGATCCGGACGATCATCTCTATCGGTTGCTGGACACGACCGTTTCGGCTTTGTTGGCAGGGGTAGATCAAAATCTGGCGACGCGATACTTTGAAGCGTGGGTTTTGCGTCTGGCCGGTGTGTTTCCGGCTCCGTGGCGTTGTCCCGAGTGTGATCGTCTGCTGCACGAAGCCGGTGCCGTACTTCCCGCTGACGCTGAGGGTCTGGTCTGTCGTGAGTGCTGCGGTGACAGAGGGCAGGCGATCGAGTTGGAAGTTCTGGAGTTTCTGCTCCAGATAGGGCGCCACGATCTTTTATCTCTGGCGGAGTCGATGCCGAAGAAATCCACCTTGGCGGCGGTCGAAGAGCTCTGTTGTCAAGTCCGAAGAAGATTTCTTCAACATGAGCTGAGAAGCTACAGTGTAATCCGAGAGACCCTGAGTGGATTGAAGCAGGAGTCTCGAATCAATGTTTCAGTAGAGGAATAGACCGATTAGCGTTACGAGTCTTCAGGATCTGATCCTTCGCCTTTCCGAATTTTGGGCCGATCAGGGATGCGTCATCCAGCAACCGTACGATCTGGAAGTCGGTGCGGGAACCATGCATCCAGACACGTTCCTGCGCGTTCTCGGACCGGAACCGTGGAAGGTCGGGTATGTGCAGCCATCGCGGCGTCCCGCCGACGCCCGCTACGGAGAGAACCCTTTCCGACTGGGAAAGCACTATCAGTTTCAGGTAGTCCTGAAACCGTCTCCTGAGAACATTCAAGAGACCTATATTGAAAGTCTCGAGGCCTTGGGAATCGATCTGAAAGTTCATGATCTGCGGTTCGAAGAGGACAATTGGGAGGCGCCGACTCTAGGCGCGTGGGGTGTGGGCTGGCAGGTAATGTTGGATGGCATGGAGATCACTCAATTCACCTACTTTCAACAGACCGGCGGGCTGGATCTGCAACCGATCAGTGCCGAGATCACCTATGGGTTGGAGCGGATCACGATGTTTCTGGGTCTGTCTCGCAGTGTTTACGATGTCGATTGGGTGGCCGATGGCGTCAGCTATGGACAGGTCCGACATCAGGATGAGGTGGAGTTTTCCAGGTACTACTTCGAGGTGGCTGATGTCGAGTTTCTGCGCCAGACGTTCGATGGGTATGAGAATGAGGCGCGCCGATGTCTGGAGGCAGGGATCGTCTTGCCAGCCTACGAGTGCGCTCTCAAATGCTCCCATCTTTTCAATGTTCTCGATTCCCGAGGGGCGGTTTCGGTGACCGAGCGAGTAGCGTTGATCAAGCGAGTGCGAGACTTGTCTGTTGCGTGTGCAAAGGAATATGTCGCTAGTCGAGAGCGTCTCGGATTTCCCCTGTTGAGCGTCGAGTCGGCCAGTGCCGGCGATGAGGAGGACGGCCGTGGCGACGGGTGAGTTTTTCCTGGAAGTCCGATGCGAGGAGATCCCGGCCCGCATGTTGCAACCAGCGGTCAAGGAGCTCGCGACCCGTGCGTTCGAAGTACTGCTATCGAAAGGTCTTACTCCGAGTGAAGTGGAAACGGGCTTCACACCGCGGCGATTGGTTCTTACACTCAGTGGGCTGCCCTCGAGAGAACGAGACCGAGAAGAGGAGTTGCTCGGCCCTCCCGCCAAGATTGCTTTCGACCAGGACGGCAAGCCCACGCCTGCGGCGATTGGCTTCGCCAAGAAGTGCGGCGTGGAGCCAACCCAGCTCAAGACGGTCAATACGCCGAAAGGGGACTATCTAGCGGCTGATGTCTTTACCGAAGGAAGAGCGACGCCTGAAGTCCTGGCTGAGCAGATCGTGCCGATCTTGAAAGATCTGAGCTGGGCAAAGTCGATGCGTTGGGCTGCAGGGCAGGGTCCCTGGGTTCGTCCCGTGCACGGCCTGGTGGCCCTCTTCGATCAAGAGGTCGTGCCGATGACGCTCTTCGGTGTGGATGCAGGCGACTCGACATGTGGGCACCCCATTCACTCTCCGCGTAGCTTCAAAGTCAGTGGCAAGGCCGACTATGACCGCAAAATGACCCAGCGTGGAATCGTCGTGTCCTATGAAGAGCGGCGCGAACAGCTTGGAAACCAGATGGAGAAGTTGGCCAAGAAGCTGGGGGGCCAACTCGCTGATGATCCCGAGCTCCTGGATCGGTTGACATCGACCTGTGGCATACCTGGCGTGGTTCAGGGTGAGTTTGATCCCGCCTACTTGGCTTTGCCTAGAGAGGTTCTGGCAACCAGCCTGCGAGACCATCAGAGTGCTTTTACCATCGAGTCGGCCGATCGCCTGTTGCCCAATTTTCTTACCGTGATGGATCGAGCTGACGATCCTGAAGGCAGAGTTCGAGCCGGCAACGAGTGGGTGGTAGCTGCACGGCTCGACGATGCTCGGTTCTTTTATTCTGAAGATCGCAAAAAAACGCTTGCCGATCGTGTGAGTGATCTGGATCACCTGATCTTCCATCTGGATCTGGGTAGCTACGGAGACAAGGCAAAGCGAATTCGAGAGTTGTCCACCTCGCTTTGCGACGTCCTCGGGTGGAACGATGAGTCGGATCTTGCGTGCGAGGCGGCCGACCTGCTAAAAGTCGATCTGACCACCGAGATGGTCAAGGAGTTCACCTCGCTGCAGGGTGTGATGGGCGGCGCATACGCCAGAGAGGATGGCGAAGCAGAACCTGTCTGGCAGGCAATCTACGATCAGTATCGCCCGGTATCGAGTCAGGATGAGGTGCCGCGGGGTCGGGTCGGTCTGGTTGTGGCCATTGCCGACCGCGTCGACACCCTGGTAGGGATGTTCGGGCTCGGCATGGTTCCGAGCGGTAGTCGTGATCCATTTGGTTTGCGGCGAGCGGCCCAGGGTTTGGTCCGCATTGTGCTCGAGGCCAACCTACCTCTCGATCTGGATATGGTGGCGGCTCGCAGTGCCCGATTGTATGGAGATCGGCTGAAGAAGGGCGCTGAGGAGGTGTTGGCCGACCTCAGGCCGTTTATCCAAGATCGAGTCCGGCGTCTGCTGGGACAACAGGGCTATGCCTATGACTCGATCGAGGCGGCAATTGGGGCGGGTAGTAGCAACCTCCCCGAATTGGCGGCTCGAGTCGATGCCGTGCAACGGGTACGCGAAGAGGCCGACTTTCTCTCCGTTGTACTGGCTGCCAAACGGATAGCCAACATCGTAAAAGATACCCCCGAACAGGAGTTTGATGCCAATCTGTTGTGTGAGTCAGCCGAGATCGATCTCCACAAATCTGCGGAGGCCTTGCGGGCCAAGATCGAGAAGGCCGAGGCGGAGGGTGACCACGAAAGTAGCTTGAGACATATCGCCGAGCTGGCGGAAGTGCTGGATACTTTTTTTGTCGAAGTTCTCGTGATGGATGAAGATCGCGATCTGCGAATGAATAGAATCTCACTGCTCCAGTCGATCCAAAGACTGATCTCGCGAACGGCCCGTCTGACGGAGGTTGTTGTCGATCGAAGTGAGCATCGGGAGAAAACAGCTAGCAAAGACTAATGGTAGTGGCCGGTTCCTTCGAGAACCCGCGCCACTCGGAGCATAAGGAAGAGAACGAGGGAGAGATGAGTCAAAAATACATTTATTTCTTTGGTGGCGGTTCGGCAGAGGGCCGTGGTGATCAGAAAGAACTGCTTGGCGGCAAGGGCGCCGGTCTCGCGGAGATGAGCGGTCTCGGACTTCCGGTACCGCCGGGATTCACCCTGACCACCGAGGCCTGCATCTATTACCACGCCAATGGTTCGCAGTATCCAGACGGTCTGGAGGCCGATTTCGAAAAGCAGCTGACTCGTTTGGAGCAACTACAGGGTCAGACCTTCGGGGATCCAGAAAACCCATTGCTCCTGTCGGTGCGATCAGGAGGACCGGTATCGATGCCGGGAATGATGGATACCGTCCTCAATATCGGTCTCAACGCCGAGATCGTGCAAGCTCAGATCGACAAGGGAGTCGATGCTCGATTTATCCGCGACTGCTATCGGCGTCTTCTGACCATGTACGGGGATGTCGTCCTTGGTGTACCTCACGCGGCCTTTGAGAAGGTGCTTACCGAGGTCCGCACACGAGAGGGAGTGGCAGCCGACTCCGAGATCTCGGCACAAGGTCTAGCCGAGGTCATCGATGCCTTTGTCGGGTTGATTGCCGATCATGGGACACCTTTTCCAATGGATCCCAAGGCCCAGCTTTGGGGCGGAGTGAGGGCGGTCTTCGACAGCTGGAATGTGCAACGTGCCCGAGACTACAGACGACTGCACGGTCTTCCCGAAGATTCCGGTACCGGGGTCAATGTCCAGACCATGGTCTTTGGCAATAAGGGCCCCGATTGCGCAACGGGCGTTGCATTCAGCCGTAACCCGGCGACCGGAGAGAACAAAATCTATGGTGAGTATCTGGTCAACGCCCAGGGCGAAGACGTGGTGGCCGGGATACGGACCCCGCAGACCATCGTATCGAGCAACGGCGATGGAGGCCTGGGGCAGGATTTCCCGCAAGCCTTCGAAAGTCTTCAAGAGGTATGTGACACCCTGGAGCACCATCGACGCGACATGCAGGATGTCGAGTTCACGGTCGAGCACGGCAAGCTCTACATGCTCCAGACCCGTGCCGGCAAACGGACCGGGGCTGCTGCGATTCGAATCGCGGTGGAGATGGAAGAAGAGGGACTGATTGACAAGCGCGAAGCTGTACAGCGGGTCGACCCGAACCAGTTGACTCAGCTCTTGGCTCCGGTCTTCGACCCCGAGGAGAAGAAGCGGGCGATCGCGGCCGGGAATCTTCTTGCAATAGGTCTAGCGGCGGGACCAGGAGCAGCGTCTGGCCGCATCGCGTTGACGGCAGATCGCGCCGCCGAGATGGCTCTCGACGGTGTTGTGCTTCTCGTAAGGGCTGAAACATCGCCGGAGGACATCGTCGGGATGCACGCGTCTTCGGGCATCCTGACCTCGAGAGGCGGAATGACCTCTCACGCAGCAGTTGTTGCCAGGGGTCTTGGCAAACCCTGCATCGTAGGCGCTGGTGCGCTAGCGGTCGATGATGAGAAGGGCGAGCTTCGAGTCGACGGCCGAACCTTTCGCGAGGGGGATCGGTTGTCGATCGATGGCACGACCGGCGAAGTGCTCGCAGGGGAGCTGGCGGCTCAGTCCTCAGAGGTTCTCCAGGTGATACTCGAGGGGGCGAAAGTCGATTCGCCGACGGTCGAAGCGTTTCAGAAGATTCTTTCTTGGGCTGATGAGGAGAGACGGATGCGAGTGCGTGCCAACGCCGACACTCCTCACGATGCGACGGTCGCCCGGGCGCTGGGCGCCGAGGGTATCGGTCTGTGTAGAACGGAGCACATGTTTTTCGAGGAGGATCGTCTTCCCTGGATCCGACAGGTGATCCTGGCACGCGGTGAGAGCGAGAGGGATGAGGCTCTGGCTCATCTGCTGCCGATCCAGAAGGCGGATTTCGAGGGTATCTTCGAGGCGATGGACGGACTGCCGGTGACGGTGCGTTTGCTGGATCCACCACTTCACGAATTCTTGCCGAGAGAAGAGAAGGCCGTAGCCCAACTCGCCGAACAGATGGGAATTTCGGTGTCGGATCTGCAGCAAAAAGTTGAGAGCCTCGCAGAATTCAATCCGATGCTGGGTCATCGAGGCTGCCGGCTGGGAATGACCAGCCCCGAGATCTACACCATGCAAGTCGAGGCGATCGTGCGTGCGGCATGTGAATTGAAAAAAGCAGGTCGTGATCCTCGACCGGAGATCATGGTCCCATTGGTCGGCCTCGAAGAAGAGATGGCGCGCCTCAGAGTGTCGACCGTTGCCACGAGAGATGCGATTCTCGAGGAGTATGGCGTCGATCTGGATATCCCGGTTGGAACCATGATCGAGATTCCACGAGCGGCTCTTGTCGCGGATCGAGTCGCCGAGCACGCCGACTTCTTCTCATTTGGAACCAACGACTTGACCCAGATGGCTTTTGGGTATTCTCGCGACGATGCGGGGACCTTTTTGCCATACTACGTCGAGTCGGGAATCCTCGGCTTTGACCCGTTCGAACGACTCGATATCGAGGGAGTGGGTCAGTTGGTCGCAATCGCTTGCGAACGGGGGCGAAAGACCCGACCCGATCTGAAAATCGGGATTTGCGGCGAACATGGCGGTGAGCCGACTTCGATAACGTTTTTTGATCAATGCGGTCTCGATTACGTGTCATGCTCACCCTACCGTGTGCCTGTTGCTAGACAGGCCTGTGCCTGTGCCACACTTGACTCTGATGACTGATTCGGTGGGACAATCGATTGTGTTTGGCACAGCGATGGAACTGGAGGATTGACGATGCAACCCACGCGAATAGGACTCTCTGGGTTTGGACGGATTGGCCGCAATCTGTTTCGGATCCTCTACAAGAGCGACGACATCAGGATTGCCGCGATCAGCGATGTTGCCGACCATGAGGCGCTCGAGTATCTGCTTCGATTCGACACCATTTTCGGTCCGTTCCCTGAAGAGGTAAGCATCAAGGACGACGATCTCTACGTCTACGGCAGACAGATTCCGATGTTCTCCGGCGAACATCCCGGTGCCGTACCCTGGGGAGATCTGGGGATCGATGTCGTGATCGAAGCGACCGGCAAGAACCGGACCCGCAAGGAGCTGGACGGCCATTTCAAGGCAGGCGCCAAAAAGGTCATCCTGTGTGCCCCTCCGCTCGATCCGCCTGACAGGACGGTCGTGATCGGTGTCAACGATCAGAATCTCCAGCCTGAAGACCGACTGGTCTCGAATGCCTCTTGCACGAGCCAGTGCGCGGCACCGATCATCAAGATTCTGCACGAGGCATTCGGGATCAAGCGCGCCTTTCTCAACACGGTCCACGCCTACACTGCCCAGCAGCGGCTTGCAGACGTGCCGAGCGAGGATCCAAGACGTGGCCGCGCCGCCGCCGAGAACATCATCCCGCAGGAGACCGGGGCGGCTCGTATGGTGATGAAGCTTCTGCCGGAGCTGGAGGGCAGGATCTCCGGTGAAGCCATGAACGTACCGGTTCCAAACGGTTCTTGTATCGATCTGGTCTGTTGGCATGAGAAACCGGTATCGGTGACGGCCATCAACGAGGTCGTTCGAACGGCTATCTCTTCCAGCTGGAAGGAGACCGTCTGTTACGAAGACGATCCAATCGTCTCGAGCGACATCATTCGCAGCCCCTTTTCAGCCACCTTCGACTCACTAGCGACGATGGTCTTGGGTGAGCATGTGTCCAAGACCATCGCCTGGTACGACAACGGCTGGGGCTATGCGCATCGGGTGGTGGATTTGATCGGACTCTTTCGGCAGATGGAAGACGAGGAGGCC
>CAXMQZ010000073.1:0-5314 GCA_964195975.1 uncultured Polyangiaceae bacterium | reverse complement strand
ATCGTAAAGCTCATTGCTGTAGCCCAGTTGGTTCGCTGTCCTGGCGAAATAGGTACCGGGGGGTAGGGCTCCATCGGTTACGTAGCTGCCGTCGGCGATGCTGAGTCCCCAGGTGCGATGGATTCCCCCGCTGTCGAAGATGTCGACATAGACACCTTCGATCGGAAGACCGGCGATCGGCAGACCGGAGCCGTCCTCGGTGATGGTGCCCGAAATGTAGCCCCCCGAGGCCAGGTCGAAATCGATGTTCTCGGTCATCGCACTTGCAACCACAGCGATCGCGGTGCCCGTGGTCGGATCACAAAAACTCGGACAGGTGATGTCGTTGTAGAGCTCATTGACAAAGCCCACCGGGGCGAAGGTCCTGGCGAAGTAGTCGCCTGCGGGCAGACCCACCGGGGTCTGATAGAAGCCCACACCATCGGTCATTTCAGTGGCCACGAAGTTGCCGTCATTGTCGAAGATATCGACCCATGTGTCTGGGATGGGGGTATCCGGGATGGGGGGACCCGGCCCCACCTCGACAACCGTGCCTGAGATCGTTCCTCCCAGCTCCATAGTGAAATTGACCGCCGCTGTCGTCGAGCCCTCCACAACGGCTATAGGCGAACCGAGGGTCACGTCACACCAGCCTAGACAGGGCAGCTCGGAATAGAGCTCATTGACCCAGCCCGCTGTGTTCAGGGTTCTGGCGAAGTAGGTGCCTGCCGGCAGGCCCCTCCAGGACGTATACCCACCGCCCGCTTCGATATTCGCGACCGAGGCATAGTTCCCAGCGGCGTCGAAAATGTCGACCCAGACATCGGGCCCCGGAATAGGTGTGCCGGAGCCCTGCTCGGTGACCAAACCCGAAACGGCACCGCCGAGAACGAGGTCGAAGTTCACTCCTGCGGTGTCGTTGCCTACCGAGACCCCAATCGCGGTCCCGGCGGCCGGGTCACAGCCAAAGGGGCAGTCGATGTCGTTGTAAAGCTCGTCTTGGTAATGATCGACGTTGAAGGTCCTCGCGTAGTAGGTGTCGGCCGGCATACCCGGAGAACGGTACTCTCCAGAGGCGTTGGTGCTGGGATTGCTGACCCAGGTGCCGGTAGAGTCGAAGAGGTCGACGATGACGTCCTGGAGCAGGGCCTCGGTATTGTCGTCTTTGATGGAGCCCGAGATCGTGCCCCCGGGGTCGAGCTCGAAATCGATGTGGGGGGTGACCGAGCTATCGTTGACGGTGATGGGGGTGCCGTCGTTGGTGATGGTACAGATGAAATAACAGGGCACATTGTCGTAAAGCTCGTTGATGTAGCCCGACCAGTCGACAGTCCAGGAGTAGTAGGTGCCGGGCGCCAAAGCTGGTGAGGTGTAATCACCGTTGCCGTCCGTAACGGCGTTGGCGACCCAGTCACCATTGGTATCGAAGATGTCGACAAAGACTCCCTCGATTCCCGCCGGAGAGACAAGATCGCTACCGGTGACAGCACCCGTGAAGCTGCCAATGCCAGACCCCGTGCCGATACCAGTGCCAGTGCTGACGAGGTTTGGATCCCTGACCGAAACCTCGCCCGTCGTCGCAGACAAAATACTACCCAGCTCGACACCCAGCCGGGATTCGAGATCCGCGCTCAGATGTTTGAGCTTCGACTGGAGGAGACGCAGGTGCATGTAGATCTGGGCTTCGGTTCGGATCGTCCGACCGAGACTGAGCGCACGCTGCGAGGTCTCGAGCAACTCGAGGTGTCGGAACAAGTATTCGAATTCGCTCCCCAGCTCGGGCCCCAGCTTGGACCCCAGCTCAGGCCTCAGCTCGCTCCGCATCTCGGGCCCCAGCTCAGGACGCAGCCCAGAACGCATCTCGGTTTCGGCAGAGATCTCCAGCAGCACATTCACCTGTCCCCGAAACTCTTCGAGCTGCCGGTCGAGCTTGAAATCCACGGTGATGGTTTCATCACCTGGGTATGGAGTCGCCAGTCCCACCGTTGGCAGGCCAAGAGTGGCGGCACAGAAAATCACAAGTGAGGCTCGCAGACATTTCATGGCACTTGTCCTTTTCCCGAGCCGGCGTTCATGAACGGCTTGGAGAGCCGGCCCGTGCCTTTGTTGGTCTCTTCATCGATATCCCAAACCAGACGTCTTGGATACACCCGTCCGGGTAGGACTCAAACCCACTCGAATGGGCGGGTCGGTTTCGCAGACCTGAGATTCGGCGACATCCGGACACCAGGGGCCTTACGTTCGCACTCGATCCAACAGATGGGCGATACAACTCCGAGTACGTGATGATCGAACTGCTAGATGGGCATGTTGTCTCAAAAGATTACCTGCCCGACTAGGCTGTCACTTGACATACCAAATATGGTATGTATACTGTTTTTAGTATGTGGGCAATCCTCGAGCACCGTCGCGTCGCCAGGCGACTGCCGAGGATTCCGATGGATATCCTGAAGCGATATGAAATATGGAAAGAGATCGTCACAATTTCCGGGCCTCAAGGTCTACGTCCAATCAAGGGGTTTAGGGACGAAGCGCTGAAAGGACAATGGAAGGGTCACCGCTCCTCCCGCCTGGGAAGCCAGTACCGAGTCATCTACTTAGTTGAGGAAAAAAATGTGGTCGTAAAGGTAATTGATCTGACAGCACATGATTATCGGAGGAAGTCCTGATGAGTGAGTTCCGGCGGGCGAGGAAAACGGTCGACATAACCCCTGGCGAATCGGTCAAGATTCTTCGTGAGTTACAAGAGCTCAGTCAGAATGATTTGGCAGATCTGACAGGAATCCCGCAGTCCACGATCTCGGCAATCGAAAATGAGCGAATTCGGCTGGGCGCAGAACGGGCAAAGGTGTTGGCTCGAGCACTGAAATGCCACCCCGCAGTGCTTGTGTTTCCAGGTTGGGACGTTAAGGTCGAGTCAGCCGCCTAGCGAGTCCATAACTACCACCCCAAAATACGGGGAAATACGGGGGGGAATACGGGGACACGAGACCTAACTCCGCGGTTTCGCCAGCTGGGATCAGCATCGGGGACACGAGACTCAATCCGCGGACCCCAGCCCTCGATACCCGTCCACGGCCCAGGCTAAGTTGAGTGGTTTGCCATCCCAGGTCGGAAACCCGGTGTCGGCATCGACGACCACCCCATCCCCAAGCAACCGGGCCGCGAGCGCACCCAGCGGATCGGCCAGCGGATCGGCCAGAGGATCAGTAGATGCGGACAGAGGGGACACCGCGACCTTGCGACACCTGTGTCCGTTTCTCGCCCCGCTTGTTTCTGACTTGGTCGCCTTTGGTTCTGTCCCCCGTACTCCCGGCGCCGCTGGCATCTCCTTCCCGTCGGGTCTGAAGAACCGCAACTCGCCGTCACGGGAGCGTTCGACTCGAAATCCCCCCTCGTGGACTGTCCTATGGTGGCGGCGGCAAAGCAAAACCAAGTTTTCGAGGTTGGTCTCGCCCCCGTTGGCCCAGTGCTCGAGGTGATGAGCGTCGCAATGCCTGACGTCACAACCCGGGAATTGGCAACTCTGGTCGCGGTGGCTGAGGGCTCGGCGCAAAGCAGCTGAAATCGTGCGAGTGCGACGGCCGACATCGAGAATTCGACCCTCGGAATCGTGCTTCATCACCACCTTGCTCGAATCACAGGCGATCCGCCGGGACGTTTCCGCGGAAACGTTTTGCCCCTCCTCGAGCATCGAAAGCCCCGGCTCTTTCACTCCCGACTCCTCCACTCCCGGCTCTTCCAAAACGTTGGCATCGACGTGGACCACGACCTGATAGCGCTCACCCCGCGCACTCGAGTCCAGGCCGTTGCTGGGGGAGTTGCCGGGGCCGTTGTTGTCGAGACCGTTGCCCAGCGCGGCCTCTGCCACCAAACCCATCGCGTCCGCCCGGCGTTGCTCGGCCGACACCGCCAGCTCGACCTCGGCGCCTTCCTCTTCTTGATCCTGACGATAGAGCACCTCGGAAGCCGCTTCGAGCGCTTTCAAAAGAGCTGCCCCCACTTCAGGCTCGAGCCGCGCACGCAACACCACCATCCCATCCTCATCGGTGTGGGCATGGAGGTATCGGCTCGCACGACGGAGATTCTCCTGCTCGAGCTCGCCGATCCGATCGACCCTTCGCCAGGCACGCACGAGCTTTTCGACATGAGAGGCGGTACCAGCCTTGCCAAACTCGAGAAGCTCGGCCTCGTTATCGGCCGTGGCCACTCGGGTGAGTGCCCGCACCTTGGAGAACGAGAGCTCGCCGTGCCGCATCGCCTCGGAGATCTTCGGCAGCTCCCCCAGGGCTCGTGCTATCCGTACTTTTTCTCGCGCTGCACCCATCTCGAGCCCGGTGCGCCAGTTGAGCCAGTGGGCGCAGGAGCGAAAGCCATAGTCGCTGACGCCACAGTTCCATCCGGTACGCTCGTCGAATTCGCGAATCATCACGAGCAAGTGATAGGTGGCCGCCTGGATCTGGGCCGAAAGCACCGCGATCCGCTCACCGAGCTCTTCGAGATCTGGGGCGGGCAGGTAGCTCGGTTCGGCGCCCGTTTGAGTGCCCGTTTGGGCGTCGAGTCCGGCGCTACCGGTACGGGGAGGATTGGCTGTCGGCAAGGGTTCGATCATGACTATTCTCCTGAGTCACAGATCATTATAAACCCCTCTTTTTCAACGCTTTAGGTTGACTCCAGTGGCACGAATTAGGACCCCCGAGGGGTTTCGAGCGGTTCATCGAGAAGGCGCAACCCAGGCGTAAGTTCTGCGCCGGGGAGGAGCATTTGAGAGTCGATCACGGACTTCTCGAAAATAGCCTTCAAAAACCTGTCAAGAGAAAAATGGAGATTTCTCAAAGAATTTTCCGAGTCGATGCTTGGTGCGGGAGGCCCGCCGGGACGTTTCCGCGGCAACGTCCTAGCCATCTTCGAGGATCGATAGCCCCTTCTCGGAGCCTGGTATCGGACCATCTGTTTGGATGAGGAAACGAATGTGGTCGTAGAGGTAATTGATCTGACAGGGACCCCAGGATCCTCGAACTCGCTCTTCACCAGGTGAGAACAGGAATCTTGGATCCATTGCGGCGCAGGAGACGTTCCCGCGGAAACGTTTGGGTGAGTAAGGGGACACGTTACAGGTACAGTTCCCCCCGAGCGACAAGAACGTTTCCGCGGAAACGTTTTGGCCCTCCTCGAGCATCGAGGTGGCACCTGGGCAGGAGTTCAAGCTGAGCGCCGGCCGAAGACGCCGCGGACCTCGCGGTGTTTGAAAAACGGGCTGGCGAGCCCACCGGACCGCTTCAGCGCTCTTCGCTCTCACTGTCTATCGACGACTCCGTGAGGCCAGCCAGTCCTG
>CAXMQZ010000072.1:0-12937 GCA_964195975.1 uncultured Polyangiaceae bacterium | reverse complement strand
AAGCTGGGATAACGTAGGGCCATGAACATCTACTGCGGAATGAGAGGTCAGGGCGCTTGAAAATCGCGAGCATCGGCGGTGGTCCGGCAGGGCTGTATTTTTCGATCCTGATGAAGAAGGCCTACCCGGAGACCGAGATCACGGTCTGTGAGCGCAATAGCGCCGACGACACCTTTGGCTGGGGCGTCGTCTTCTCTGATGAGACGCTCGGCAACTTCGAGGCAGCCGACGCCCAAAGCTTTCAGGAGATCCGCTCCCAGTTCCGCTACTGGCGCGAAATCGAGACCTACTATCGCGATACCTGCATCGTCTCCAGCGGCCACGGTTTCGCCGCCCTGTCGCGCAAGACTCTGCTGCAAATTCTTCAGCAGCGATGCACAGAGCTCGGTGTCCACCTCGAGTTCAACCACGAGATTCCCGACCTCGACGCCGTCCCCGATGCGGACCTGATCCTGGGCGCCGATGGGGTCAACAGCTTCGTCCGCGACAGCCTGGCGGAGTATTTCAAGCCGACGATCGACTGGAGAAAGTGCAAGTTCACCTGGCTTGGCACCGATAAACCACTCGATGCGTTCACCTTCATCTTCAAAGAGACCGAGTACGGGCTCTTTCAAGTGCACGCCTATCCCTTCGAGCAGGGTCTTGGCACCTGGATCGTCGAATGTCGCGAAGAGGTGTGGCGGGCTGCTGGCCTCGACACCTTCGATGAAGCCCAGACCGTGGCTTTCTGCGAGGAGTTGTTTGCCGATGAGCTCGACGGTCACAGCCTGATGGCTAACCGTTCCATCTGGCGAACCTTTCCTACCATCACCTGCAAGACCTGGTACCACGACAATGTCGTCCTACTCGGCGACGCCGCTCATACGGCCCACTTCTCGATCGGCTCGGGTACAAAGCTTGCGATGGAGGACGCCATGGCTCTCGCCAAGGCATTCCAGGAGCACGGACCCGGTGATATCCCTCGCGTGCTCAAAGCTTATGAGGATGAACGATGGGTCGACGTCATCAAGATTCAGAAGTCCGCCCAGACCAGTCTCGAGTGGTTCGAGAACTCGGCGCGCTATCTGGGACAAGAGCCAATCCAGTTCACCTTCAACCTCATGACGCGGTCCAAGCGCATCACCTATGACGATCTCCGAGGTCGCGATCCGAAACTGATCGAGCAAATCGATGATTGGTATAGCGACAAGATTGACGCGGAGAGCTCCGAGTCTGGGCGGTCCGTGCCTCCGGCCTTCACACCCTACCGACTGAGGGATCTCGAGCTCGAAAACCGGATCGTTGTCAGCCCGATGTGTCAATACTCGGCTACGGACGGCACGCCGAACGATTGGCATCTTGTCCACCTGGGGAGCCGGGCGGTCGGGGGCGCTGGCCTGGTGATCACCGAGATGACCGATGTCCTTGCAGACGGGCGAATTACACCCGGTTGCGCCGGGATGTACTCGCAAGAGCATGCAGATGCATGGAAACGCATCGTCGACTTCGTTCATGCGAGCTCGCAAGCCAAGATCGGTATTCAACTCGCCCACGCCGGCCGCAAGGGCTCGATGCAACATCCCTGGGAGGGCGAGGATGTCCCATTGAGCCCGGACGAAGGTGCTTGGGAGACCCTCGGGCCGTCGGCGCTTGCCTTTTATCCGGACTGGCCGGTGCCAAAGGAGGTGAATCGCGGCGATATGGACACAGTCGTGGCGGCCTTCGTGGAAGCGACCCGATGGAGCGAGGAGGCCGGGTTTGATCTGATCGAGCTCCATATGGCCCACGGCTACCTGCTCTCCAGCTTTCTGTCGCCACTCTCCAACCAGCGCGACGATGAGTATGGCGGCTCCCTGGAGAACCGGACTCGCTTCCCGCTCGAAGTCTTTCGTGCGGTGCGCGAAATCTGGCCCGAACACAAACCCATCTCCGTGCGACTCTCCGCAACCGATTGGTTGGCCGACGGCAGCGGCACGACAGTCGAGGAGTCGGTGGCCTTCGCAAAGATGCTTGAAGACGCCGGCTGCGACATCATCGACGTTTCCTCGGGTGGCAATTCACCCGACTCGAAGCCCCTCTATGGCCGCATGTACCAGGTTCCCTTCGCCGAGCAGATTCGCTACGAGGCCGACATCCCGGTGATGACGGTGGGCGCGCTTCTAGGCCTCGATCATGCCAATACCGTTCTTGCTGCAGGCCGCGCCGATCTTGCGGTCATGGCAAGACCCCACCTCCACGACCCCTATCTGACCCTCCACGCTGCGGAGCGCTACGAGATCTGGGACCAGGTCTGGCCCGGGCAATACCAGCCCGCGAAACCGAGACCACCTCGGCCGGCCAACGAGCGCAGAGAGTAGGCTCACGCTTGCAGGGATCGCTCGCGCCCCGACATGCAGAGCGACGACCGGCCTGGTCCAAGAAATAACCGAACTACCCAAAAGGGGTGTCTCAACTATTTATCGAGTGCTAGAGCTGCGCCAGGTTCAGCTACAATACGATTCTTTACTTCACCTCGAGGAGGGGGAACTCATGCTTCGCTATCGCGCTCTCACGGTTATCTGCTCTATCTTGTTCTTGCTCACCTGCATACTTGCGACGGGGGCTCCTTCCGTCTTCGCCTCCGTTCAGGAAATGGCGGTCGAATCGGAGGATTTCGCCGAAGAGGGAGTCTACTCGCCCTATGCCGACAGGGACTATCCTGACCGGGTCCTCTTTGGCGACACTCACTTTCACACCAACTTGTCGTTCGACGCAGGGCTGGTGGGGACTCGCTTGGGTATCGACGAGGGCTTTCGCTTCGCCCGTGGGGAGACGGTGACCTCCAATTCCGGTCAGAGGGTCCAGTTGATCCGGCCGCTCGACTTTCTCGTCCTCACCGATCATGCCGAGTTCATCGGGCTGGCGCCGATGATCCAGTCGTCGGATCCGGCCCTGCTGGCGGATCCCTGGGGGAGATGGGTGCACGAGCGATTCAACGCCGGCCCCGAGGGGCGCGCGGAAGCTTTCGCAGACATTATCGAGTGGGGCACCGTGAAGATGGAAAACCCCTTCAGCTCGGACGACGCGGCTCGTGGCATCTGGCTCGATACCGTTGAAAAGGTGGAGACATACAACGAGCCCGGTCGGTTCACGGCCATGACCGGATTCGAATGGACCTCGAGTCCCCAGGGCGACAATCTCCACCGCTGCGTCATCTATGCGGACGGGCCCGACAAGACGAGCCAGACCTTGCCGTTCGGGTTATTCGATGGCGGTGATCCCGAGGACCTCTGGAGGTACATGGGCACCTACGAGGACAGAACCGGCGGCCGGATCCTCGCCATCCCTCACAACGGCAATCTCAGCAACGGTCTGATGTTCGCGGAGGTCGACCTCCAAGGAAACAAGCTGACCCGCGCCTACGCAGAATCCCGCGCGCGCTGGGAGCCGTTGCACGAGGTATCTCAGATGAAGGGCGACGAAGAGACACACCCCTTCCTGTCCCCCGAGGACGAGTTCGCCGACTTCGAGACCTGGGATGCCAGCAACATCAGCGGAACGGCTCCCAAGACGGAGGACATGCTTCAGTACGAGTACGGGCGCTCCTCGCTCAAGCTCGGCCTCAAGCTCGGCGCGAAGCTCGGCGCAAACCCCTACAAGTTCGGCATGATCGGGGCATCCGACACCCACACCGCTCTCTCCACCACGCGCGAAGAGAACTACTTTGGAAAGTATCAGAGCACCGAGCCTTCTGCGGACCGGCACAACGACGAGGTCATACCCGCGGACGACCCCTCGCTCCGAATCCTGACCTCACAGGAGTCGGCCTCCGGTCTGAGCGCCGTCTGGGCTCGTGAGAACACCCGACGCGCCATCTTCGACGCGCTGAGACGTAAAGAGGTCTATGCGACCACCGGCACTCGAATCCGGGTCCGCGTCTTCGCAGGGTGGGACTTCGCAGCCGACGAAGTGGCGCGACCCGACTTCATCGCTGAAGGCTATCGGCGTGGTGTCCCAATGGGCGGCGATTTGAGAGCGGCTCCGGATGGCAAGGCCCCGAACTTCATGATTCGGGCGCTGCGCGACCCGGACGGCGCCAACCTAGACCGGGTGCAGGTCATCAAGGGGTGGCTCGACAAGAAGGGTGAGACCCACGAGCGCATCTACGATGTTGTCGTCTCCGACGGTCGCACGGTCGGCGCGGACGGACGGTGCAATGAGCCGGTTGGCAACACCGTGAACATCCCCACCGCGACCTTTACCAATACCATCGGTGATGCCGTGATGGCGGCTCATTGGCAAGACCCCGACTTCGATCCGGCCGAGCACGCTTTCTACTACGTGCGGGTGCTGGAGATCCCGACGCCGCGCTGGACAACCTACGATGCGGCGTTCTTTGGTATCGATCTGCCGGACACCGTGCCGGCGACGATTCAGGACCGCGCCTACACCTCGCCGATCTGGTACACACCATGATATTCACCCTGACCAAGGCAGTGCTGGCCATCTTCTGGATTGCCTGGGTTTTGAGCCTGTTTTCCCTGGTACCCGATCCATATGGTCAACCTGTGATTTGGGTTGGTGTCGCCTTGTTGGTAGTCCACTTTCTCGAGTTTCTGCTGGTCAGGTCCAAAATGGCAGAACTTCAGGGTGGCAAGACGGGATTTATTGAAACGATGGTCTTCGGTTTCGGGTACTGGCTACCGGTACTCAAAGGAAAGTAAAGCTAAGTCTTCCAAACTAATGAATAGGACTTGAAAAATGAAAACTGGATTACTAGTGGTTCTTGTGGCCCTGCTTTTCGCGACAGATGCACTCGCCCAGCGCTCCGGCCAGTCGATGTCTGTTCAGACCGGTGTGGTTGTAGCTGCCCAGGCCGTAAATATGCAATCGGCGGCTGGCAGCGGCGCCGCCGTGGGCGGCGTTGTTGGCTTCGCGACGACCTCCAGCCGGCAGGGCTCATCACGACGGGCACGCAACACGATTCTCGGTGCCGCAGCCGGCGGTGCGATTGCACGGCGCGCGCAAGGTGATCTCAACGGAATGCAGTACACCGTCGAGGTGGGTCCAGGTTCCCAGATCATCGTCGTCACCGACCAGACCGAAGTCAAGGTTGGTGACTGCGTCAACGTAGAGCAGGCCGGCAGCGGCACCGCCAATGTCCGCCGGGTGTCACCGGCATTTTGTGATGCGGCTTTCGACAACGCGGTAGACAAGGATATCTCGGCTGAATATGACCGCTTGGCCGACATGTGCCTGGAGGCGAAAGAACGCATGATGGAGGCAGAGACGGACGAGGCGATCGATATCGCCATCCGGCGTGTGAAAATACTTTGCAATGACTAGTCCAGAAACAGGATCGCCTCAACCTGGCGGCGAGTGCGACCGGCCCCACCGTTTGGTGGACTAAAGGAGAAGCTATGAAGACCTGACGTCAGTTCATTCAGGCCATTCCCGTAACGGGTGCCGCGTTCGCGGTCACTAGTCAATTGGTTCTCGACGAGAGTCCCGCGACGGCCCAGGAGTCTGCGCCACTCGATGAGCATTTCCACCCCAAGGGAAAAGCACCGTCGGAATTCACAATCGAGATCCTCGAGCAGGCCGGCAAGACTTTGCCGTTCGGCGACGAGCGCGATTTCGCAGAGAGAGACAAGGGCTTTATAGCCCCGATGAAGGATCTCAAGATCATGGCAGACGCCGGCCATGTCGCCTGGGACATGGAACGCTTTCAGTTCCTGGATGAAGACCGCGACTTCGACAGCATCCACCCCTCGCTGCTCCGCCAGTCGCGGCTAAACCAGAACTACGGTCTCTACGAGGTGATCCCGGGCATTTACCAGGTTCGCGGTTTCGACCTCTCCGACATTTCATTCGTGCGTGGCAAGACCGGTTGGATCGTGATCGATCCCCTGGTCAGCGCCGAAGTGGTGCGCGCAGCGTGGAACCTCTTCCAGGATCACGTCGGCGAAGGCCTTCCCGTTTCGGCCGTGATCTATTCCCACTCGCACGGTGACCACTGGGGCGGGATACGCGGCATCCTCGATGAAAAGGACCTCGAAGACGGGAAGATCGAAGTTGTCGCGCCGCGCGATTTCATGGAACACACCATCTCGGAAAATGTCTATGCCGGCAACGCCATGAACCGGCGGCTCTTCTACCAATACGGTCTTCTGCTGCCCGCCGGCCCGCACGGGTATGTCGGCCAGGGTTTGGGTCAGGGTGTGTCGGCTGGGGCCGTGGGCCTGATCGCGCCCAACAGGATCGTCGAAGACGACATCGAGGAGTTCGAGGTCGATGGCGTCTTGATGATTCACCAAAATACGCCGCGCACGGAAGCGCCGTCAGAGATGAACACCTACATCCCGGAGATGAAGGCGCTTTGGATGGCCGAAAACGTCACCTCCACCCTCCACAACATCTACACTTTGCGGGGCGCCCCGGTGCGCGACCCGCTGCGCTGGTCGAAGTACATCAGCGAGGCGCTCTTCAAGTTCGGTCTCGAGGCCGATGTCATGTTCGCCTCGCACCACTGGCCGCGCTGGGGCAACGAGCGCATCCAGGAAGTGCTGCGGGGACAGCGCGACCTCTACGCCCACATGAACAATCAGGTTCTACACTTTGCCAACCAGGGCGTCACCATCAACCAGATCCACAACGAGTACGAGCTTCCACAAAGCATTTTGGATAATTGGTTCTGTCGTGGCTATCACGGCTCACCCGAACACAACTCGCGCGGTGTCATCCAACGCTATCTTGGTTTTTGGGACTGCAACCCGGCGACTCTCATCCCGCTCTCACCAGGGGACTCTGCGCCTCTCTACGTCGAGATGATGGGCGGCGCCGACAAGATCATGACCAAAGGCAAAGAGCTGCACGACCAGGGTAAGTATCTGTACGCCCAGGAAATACTCAACAAGCTGGTGCAGGCCGAGCCGGATAACCAAGCCGGCAAGGATCTTCTCGCCGATGTCTTCGAGCAACTAGGTTACCAACAGGAAAACCCGGGCTTGCGCAACAGCTACCTCGCAGCGGCCTACGAGCTACGTACGGGAATTCCGCAAGGGGCCATGCCGGACACGGCCAGCGCTGACGTGATCCGAGCCATGTCCACCGAGTTGTTCCTCAACTTCCTCGGCATCCGCATGGACAGCCGCAAAGCCGTGGGAATGCGCTTCACGATCAACCTGGTCACGCCGGACAATGGCGAGAAGTTTCTCATCGAGATGGAGCACGCCACCCTCACCAACATCGAAGGGTACCTCGCGGACAATCCAGACCTGACACTTATCATTAACCGCTCCGACCTGGTACATACCATGGCAGGCACCAAAAACCTCGACACGCAGATCGCCGACGGAACCGCCAAGATCGAAGGTGACGCCAGCGTTCTGACAAAGCTCGCCTCTACCATGGTCGAGTTCGACCCGCGCTTCGAGATCATGCCGGGAACACACCCCGACACAACCAAGATCAAAAAGCACAACCCCTACGAGGCGGTTCCGGGCAATCCGATTGCCGAGTAGATTTACCCTCTCGAAAGGAGGCATGATGGAAGCCGAGACGGACGAAGCTTATGAGATTGCAGTCCGCCGGGTAAAGATTCTCTGCGACGACTAGTCCAAAGCCCGGCCGACAAACTCATCGACCGCATCATGAAGCATCTTAGGGAGGCAGTTAAAATGAACATCACGTCAAGAGATAGCAGGAATCGTTCTCACCCGAAGCGAATGAGTCTGGTCCACAGCTCGCTGGCACTAGCAATTCTTCTTCTGGCAGCGAGTTCAGTCTTCGCGCAGACCGATGTACCCCGTGCCGAACGCGTTCTGACTCAGCAGGAACAAGAGGCCCTTACACCCGATAAGACTTTGCATTACCTGAAAGAGGGCAACCAGCGCTTCGTGTCAGGAACACTCACAAGCCGAGACCACTCCGAGCAGGTCAGGCAGGCGACGAGCGGACAGTTTCCCAAGGCGATGATCCTGTCATGCGTTGACTCCCGGATCCCGGTGGAAGACGTTTTCGACCTCGGGATCGGCGACATCTTCGTGGCGCGTGTGGCAGGCAACTTCGAGAATACCGACATCCTGGGCAGTATGGAGTTTGCCACCAAGATTTCTGGCGCCAAGCTCATTCTGGTGCTGGGCCATGAAGATTGCGGCGCGATCATGGCAGCGATCGATCAGGCGAAGCTTGGCAACATCACCGCGATGCTCGAGAACATCAAGCCCGCGGTCGACTCGCTTTCCAGCTACGAGGGTGACCAGACCAGTGCAAACCCGGATTTCGTGCACCTGGTGGCCGTGGAGAACATCCGTCTGACCATAGACGACATTCGCCAGCGCAGCCCGATTCTGAAAGAGATGGAGGAGCAGGGTCAGATCAAGATCACCGGAGCGCTGTATGCCATGCAGACCGGGGCGGTCGAGTTTCTTGATTGAACCCCCGGCATTGGCCATCCCTATGTCACTCAAATAGCGATGCCTGCTGTTGGCCGTAGCTGCGACGAAAACCTGTCCAAAAGAGGGGACCCACCTGACAGTGACCCGTTCGTGCCTCCGTCTGCCTGCTTTGGGAATCGCCGCGGGGATGATCTTGGTGGCGGTTTCCGCTTGGGCCCAAGATCTCGAAGAGAGTGACACCCAGGCCTGGTTCGAGTACGAGATCCGCAATGGCATAACCGACAAGCTCAGGACCTCCTGGAACCTCGGCTATCGGGAGCTGGTCTCGGCAGAGGACCTGCTCGGCGAGTGGTCCAGGCTTCACCTGCAGGGTGACGTCGTCTACGCCCACTCCAGGCGCGTCAGCTTCGAAGGAGGAATCGGCGGCTACTACACGTTTCAGAACAAGCCCGACGATCGCTTCGAGCTTCGCCTCTGGCAGGGCGCCGTGGTGCGCTGGCCACAATGGAGGTTGGTGCGGCGGCAGTTCGACCTTCGGCACCGCTTCCGCCTCGAGCAGCGCTGGATCCGGGCCAGGGGCACGGGCCAGACCGATTTCGGAGTGCGCTTCCGTTACCGCCTGGCAACTTTTATCCCGCTCAATCGGCCGACCATCGAGGACGAAGCGTTCTACGTACCGCTGATGAGTGAATGGTTCAGCGATCTGGGTAGCGAAGTTTCCGAGTTCTTCGCCGCCCGTCTGCGCCTGACCACCGGTCTGGGATATGTGTTGAGCCCGAATTGGACGCTGGAGCTTCGCTACACGGTGCAGAGATCCCGCGACAAGGTGTCTAACGTGTTCACCACCACTGACCACATCTTCGACTTTCGCGTTCGTACGGCGCTGCGGATCAGGGAGTTAGGGTTATTCTGGTGAGCTATTCCGATGAAAGATCTAGAAATCATGGTTGACACAGGGCACCTCGCCGATTTGGAACCCGCCCGTAGGTTAAGATTGAAGGCGGTTCTCTACAAATAGCACAACTGAATTCATAATCATTGCGTCTGACAGGAGGTTCTGATGAAAAACATTGAAATGATTCGAAACGGTACGCTGATGACCTTGTTGATTCTCGGTTTGGTTCTACCCCTCTCGCAACTGGCCACACCGGCGGCAGCAGAGGACGAAGAGCTTCCCCTCCGCTTCAATGCGATTGCACAAAACCTGAGCAATGTCGGCCCCAGAGGCCAAGCCAGGCTTCAGATCAACGTCACCCGTTGGACCACCGCCGAGGAGGGAGCCGCTGTCATGGAGGCACTAAAAGCCGGCTCCGAGTCGAGAGGTACCCGGACGCTTGCCGACGCCCTGTTCGAGCAGGAAATCGTGGGGACGTTTCGCGAGAGCAGGAGCATGAGCGAGAACCTCCGTTACTCACGCAGAACGAAGACCGAGGGTGGGCAACGGATCATACTTGCCACCGACCGGCCGCTGGCCTTTGCTGAGGTATGGAGATCCGCCCGAACGACGGACTACAACGTGACTCTGATCATCCTGGAAGTCGATGAGGATGGCAGAGGAGAAGGTCAGATCATGGTCGGTGCCGATCTCTCCTGGGACGATGCCAACAATCAGGTTTCGATTACGAACTTCGCCTCCGAGCCGATTCGGCTCACCAACGTCAGGCTACGCTAGACTTGCCAGCATGACAAAACGGTAATGTCCTGGTAATCGCCCGGTCATCTCCCTGGAGCTACCCTTCTTCCAGAGTCGTGGATCCCCCTGACCTGGGGCTGCGGCTCTTGGCGGCCTCCAAATCGAGCCGCTAGAACTGAAGCAAGGAGGTTCCATGTCATGAAGCCCATTACGAAACTCATCAGATCCAACGTCGTCGCGGTGGGCCTGCTCGCGGCTGCGGCCTTCGGCCTCTGGCAAGCAGTGCCCACACCATCTGCTCAAGCCGCACAGGCAGTAATTCACGATCCGGCACTGGCATCGACACCTACCAGCTTTGCCGATGTCATCGAAGCAGTGAAGCCGGCTGTGGTCAATATTTCCAGCTCGGCCCCAGCCCCATCTGGATTTACCGGCCCAGGTCCCGGTATGCCCTTTCCTGGGGACCCTTTCCCAGGAGGACCGTCGATGGAAGAATTCTTCCGGCAGTTCTTTGAGCGCCAGTCGGCTCCAGCGCCGCAGGCCGAGATGCCTGAGGTGCACTCCATGGGATCTGGGTTCATCGTCGACCCAGACGGGCTGGTGGTGACCAACAACCATGTCATCGAGGGCGCAAGTGAGATCGTCGTCACCTTGAATGATGGCACCCGTCACCCTGCCGAGCTCGTGGGTCGCGATCCCAAGACCGATCTAGCACTACTGCAGATCGAAATCGACGAGGAATTGCCCTATGTGAGCTTTGGGGATTCCGAGTCCACCCGCGCCGGTGATTGGGTGATCGCCATCGGCAACCCCTTTGGTCTGGGTGGTACTGCGACGACGGGCATTGTGTCGGCTCGTGGGCGAGACATCCAGTCGGGACCATTTGACGATTTTCTACAGATCGACGCGCCCATCAACCACGGAAACTCCGGCGGACCACTGTTTGACACAGCCGGAAACGTCATCGGAGTGAATACCGCGATTTACTCACCGAACGGGGGCAACGTGGGGATCGGGTTTGCTATCCCCGCTTCTCAAGTGGCCCCTGTCATCGAGCAATTGCGAACTGGCGGCTATGTCGAACGAGGTTGGTTGGGTGTCCAGATCCAACAGATCGATGAGGAGATCGCCACCGGTCTCGGTCTGGAGAGCACCGACGGCGCCCTGATAGCCAGTGTCGTCGACGAGAGCCCGGCCAGCATGGCCGGTCTCCAACCGGGAGACGTGATCATCGGGTTCGAGAATGAAGAGATTGAAGACATCAAGGATCTGACCCGACAGGTGGCCGAGGTCCGGCCCAACAGCAAGGTCGAGCTCCAGGTCTGGCGTGAAGGCAAGACCGTCGAGCTCGAGG
Organism: uncultured Polyangiaceae bacterium; assembly: GCA_964195975.1. Lineage (GTDB taxonomy): Bacteria > Acidobacteriota > Thermoanaerobaculia > Multivoradales > JAHEKO01 > CAXMQZ01. The sequence goes on along the minus strand of CAXMQZ010000072.1, from coordinate 1,593 downwards.
TGGACCTGGGAGAAAACCCCGAGGATCTCGCGGTCAAAGCCAGTGTTGGCGTCGGTAAGGGTGACGAATCGACCGCCAGCCTGGGGCTGTCGTTACTCCCCCTCACTCCGGAAAACCGCCAGCGCTACGGCATCAATCCAAAAGTGGAAGGCGCTCTGGTGGCCGCGGTGGCACCGGGGAGTCCAGTTGCCCGCAAAGGACTGCGTCCAGGAGATGTCATTCTCCGAGTGGGTCAGGAAGCCATCTCCAACCCCACCGGAGTCGTGGAGAGGATCGACCGTCTGCGAGAGGACGAGCGCCCCAGCGTAGTGTTCCAGATCGCCCGCGGTGGCGAGCAGCGATTCCTCGCCGTGCCGTTGGCCTAGCGCCAAGGAAAACTGGGAGTATTGGAGGGATGGTGGACCACCACCATCCCTCCGCTACACTTGAACGCGCATTGAGTCGGGAAGGTCATGCGAATTCTCGTAATCGAAGACGATCAAGAAACGCGCGACTACCTCGTCCAAGGCCTCAAACAGAGTGGTCACGTGGTCGATGCCGCTGACGATGGCAAAGACGGACTGTTCCTGGCCCTGGACCAGGAATTCGATGTGATGATCGTCGACCGCATGCTCCCCGGGCTCGACGGCCTGTCCATTGTCGAGACGGTACGCAGCTCGGGTCGGCGCACTCCCATTCTGATCTTGAGCGCACTTGGGGAGGTGGACGACCGGGTGGAAGGATTGCGGCGGGGTGGCGACGATTACCTGGTCAAACCGTTCGCCTTCTCGGAGCTCGAGGCCCGGCTAGAGGCTCTGGTCCGGCGGGGCGACGGGGATGCAGTGGAGACCCGGCTGCAGGTGGCCGATCTGGAGCTCGATCTTCTGACCCGCCAGGTCAAGCGGGCCGGCCGTGAGATCGAGCTCCAGCCTCGGGAGTTCCGTCTTCTCGAATACCTCATGCGACACAGCGGTCAAGTAGTGACCCGAACCATGCTGCTGGAAAAGGTGTGGGACTACCATTTCGACCCGCAAACCAATGTCATCGATGTTCATGTCAGCCGGCTGCGTCGCAAGATCGACAAAGATTTCGACGAGCCTTTGATTCAAACCGTCCGCGGCGCAGGCTACGTTCTCCGTGCACCTCAAACGACTTCTTCGTAGCTCGCCATTTCGGCTCGCCATCGCCTATGTGGCGCTATTCGGCAGCTCGGCCCTGGTTCTCCTGGCCTTTATCTACTGGTCGACGGCGGGCTACATGCTGCGGCAGGCCGACGAAACCATCGAGGCCGAGATTGCCGGCCTGGCGGAGCGCTACCGCAGAGCGGCTTTGCCCGGTCTGACCTCCCTGATCGAGGATCGGATGTCACGCCAACCGTCGGGCTCGTCTCTGTACCTGGTGACCGACTCCAACCATCAACCCCTGGTGGGCAATCTGAGTGGCTGGCCAAGAGTGCAACCGGTCGATGATGGTTGGCTCAACTTCAGGCTGGATACCCGGGACGACGAACCGATTCACTGGGCGCGGGCCAGGTCGTTTCGGCTCCAGGGCGGATTTTTCTTGTTGGCGGGGAGGGATATGTACGAGCTCCAGGCCATCCGCTCGATGATTGTG
>CAXMQZ010000071.1:0-11129 GCA_964195975.1 uncultured Polyangiaceae bacterium | reverse complement strand
TGCTGGGTGTTGGGGGTGTAAAGAATCTCGGAGACTCGGTGGGTACGCTGTTGGACTCTGGAGCCGAGCTGGTCGTGGGTGGGGCAGAGCTACAGGGGCAGGGCTGTCGATTTCAAAACACACTTCTTCGGACGACCGGCGTAGCGTTCCTGGCAGCTCCGGATGCTCTGCAGACCGAGGCCTTTGGCAACTGCGATCTCATGGTTGTCGTAGCGAACGAGGACGAGATGGCGGAAGTGGCTGGAGTCGTCGAGGGTAGCCTTACAGGTTGTATCTATTCGGCGACAGGCGGTGAAGACGACGAAAGATACGGCGGGCTTGCCGATCGCTTGCGGCCGCGTGTCGGCCGACTGCTCAACGACAAAATGCCGACAGGGGTGGCAGTAGTGCCTTCGATGAATCACGGTGGTCCCTATCCGGCCACAGGTCATCCGGGGTTTACTGCCGTAGGCATTCCTGCAGCCTTGCGCCGCTTCTCGATGCTCGAATGCTACGACAACGTGCGAGAGCACCGTCTGCCCGAGGAGCTACGGGACTCAAACACCATTGCCGATCTCTGGCGCTCCATCGACGGGCAGTGGACCCAATCCTAGAGTCGAAGATGGAGGTTTGATTTGTCAGGGTGCTCGACCTGACCTGACGGCTGATTGCTCCGGGTCTCGGGCCAAGGCAACAAGCAGCTTGGTGACGGCCCGATTATCATGGGGTCTCTACCGAGAAACAGGAGCGACCAGAGTCTGGTAGACGGCACTCTGCTGCTCGCTGGGGCCATCGATTCGGCGAATCTCGAAGACCGTTTCTCCGTCGGTTGTCTCTTCGACCAGCCTCAGTCCTGCTTTTGCCAGCAGATCGGATAGAGGAATCTCCTGAGAGCCATCGACCCAGGAGCTCAAGGCGGTTCCTGCTTCGTCTCCGGAGAGGCTCGAAGCAATTGTTGAGATATCTCCGCTGTCAAGAACCTCGGTGGACGCTTTCGATCGCGATCCTCCGGTCTTTGGATAGTTGAGATAGAGGGTGCGGATCAGATCTTCAAGACCCTGCTGATTGTTGGTCTCGGCACGGACTGCCAGGTCGAGCGCCGCAGCGGTCATCATGCCGCCGCTATAGATCAGATCGTAGTGTTCGGCCTTCTCGTGGCCCGCCGTGGACATAGAGAGACCCGGCTGCCAGGCTGCCTTGTACTTGGAGTAGTTATCGGCAACCTGCGCCAGGAACATCTCCTCGGGGATGTCACCCAGTCGGACGTTTGCAAGATAGGAGAGATACTCGGCCAGCATCCCTTCGTAGAACCAGTAGAGCTCCTCTTCGGTGTTCTCGGAAAAGTTCATGTCGAGACCCCACAGATGGGCGATCTCGTGCGCGAAGAGATGCGCCAGCATGGGATTGGGTCCGGAGATCTCACCGGCAACCGACAGACTGATCGCTCGCCCCATCACCTCGCCTCCCCAATAGCTGCTGTCGGCTGCGATCACAAGCATCTGTTGGCGTGGGGCGGGTCCGAGGGTCGATTCGTAGTAGTCGAGATACTTGGCGAGCTCGGCTGCAAAGAGATCTTTGGCGGCAGTCACCTCGGATCCTGCCAAGGCGAGCCGAAGCTCGAGATCGCCCTTCCGCACAACCTGCTCGACATGGGTGCCAGCCATAAAGGCGGAATTCAGCAGTTCGTTTGTGTCGCTGACCAGAAACCTGTGCGCTCGATCATCCGTGACTGCCCACGGGGTGGTCACTGCCCAACCCTCGGGTAGCTCGAAGACGACCTCGATATCTCGTGCCTCTTGACCCGCGACAAAGAGCGCGCGACCTGCCCACATCACTGCCTCGTCTCTGGCATAGGCAGCGCCGTTATCGCCAAAGTTGAGCGGAAATCGATCGTGCTGAAGCAACACCTTGTACCGAACTGTGACCGGCTCGGCGGGGATTCGCTCAAGGCGCCAACGACTAAGCGGTTCGTAACTTGTGCCGATCGACTCGCCGGAGGCGTCCAAAACCTCGAGACCGTGCACGAAGGTCGACCAACCGTGCGTCAAACCCTGATCACCCTCATCGTTCATGAAAACAATATCGTTGTCAGGGACCAGCGATGCTTCTACAGTGGCAATCCGTGGGCGCTCTGCACTGATACTGATCTTGTAGGTCGCGCCTTGCGACTGCGTTGCTCCGGCAAGCATGCCAATCGCGAGGAAAACAGGTACCAGTACGGGTCGACGCTGAGATAATAGATGTTTCATGAGCTCTCCAGTTTGTTCGGTGTAGCTGTACGACGGTCTGGGTTTGTCCTTTCCGCCCTACGGTAGACACTCTGACAAGTTTCGGCATTTAATAGACGATTCAGGCCGGGCTTTTGTTCGACTGAGTTCGTCTGAGCTACAATCACTAGACCCCGTCATGAAGAGAAAGTTACAGAGCAAGCCGAACGGCTATCAGCTCCAGCGATGATCGGCGAGACGATCTCGCACTATCGGGTCACCGCCAAGTTGGGTGAAGGGGGTATGGGCGAGGTCTATCTGGCCGAGGACACCGAGCTGGGTCGACAGGTGGCCCTGAAGGTGCTCCCGGCCGAGATGGCGGATAACCCAGAGCGTCTCGAGCGGTTCAGACGGGAAGCCAAGGCAGTTGCGGCCCTCAATCACCCCAACATCATAACCATCTATTCGATCGAAACAGCAGCGCTCGAAGACGGCGAAGCATCCGCAGAGGTGCGCTTTCTCACCATGGAGCTGGTGGAGGGGCAGAGCCTCGACAGAGTGATTCCGACCGGTGGCCTACCACTCTCGAAAGTGTTCGATATCGCAATTCCCCTCGCCGACGCTCTAGCAGCGGCGCATGAAAAAGGGATCGTGCACCGCGACCTCAAGCCGGCCAACGTCATGGTTTCCGAGGATGACCGATTGAAGGTTCTCGACTTCGGGCTGGCGAAGCTAACGTCCGAGCCGTCGGATCTTGCGGCAGACGACGATGCGACTCGTGCGGCGATCAGCTCCGCAACCCTGACCCGAGAAGGCACGGTGATGGGAACGGCACCCTATATGTCGCCGGAGCAGCTCCAGGGCAAATCGGTCGACGCCCGCTCGGACGTATTCTCATTTGGAATCATTCTCTATGAGCTGGCGACTGGGCAGCGGCCGTTCAAAGGCGACAGCGGCATCGATCTGGCTTCGAGCATCCTGCGCGATACCCCTTCCGCAGTGACCGAGGCTAGGGCCGATCTGCCCCGTCATTTGGCTCGGATCGTCCAACACTGCTTGGAAAAGGATCCCCGGCGCCGGTTTCAGTCGGCGCTCGATATTCGCAATGAGCTCGACAGCTTACGCGACGAAACCAAATCAGGCTCGGTGACCAGCATCAGCGGTCCGGCAACCGAGACCTCCGCGCAGGCGCCGGTCGTGAGCCCTGCTACCGAAGCACCAGCTACGGCCCCGCCGGGCTCGACTCCAGCCCAGCTGGCGACTCAGCCATCTGGTTCCGAGCAAGGTTCGGTTGCGCCATCAGAATCGGTGTCGAGCGTCTCTTCCGCTGAGGTAGTGGCCTCACGTCCCCCAAAGAGGGGATTGCAGATTGGACTCGTGGCCGCGGCATTGATGCTGGTGGCGCTCGGCGCCTGGTGGTTGGGACGAGGTTCGGGGACGGATAAGGCTGCTGAAGACTCCTCCGCAGAGCTAGCCAAGCCGAGAACTTCAGCTGTTGCCGCCGCGGACACACCTTCGGTTGCAGTGCTGCCCTTTACCGATCTGAGCCCTGAGAAAGATCAGGAGTACTTCACCGACGGGCTAACCGAGGAGCTGATCAACGTGCTGACTCATATCGATCAGTTGCGGGTGGCGGGACGCACCTCCTCCTTTCAGTTCAGGGAGAGGACCGAAGATCTTCGAGATATCGGTCAGAAGCTCAATGTGTCGACAATCCTAGAGGGGAGCGTGCGAAAGTCGGGCGATCAGGTGCGAGTCAGCGCCCAGCTGGTAGACGTCGAGGACGGTCTGAACCTCTGGTCTGAAACTTACGATCGCACGCTGCAGGATATCTTCGAGGTGCAGGACGACATTGCCCGTTCCGTGGCTTCGGCTCTGGAGGTGACTCTCCTGGGTGGCAAGCAGATAGTCGCGAAGGATGTAGACCCGGAGGCGTTCAATCTGGTTCTTCGGGCGCGGCATTTCCTACTTCAAGCTTCAGTAGAGGCGACGGACACTGCCATGGATCTGCTCAATCAGGCGCTCGAGATCGATCCCGATTATGCTGCCGCATGGGCCGATCTCGGGCTGGCGCATATTCGACGGGGAGAGCAGGCACAGACCTCGACAGAAGCCCGTCAGGGATTTCAGAAGGGTATCGAGATGGCCCAGAGATCCTTGGAACTCGATCCGGGCATGGCTGTCTCGATGACCCGGATCGCGGGTATGAAGATGCGACTGGACTTCGATTTCGAGGGTGCTGGGCCTGAGTTTCGTAGGGCTGTGCAGCAGGCACCCAACGATCCTCGAGTGCTGGGCAACGCATCGATCTTCGAAGGCCACACTGGGCGGATCGACGAGTCGATCCAACTGCTCGAGAAGGCGACCCAACTCGATCCGCTTCACCAAACGTTGCTGCTCAATCTTGGGATTCGATACTTCCAGGCTGGCCGGCTCGAGGACGCCGAGTCGAATTTCCGCAGGCTGTTACAACTCAATCCCGAATATTTGGGAGCGCACGCATTTCTGGGCGACATCTATCTGTGGCAGAAACGGCCGAAGGCCGCTTTGGAGGAAATCGAATTGGAGACGGATCCGATCCCTCGCGCTTCGGGAATTTCAATGGCAAACTTTGCGCTAGGGGACGACTCCGCCTCTGAGGCGTCCCTGAACGATTTGAAAACGACTTTCGGCGTCGATGCTTCGGTCAATATTGCTCGTGTCCATGCGTATCGAGGCGAGTCTGATCTAGCGTTCGAATGGCTAGCGAGAGCAGTCGACAATAAGAACTGGAATCTGGTGACTCTCAAATCCGATCCGGCCTACGAGACCCTCCACTCCGACCCACGGTGGCAGCCGCTCCTCGGGAGAGTCGGACTCGCCGATTGACGAGTCGATCCAGCAATTCGGGGACACGAGACCTAATTAGGTCTAAGAAGCAAGGCTTATGAGACCCGGGGACACGAGACCTAATTCGTGGTGCGAAGCAACCGGTGGACTAGATATGGAATCAAATCAAGTCTCGTGTCCCCGAATTGCCAAAATCGACTTCGTACTATCGAATCACCGCCATAGTGAGCCAAGGAGAGATAGGTGATGTCGGAGGTTCAAGTTTTTGAATTCGTTGAAATATGGTCGTGTGTCCCCCTATGTTCAAGGGGTTGGATTTTGATGGAGGGTGAAGCATGGAACTGACTGTCGGGCAGACCGCGACCCGTAGCATTACCCTGACCGAAGAGCATGTGCAAAAGTTCGCCGAGATCTCGGGCGACTACAACCCGCTCCACTTCGACAAAGAGTTTGCAGCCGGGACCAAGTTTGGCAAGCTTGTCGTGCAGGGAGGGCTTACGACAGGTCTGCTACACGCCCTGGTCGCGACGGACATGCCCGGTCCCGGCACAGTATTTCTGAGTCAGGACTGGAAGTTCACCGCACCGGTCTTTATCGGCGACACGATTACCGCAACGGCGGAAGTGCTGAGTGTTCACAGTACGAAACCGATCTGTCAGCTCGCGGTCGAGATAGCTCGGCAGGGTGGCGAAGTAGTACTCAAAGGGGAAACCTGGTGCTACACCTTTGCGCCCAGTCAATAGATTCAGGCAATATCTAGGGCACGTCGGAATATCGACCAATCGGGCCAGAAAGGTGTTCAGCCGCTCATTTGAGCCAGAACCCGCTTGGCGAGCTTGGTAACCGAGTCGAGGAGCTCGGGAGGTTCGAGCACGATGCAACGACCTCCGAACCCGACCACCCAGCGCGAGATCTCATCCAGACTCGAGAGCGTGACTCGATAGTCGACCGCTCCACTGGGCTGCTCTTCCACGATCTCGTCGGGATGGTGCTGCGCGTTGAGAATGAGGGGAGCCAGGCTAGGGTCGAAACGAAGGTGAATCTCAAAGATGCCGTCTCCTTTGATTAGCTTCCACGTGCCCTGAAGGTAGCCATCGAGGTTGAAGCTGGTCGGGACCTCGAAAGCCTCTTCGACATCCTCGACACCGCTGATCCGATCCAGGCGGAAGATTCGTACATCGTCGTTGTTGTGACATCGACCGATCAGGTACCAGGCTTCGGCACGCTCGAAGAGCTGCCAGGGATCGACTCGACGCCAGATCTTGCGACCGCCCGAAAGAGAGTGGTAGTGGATCTCGATGGTCTGATTGCGGCTGATTGCGATTCGGACGGGTTCCAGGACTTCCTGAGCATTGGGTCCAGAACGATCAATAGTGGCTAGCTGCAGCGCGAGCGGCGACTCTTCGATCATCGAACAGGCCGCGTCGAGCTTGGCTTCCATGGCCTCCAGACGGCGCAACAGAGATGGCTGTTGACGTAGCGCGGGGTTGTACAGCGCAATCTTCAGCAGAGCGTACTCCTCGCTGGTCAGATTGAGAGGTCGAAGTGTTGCGGTTTCGAGCAGCCGATAGCCGTGTTCATCCTTGTACACCGGAATGTGTTGAGCGGAGAGATCCGCCAAGTCGCGGTAGGCAGTCCGCTCGGAAATATCGAAACGGTCTGCAATCTCTTCTATCGTGCGGGCGCGACGCCCAGAAAGGATGTGTACCATCTCGATTAGGCGGGCTGGACGGCTCATGGTCTCGGCAATTCTAATGCGTCTGGGCTCGATTGGGACAACCTGCTTGGCCAGGTGCACCTAGTAGGCCCGCCCCTCGTCCTGGCGATCGATCAACAACAAGAGAGAGAAAAAGCCGGCAAAAGCGGCCGTAATAACGAAGTCGAACGTGCCACCCAGATCCGACCAGGCTACGACAGCCCAGGCGGGCAGAAAGAAGACCAGACAGATAAACCAGTTGAGAATAAACTTGCCGATCATTGTGCACCTCCCTTTGGCTTGATTGCCAACTGAGAAGAGCGTAGACGGGGTCTTTGTCAGAACCTGTCAGTAGGGCAGAAGAGAGTCCAGAGGCAAATAGGCGGGTATCTCCATCGGCTTGGATCCAGGTAAGCTACGCCCTGTGATGCGAGCTGCTTTTCAAGTTGTCGGAGCGATCCTTCTGGTGTCCACGTTGTCGGTGGCGTCGACACCCGATCAGCCGTCGTCGAATTCGATGCCTCCAGTTGGCGAGACGGTTGAAAAGATCACTACGACTGTCAGCCCCGACCAGCAGTACAGCCTCTATCTCCCGTCGGCCTATTCGGTAGCGAAGAAGTGGCCGTTGCTCGTCATCATGGATCCGCGGGGTAGGGCTCCAATGGCGCTCGAGCTGTTTCGGGCCAGTGCCGAGAGGCGCGGATACATTTTGATGAGCTCCTATCAGACCCGCAGTGATACCGAGTGGTCGGTGACAACCGAATCCCTCAAGGCGATGTTGCAGGAAGCTGAAGCTCGATATTCGATCGACGAGTCGAGAATCTATCTGGCAGGACTCTCAGGAACATCTCGCGCCGCATGGGCCTACGCCCATGCACTAAAAGGCATGGTGGCCGGTGTAGTCGGGGTAGCAGGTGGGCGTCCCGCCACTCTGGAGGTTGACGACGAAACGGTCGATTTCGTTCACTTTGGTGTCACCGGCACTACCGATTTCAACTACAGGGAGATGGTCGAGCTGGCAGCTTATCTGGATGGGATCGGAGCCCAATATCGTCTGGAGATCGTCGAAGGTGGGCACGCCTGGCCATCGGCCGAGATCACAAACCAGGCAATCGACTGGTTCGAGCTTCAGGCGATGCGAGCCAAACAGGCTCCCAGATCTGTAGCCTCCGTCGACAAGGAGTTCGAGCTGGCAGTTGAGCGCCTGAAAAACGTTGAAGGTGTCCTGGAGGAATATCGGAGAACGAACGAGATCATTCGTGACTTCGGCGGGCTCCGTGATGTCGACGACTATATCTCGAGGTCAGCTAACTTGGCTGCCTCGGGCGATCTCGAGGAGGCCACCATAGCGCAAGCCAAGATCTTCGTACAGGAGAGAACCTACCTCCGGCAGCGTTTCGGTCCCTGGTTGACAAGGACTCGAAGCAGCGACCAAGATCTCTCTACCCTGTCACGCTCTTTGATGGATCTTCAGATTGAAACCCTCAAGAAGCAAGTTGCCAACAAAGAGGATCGAGACTCGGCCAACTCTGCCCAACGGCTTCTGGACGACCTCTACGCCAACATGTCGTTTTATCTTCCTCGCGACTTCCGAGAAGTTGGCGACTACGATCGAGCCATATTCGTCTTGAAGATTGCCATTGAGATCGACCCTGAGCGACGGAGGGCCCAGTGGGGACTGGCCCAGGCCTACGCCACAACCGGTCAAGAAAAAAAGGCATTCGAGACATTGCGGCGTGCCGTCGCGCTGGGCCAGGTCGATGTCGAGCGTCTCGAGACCGACCCGACCTGGGACACGCTGCGCAAGAAACCAGCCTGGCAGGAGATTCTCGAGGCGGCAAAATCGGCGTCGAACTAGGGCAGGATCTCGTAGAAATCCTCGAGCTGAAAGTAAACAGCGACGGGCTCACCATCCAGCGTCGCTGGTTGATAACGCCAAGCCCGCATCGCCTCGATACCCAGATAGATCTTTCCAGGTAGGGTCCCTTGGATTACAACTGGGGATCGAACTCGGCCCTTTTTGTCGATCACGATCTCGACTTTTGCCGTTTCCTCATACCAGGGCGCCTGTAGTCCAGGTGGAACAAAAGGGTAGGGAACCTCAACGGCTTTGGGATGGGTCGGAGTCCGTTGTGGGTTCGACAGATCGAACACGGTCATGTCTCTTGGTGGTTCACCCGCAAGGCGCAGTCGGTTGTATTCGAGCAAATGGGCGGCAGAGCCGAATTTCGCCAGGGAGACCTGACGCAGCTCTGGGTCGAGGTTCTGCGCTATCTGCCAGTGCCAGATCGCAGAGTCCTCCTCACCTGAACCGGCCTCAGCTAGCGCTTGGTATACGGTGGCTAAAGCCAGTAGCTCGGCTCCAGCCTCGCCGCGAAGCAAGCTTGGCACCATCTCTTCGATGATCAGCTTGTCGGCGGCCTTGTCGGCGGTTTGATAGTCGCCGGACTCGATTTTCTGATGGATCTTCCGGAGTTTTTTTTGCCAGCGCTCGATCGTCCTCACCCCCGAGTCGGAGGACTGCGAGAGAAGCGGTCGAATACTGAGAAATAACAGCAGAGCGGAACAAATCGGCTTCAACACGGAGTCGAACCGGGCTCCTAGACGCCCAGAACGTCTTCGTGAATGTGTCGCAACAGGTCTCGCACCGAAATGAGACCCTTGAGCTCGGTTCCTTCCATGATTGTTAGATGGCGCAACCCCTGTGCTACCGAGAGGTGGATGGCGTAGGCGGGAGGATCGGAGGTATCGAGGGTGATCGGATTCGGTGTCATGACCTCTGACACCTTGGTCGAACCTGGATCCAGACCTGGAACGATGACTCTCGTGAGGACATCTCGCTCGGTGAAGATCCCGAGCAGCTTGCCGTCCTGTAGCACTATCACTGAACCATGTTTGTTGCTCCGCATCGACTCGATCGCTTCGGTGACACTGGCGTCGGGCGCGGCGGTAACGGGTGGAGAGATCGAAATGTCGCTGATGTGACCTGTCAGAAGCCGACCCCGGAATCCGAAGTGAGATTCGGGCAGATCGAGCCCAGCCAGATCAGATCCGCAAATCTCGCAGAGATCGATGCCGGCTATGTTGTCGTAACCGCAGTTTGGACAGAGCACGTCAACCCCCCTCGGGCTGCATGAGCCGTTGATCGAGCCGTGGTGGCAGGTTCAAAACCGTCTCGGGGTAGTGATCGGCGATGAACTTCAGAATCACGCGAGTCGATAGCAGACCGACTTCGTGTCCATCGGCATCCACAACTGGGGCATGACGGTATCCACCGTCGACCATCACCTTGATGGCATCGGCGAGCTTGTGATCGAAACGAACCGTGACGGGCCGGGGCGACATGACTGAGCTGACGGGTGTTTGAGAATCGAGCCCCTCCAAGGCCGTGCGGTAGAGAATGTCCCGGTCGGTGAAGATTCCGACAACTTTGTCGCCTTCGCAGACCATGGCGGCGCCGTGGCGGTTCTTGTCCAAGATCTCATATACCTCTGAAAGAGGTGTCGATGGTGAGACGCGATGGTCGCGCTGAAGGGGGAGATCCTGCACCCGAATCTCTTTGAGAATGACTTCTATCGCGCCGGACATAGAGAGCATAGCCTAGCACGGACCTGCCCTTGCGGAGTGGCCCTGCCGCTACACCCAAACGACGATGAAGTAGCCGATGTAGACCACGTAGGAGATGGTTACAAGAGCGAAGAGGCTCTTCGCCCAGCGCGACTGATAGCGCCGAAGTAGCCAGAGGGCGCCGATGATGACCATGGCGATCTCGGCGCCAGCAAACCACAGTCCATAGTGCGATGGATCCCAGTAGGAGATCGGACTTTCGAAGCGCCAGTCGGAAAACGGGTAGAAATGCCGGTGGGCGTCGGTGTTGTGCAAGGGCAGGTCGCAGAGAGCGTGAAGGGCCATGCTGCCGCTCAGCATCGTTATCCACCGAGATCCGAGTCGCCAAGCCACAAACCCGATCAGCGCGATTATCGGAATGGAGTTGAAGAGGTCGAAAAAGGCCTGCCAGCCGGGGCTGTGGTACGCCTCTGTCCAGATCACCATCTCGGGAGTTCTGAGGATCATCTTGTGCGCGAAGTAAAACAACACCATTGGCATATCGGGCAGAACCGCACCGATAGCGATCGGAGTCAGATCCTCGGGGTGGTCCTTGCGTCCGAGCACGATCAGGTTGAAGACCGCGTGGGCCGGCGTATTCATTGAGCGTAGGTACTACGGCCACGGAGCCAATCGTCTGAGAAGGGGCGAGTCATTTCTCTGCTCGTTGCCTACGTCGGAAGTCCCAGGGCGGTTCAGGGTCCCGATCTTGCCACAGCCCCAGCCGTTTTCGCCGAGCCTGAAACTCGAAGTAGGCCAGACGGAGATCGGACGAGTAGTAGGTGTAGTGCCACGCGAGTCCCTCGCGCACG
>CAXMQZ010000070.1:0-64956 GCA_964195975.1 uncultured Polyangiaceae bacterium | reverse complement strand
AACTTCGGACAACTGTTATGTCCAAGCTGTCCAGGGCCTAGGACAGACGCGTTGAGAATAGGTATGACTGAACAAGATCAGAAGGATTCAGAAGAGGTCTCGAGGCGAGGTTTTCTCTCCTGGGCCGCGATGGCTTGGGTTGGATTCACCGCTGCGATCGGTGGCTGTCTGACGGCCTTCAATCGCTTTCTCTACCCCAACGTCCTGTACGAGCCTCCAACCAATTTCAAGGTCGGATCCCCGGACGATTTTGGCGATGGGATTGTCGACGAGCGGTTCAAAGAATCAAACGGGGTGTGGATCGTCAACAGTGAAGGCCGGCTGTATGCCCTGATCGCCATCTGTACCCATCTGGGGTGTCCTCCCAATTGGCTGGATGGTCAGAGCAAGTTCAAGTGTCCGTGCCACGGAAGTGGCTACTACAAGAGCGGCATCAACTTCGAGGGCCCCACGCCACGGCCCTTGGAGCGAGCCAGAATCTTTGTCGACCCAGATGACGGCCAGCTCGTCGTCGACAAATCACAGGTCTATCAGTGGGAACTGGGGCAGTGGGATGACCCCAATTCGTTTGTCGAGCTAGCCTAGGCCTCCACCTCTACGAAAGAAAATATGCTTAAAGATCTGCAGAAGGGGATCGTCAAATCGCAGGTCTGGAAGTCGATTTTTCGGGTCGGCATCCCGACAGACAACCGTAAGCGCGCCCTGGCTATGTTGGGCAACGTCGTATTGCATCTTCATCCAATCAAGGTGAAAAAGTCCGGGCTGCGACTGAGCTACACCTGGTGCATGGGCGGGACCGCATTTTTTCTGTTCTTAGTCGAGACCATCACTGGTCTGTTGTTGATGTTTTACTACCGCCCAACGGTCGAGTATGCGTACTTCGACATGGTGGACCTCAGAGAGGCCGCCGCCTTCGGTGTGATGCGCGAGCTACACCGTTGGGGTGCCCACGCCATGGTGATTTCCGTTTGGCTACACATGTTTCGCGTCTTTATGACCGGGTCCTATAAGCCGCCGCGTGAGTTCAATTGGAATGTCGGCGTCATTCTTCTCGTTCTGACGCTTCTTCTTTCGTTTACCGGTTACCTTCTGCCGTGGGATCAACTCGCGATTTGGGCTATCACTGTCGGCTCCAACATGGCTCGCGCCACGCCGTTTCTGGGGACCGAAGGTCCAGGGTCTGCATTGCTGAAGCTGGGGGGTGAAAAGCTGATTCACGTCGGCAGCGATGCGCGCTTTGCGCTGATTGCGGGTCGAACCATCGGGGGTGGGACCCTCATTCGTTTCTATGTTCTTCATTGCGTAGGCATTCCGTTCGCCGCGGCGTGCCTGATTGCGGTGCATTTCTGGCGGGTTCGAAAGGATGGCGGAATCTCGGGACCGGTCTAGGTCACCGGATTTCCTGAGCAGTCGACGCAATGGAACAGCTCAAAGACTTCATCAACGTCCTTTCCTACCCGAAGTGGTCGTTCACACTGTCGTTGGTGCTGTTCGCGTACCTGGTGAGCTCGAAGAGGCTCTGGACCAAAGTGGGTGGGCTCGTCATGCTCTTCGGCGGCACGCTACTTTTTGTGCTGAGCCTCCTGGATCCGAACTTTCGAGCCGTCGTAGCCAAGCCTGACAACGTCCCGATCGTCATGATGGTCTTCTTGGTGAGCTTCTTCTTGTGGCTCTCGATGTACAAGGCGACTCGAAACGACGAACTGAGCGAAGGTGGAGAACCGACCTTCGAGAAGAGTGAAGTCGAGGACAAGGTTTTCACCTGGCCCGATCTGGTTTTCTCGGAGTTCATCTGCATGATCATCCTGACTGTGGTTTTGGTGGTCTGGTCACTCGTCTTGCAGGCTCCGCTCGAAGAACCGGCCAACACCTCGGTTGCACCCAATCCTTCGAAAGCACCCTGGTACTTCCTGGGTCTGCAGGAGATGTTGGTCTACTTCGATCCCTGGATGGCCGGAGTTGTGCTGCCCGGCCTGATCATTGTCGGCTTGATGGCAATACCGTATATCGACACCAATAAGAAAGGTAGTGGTTACTATACGTTTCAGGAGCGCAAGACCGAGATCATCATATTCCTGTTCGGCTTCTTGGTTCTATGGTGCCAGCTGATTGTTATTGGTACTTTCTTACGTGGTCCCAACTGGAATCTTTTTGGTCCTTTCGAATTCTGGGATATCGCGAAGATCGAGCCTCTGGTCAATATTGATCTGTCGGAGATCATTTGGATCAAGATGTTCGGGGTGGGCCTACCCGTGCACTGGTTGCCGCGGGAGATATTCGGCATCTTATTGATGATGGCGTATCTCTTGGTTCTACCGGTGGCACTGACCAAGCTCCGGTTTGTCAGGAATTACTACGAGAAAATGGGGCCGGCTCGCTACTACGTCGGCATATCGCTCTTCTTGGTGATGATGCTTTTGCCTATCAAGATGTACCTACGCTGGGCCTTCAACCTCAAATATATCGTTCATATCCAGGAATACTTTCTCAACATTTAGGCTGATCGAATATGGCACCGGGTTCAGACAAAAAGCCTGATCGTCACTTTAGCTTCAAGAGTCTCAACATCTGGTTCGCTCTGAGCTCGTTGGCTCTGCTTGCGACTACGTTCTGGATGATCATTGCGGACTACGCCAAGCCCTGGAAGCGTCTTCAGGCCGAGTTTCGCGATCTCGAACGGCAACAGTTGATTCAGGAAGCCGAAGTCGAGAAGCAGCGGATCAACGAGCAAGAGTTGATCCAGATCATTGACGACATCGACGAGGCGGAAATTCGGCTCGAGGAGCGCCGAAGCGAGGTGAGGGGAACCGAGAAGACCCTGTCCAAGCTGGAGAAAAAAGTATATGCCGCCGATGCGTCGATGCGGACGACAAAATCGCTTCTCGACACCGCACGTTGGGAGTACGACAGAGCCTTGCAGAGAGGCGAGAAGAAGGGGATCGAGAAAACTCAAGCCAGGATGAATGATCTAGCCGATCAGTGGCGTGAGAATCGCAAGGATCTGGAGCTTATTACCGCTCAGCAGGACCAGGCGAAGGCCGACCTCGAGGCTATGAGAGGAGCTTTGGTCGCGGCGGAGAATCGGTTGGGCGCCCTCAGAAAGGGACTCGATAACCTCGAGCAGCGAGCCGCCAATCTTGACAAGTCAATAGACTATTTCCTTCTGAACGCACCCTTGATGGATTTTTTCAATCCCGATCTAACTATCAAGCAGGTTATCCTTCCGGGTCTCTATCAGGACATCAATTTCACCACGGTGGAAAGGGTCGATCGGTGTGTTACCTGTCATGCAGCCGTGAATCGGCCTGGCTTTGATGGAGACAATTGGACCGCGCCATTCAGGTCGCATCCGCGGATGGAATTGTTCGTCGGCTCGAGCTCGCCTCATCCCTATACCGAATTCGGGTGTTCGGCTTGCCACGGGGGCCTCGACCGAGCGACGAACTTCGCCCGGGCCGGTCATAGTCCGCTCAATGAAGTGGAAAAGGAGAGGTGGGAAGAAGCGTGGGATTGGAAGGTCCAGAACTATCTGGAGACGCCGATTCTTCCAACCGAGTATTCGGAGGCGGGATGCATGACTTGTCATGCCGCCGATGTTTGGACCCCAGGTGCTCGGAATCTCGAAACAGGCCGCGAGCTAGCTACGCGGATGGGTTGTTTTGTCTGTCACAAGATCGACTATCCGGTCTTCGAAGATATGCCGCGCCCGGGGCCAAATCTAGCCAGGGTTGCGGGTAAGACTCGGCCGAACTGGGCGTACAAGTGGATCGAGGCTCCGCGGGAGTTTCGGCCGACTACCTGGATGCCGCATTTCTTCTTCCAGGAGAACACATCTTCAGAGTTGAATCAGAAACGCCAGCGGGCCGAGATTGCATCGGCAGTCGCCTACATCTGGGCAAAATCGGAGACACCGGTCTACGAAGACCCGCCAGCGGGTGATTCTGTTCGAGGACAGGAGATCTTCGAGACTGTTGGTTGCACGGGTTGTCACATCATCGACAGCGAGGCCACACGAGATGACTTTTTCCCCCAGATCAATCGACTCCACGGACCCAATCTGATCAATACCGGGAGCAAGGTTTCAGCAGGTTGGCTTTACGATTGGATCCGGGATCCAAAACAGTACGCACCCGATACCCGAATGCCCGATCTCCGGCTGACCGATCAGCAAGCGGCGGATGTCACTGCCTATCTGATGGCAAGTCGCAATCCAGCGTATGAGCAAGCTGGAATGCCTGAGATCGACGGTGCAGTACGCGATGAGCTTGTCCTCAGCTATTTGCAGAACACTCAGACAATCGAGCGGAGTCAGGCTACTCTCGAATCGATGAGTGGACATGAACGTGATGTCTATCTGGGTAGGGAAACGATTCAGAAATACGGTTGCTGGGGATGCCACGACCTGCAGGGGTTCGAGCTGGCGAAACCGATCGGTGTGGAGCTCACAGAGGAAGGATCGAAGTCGCTCCACCAGTTCGATTTCGGCCATGTGCACGAAGTTCCGCATACGCGTCAAGATTGGATCCTGGAAAAGATGCTCCAGCCGCGCATCTGGGACGAGGGCATGGAGGAGGTCAAGAACTACGACGAGCTGCTCAAGATGCCGAATTTCGGCATGTCGGAGCGTGAAGCCAAGGCTGTTGTGACGATGGTTCTTGGATTTACAAAGACTTCGGCTGAGGCGAATCGCCTGGCGGGTCAGTCTGCCCGAGCTGTAGCGATCGCGCAGGGTAGGAAGCTGATCACTCGCTACAACTGCCAGGGCTGCCATCTATTGGAAGGTGAGGGACACGCAATCCAGACATCGATTGCAGACGCGGGATTACTGCCACCGAACCTGGCAGCTCAGGGTGCGCGGGTTCAGAGTGATTGGCTCTTCGAATATCTCCACGATCCCAGCATGGAGAGGATGCGGCCCTGGCTGACCGTGCAGATGCCGACCTTCGGGTTCAGTGACGAAGATATCAACACACTCGTATCGTACTTCTCAGCCAAAGACCACACCGAGGCCTTTATCTCGGATGCGGTGCGACCAACCGATAGAGATCTGACGGTCGGAGCGGTGACGTTTGGCATGTTGCAATGTACAAAATGCCATCCGGCCGGACCCCAGGCCGATGACGGTGGTGCTGTGAGCGTCGGCGAGCTTGCTCCGTCACTGTTGTTGGCGAAGGATCGTCTCAGACACGATTGGGTCGCGGACTGGATCAAAGATCCCCAAAGCTTCGTGCCCGGTACCAAGATGCCGGCGAACTTTCCCAAAAGCGACGATGGTACCTACAGCTCGCCGCTTCTCTTCGCTCTCGATGCCCCGATGTTTGCCTCTCAGAAGCGCGCCATGATGGAGCACTTCGATTCGGAGGAGGAGCTCAAGAGCTATCTCGGCGATGCCGACTACGTCACAAAAGTCCTACGAGACCATATTTGGTGGAACCTCGATTGATGGAGGTCGCCCTCCTGTGGGTCTCATGAGATAATCCCCGCTTGCACTGTCCGCAAAGACCTTGCGGCGATCAATAGGCAAGCAAATCAGTAGAACTGGAGGAGAACCTAGACAATGAAGAACTATCTACTACACCTGGCTTTTGCCGTGGTGGTCGTGGCAGTCGTTATCACCGGATGTGGTGGTGGTGGTGGTGAGCAGGCTTCGGCTTCAAGCACATCGGCTGACACAGCTGCTGCACCACCGGCCACGTCGAGCGGCGGCAGCGCTTCGATACGAGGCGTAACGACCTACCAAAATGGCGATCCGGATTCGGCGATTGATATGAACGCCGACCCCGTGTGCGCCTCTCTTCACCCCGAAGAGGCCCATACGGATCAGATCGTACTCGACGGTTCCGGAAATATTGCGAATGTCTTCGTATATGTGAAAGAGGGTCTCGGTGGCGGATATGCCGTTCCTTCGCAGGCGCATCTGCTGGATCAGGTTGGATGTCAGTACTCACCGCATGTCTCGGGCGTGATGGTCGGTCAGGAGTTGGTCATTCGCAACAGTGATCCAACACTCCACAATGTGCATGCGATGCCGTCGAAGAATCAGGAGTTCAACTCCGGCCAACCCTTTCAAGGGATGGAGTTGGAGCACAAATTCGATCATCCTGAGGTGATGGTTCCCTTCAAGTGCGACGTCCATCCATGGATGGCGTCCTACATGGCAGTCCTGGAGCATCCCTACTTCGGCGTCAGCGGTGGCGATGGAGGCTTCGCTATCGACAATCTGCCTGCAGGAGACTATGTCCTGGAAGCGTGGCACGAAAAGTTGGGTACGAAAACCCAAGCCGTAACTGTAGCGGATGGTGACAGCATCGAAGTCAGCTTCGACTTCTCGCCTGCCAGCTAGTTCGGTCGGCTTCGACTTTGAGAGGGGGCGGGCGATGCTCTGCCCCCTCCCTTTTTTGTCGATCGCACAGAGAATGGCTGTCGCGATAGACTGATCGCCATTCGAGCTAGAAGAGATCAAGCCCGAGAGTTCAAGCTCGAAAAATTGTGCCAACCATGAGCGATCGTGTGACCTATCGACGGGGGATTCATCTCCTGGCGACCTTTCTTGCCGGCTATGTTGTTCTTCTCATCACAGCGGGCGGTCTGGTCAAGAGCCTGGAGGCAGGTCTTTCGGTGCCGGATTGGCCCTTGTCCTATGGCATGTTGAATCCGCCAAGATGGTGGGACATCGAAACCGTCCGCGCAGAGCACGGCCATAGGCTGATTGCGGGCGTGGCGCTCATCATGACGCTTTCGTTGGTGGTGTGGATTGCTAGACGGGAGCCTCGTCGATGGGTTCGTGGGCTGGCATATGTGGCGCTCGGCTCGGTGTTGGCGCAAGCGGCACTAGGTGGCATCACCGTTCTGTTTTTCCTCCCGAAACCCATCTCTGTAGCTCATGCCGGGCTCGCTCAACTCTTTTTGTGCATGGTGGTGGCGCTAGCGGTCGTGACGTCGAGGCGATGGCTAGAAGGGAAGAGCTTCGCCGAAAACGATACGGTGGATCGAACTTTTCTTGTTCTGGCAACTGCCACGGCATGCGCGATCTACACCCAGATTTTTGTTGGTGCAGTAATGCGTCATGCCGGTGCTGGGCTGGCGATACCAGATTTCCCTTGGGTGTTTGGCGGGCTCGTGCCGCCCTCGTTCGATTTCGCTATCGGTATCCACTACACCCATCGAATCGGAGCACTGGTAGTTACCCTGCTGGTTGTGGCCGCTCTACTTCGACTCCTGACTCACACGAAAAGGTCGGCATCCATGTTGATTCCTGCCCTCTCGATGATGGCGATCGTCTTGGCCCAAGCGACCCTGGGCGCTTTGGTCATCCTGACGGGCAAGGCGGTGTTGCCCAATACGCTTCATGTTGGCACAGGGGCTCTACTTCTGGCGGTCAGCGTGGTTCTAGCGTTGGTGAGCTGGCGAAGGGAATGGCTTTCGAGTCGGGTGAGGGTTGCCTCAGCATCATCGATGATCGAGGGACTCGAACCCGAGAGAGTCGCTTTATGAGAAGCCGCGTTGCAGTGGATGCAGACGAGCTCTCCACGGGAATCAGGATTTCCGATCTGGTCGAGCTGACCAAACCGAGAATCACTCTCATGGTAGTGCTGACGGCTGGCATAGGAATGTTGCTGGCGTCGAAGGGCACGCTCTCTCTCGAGGTGGTTTTTCATACGCTTTTTGGCACCGCCCTTCTGTCGGCTGGTTCTTCAGCACTCAACCAGGTGATCGAGCGAGACCTGGACGGCCTTATGCGGCGCACTGAGGATAGGCCTCTGCCGGCGGGCCGCATGAGCCCGGATTTCGCTCTTTTTTTTGGGATCGCAATTGCTATTGGAGGCCTTTTGGAGCTGGCGCTCGGAGCCAATCTTCTTACGGCTTTGTTGGGTGCCGTGGCGCTTGCAGGCTATATCTTTGTCTATACACCCCTGAAACGAGTCAGCTCCCTGGCCACTTTGGTCGGCGCAGTCCCAGGGGCGATCCCTCCGCTAATGGGCTGGGCAGCCGTTGACAATCAAATCGGTGCAGGTGCTTGGGTTCTTTTTGGGATTCTCTTTCTCTGGCAACTTCCCCACTTTCTGGCCATCGCATGGATGTGTCGAGAGGACTATGCGAGAGCAGGATTTCCGATGCTATCGGTGATAGACCCCGATGGCAGAAGCACCGCCCGTCAGATGATTCTCTATGGCGCGGCGCTACTCCCGGTTAGCTTGCTACCGACGATACTGGGGCTGACCGGGATTACCTATTTTCTGGGCACGTTGGCCCTCGGGTGCTTTTTTCTCGGATTTTGCGTTGCCTTCTCACTTTCGTTCTCTCACCAAGCTGCCAGACGAGTCCTGCTTATCTCGGTCCTATATCTTCCGGCGGTGCTCGTAGTCATGGTGCTCGATCGGGTTGTGTGAGGTGAAGGAGCAGGAGACCCTCCGATTGGCTGGAGAGGTTGCGGTCGAGGCTCGCGATCTCGAGTTCTCCTATGGATCGCGCACGGCTCTGGATGGCATCGGTTTTACCGTACCGCGAACGGAGATCTTCGGATTTCTGGGTCCAAACGGCGGCGGAAAGACGACGCTCTTTCGTATCCTGGCCACGCTCTTGAAACCAGATTCGGGTTCGGTCGTTCTATTCGGGTCGGATCTCATACGACACCCAAGTGAGGCTAGAGCCCGCCTGGGTGTGGTGTTTCAGACTCCCAGTCTCGATATACAACTGCGGGTGGACGAAAACTTGGAACATCAGGGCCATCTTTACGGGCTCCATGGTCGTGGTCTGCGGGTCAGGATCGGGGAGCTTCTCGATCGATTCGGGCTTCTGGAGCGTCGGCGTGAGCTCGTGAAGACTCTCTCCGGAGGTCTACGTCGCCGAGTCGAAATCGCCAAAGCGCTTCTACATCGGCCAAAATTGCTCCTGCTTGATGAACCGAGCTCGGGTCTCGATCCCGGAGCCCGTCGCGATCTCTGGGAGGTTCTGGAGGATCTCCGACAAGAGTACGGCACGACAGTCCTGCTTACTACACATTTCATGGAGGAAGGTGACCGATGTGATCGCATCGGTCTGATCGATCAAGGTCTTTTGATCGCCGTGGGTGAGCCCGAGACTCTCAAACAGGAGATCGGTGGCGATGTGGTCGTTGCACGTGTCGACGACCCGGAACTGTTTTCTGCAGACCTGCGGACCAAGCTGGCAATAGAGGGTGTCGTAGGAGAGGGCGTCGTCCGGTTCGAGCACCCGAAGGCTCATGAATTGGTGAGCGAGTTGATCGAGGTCCTTCCCGGCCGCGTCAAGGCGATTAGCGTTTCAAAACCGACCCTGGAAGATGTGTTTCTGAAGCGGACTGGCAATAGGCTGTGGAGGGTTGAATGAGCAACCTGTTGGCAACGATGACACTTTGGCAAAGAGAGCTACAGCGATTCCTCCGCCAGCCGAGCCGAGTATTCGGCGCTATCGCGATGCCGCTCATTTTTTGGGTCCTGATCGGGACAGGTCTGTCGAGCTCGTTCAAATTGCCTGGTGCTCCTGCGGATCTGACCTATCTCGAATATTTCTTTCCGGGAACGGTCGTTTTGTTGGTACTTTTCGCGGCGATTTTCGCGACGTTTTCTCTTATTGAAGACCGCCACGAAGGGTTTCTACAAGGTGTCCTGGTGGCCCCCGTCAGTCGACTCTCGATCGTCGCCGGCAAGGTCTTGGGAGGAGCTACGCTTGCCTGGCTTCAAGGTGTATTGGTCTTGGCCCTGGCGCCCCTGGCGGGGATCTCCCTGGAGCCATCTTCACTAGCAGCGGCAGCTTGTGTTCTTGCAATGCTGGCAGTCGCGCTTACCAGCATGGGATTCGCATTCGCCTGGCGAATCGATTCCACTCAGGGTTATCACGCCGTAATGAATGTCCTTCTGATACCGATGTGGTTCCTTTCGGGTGCCTTTTTTCCGCTCGCCGGCAGTCCCGTATGGTTGGAGTGGGCGATGCGAATCAATCCTCTGACCTATGGCACCGCGGCTTTTCGAAGAGCTCTCTATGGAGAGCGGTTGGTCGGCAGCGAAGACCTGCCGTCTCTCCAACTCAGCCTGACAGTCCTGATCCTCTGGTGTCTCGCCTCTCTCGTCGCAGATCTTTTGGTGATACGACGGGGCACGGTTGAATGAGTAGCGATTGAATGAGGACGGGTGAATGAACAACGCGCCGGTTCAGCGGGTAGTTCTCTGGGGTTTTCTGGTAGCGACCCTGGTCGCGATCGTAGTAACCGCCGTGATGGCGCCCCGATGGGGCGCACCAGTCAAAGGCACTCTGCCTCCGGTTCTGGGACAAGCTCCCGTTTTCGATCTGGTCAACAGGGACGGTACCTCGATCTCCGATGCAACTCTGCGTGGCTCGCCCTGGGTCGCAGACTTCATTTTTACGCGTTGCGGTATCAGTTGTCCCACGATGACTGCTGCGATGATCCGCCTTGGAGATGCACTCCCCGCGGATTCTGAGGTCTATCGCGTGTCGTTTACGGTCGATCCCGAGCACGACACCCCTGAAGTGCTCCAGGCTTTTGCCGAAACCTGGGGGATCAAGGACGATCGTTGGCTATTTCTTACGGGTGAAACGGAGACAATCCATCGGATGGTTGTCGAAGGATTCAAGCTGGCCCTGGATGTCGAGCCTCCACCAGAGATCTCTTCATCCGAGGAGCCGATTCTTCATAGCAGCCGATTTGTTCTGGTCGACAGCGAGGGCGCAATACGCGGGTACTACAGTGTCGTGGAAGGTGGAGAGCTTCAGCGTTTGATCGACGATCTACGAACTCTGCGGGTTGATTGAGCAGTCGTTGCTGAAGGTCACACTTTCTTGCAAGCGCGCAAGTCGTCGGCCCTCTCACGGATGTCGGCCAGATCGCGCACCATGATCGCTCGATCCGGTGTGGGGCCTAACGCTTCATTATTTCGGATAATGACCTGGCCCGATTAGTTGAGATACCCGAGGGCCTGGAGCTGTTCGACGACTTCGGGATCGAGCTCTCGCTCCGGATCATCGCCGCTCGAGACATTCAGGAGGCTCTGGTTGGCAGCCATCTGGCGAAGCACGGTCTGTCGCAACAGCAGAGCTCGCATCGGAAACCGCTCGGCTAGATCCGATTGCTCATTGGGGTCGTCGTGGTGTCGATAGAGCTTGCTCCGGTCATTGAGGGGGTCATAAAGAATTCGCCACCCATCTTGTTGCAACATGGTCTCGGGTTGTGGTGACTTCGACCGATCGGCGACTCCGCGAGTGACGGCGTAGTAGGGACCCGGTCTCGGTTTGTCATCCAGGACTACGGGAAGGATGGACCTACCTTGAAAGCCGCCGCCGGGACTCTCCAAGGCCAGGCCGTCGATGAGGGTCGGTAGAAGATCAGTCAGGGGCACCATCTCGTCGACACTCGTCCGCACTTCACCCAGCGCGGCAGGCCACTTGATTACAAATGGCACGTGCAGGAACTCCCGGTGAACATAGCGGGTATGGAGAAACCGGCCGTGTTCCAGAAACGCTTCGCCGTGATCGGACAGGACCACGATCAAAGAATCATCGTAGCGCCCGCTGACGTCATAGGCCTCGACGACTCGACGAACCAGATCATCGGCAAATGCGGCGTTCTCCTGATAGCGGTCGCGTATGTAGCGCCGATCATCAGCGCTCAAAATGTTTGGGTCGAGCTTGCGTGGAAAACGGTTGAGGAAAGTGGCTTCGGCTGAAATCCCACCCGTGTACCAAGAACTATCCGAGCCAAAGAACGGGGCCGGAGGCCGATAGGGAGTGTGAGGCGGGATGAAATGAACCCACGCAAAAGTGGGGCGCTCGTCGTCGACCAGTAGCTTGGGATCGGGGACGGAATCGTATTTGCCTCGCGGTGCCTGTCTGAACTCCTGAAATCCCCGTTTTAGACTTTGTCGATTGCGGTAGAAGGGATGCTGGGTCCAGAGTACCGTGCGGTAGCCGGCTTTGGTCATGAGCTCAGCCATGGTCGGAACAGAGTCTGGAAGATTGCTGCCCCAGGCACCGATGCCGATGGTGTCGGCGAAAAGACCGGCGAAAATCGAAGGGACGGACTGACCTGTCCAGGGCGAAGTCGAGATTGCACCGCTGAACCTGGTGCCGTCGGTCGCCAGTCGTTCCAGGGCCGGCGTTCGACGCTCGGATCCAAAAGGTGAAAATGCATCCGCCCTGGCTGCATCGAGCAAGATGATTAGGATGTCGGGGCGGCCGAGACGTCCAGTCCGGGGTGGCGATACGGGTTCGATAATCGGGTCCAGATCAAGCACCCGATCCGAGCCCGAGCTGACGATGCGAACGTTCCGCCAGGACACAACTGCATTGCCGCTGCCGCTCACACCGAACCGTAGACGGACGATCTTTCCAGCCCAAGAACCGAGGTCGAACTCGAATCGTCTTGATCGTTTCTCTCCCGCTTCTCTCTGCTCACTGACCAGAGTCTGCTCGGTCAGGTCGTCATCCATCAAGCGGGCGTAGATTTCAATGGTGTTCTGATCTTCGTTTGGAGCAGCCCTCGAGGAGACACTGCCCACGAGGCGGCCCTCCGAAGGCACCTCCAACACCATGTCCATATAGGCGGCCGTGGGCATCTCGATGGTGCTCGGCATGGCTTTTTCTGAGGAGTCTACGACTTGAATCCGGTCCGGTTTCAGGGGCCAGAATCGCCTGGCACTGTTCGATCTGACACGGATTCTGCGTATCAAGGCCGTAGGCACCGAGCCGGATTCACGCTGCTTTCGGCTTGGGCGAGGCTGGAATTCCAGTCTGTTTGTCCCCTGGACCGCGATTGCGGAAGGGACCTCGATGCGGTAGGCATCGATCCCCGGAGTCAGAGTTAAACGCGACACACGTTTGTTGTTCAGCTTGACGGTCAGTTTCAGTTTCTGGTCAGTTGCCCATTGCGGCAAACCAGCTTCGAGATCGAGGCTGACCAGATCGCCGTCGGCGGAGAATATCTTTAGACGGCCCATGCCGTGTAGGATTTCGAAGGAGGTGTTGTCTGGGTTCTCGAACTCTCGCTTGTGCAGTCCGTACTCGATTCGATCGAGTCCGATCGACTCGATGGCTGATATGAAGTCGGTCGAGGCGTTCGATTCCTGGTGCGCGACGAAATCGGTTAGTCGGAGCGCGTTCTCTTCGATTTCCGAATCGCGGGCACATCCGAAAACCAAGAAAGTCGACGCGAGCGAGACCAGAGCGTAGCGCGCAGCTGCGAGTCGCCTCCTGGGCGTAGGCCTCTGGGCGGTTCTATGTCGCGGAATGGATTGCACAGCAGCGATGACGAGTGTCTTGAAACTCGCGCTCTGGGAGGGGGATGGTAGCACGGAGCCCCGAACTGCTCAGGTCTTGAAGTGGTAGCCTCTCGTTCCGAAATATCGCCCGTGCCACCTCAGCGGAGAGACCTATGACGACCTATTCAAAACGGTATTCAACTCTGGCGACGAATGTAATTCACGCGGGTGCACCGAATCCAAGAATTGAAGGCGCTGTTGTTACCCCGATCTTCCAATCGGCGAACTATTTGATGGCTGATGAGGATACCTACGATGCCCTGCGTTATATCCGACTGAGCAACTCGCCGAACCACGACACCCTCCAAGCGAGGTTGGCAGTCTCTGAGGCCGGAGAGAACGCGATCGTGACTGCTAGCGGGATGGCTGCGATTACGACCACGATTTTGGGCCATTTGAGCAAGGGAGAGCATCTACTGGCCCAGAAGACTCTCTATGGTGGAACTCAGAGCTTCTTGGACCACGACCTGCCCCGATATGGCATAAATAGCACCGCCATAGACATCGGTGATCCCGAGGGACCCTCGGGGTGGAAAACGGCGCTCACTCCGTCGACCCGGATGATCTACGTGGAGACGATCTCCAACCCTCTGATAGAAGTCGGAGATCTAGAATCGGTAGTCTCGTTTGCCCGAGAGTACGGTCTTGTGACGGTAATCGACAATACTTTTGCTACGCCAGTCAACTTCCGTCCGATCCAAATGGGGTTCGATCTGGTAGTACACAGCGCGACAAAGTACCTCAATGGGCATAGTGATATCGTGGCTGGCGTCGTTGTCGGCTCGAGACAGAGAACCGAACCCGTCCGTCAGCTTATGAAACACCTGGGCGGATCGCTCGACCCTCACGCCTGCTTTCTCTTTGAACGAGGTCTCAAGACCCTGGTTTTGAGGGTCGAACGCCAGAATGACAACGCTTTGCGGCTGGCTCGGTTTTTGAACCAGAGGCCTGAGGTGCGTCAAGTCAACTACCCTGGGCTTCCTACAAGTGTTGGCTACGAGCTCGCCAGACGGTGGTTCGACGGCTCTGGTGGCATGCTCTCTTTTTACCTGGAGGATGTCTCGAAGGCGGAGCGATTTCTCGATTCGCTGGAGTTGCCGATTCATGCGGCAAGCTTGGGCGGGGTGGAGACCCTGGTCGTGCGTCCAGCGCGAAGCTCGCATCTCGGCCTGACTCCTTTGGAGCGGGAGAGGCTCGAGATCACCGACGACTTGATCAGAGTTTCTGTGGGTATCGAAGATTCGGCTGAGCTCGAAGAGGACTTCGGGCGCGCCCTCGACGAGATGGGAAGTTGAGAGGGATGCATTCCTCGGAGCCTTGGCGACGAGAATTTGGAGATCACACATGACACAGCGTTGCGAATGGGCTGGCGACAAACTCCTGATGCAGGACTACCACGACCTCGAGTGGGGTGTGCCCCTTCACAACGACAGGGCGCTGTTCGAGTTCTTGATTCTAGAGGGTGCACAGGCCGGTTTGAGTTGGTCGACCGTGCTGAACAAGCGGGCTCGCTACAAGGAGGTCTTTGATGGTTTCGAGCCCGCGGTTGTCGCACTGTATGGTGAAAGAAAGGTCAAGGAGCTTCTTGCCGACGCCGGTATCATCCGGAATCGGCTCAAGGTACGATCAGCGATCTCAAACGCCAAGGCTTATCTAAACATCGTTGAGGAGCATGGGAATTTCGATAGCTACATCTGGGGTTTTGTTGGTGGAGCACCGAAGATCAATCACTGGCGCCAGCTGTCCGAGATTCCAGCGAAGACGACCGAGTCAGATGCCATGAGTCGCGACTTGAAGCGTCGAGGATTCAATTTTGTCGGTTCCACAATCTGCTACGCATTCATGCAGGCAGTGGGTATGGTCAACGATCACACCGTCGACTGCTTTCGCTACTCGGAGCTGGGTGGTGCGACGTCGAAGGGAGCAATCAAAGCATGAGCACAAAGACAGCCACTTTCGGAGCAGGGTGTTTCTGGGGTGTGGAGGCCGATTTCCGGCGGCTCGATGGTGTCGTCGACACAGCAGTCGGCTACATGGGGGGGACCGTCGACAACCCGACCTATGAGCAGGTCTGTCACCGAGGGTCGGGGCATGCCGAAGTCGTTCAGGTCGAATACGACCCTTCGAAGGTCAGCTATTCGGATCTTCTTGGAACATTCTGGTCGAGCCACGATCCGACTCAGCTCAACCGACAGGGACCCGATGTGGGGACCCAATACCGATCGGTGATCTTTTTTCACGACTCCGAGCAGAAGTCGAAGGCGAACACCTCGAAGGCTGAGCTCGAGTCGAGTGGCCGGCTTTCATCTCGTGTCGCTACTCAGATCGTTCCGGCAGAGACCTTTTGGCGAGCCGAGGAGTATCACCAGCAGTATTTCGAAAAGAAGGGACTCGCGTCCTGCAGAATCGATCTCTAGACGGCCGAAAACGGATCTACGTAGATCTCGACGATGTTCTGGCCGAAACGGCTCGGATGTTTCTGGATCTTTTGGAGCGAGAGTTTGGTCGCCGAGTCGAGTATGAGGCGATCGTTGCCTACGATCTGGGTCGGTCTCTGGATCTCGACCAGGACGAGCTCGACGAATTCATGGTCGCAGTCCATCGGTCAGAATCTCTGCTCTCGATCAAGCCCATGCAGGGTGCCATCAACGCTCTCGAAGTCTGGGTGGAGGCCGGCTACATCATCGACGTAGTGACTGGACGTCCGACGGTGACAGCCGAAGTCTCACAGGAGTGGCTGAATACGGCCGGTGTGCCACACGATGCCCTTACTTTTGTCGACAAGTACGCCTGGAAAAAGAATGTTTTCGCGGGCAACTCTGCCCTTCCTTTGCACGAGCTCCCGGAATCGGGCTATTGCCTTGCGGTAGAGGACTCGGCATCCGTGGCATCCCGTCTTGCGACGCATATGGATGCAGCGGTTGTGCTGATCGACAAGCCCTGGAACCGTGACGAGTTGGTCGAGAACGATCATGAGGAAGGCCGCATTACGCGATGCATGGACTGGGAAGACATATCCGAGCGGTTTTGCTGGCCCTGACCTTATTGGTGGCTGCAGAGTCTTTCGGCGCAGAAGAGAAGCCGGAGAGGGTGTCGTTTGCGACAGCAGATGGCGGCACGATCTACGCCGATCTCTATGGCTCTGGTACCGATGCCGTCGTACTGGCCCATGGAGCCGTGTTCGACAAGGAGAGCTGGGAACCCTTGGCCGAGGCGTTGGCTGGCAGGGAATTCCTGGTTTTGGCACTGGATTTTCGCGGTTATGGCGATTCGAAGCCCGGACGTGAGCAGAAATCGCTTTATCTGGATGTTCTCGGTGCGATCGATTTTCTCGACCAGCGGGGAGCGAGTCGCATATCGCTGGTGGGAGCCAGTATGGGCGGTTACGCTGCCGGTCGGGCTGCCAGTGAGAGTCGCAAGGGGCAGCTAAGCACAGTGGTTCTATTGGCGCCTGGTCCTATCCCAGAACCCGAGACGATGAAGGCCGAGCGGTTTGTGTTTATCGTGTCTGAGGACGAACCCGGTGTTGACCGGGTCCGTCGTCTGTACAGCTTGGCCCCGGAGCCCAAGACTTTGGAGATTCTTGCTACTGGCGCGCATGCGCAACATGTATTCGCCACCGAGCAGGGACCCAGGCTCACCGAGTTGATCACTGCAAATCTAAGGCAATAGCGGACGGAGTTTTGTCACCGCTTGCGGCTGCCTTCCGGAATATCGTAAGATCCGGGCGCCTCTTGATAGAAAAACCTGCCACGGTCAGCGCCGATTCAGAAATGACGGTCGCACCGCGTTGGGCACCCACGCAGATTCGAGGAGGATGAGGGTCGTTTATGAGTGTTCTCGAGAAAAATGATGCTGAAGAACTAGGGCAGGCCGAGCATCACGAGGAGCCTTTCTGGAGGAAGTACATTTTCTCCCAGGATCATAAGGTGATCGGGATTCAGTACGGGATCACAGCCCTGCTGTTTCTGATGTTCGGTTTCTGCCTGATGCTGATCATGCGCTGGCAGTTGGCCTTTCCCGGCAAACCGATTCCGGTCATCGGCGCTCTCTTCGGAGCGGCAAATGCGCCTGGCGGGATCATGTTGCCGGAGTTCTATAACCAATTGGGCGCGATGCACGGGACCATCATGGTCTTTCTAGGAGTGGTGCCGTTGCTGGTAGGTGCCTTTGGCAACTATGTGGTGCCGCTTCAGATCGGCGCCCCGGACATGGCCTTCCCAAAGCTCAATATGGCGAGCTACTGGGTCTATGCAGTTGGCGGCCTCGTCATGCTCTCCAGTTTTTTCGTGCCGGGCGGTGCAGCGAACTCGGGCTGGACCTCCTATGCTCCGTTGTCAAATATCGCCACGTCGGGTCAGACTTGGTGGTTGATCGGCATGGTTTGTCTGATCACCTCCTCTCTGTTGGGCTCGGTCAACTTCATTGCCACGATCTTCCAGCTTCGGTGCCCAGGTATGTCCTTCATGCGTCTCCCGTTTTTTATCTGGTCGCAGCTGGTGACCTCCTTCCTGCTCTTGCTGGCTTTTCCCCCACTCGAGGCTGCTGGGATCTTGCAACTCATGGACCGGGTCGCCGGCACGAGCTTCTTCATGCCGAGTGGTCTGGTCGTGAGTGGACAAATACTCGATGTCGCGGGTGGTGGAAATCCACTGCTCTGGCAGCATCTGTTCTGGTTTCTTGCCCATCCTGAGGTCTACGTCTTGGTCCTTCCGGCGATGGGCATCGTGGCAGAGGTCATCGCCAATAACACTCGTAAGCCTCTCTGGGGCTACAAGCCGATGGTCTACTCGACGGTTTTTCTTGGCTTTATGTCCTTTATCGTCTGGGCACACCATATGTTTCTGACCGGCATGGGCACGGCCATCAGTTCCTTCTTCCAGACCACGACGATGATCATCTCGGTCCCCTCGGTAGTCATTCTGTCAGCGCTTCTGATGTCTCTTTGGGGCGCCTCGATCCGATTCAACACACCGATGTTGTTTGCGCTGGCGTTCTTGCCGATGTTCGGTATCGGTGGCCTTACAGGGCTGCCGCTCGGGCTTTCGGCTAGCGATATCCATCTCCACGACACCTACTACGTGATTGGTCATTTCCACTATGTCGTAGCGCCGGGGACGATCTTTGCCATCTTTGCCGGGATCTACTACTGGTTTCCAAAGGTCACAGGGCGAAGGATGAGCGAGAAGCTGGGTAAGATTCATTTCTGGCTTTCGTTCGTCTGTATCAATGGTGTCTTCATGCCGATGTTTGTTCAGGGCTTGGCGGGCGTTTCGCGACGTCTTTACGACGGTGGCAGCCAGTACTCTCACGCCCAAGGAGTCCTGGAGTGGAATGTGTTTATTTCGATGTTCGCCTGGGGACTTTTTGTTGCTCAGATACCCTTCATTATCAACTTCTTTGTCAGCATCAAAAAGGGTGTAAAAGTTGGAGCCAATCCCTGGGATGCCACGACTCTGGAGTGGGCGGCAGCTTCCTCGCCGCCGATAGGTCACGGGAATTTCCCCGAAGTCCCGGTTGTTACTCGCGGTCCATACGACTACAGTCCGAACGATTCCGACCAGCCATTTCTGCCACAGAACGCGGCCCCACAGGAGGGTTAGAGACTCATGGAAATTCCATATACAGTCGAAGCTCGACCCGACACCGGGCTCTATAACTCCAAGCTCGGCATCTGGCTGTTCTTGGCTTCGGAGGTGATGCTGTTCGGCGCGTTGTTCTCGACCCTGATCATTCTTCGTACCGGGGCCCAGAGCTGGCCTCATGGATACGATCTACTCAACGTTCCGTTGGCTACGCTCAACACCATGGTGCTGATCAGCTCGAGTGTATCGATGGTGTTGGCCTGGGCAGCCCTGCGACTGAATAATTTTGGAAAGTTCCGGCTTTGGCTAGGCACTACTTTTGGCTTGGGATGCGTTTTCATGGTGATCAAGTCGATCGAGTATGGCTCCAAGTTCTCGCACCACCATTACCCTTCAACCGACAATTTCTATGCCACCTATTTCACCTTGACAGGTCTTCATGGTCTTCATGTTCTGGGTGGAATGATTGTTTTCGCCTATTTTCTGGGTCCGGGCAGCAAGATGTGGAAGACAAAGCCAGAACAGTTCACGAATCGAATCGAAGTTGTCGGTCTCTACTGGCATTTTGTCGATCTGGTTTGGATCTTTCTATTTCCGACTCTCTACCTGCTCTAGTCACGAGGAGATCCCAACCATGGCCGGAAATTCCGTCGAAGAGATCAAGAAAGAGACCCGCGTCTACATTCTGGTGTTCGTGGCCTTGGCGGTGCTCACAATGGTGACTGTAGCGGTGAGCTACCTGCATCTCAGCTTTATTGCCGCCGTCGGGCTAGCCATGTTTGTAGCTACGATCAAGGGCTCGTTGGTGGCCTCCTACTTCATGCACTTGATCTCGGAGCGGAAACTGATCTATGGGGTGTTGATGCTGACCCTGATTTTCTTCCTGGCGCTCATGCTGCTGCCGCTCGGTGGCTTCTTGAACTCAACGGCAACGTAATGCTTTCACTCAGCTCGTTTCATATCGTGTTTATTGTTGCGTCGATCCTGCTGTCGGCGGCGGTAGGAGCGTGGGGTACCGAGCAGTATCTACATAGCGGCAACTCGGCCGCATTGGCCATGGCCGTCACATTCTTTGTGATGGGCTTTCTACTACTTCTATACGGCGCGAGATATTTCTCGCAATTGAGGCGCCTTGACTGAGACCAGACAGGTTGAACAATCTCGATCACACCTACCGAGAGGTCTGGTGGGCTCATCGGTTGTGTTGGCCTTGATGGTGATTTTTCTTTCGGTCCAGCCAGCGGGGGCATGTGCAGTCTGCTACGGCGCTGCCGACTCGGCCATGACAAAAGGGGTCAACAACGGCATCATGGCCCTGTTGGGCGTAATCGCCGCAGTTCAGATCGGTTTTGTAGCGCTGTTTGTCAGTATTCGTCAACGTGGTCGAAATCTGGATCGGCGTAGGAGCCGAGTCGAAGTGTTTCAAGAGGGAGCCAACTAGATGAAAGCGTTTCTCTACAGATGGATGCCCGTCAACGCCTCCGCGCATGGTGAAGAGGTAGACCAGTTGCTTATCCTGATTCACTGGTTGATGGCCGTTCTTTTTGTTGGTTGGAGTATCTATTTCATCTATGTCTTGTTCCGTTTTCGAGCGGGTAGGAATCCCAAGGCCAGCTACGAAGGTAGCAAGAGCCATCTCTCCACCTATATCGAAGTTGGCATAGTTGTGGTGGAAGTGATTCTTCTGCTTGTCTTCGCCATCCCGGCGTGGGCTAGATGGGTGACACCCCATGCCGAAGAGGCGAACGCACTCCGCGTGCGAGTCATCGGCGAGCAATATGCCTGGAATGTGCACTATCCGGGCGAAGATGGTGTCTTTGGTCGCACCGACATCCACCTGATCGACGCAACCAATCCTCTGGGTCTCGACCGTAGCGACGAGTTTGCCGAGGACGATGTCACAATGATCAACCAGCTTCATATCCCGGTCGATCGCGCCGTCAGTGTGCTTCTGGGCTCCAAAGACGTGATTCACAGCTTTTCGGTGCCCGTAATGCGAGTCAAACAAGACGCTATCCCGGGCATGCAGATTCCGGTTCATTTCAAGGCCGTGATGGCAACCCCCGAGGCCGCCACCCTGTCTGGCGGCTGCGCGGCCGAGAAGTCCTGTTGGGAGATCGGATGCGCTCAGCTGTGCGGGTTGGGCCATTATCGGATGCGGGGTTTTTTCGAAGTCCACAGCCAACAGGGCTACGACGACTGGATGGCCAAGCAGGTCGCCAAGCTCAAACCTGCTGCCTAGCTTCGCTGCGTGCCTGAAGTTACATCCCTTCCGACAATCAACGCTTCGTTGAACGCGATTGCGGCAATCTTGCTGGTCGCCGGGTTCGTGTTGATCCGCCGCAAGAACGTCCCGGCTCATCGGCTTTGCATGCTGAGTGCGTTTGCGTGCTCGATTCTGTTTCTGGTCTCCTATCTCTACTACCACTCGCAGGTGGGCTCGGTCCGATTTCAAGGGATCGGCCCCATTCGAACGCTGTACCTGTCGATCCTGTTGACCCACACGGTTCTTGCTGCGGTGGTCCCATTTCTGGCCGTTGTGACTCTCTGGCGGGCTCTGCAGGGTCAATTCGAGCGCCACGCCGCGCTGGCTCGGTGGACGCTACCGATCTGGCTCTACGTCTCGGTCACCGGTGTCGTGGTCTACTGGATGCTCTATCACCTGGATCGGTGATTAGCCCTTATTGTTCATGGATCCTTCTTGTTCAGGATGGCCAGTGCTCGATCGGGATAGTCGGTGATGATGCCGTCCACACCCCAATCCCTCAGCTTCTGAATTGCCTTCGGTTCGTTCACCGTCCAGGGGATCACGCGGACTCCTTGTCTCTGAAGAGCCTCTACTTCGCTACGTTTTAGATAGACCTGCTTGCGTGAAACGATGGTCACGGTCCCATCTGCCACCCAGGGTTTCGCATCGGCGATGCGAGCCACGAGCGAGCGCTCCAGCTCCGGCGCCTGTTTCCGCACTTCAGCCAGCACTTCCCCCCATTTGCTCTGGATGATGGCTCGCTCTCCGAGGTCCCTCTCCCGCAAAAGGTCGACGAGCTGCGCAACAAACCCTTCCAGAGACCGTGGCATCTTCTCGATTGGTTGCTTGATCTCGATGCTGACCTGAACCAGGTAGGGCGCCTCGACAGCCAGATCGAGCACCTCTTCGAGCCTTGGGATTCGTGCCCCTGGTGCCAAGACCTGGTTTGGGAACTCCCTCGCCCGGTGACTGCCGCAGTCGAGCTTCGAGATGTCCGAGTAGTCCAGCTCGGCTATGGGAAGACGCCGAACTAGCTCACCTCCGGGGTTTTTGCAGAGCTTGGGGTTGAGGCGCAAATCATGGTGGACGACGAGGGTTCCATCACGCGTAAGCAGCACATCGAGCTCGATCGTGGTCACTCCGAGCTCAATGGCCTTCTCGAAGGCCGCCATGGTGTTTTCCGGCCTAAGGCCCCGACATCCTCGATGCCCTTGCACATCAAAGTCCGACGGGGATGTCCCGGCCTCTGCGGCGACACAGGGTAGGAAAAACACGAGCAGGAGTGAGATCAAGCGCGCGGAAGTCTCGATTTTTCTGAATCGCTTGTTCATTGGAACTCACCCCGAACACTGGACCCGCGAATGCGAGAAGCTCCCGGGTTTGACGGCCCCCATTTCGTCTTCGTGCAGTAGTTGAATGACATATTCGACGGGTGTTCTGCCAGGACTGGGCTAGTCCCGCAGCATGAAGAATCTTTACAGATCGAGCTTGGGTTGAGCGGGGACTTGCGCCTGGGTCTCTTCGACGGAAATCTCAGGCTTGTCGATTTCGTCGGTCTCGGTCTCTGATGGCGAGACCTCGTCATCGAGGCTGGTGTAGACATAATGGTCAAAGCCTTTGAGAAACTGCAACGCCGGCTCGTTCTCACTTGCTTGACGCAGCTGTGCCATTTTGGAATCGAGGTCGTCGATGAAGTGGAGCGCCAGCGCCTCCGCTGTCATCGGCCGTACCGGAGCGCCGAATTCGAGACGGCCCTGATGAGAGAGGATCAGGTGCTCGAGGTGTAGGCGGAGATCGGCTGGAAAGCCCTCGATCACCTCGCACCGTTCGAGAAGCATGTCCCGTCCAAAGACGACATGACCGACCAACCGACCCGGTGTGGTGTAGTCGTTGGCGGGCATTGCGCCGATCTCAAGAATTTTCCCCAGGTCGTGAAACAGAACGCCAAGAAGAAGAAGGTCCCGATCGAGCTCTTCATAGTGATCACTGACACGAACGGAAAGCTCCGCCATGGAGACGACGTGCTCGAGTAGACCCCCGCGATAGGCGTGATGGATCATCTTTGCGGCCGGGTGTTCTCTGAGATCGTCAAAATAGACGTCGATCGTCTCGTCGGCCAACTGGCGAAGAATGGGTCTTTCAATAGAACCTGGGTAGATCGCCCTCAGCTTTTCCTCGAGTACATCGATGTCGAAGCGGGTCGAAGGTATGATCCCCGCTTTGTCGAAGCCGTGCTTGACATCGGCTTCGGTCGCTCTTCGACACTCTTTGACATTGAGTTGAAGCTGATGACGATACTTTTGCACCAACCCCGAGTAAGCGACAAAATCATGCTGCACGTAGTCACCCTCGAGGGCGCGGCTGTCCGACCAGACCTTGCCCGGTATCGACCCGCTGGCGTCGACTAGAACCAGATCGACGAAATCTCGACCATTCTTGTCCTGTCGAGGATCTTTCTTGGTGAGGAG
Organism: uncultured Polyangiaceae bacterium; assembly: GCA_964195975.1. Lineage (GTDB taxonomy): Bacteria > Acidobacteriota > Thermoanaerobaculia > Multivoradales > JAHEKO01 > CAXMQZ01. The sequence continues at coordinate 41,366 of CAXMQZ010000070.1, read as the reverse complement.
GCCAAACCCGGTGACGGTATCGCCCTCCTTGAAATTGCGAATCGGCTCGTTTTCTAGTGATCGGCTCATGTGAGTTGGGTCTCTCTAGGTCTGGTCTCTCGTAGCGGTGGTGCCTCGACGAAGTTTCGGGCTCGGCGGTTTCGGGCTCGACGACATGAGGCTATTGTATGGTGTCTGGGTACCAGGAGCCCGTTCGAGTAACCCGCGTAGCTGCGCGGACGGACTCCTAGACTGGCAATCAACTTGCACTGGCAGTCAACTTGCAAAGGACCGGTCCCATGCGAAGAAAGACTCATGCGCTCTTGCTAGCTGCCGTAATGATCAGCTCAGGGGTCTGGGCGCAGCGAAATCCAGAGATCGTCCTCTGGCCCGAGCACCAGCGGGCATTCATTCAGGACGGCCCCGGTCTGTTGCTGACTCCCGACCAGTTGGAAGCGCTCGTCGCCATGACGTCTGATGAAAGAGATACCTGGATTGACGAGTTTCTCTCCAAAGACCCAGTTTCGAGCACCGAGCTCAACGAGCTGACGTTTGGCATCGAACGGCGCCGTAAGCTGGTTCACCTCGATTTTGTGACCCTGGTTGATGGCCGAGCCCGTCTCCTCTTTCTCAACGGCCCGCCACTGACCCGCGAGTTGGTAGATTGCGGGCAGGCCTTCATGCCGATCGAAATTTGGTCCTACGGCACTCCGACCAGCCCGGTTCCCATGGTGCTGTATCAGTCGGCTCCCGATCGACCCTACAGACTCTGGTTTCCTAGTCATTCGAAGATGGCGCTCTACACCAAGGAGATGGGGTATTGGCTAGAGCAGTACGAGGAGCTCAAAGGTCTGATCACAGCAAAGCGCTTCGACATCCAGATGTGCTCAATGGCGCGCCGGATGGATGAAGTCACCGGGGTCGAAGGCCTACGAAAGTACAAGGGCAATCGGCCGAGCGACCAGGATTTCATGAAGTTCATCTCGGCACCATCCGATCTCGAGGCTTGGGCACGAAAGGCGTCTGTTACCCCGCTCGAGAAAGAAGTGTCCGTGCTCGAAACCGAGGATCTCGAGGTGGTGTTCCCGGATCGTTTCCAGCAGCGAATGGTTTCCAGGTTCATGATCACAATCCCTTCCTCTGCCGCTCTCGAAGTCATGACCGAAGGAGACAAGTCCAAATATGTACTCGCTGTCGATGGAGGTATCTTGCACCAGGGTCGGATTCATGAAGATTTTCGTATTTTCTTCGAGATAGAGAAGCCCGTTGACGACGTCCCGATCGCTCTGACATTTGAACGGGCGCTACGGCCCGATCGGCTGTTCATCACTCATCTCAGAGTTACCGACGAGGTCAGCGGAGCCGAGGCCTATTTGAGCAAGGGATTTCGGGTCCCTCGCGAACCCCAGTACATCGAAGAGCCGCCCCTACCGGCGGATGCTGTTATTGCGCTAGGGGAGCAGTTGGCGACCCAGGAAGTGGCTGGCGCCGATAGCTTGTTGCTTATTCCTCCTCCCTCGGAGGTCGTGCTGGGTCTCTGGCGCGCCGAGGCCTTGGTCACCGGTGCGCGAATCGTCAAAGTAAAGTTCAACGTCGATGGAGCTACCCAGATGACACGAAATGGGCGGCCCTTCACAGCCGAGCTCAGGTTGTCGAAATTTCCTGTGGAGCAGGTCGTCAAGGCGATTGGGGTAGATGACACTGGAGAAGAAGTCGCCTCCGACGAAGTCATTCTCAATCAGCCCCGGGGCGCGCTGAGAGTTCGGATTATGGAGCCGGAACGGGGTGTGGCGGTCGCGGGGAGGGTCGTTTCCAGAGCCGAGGTCGTGGTACCCGAGGACAAGCGGGTCGAAAGCGTTGAGTTCAAGGTCAACGAGCAGTCGGTCTCGTTACTGACTCGACCACCATGGCAGGCGGAGATCGAAGTGCCCTTGGGCGGTGCAGTCTCCTATTTGAGCGTCACTGCCACGCTCGACGACGGTAGCCGAGCCGAGGAAGTTCGGTTCTTGAATGCGCCGGAGTATCTCGAGGAGGTCAATGTCAAGCTTGTCGAGCTCTACACCACGGTGACGGACAAATCGGGTCGGTTGGCAAAAGGGCTGACCGCAGCCGATTTCGTGGTCAAGGAAGATGGTCGACAACAGACTCTGAGCAAGTTCGAATTGGTGGAAGACTTGCCACTGACGATCGGTATCGTAGTCGACACTTCAGGCTCCATGGCCGAGTCCCTGGCGCAGGCCAAGCTGGCGGCGCTGGGTTTTCTCGAGAACATGATCACTCTGCGCGACAAGGTGTTTGCCGTTTCTTTCTCGAGCCAGCCGGTTCTGTTGATTCCATCCACCGAAGATGTCGAGGCGGTAAAAGAGTCGCTCGAGGATCTGGTGGCCGCCGGTATGACTACGTTGCACGATGCGGTCGTTACCAGCTTGTACTACTTTCGCGGAGTCCGTGGACGACGGGCTTTGATATTGCTCTCTGATGGTGACGACACCGCGAGTAGTCTCGAGTACCGCGACGCTCTGGAGTACGCTCGTCAAAGCGGAGTATCCATTTATACGATCGGTCTGGGCGTCGGCGGATTGAATATCAAGGTCAAAAACAAGCTCACCGAGCTGGCTAAAGAGACCGGAGGCCGAAATTTCATGATCTCGAAGGCCTCGGAGCTGTCAGGTGTCTACCGTGAGATCGAAGAGGAGCTCAGAAGCCAATATCTCTTGGCCTATAGCTCTGACCGACCTAGCCCGGATGGGGCGTTTCGCATGATCGAGGTGAAGGCTGCGGGTGGAAAGTACAAGGCGCGCACGATTCGTGGCTACTATCCCTGATGGCCGTGGAAGAGGCCGGGTCTGAGCTTCTTTTGAGAAGGAGCCTAGCCGTCGCTGCCTGCGTCGATCGACAGACCTGCCCTCGCGGCTTCTTCGATAATCTCTCGATGCTCCGCGATCTGAAAGAGAAAATCGTGTCTCAGCTCCGGGTCGAGATGGGATGCTTTGCGAAACAGCTCTCTGTAGGCTCGCTTTAGATAGGTTAGCGGGTCACCCAGCGGTCGTGTCTGGGCCTTGAGGCGCTCCAACCCTCGATAGAGGTGATAGTGCAGTAACTCGGCAAGCTCGGGCCTCGAGAGCCGACCCATGGCATCTTGAAGTTCGAGCGTGTACTGAGCGACTTCGTCGTCGTCCTCGACGATCAAAGCCAGCTCGATCAGATAGGCCTGATCAAATGCCGTTGCCAGTAGATTTTGTCGGTCGCGATGAGCTTCCAGCGCTGTCACGAGGTGGCGACGGGCGCTGTCGAATTGACGCAATCGCATCTGAATGCGCCCCAGGAGCCTCTCTGCGTCGGCTGCAAAGGCTTTGCGCGAAAGCAGGTTGAAGTTGAAGTGTGCCTTCGTGGCCTCCTCCTGTGCGTTCTCCAGCTGACCCAGGAATAGATGATTTTCTGCCACGGCGAGACGGGCAACTGCCTCGCCTGCGATCTCATCCTTTCCCTGGCGCAGCTGCAGCGCCTGACGCAGGGGCTTCGCCGCCGAGGTGTAGTCCCCCAGGAAATTCATCGCACGACCGATTCCGAGCAGAGGAAAGGCGCGATCGGCCTCGCCGCCATACTCTTCCAGGAGATCAAGAGCCTGTCGATACGACTTCAGGGCCTGTGGGTAGTTTCCGAGGACCAGATAGACTGCCCCCATTGCAGTGAGCGAGTTACCTGCAGCTCGGTTGAGACCCTGCTCGCGACGTTGCTCGAGCGCCTCTTCGTGTAGCTCGAGTGCCTCTTCGAGATGTTCCTCGTGGAATGCGATATTTCCCAGATAATAGCGACATGAGGCCGCGAGCGCATCGGCACCCTGCTGATCGAGGCTAGTCGCGAGTTTCTGAAACAGCTCTCGAGCCTCTTTCCATCGTTCTTGGTCGAGGAGGAGTCGCCCCAATTGAATCAGTAGCAGAGCTTGTCTTCGATGATCGATGCCCTTGGCCGCTTTGAGCGCGAGTTGGATCGTTGATTCGGCCTCACCGTATCTGCCTGCGTCTTGATCCATCTCGGCCTTGAGACCGGCAAGCGCCAAAAGTCGATTCGGCTGATCGTGCGCTAACTCGACAGCTTGCTCTAGGTCATCCGTGTACTCGTGGAGTCGACCCAGTTTTCTGGCTAGTGGCAGAAGCTTCCAGAGCACTGTCAATTCGGTCTCGGGCGGACCCTGTCGCTCACGGTGGCGATAGAGTTCCTGCGTTAGAACTTCGAGCAGCTCAGCGCTGGATATCTGTCCGGCATAAGGGCTCTCCAGCGTCTTGATGAGTGGTTCGATACCGGCTTGAGTGCTCCGCAGTAGCTGATACGACTCCCAGTAGGCTTGACCTGATTTGCTGCTAGAGGCCAGCATCGACCCGACCGCTGTTCGCAGTTTGGGTAGTGTTTGGGTAGCCACACTGTGCGCCAGTGTGGCACCAAAGGCCGAACAGGCAAAACCGATCCCGGGCCCCCACGGAGTGTCGGTCTCTTCGAGAAGCCCCGAATTGATTCCCATGATGTCCCAGTCTGGTCGGTCCTGTTCGCTGAGCTCTTTGGCGGTCTTGCTGATAATGCTTTCTGGCGCGCCGCCAGCGATGATCGCTAGCAGATGGAGTTGACTATCAATACCCATGCGAAACGCCTCGGCTTGCAGATGACAAAGAAGACGAGGCGAGGGACTAAACCCTGCGGAGTCTTGACCGGCGAAAAAGAAACTGCCATACACCCGGCGCAGATTCTTCTCCCGGACAAGTGCGAACATCCCTTCTTCTAAAGCAAAAGGGCAGCCCAGTGTGGCCGAGTGGAGACGCTCCCGAGTCGCGGCGGGCAGCGACAGACCGGAGAATAGCTGCGAACTGAACTCGTTCATCTCCTTGTCATCAAACGGTCCCACGGTAAGGGTCGGCAGATCCATCAGTGCTTTGGGAAGATCCCTACCACCCCGCCCGATCAGAACCAGTCGAAACTTCGAGCCGAGCTCAGATAGTTCGAGCAGAGACGTGAGAATCTCCAGGTCCTCGTCGGTGCTTTGCTGCAGATCGTCACAGACCAGATAGAAGGGCACGTCGCTACCTTGTGACAGCCGCTCCAGAATTGTTGGGAGCTGATCCGATACACCTTGCGACGAGTCGTCACTGCTGCTTAGAAGCTCCTGGCGCAGTGCCGCTAAGAGCTCAGTATCACCCATCTCGGGACTCAAACAAGGGCCGCTAGTGGTCTCGGGAGAGGCCGCCAGCTGGTCCAATAGCTGACGGGTCAAGCTGAAGTGCCTTCGGTGAGCGGGCGCGCCGCGCAACCAGATCCTGGGAGTTTCGGACGAGAGAAGCAGATGATGGGCGAAATGACTCTTGCCACATCCGACTGGGCCCTCGATCCTCCAAGCTGGTTCGGCCAGCAGCGCCTGACCCTCTGTCTGAAGAGTATCTCTTGCGATCAAGCGGATACGGCGGTTCAAGATCTCCGGGTTGCGCCAGGGTGTGACGTCGCTCAGCGCAGTGCTGGCTTGAAATATCGGAAGTGACCGATCCGCGACCACAGTTGTATTGGTTTGAATCTCTACAACCCGACAGGGCTGCTCGAGCATGTGTACGGTCCAACCGGTCATGTGAATCTTACCCGGCTGGAGAGTCGAGAACCAAGTCGGTGAGCTCTCAACCAGAGCGTCGGCCACCAGCTCGGTGGAGCCACCGTGGCGGGCGATCTCCCCGGGTAGAACAAGAAGCCGCAGAGCGGTTTCACGTCGCTGAGCTCCGTCCAGCAGATGCTTGCCCAGATACATGGCCGAATCGAAGATGGCCGGATCGCCCGACTCGGCAGTGATAGCCAATGTCCCTGGGGAAGTCAGGTGGAACCCGGCATCGTCCGGGATCAGACTGGCGAGCTCGTTTTCAATCCCAGCGCCGCTTTCGGATTCCTCGCTCCAAAAGCGCAGTATCGCGGCAGGTAGCCGCAAATCGATCGGGGAAGAGGGCGCGGGCTGGGTTGAGTTAGGCATGATCAGGTGGTGCCGAGTCGATTGCTAGGAAAGGGTAATGGACCTCATCTAGCAGTACCCTTTGCTATAGTTAGCCGGCGAGTTCTACCATTGAGCCCGCATCTCATTACTCTTTCTATCAGAAACATCGCGACCTCTTCGTGGTGATCAGAGCAGCGAATCCCACGAGCAACCGCAGGAGGCTCTACCCCGATGACAGCTCGCCGACTTATCAATCGACTCTTCTATTTTACGATCGAGGACGAAAGTATGCTTGCGGAAGCATTCTCCGAGCTCGATGATGACGTTTTTGCCATTACCTACAAGGTGATGGGCACCGAAGATGTCTTTGTTACTACGGCCGAGACCAGGGAGGCAATGGATCATCAGGATGTTCCGTACAACCTGCTTGCTGAAGAGGATACCAATAGGGTGGCTATTTATCACAGCCCTTTGTCGGCCGAGGAGTTGATGGACTATGAAGATGCTCTCCGGGCTCTCGCGCTGGCCTACAGGGCGATCGCGATTGCCTGCGTAGGTGTCAACGGCGAAACCGATCTCGGTTTCGAGCTCAGTGACAGTGCCAAGAGATATACCTACTTTACGGCACCGGCAGGGCATACCTTTATTTGGAGGATGTTTCACTCTAGGGATGAAGCCGAAGAGTTTCTCAACAAGTTGACCCTCGGTGAGAAAGAGGCGTTGGCTTGGGCCAAGTCGATACCTTTGGCTTCCTCCGAAGAGCTTGTTGGATACCACTAGCCTGCATTATTCATGAGCTCCACGGCATGATGCGGGTTAGAAGCTGCTCGGAGACCTTCTTCTGACTCTTTCGTTTCAGGAAGAGACGTATAGCGTTTCTGTGCTCTGCAATGAGATTCGCGATCTCACGCAGGAGGCATTCCCTTCGGTCTGGGTAACCGGGGAGGTCAATCGGGTACGTGAACATCGTAGCGGTCACTGCTACTTCGAGCTCATCGAAAAGGGAAGTGGCGATGAGATTGTCGGCAAGCTCGAAGCGGTTGCCTGGCGCTCGGTCTATCAGGAAATTTGTCAACAGCTCGAGCAGACCGGTCAGACGCTGGTCGAAGGCCAGCAGATTCGCTGTCGAGGACAAGTGGACTTTTATCCGCCCTTTGGCCGGTTGCAGTTCGTGGTTCGCAAGATTGATCCTGTCTTTTCGCTTGGTGAGCTGGCACGTCGCAGACAAGAGATCCTTGCAGAGCTTTCTGCTTCTGGACTTCTCGAGCTCAACAAGAAACTTCACCTGAGCCGAGTTCCGCTTCGGATCGGCTTGGTGACCTCTCATGAGAGTGCTGCCTACCACGACTTTTTGGGCTCGCTGAGCGAGAGCGGATACGGATTCGAGGTAGTTTTTGTTCATGCTGCCGTGCAGGGCCGGCAGGCAGAGTCCGAGGTGTCCTCCGCGATCGAAGTCTTTTCGAGAGACAGAGTCGATTGTGTTGTGGTCATACGGGGAGGGGGGTCGAGGTCTGACCTGGCGGTCTTTGATAGCCGACGGATAGCCGAGGCGATTGCTACGAGCCCAGTTCCGGTCTTGACGGGATTAGGGCACCAGATCGATCAGTCAATTGCCGACTTGACAGCACATACGACCTTGAGAACGCCTACAAAGGTGGCGGAGTTTCTTGTCGAGCGGGTGGCGGAATCGGAGCGTGAGATGACACGGCTGCGAGCCAAAATTGCCCAGATTGCGCTCGAAAGGGTCCGTCAGGGTCGGGAAGGCCTGGGAAAGGCACAAAGAGGTCTGGCCGTAGCCAAGTATCGTCTGCTGGTTGCACGACGAGATCTGGAGCATTTGACTCGGGCGATTCCTTTGGCGGCGCGGCAGGCCCTAGCAGGTGTCGATCGGGGACTCTCGGAGATTCAGCGGCGGTTGTCGGCCGCTCCTGCGCGAACGATCCAGTCGGGACGCCGTGACCTCAGGGTCTTGGCGCGTGGAATCGTTGCGAGCTCACAGGCTCACATTCGGGAGTGGAGTGCGACATTGGAGGGCTGGAATCGCCTGATCGTGCAACTGGCGCCAGCAAGGATTCTGGATCGTGGTTTTTCGATAACGCGAGATGCGGAAGGAAGGGTTCTTTTCGATCCCAAGACAGTTCGAGCTGGTGATCAGATCAAAACGGATCTGGCCGGTGGTACCCTGACCAGTCGAGTGGAGACATCATGAGTACAAAAAAGAAGCAAGCGGTGGGCGAGATTCGTTTTGGCGAGGCGATTGATGAGCTAGAAGGGATTCTCCACCGGGTGGAAGCCGAGGAGATCGATCTCGACGAGTTGGCCACGGAGCTCAAGAGTGCCACGGTCTTGCTCGAGATCTGTAGGAGCAAGATCCGCAAGGCTGAGCTAGAAGTAACCCAGATCGTTCAGAGTCTTGAAGAGAGCGATGCCATCGAGGAAGAGGCCGATGGTGACGAGTGAGATCGATAGCCCCACTTTCTGACTGATGTTCAAGAGGCAAACAAGCGGGTCTGTAGTCTGCCCTTCCTGCGGACGCCTGGTCGGTGTCCAGGAGCCGGCCTGCCCTCACTGTGGTCGCAAGAACCCCGGAATGTTCGGCTTTGGACGTTTTGTCCAGGGTCTGGGTCAGAGCTTTGGTCTCACCCAGGTCATCATGGCCGGGTGCATCATTTTGTACTTGGTTTCACTGGCGTTGGATCCAACCCACGTCGTGTGGTTTCAGGGCTTCTCCAGCCTCCAACCGGGTGTGATGGGAGTGCGCTCCCTCGGGGCGAGTGGCTCCGTACCTGTCTTCGGGTTGGGGTGGTGGTGGACGATATTCTCGGCCTCATGGCTCCACGGCAGTTTGTTGCATATCCTCTTCAACATGCTTTGGGTCCGGCAACTAGCCCCGGCCACAGAGCGTCTCTTCGGTCCCGGCCGGATGATGCTCATCTATCTCGTCTCAGGCGCCGCTGGCTTTGCACTGAGCACGGTGTTCGGTAGTCCTCTGACTCTCGGCGCCTCGGCAGCGATCTTTGGTCTGCTCGGGGCTCTTGTGCGGTATGGCCGGCGAACGGGTAGCAACGCGATTGGTCGACAAGCCTGGACGTGGGCTGGAATGCTCTTTATTTTCGGCCTGTTGATGCCTGGCATTGACAACTTTGCGCATTTTGGGGGCTTTGTGGGCGGCTATCTTATGGCCGTCTGGCTCGACCCTCTCAAGCCTGAGAAAACCGATCATCTGGTTGGAGCGCTGATCGGGCTTCTAGTAAGTGCAATGGCTGTCGGAGCGAGCCTTTTCTCGAGTTTCTTTGCCGGAAGCTAGCATGCGGCTGAACGAGATCGCTGGATCTGGAGATCCAGTTGGCAAGATCGAGGTCGGCCTTGCTGCAGTCGCCGCCATCAAACGACAGGCCAGCCGGGAGTATCCGCTCGAGTGCTGTGGCATTCTGGTTGGGACCACGGTTTCTAGCGGTGGGACGACGTTTACATCGGTAAGCTCCGTCACGGTTGCGGAGAACGTCGGGAGCGAAGACCGAGCTCGCAAGTTTGCCATCGCTCCCGAGCTGTTGTTGCAGGTTCATAGGAGGGCCGGCAGCGAAGGTCTCGCGGTCGTGGGTTACTATCACTCTCACCCTGACGGGCTGGCCGTGCCGAGCGAAACCGACCGCTTGGCCGCTTGGCCTGGAGTGAGTTATCTCATCCTCGAGGTCGGTGCCGAAAAAGAGACGGTTTTCCGATCTTGGAGGCTTTCCGAAGACGGAGAGAGGTTTTACGAAGAGCGGGTCGAGTTATCGAGAGAGTTCGACCTCTAGCCATGACGGATACCGACGCAGAGAGCAGATCAGGTTCCGGGGCAGATCTCAGTCCGGAGGAGATTCGACGCTATAGCCGGCATCTTCTAATGCCTGAAGTAGACACGGAGGGCCAGGTTCGGCTCAAGAGTGCCCGGGTGTTGGTGGTCGGTTTGGGAGGCTTGGGCTCGCCGGTTGCGATGTATCTGGCGGCGGCCGGCGTTGGAACTCTCGGCCTGGTCGACTTCGATCGAGTCGATGAGTCCAATCTGCAGCGCCAGATCCTTTACGGCCAGGCCGATATCGGCAGGCCAAAGCTCGAGGTAGCTCTTTCGCGGCTGAGCGAGATCAATCCGTTGATCGAGCTGCAAGGGCATCCGCTCAGACTCGATAGCACCAACGCCCTTGAATTGATACGCGACTACGACTTGATTGTCGATGGGAGCGACAACTTTCCTACCCGATATCTGATCAATGATGCCTGTGTTCTGGCGCGTCGACCCAATATCTATGGTTCGATCTTTCGATTCGAGGGTCAGGTGTCGGTTTTTTGGGGCCAGCGGGGGCCTTGCTATCGATGTCTCTACCCCGAGCCACCTCCGCCTGGAGAGGTCCCATCATGTGCCGAAGGAGGCGTGTTGGGAGTCCTGCCTGGAATCATCGGCAGCTTGCAGGCCAACGAGGCCATCAAGCTGATACTGAAACGGGGGGACCCGCTTATCGGCCGTCTGGTTGTCTTTGATGCTCTGGCTCTTGAATTTCGGGAGCTACGGCTTAGTAAGAATGTCGACTGCCCGGTTTGTTCGGAAAATGCTACCCAACAGGAGCTCATCGACTACGAGGCCTTCTGTGGGGTCCCGAGTCCGGCTGCCGACAAAGATGAGATCAATGTTTTTCCAAGAAAGGTCAAAAACTGGCTGGATAGCGATCGCGGTCTCGTGCTACTCGATGTGAGAACTCGGAGGGAATGGGAGATTTGTCGGTTGGAGAACGCTCTTCTAATACCCTTGGGCGAGCTGGCTCACCGGTTGGGGGATTTGGATCCTGACTCCGAGATTGTCGTCTACTGCCATCATGGGACCCGATCATTCTATGCCGTCGACTTCCTCAGACAGCAGGGTTTCTCGAAGATCTGGAACCTGGCGGGCGGGATCGATGCCTGGAGCCGGTCGATCGATCCAGAGATCCCAATCTACTGATTCCAATTCTCACGGAACCGGTTTGGAACGGCTCGTGAGCTCTCCAGGAGATGGCGGATGAGGCGACGTAGTAGTCCGGTTTGGTTGTTGTTTACTGGGCTTGCGCTGTTGAGTGCGGTGACATGGTTGACCCGTCACCCCGACGCCGAGATCGTTCGAGAGGCGGTCGAGTGGCCCCTGGTCGGCCCCGTTGCAAAGAAGTTTCGCCAGGCATACCTAGCGCGGGAGGCCGACCCGGAAAAGAGGCCTACGCCTGGAGACTTGGAGATTCACCGAAGGGTCGAGGTAGTCACCGTTGTCCCGGATCCAGTGGTAGTGGGTGCCAAGCCGTACGTTTGGGTGCAACCCGACACTCCCATCTATTCAGAGCCAGATCGAGAAAGCCGGATCCTCTTTACAACCCGGGCGTTGGCGAATCTCTCGACTCTGCGGCGCGAGGCCGACTGGTATCGCGTGATTCAGCCCGTAGCAGATGAACCTGCAATCCTGGGATGGGTCATCCTCGAGGGACATCAAGAACCCCAACCAATTCGTCTGTCGACACCTGAGCCCGTATTGCCACTCGCCGCGAACCCGATCGCACCAGAGAGTCTGTCGTCGGCTACGAGGCTCATGTCAGACGGGACTCGGGAGATCGACTGTGGCCCCTATCGACTGTTTACAGATGTGGTGAAGTCGACCACGATCGCTCTCTGTTCTGATCTGGTGGAGGATCTCGAGCGGGTCTATCGGACCCGATACGGACTCTCGCCGGTGTCACCACCGGCCGAGACGATCCTTCTTTTTGCAACCAGTGAGGATTATCTGGATTTTCGAGATGAAGAAGAGATCTCGTTCGAAGCGCACATTGCACACACCTTTCCGTCCCGTGGATATGTTGCACTCTACGAAGCCGACCGCTCTGCACTAGAGCTGATTTCCTCACTGGTTCACGAGCTCACCCATCTTCTCAATCATCGGTCGGTGGGACCGGCATTGCCTGCGTGGTTGGCCGAGGGTTTGGCCGACGATCTGGCCGAATCTTCGATTGACTCGGAGGGAAAGCTGTCACCGGGACTCTTGGGTGGAGAGTCTCGTCAGCTCGGCGACTTGACCCTCAACAGTGGTGGAACTGGCTCGCTTCTTCGTCTCCAAACGCTCGATCAACTTGGAAAGCTTCCCGGCCTTCAAGAGCTGATTCAGCTCGAGAGCAAGGAGTTCTATCAGCCTGAACGAGCTCAACTTCACTACGCATTGAGCTCATTCTGGATTCGATACCTACTTCGAGATCCAGAAGATGAGTTGGCCAAGGGCTTTCGGAGCTATCTCGACGACATTTCAAAGGGTACGCAGATCACCGAAGCCCTGTTGGCCGAGCACCTTGGTGACGATCTGGAGAATTTGGAGGCGGGTTTCCGGCAGTGGCTTCGAAGTCAGAACCTCGGGTAGGCAATGGAGGTCGATGTCTCTCGAGCTGGACTCTATTGGGTCTCGATCGATTCCAATTCGATGAGGGATTCTTCCTCGCGCCACACCGAGACACCGTCGGTGTAGTGTTCCTGCTTCCAGATCGGAACTTCTTTTTTCAGACGTTCCAATGCTTGCTTGCTGGCTCGATAGGCGGCCTCACGGTGGGGTGATGAGGTGGCGATGACGACGCTGGCCTCGCCGATCCCGATCTCACCCAAGCGGTGAACAATAGCGATGCGAACTTGGGGCTCAGTGGTTTGGAGCTCGGAAACTATGGTCTCGAGTGAGCTTTGTGCCATTGGTCTGTATGCATCGTAGATGATCCGCTCGACGCCTCTACCGCGGTGGTGGTTCCGAACCGTTCCAACAAACAGAACCGTCGCCCCGAAGCCGACATCGGAGACTGCGCTCGAGGCTGCCATAACATCGATTGGACCATCGACCAACTTTGCGCCCACGGGCGAGCCGCCAGAGACGGGGGGCAATAGAGCTACCTCGGAGCCTTCCCGGATCGTGACGGAGGAGCTCACCATTTCGCCATCCACAGCCACGGCGAGCCGTGTCCAGATCGGTTCCAGAGCCGGAAATTCGCTCTTTAATCGAGATGCCAGGTCAGCGAGGTCGCTGCCGTCGGCAAGCTCGATCTCGATCTCGCTGGCGCCAATCGCCTCACGGGCTGTGGCAAAGGCCAAGACTCTAATTTTCATTGGGCTGATCGTACCAGGCAAAGTCGCTGTTTCTTCCCCACAGAACCATATAATGGGCGGTCTGTGGAGGAGATTGTGACGATTCTGCAAAGCAAACTACAACATGATGAGAGCTTCGCTCGGAGAAGCGAACATTGGAAAAGTGAGCTAGCGAAGCTCCGACAGGAAGAAGAGCGAATACGTCTTGGAGGAGGAGCAGCCGCTGCGAAAAAGCAGCGTTCAAGAGGAAAGATGACCGCCCGCGAGCGCGTCGCCGCACTCTGCGACCCGGGAGCACCCTTTCTCGAGCTTGGGCTCTGGGCCGGTTATGGCTTTTATCAGGAGTACGGAGGCGCTCCGGCGGCTGGGGTTATTACAGGAATAGGTCTAATACACGAGAGAAACGTGGTGGTGGTTGCCAACGATGCCACGGTCAAGGCGGGCGCCTGGTTCCCGATGACATGCAAGAAGGTGCTTCGAGCGCAGGAGATCGCGCTCGAGAATCGTTTGCCGGTGGTTTACCTGGTCGACTCGTCGGGCGTGTTTCTGCCTCTACAAGACGAGATCTTTCCCGACCGCGAGCATTTCGGGCGGGCTTTCTTCAACAACGCCAGGCTTTCGGCTGCTGGTGTCTTCCAGATGGCCGCAGTCATGGGTTCGTGTGTCGCCGGAGGAGCTTACTTGCCCATCATGAGCGATGAGTCCCACATCGTAGAGGGTGAGGGATCGATCTTCTTGGCCGGTCCGCATCTGGTAAAGGCGGCGATCGGTGAAGAGGTCGACAACGAGGAGCTCGGCGGCGCTGTGGTTCAGTGCGACATCTCGGGTATCGTCGACCACCGTCATCCGGACGATGCCACCTGTATTGCAAAGATGAGAAGCCAGATTGCGCAGCTGGCCATAGAGCCGCAGGCGCCGTTTGCTCGACGGCCAGAGAAGGATCCGATGTTTCCGGCCGAGGATCTCTATGGCCTTATACCCGAAGATCACTCGCGACCGTACGATGCTCATGAAGTGATCGCTCGTTTGGTCGATGGCAGCGACTTCGACGAGTACAAGGCGACCTATGGTCGAACTCTGGTCTGTGGCACCGCCTGGATCAAAGGGTGGGCGGTGGGGATCATCGCCAACCAGAGGTCGATCGTGAGTAAGGCCACAGGTACTGGCTCCCAAGATAAAGAGCTTCAAATCGGCGGCGTTATCTACTCGGACTCCGCCGACAAGGGTGCCAGATTCGTTCAGCTCTGCAATCAGAAAAAGATCCCCATGGTGTTTTTGCAGGATGTGACTGGATTTATGGTTGGCAGCCGTGCGGAGCACGGAGGAATCATCAAGAACGGGGCGAAGATGGTGAACGCGGTCGCAAACTCGGTGGTGCCAAAGATCACGATTTTTGTGGGTAATTCGTTTGGCGCCGGAAACTATGCGATGTGCGGCAAGGCCTACGGGGCTCGATTTCTCTATGCCTGGCCCTCAGCGACCATCGCGGTGATGGGTGGGGTGCAGGCGTCGAGGACTCTTTTGGCGATCCAGCTCAAGGCCAGGGGCGGGGAGGTCCCCAAGGAGGAAAAGGAGCAGATGCTTGCCGAGATTCAACACCGCTACGATGTGGCATCCGATCCTCGATATGCTGCCGCCAGGCTCTGGGTCGACGACCTGATCGATCCAATCGATACCAGAGACGTGATTGCGCGCTCTCTGGATTGTGCCGCAAACAATCCGGAGATCCCGGAGTTCAAGACCGGAGTTCTGCAAACCTGATCTCCGGTGAGACGGATGAGTGCATTGGATTCGACCTTGTATCAGACCCTGAGACTCCGGCGGGAGGATGACCTGCTTTGGGTAACGCTCGACGACCCCGAGCACGCAAATGCCCTGTCGCTTGGCATGGTCTCCGATCTGACGGACCTTTATGGCCGTGATTTGAGGGCCGATGGGGTCCGAGCCGTGCTCCTCGGCGGCGCTGGCAAACACTTTTCGGCTGGCGCGGATCTGAATCACTTGCGCTCTCTCCACGATGCCGGGCCCCAAGAGAATCTCCAAGACTCACAGCGTCTGAAACGCCTCTTCGAGTCGGTGCTGAGGCAGGAAGCCCTTACAGTCGCCCTGGTTCAGGGCGCGTGTGTGGCGGGCGGCTGCGGTTTGGCCACTGCAAACGACTTTGTTGTCGCTTCGCACACCGCCCGCTTTATGTACAGTGAAGTGAGAATTGGCTTTGTCGCAGCGTTGGTAGCGACCTGTCTCCCTCTCCGTCTCCGAGGCTCAGATATCCGGGAGCTGCTGTTGAATCCAGATTTTGTGTCGGCCGAGCGCGCACTGGAGATCGGCCTGGTCAATCGTCTTGCTCCGCCTGAGGATCTGGAAGAGCACGGCAGGGCACTGGCGCTGGAGGTGTTGGAGAGAGCGAGCTCTGAATCGATAGCGCGCACAAAGAGGCTCCTATTGGATATCGTCGGTGTTCCGCTGAGCGAGGCGCTCGAGATTGCAGCGAAGGCCAATGCCGATTCACGGGCGACGGATGACTGCAAGAGAGGCATCGCGACATTCTTGGATACAAAGTCTCCTCCCAACTGGAGAGAAGAGTGACGGGGCCAAGCGAGCGATCTGCCAATGGTCGGGTTCGTCTGGCATTGTTCGACATCGACGGCACCTTGATCCGTGGTGGCCCTGCGCTGAGACTATGGTTCGAACAGTCACTGTTGGATGTATTCGGTCGATCGGGCGGGTTGGACGGCTATGACTTCTCCGGCAAGACGGATCCTCAGATCGTCACCGAGCTGATGCTGGGGGCGGGTTTCGAGCGAGACGAGATCGAAAAGACTCTTGCAGACTTCAGAGACGTCTATCTGGAGCGGCTCGAGAGGAATCTAGATGTCGAGGACCTTGAGCTGCTTCCCGAGGTGACGGAGGTACTGGAGAAGCTTCAGGCGAGTGGCGTCGCGCTGGGCTTGTTGACTGGAAACTGGGAGGATGGGGCCAGAATCAAGCTCTCCTGTTTCGACCTGAACCGATTTTTCGCCTTTGGTGCCTTTGGTGATAATCATCTCGACAGGATGGGTTTGCCACCCGTGGCGCTAGAGAATGCGGCTGCGGCCCTCGGCCGGCAGTTTACGGCCGAAGAGACGCTGATCATCGGAGACACACGACTCGATGTGGAGTGCGCTCAGCTCCATGGAATACGATCGGTAGCGGTTGCGACTGGATGGGCTGACCGTGCAGACCTGGAATCTTGTGGGGCAACCTGGGTCCTCTCTGATCTGGGAGAAGCTGAAATCATCGACGGCCTCTTTGTGGCTTGATAGCGTCGCCGCCCGGCGTCAAATCAACTCAACTCGATAGAGTCTTTCGGAACCACATTTGAGTCGCGTTCAGGGCCTCGATCAGCTGTGGCGTCGGTCCGTTCATGGGGTGAGTAGCACCGAAGGTATGCGAGGCGCCCGCTATGGTTGTGAGGTGGGCGACCTCCGAACCTTTTTCAGCTAGCCGATGAGCCTCTCGTACAGGGACGGTTTCGTCCATCTGCCCGTGGACGATCAACCAGGGAACTTGGCATCTGCCCGCCGCCACCAGAATCTCGAGGCGAGTCGAATGCTCCTCGAGGTCATCGAGAACCAGTGGGTCGATCGTTAGCTTCTGGCCGGTCCGGGCATTGACCACGTCAAAGGCTCCCAGCTGTCGCCAGCTGGCCTTCTGATCCACCGTCAAGCGGTCGAAAGTGCTGACGGCAGACCATGTGACAAGGGATCTCAAGCGATCTCGGTTCTTGCTCTGACCCGCTGCAAGAATGGCGGTGCCACCGCCACGACTATGACCGAACAGACCGATGTTCTCCCTGTCGACTCGTCCTGGAGCCACCTCCACGTCGAGGGCGTCGAGAACGGCGTTGAGCTCTTCGAGGTCTTTGCTGTGAGTTGCTGTGCTGAAGGCACTCAGATCGGTGACCAGGTCGTCACCGGGTCGCATGCCACTGCCTGAGAAGTTGAATTGCACGACGACAAAGCCCCGATCGGTCAAAAGCTCGGCCAGATAGGGGAAGAAACTCCATTCCATAAATCCTTTGAAGCCGTGACAGACCACAACAGTGGGCCTCGGGCCCGCTTGAGAGGGTAGGTTGACAAGACCCGACATGGACTGTCCTTCTTCAAGCGTCAACTCGAATGTCTCGGAGTGTGCCATGGCGTCGATTCTAACCGGTTCAGAGAGCTGGTCCGATTTCTTCATGCCCGCGTGATGATGAGAAATGCGAGCTAAACTAGCACCATGGACGAGATTGACCTTTCAAGCTTGCAGGATGGGTGCGGACTCTTTCTCAGGTCGGGTGTCACCATCACCGCCCTGACCGGTGAAGATCGCACCCGGTATCTGAATGGTCTGGTGACTTGCCAAGTCGACGGTCTAGAGCCGGGCCAAGGTTCCTATGGGTTTTTCACCGACAACAAGGGTCATATCCTCTCGGATGTTGTCGTGCGGGCGCTCGACGACCGGTTTTGGCTGGAGCTGCCAAACGACGCCAGCGCAGGCATCAGCGAGCAGCTGCGAAAGTACATCGTGGCCGACCGAATCGAGGTGTCTCCCGACCTCGAGATCGCAGCGTTGACAGTCGTGGGCGCAGGATCTCGGGCCGCAGTCGAGGGTTTGGTAGGCCCGCTCGATTGGATTGGCTCGGCATGGGGTCACGGCCAAGCCGAGCTTTTTGGCGAGTCGATTAGGATTTGCGTCGACGAGCGTCTCGGATTGCCAGCCATGACGATCTGGGCACCCGAGGCCGCGGCGCCAGAGGTAGCCCGGAAGATCCTGGAGAGCCTGCCGAGTGGCTCGGGAATCGTGACCGATCGCAGCGTCGACATCGCTCGAATTGGAGCCGGTATCGTTCGGTTCGGAAGCGATTTCGGGCCTGACAATCTTCCTCAGGAGACCGCTATCGAGAGTGCTGTCGACTACGAGAAGGGCTGCTACCTGGGACAAGAGGTCGTGGCCCGTCTGCACTATCGTGGTCAGGTATCTAGAGCCCTGCGGTCGATTCGCTTTGCATCCGATGAGCCTTTGACGAGCGGCTCGAAGCTACTGTTTGACAGTCGCGAGTCCGGGTCTGTGACGAGTGGTGCTCTCCTACCGGGATCGCAAGGGGCTGTCGGCATAGCCATGATTGACCGACGAGCCTTCGAAATAGGTACCCTGCTACAAGACGAGCAGGGTGGAGCCGTCGAGGTTATCGAGGCCTAGGAGCCTGCGCGCTCATGAATAGTGCGGGCTAGGCTCAGACTGAGAAGGAAGAGCCGCAGCCGCAGGTTCCCGCAGCCTTGGGGTTGTTGAACTTGAATCCCGCGCCGGTCATTCCCATGACATAGTCAATCTCAGTACCACTCAGGTAACGAGCGCTGATGCCGTCGATAAAGACATTCAGTCCGTCGAACTCGAGGACAAAGTCTGTAGGTCTTTGCTCTTTCTCGAAATCGAGTGCGTACTCGAAGCCGCTGCACCCGCCGCCACGAACGGCGACTCTGAGACCATGGGACTCGTCAATACCCTCTTGCTCACGGGTAATCTTCATCATCTGAACCGCTTTGGGTGTGACAGATATCGGATCGCTGCCCGGTGTTTCGCTAGATTCGACTTGTTCGCTGTTTTCCACTGCGTTTTCCATGGAATCGCTCCTTCGAGACTGGGATAGGCTCGGGTTGAAACCAGTATAACCTGGTCGCGGAATTAAACAACGTTGTTGGGCCTGTGGGTATTCCCTTGTCCGAGCCAGGTGCCGTCTCAGACACCGGGCCGATTGGCTCAGGTCAGGGGCACTCGACCTTGGAATCCCTCTTGATAGCCATGGAAGAACGCGATCGAGTCCTCAGGGTACTTCCAACAGTAGTAACCATCGCCACAGTCCCAATCGACAAGCCATAGTCCCTTGACCTCACAACCGAGTGAAGCAACCTCCTCGGTCCATGTCTCGACGATCGAGTTGGTTGCAGCCTCGAGCTGCCCGCGTTTTCGCCCGAGCTCTTCCTGACTCTGAATTCGGCTATACAGGGCCTGGACGCCTTGGACCGCGCTCGTGGTCAAATCCCTCACGGCCGGGAATGTATCGAGGGCCTCTTCGTAGGTGAAGATGCGACTATGGCGTGTCACGGCGGTGGAGCCTAGCAGATTTCCTGAGGGTGACAGGGAGGTGCTGTCGCGTTACTATTTGCGGCTGGAAAATGCGATCGACAAGAATGCAGGACTCGATGAATGGACGTCTCGAAGTCATTACTGGAGGTATGTTCTCGGGTAAGAGCGAGGAGTTGGTGCGCCGATTGAGACGTGCCGTGATCGCACGCCAAAAGATCCAAGTCTTCAAGCCCCGTACCGATACCCGTCACAACGAGTCACAGCTGGTTACCCGGGACAACAGGGCCTTGGCTGCACAGACGGTAGCCTCGGCTCTCGAGCTCAAAGAGATCCTCGAGCCCGACGTAGAGGTGATAGGAATCGATGAAGCCCAGTTTTTTGATGAGGGGCTTGTTGATTTGGTTACCGAGCTTGCCGATCGGGGGGTACGGGTGATCGTAGCGGGACTGGATCAGGACTATCTGCGTGAGCCGTTTGGTCCTATGCCACAGATCCTGGCGCTAGCCGAGCTGGTCGACAAAGTGCATGCCGTCTGCGTCCAATGCGGTGGCCTGGCTCAATACAGCCAGCGGATCGCTGGCGGCAGCGAGCAGGTCCAGGTGGGAGATACCGAGGCCTACGAGGCCCGCTGCAGAGCCTGTTACGTCCCTTTCGAACCCGAGTAGTGCTGTCAGTCTGCGATGGGTCGGGGTCGTCCGTTCTCGTCCACCCGAACGTAGATCACCTCTGCTTCGGTTACCTTCACCTGTTCTGAAATTTTCTGTCGAGTTACTTCGACCAGGACTTTGACGGTGACAGAGGTGTTGCCGACCCGCACGATCTCGGTATAGAAGCTGACCAGATCTCCCACAAAAACTGGTTCATGGAATTCGACTTCGCGCATGGCTACGGTTACGAGCTTCCCAGCGACCTCGGCGTGGGCACCGATCGCCCCGGCTTGATCGATATGGGACAGAATGACCCCACCGAAGATGGTACCCATGGCATTGGTATCTCGAGGCATCATGAGCACCCGGATGGCGGGCTGCAGATTGGTCCGTGTAGATGGGTTCTGAGTCATCGATCTACCCCTTTGGATTGCTGAAAGATAGGGCCTGATGGACAGCATCTTCCGGTGTGTCGGTCCGAAAGAGTGGAGAGTCTCGACACTCGTCCGGAAGCTCCAAGTTCCAGCTGTCCAAAAGGAGCACAGGTCTTCGATGCTTGAGGGCAAGACCGATCTCGGTCAAAGTGCCCCAGCCGCCGCCGATGGCGATCACTGCAGTAGCAGACAGGACCAAGATCTGGTTGCGTGCCTGACCCATGCCGGTAAAGATCGTGGTCTGGATAAACGGATTGGGCGGGGTATCGTTCCGATCGGCGCCCGGAAGTACTCCCAGGGTCGACCCGCCCACTGACCGAGCTCCCTCAGCCACCGCCTGCATGACCCCTCCCCGGCCACCGCACAACAAAGTGGCACCGGCCCGACCGATTTCGGCCCCAGTTCGGAAAGCGAGGTCGCGATGCCGCTTGCTACAGGTAGCACCGCCGATCACGGCGATCTGGATGTCAGCTAGCGACATACGTGCATGCTATCCTAACGGCCGCCGGCGCTCCGCTGGTCTCCCTGGAACAATGGAACCGGCCGACTCATCCTCAGTGTCAAACTCAGAAATGAAGTCTCTGGACGACAAGGAACTCGTTGCCGCGATCGTCGATCGGCAGTCTGCGGCGATCGCGGAGCTCTATGACCGCTACAGTGGAATGCTCCAGGCGTTGTCGCACCGAGTCCTGGGTGACGCTTCCGATGCGGAGGAGGTGCTTCAGGAGGCTTTCCTACAGGTTTGGAACCAGGCGGGTCGCTATGATTCGAAGCGATCGTCCGTTTCGACATGGTTGGTGCTCATCACGCGCAGCCGATCGATCGATCGATTGAGAAGCCGCCAGGTACAACAAAGAACGGTCAAGTCAGCCGGGCAAGAAAATCCGGCTACCCATACATCCCCACAGGGCGTCGGAAACGTACTATTGCAGGAACGAAGAAACCGGCTGCGCCAGGAGATGAAACAACTTCCTGATGAGCAGTCTCAGGTGTTGGAGATGGCCTTTTTCAAGGGTATGACTCAGAGCGAGATTTCCGAAGAGACCGGAATACCGCTCGGCACGGTCAAGACTCGAACACTTCTGGCAATGAAAAAGTTACGCAAGGCGCTGAGCGATGATATTCGCGAGTTGTTGTGAGGTTGGAATATGAATTTGACTAGTAATGAGAACTTCGAGGACCGGGTCATTAGCGAGTTGCTCGATCGTCTGAATGACGATGGTACGCCATCCGTCGGTGATAGTGGTGAGTCCTCTCAAAGCCAAAGTGACGAGCTGATCCGCGAATACCTGGAAGTGCTCGGTCTGTTGGCCTATGACCTCGAGCCAGCGGGGCCCTCTCCGGCAGTGAAAGAGAGACTCATGAGCGCCATTGAAGGCGATCTCTCTGCGGATCCGAAGTCGACGGTCGACCCGATCGAACCCTCGGAAGGCGCCAAAGTCATCATGATGCCGGACCGGAAGCGACCCAGTTGGGCTCTTCCTCTTGCCGCAAGCTTCGCTTTCGCGCTGCTAGGCTTCTCAATTTGGCAGTCGAACCATCTCACCAGCCAGAAGGGGACGATCGAAGATCTCGCTGGGCGGCTGCACGATGCTAATCGCCAGATCGCTGACGCGACAGACTATCGCGCAAGTCTCCGCAAGGCGGAGAGCAACTTGGCCCTCGTATCGTCACCCGGGGTCGAGGTGTGCGCACTGCATCCAGCCGACGCCGAGTTATCGCAAAAAGATGCGCGTGGAACGCTCTTTGTGGCCGCCAATCACAGCAGTTGGTATTTGCGGCTAGATGGACTCGTTCCCTGCCCGCTTGGGCGCAAACATCAGATCTGGTTTGTCAAGAGCGACGGGACTGCTGAGAGCGGTGGTGTCTTCGATGTGAAGCCCGGTGAGGGAATCGAAGTTACCTCGGACATCATGCCAATAGACACTGTCGCCGTGATGATCACGCTCGAGCCGGAAGGTGGCTCAATCGAGCCGACAGGACCATCAGTCCTCTACGGCGACGATGTGATGAGGATTCTGTAGGCGGCATACGACCCTCTCCTCCCGATCCTTCACCTCGGGCTCCTGGGCGGCACCGGCCGTCGGTCAGCGCTGTCTTGCCCTGGTTCCCCGGCGCTATGCTGGTTCGGATGTCGATGTTGCCTCGATGGGTTCGGTCGGGGGCAGAGTAGGTTCTCCCCGAGGTGGAGTTCTTGGTTCTATTCGGCCAGAATAGCCTGGCTTTGGGTTGGAAATAATCCAGCCATCAAATCAGTTGGAACGGGTGTATAGGGAGACTGATACCAATGATTTTCGATCCGACATATTTGATGATGATGGCGCCGGTGCTTATTTTCTCGCTGTGGGCGAGCTACAAGACCAAATCAACCTTCAAGAAATTTTCCAAGGTCCGGATCCTGAGTGGCCATACCGGTGCCCAAGCCGCCAAGATCATGCTCGATGGTGCAGGTGTCACCGACGTCGAGATAAAACCGATCCGAGGCCGGCTCTCCGACCACTACAACCCGCTCACCAAAACCCTGGCTCTGTCCGAGCCGGTGTACGGCACCGCTTCCATTGCGGCCGTAGGCGTGGCCTGTCACGAAGCCGGACATGCCATTCAGCATGCTGCTGGCTACAAACCGATGTGGATCCGCTCGCTGCTGGTGAAACCGGCTCGAATTGGCACGAACTTCGGGATCTGGGCACTGATCATCGGTATGGTGGTGGGTATGACCGGGCTCGTAAAGGTGGGAATCGTCCTGTTTAGCGCCGCAGTGGTCTTTCAACTGGTGACCCTGCCGGTCGAGTTCGACGCCTCCAACCGGGCCAAGAAACTCTCGGTCGATTACGGCATCGCTACTATGCAAGAGAAGGCTGGCATCGACGGCGTTCTCAATGCGGCGGCATTGACCTATGTGGCGGCGGCGGCAGCCAGTGTGATGCAATTGTTGTACTGGATTGGCATTGCTCGCGACTAGTACTCCCGCCCGGAAATACTAGTATTCAATCCAGCCTAGCAGTACAAGGCTTGTGAGAAGTTCGGGCTAGTCTGCAGGCGTTCCGAGTATCCCCATCAATTCGTCGCGACGACGATCCAGCTGCTCCTCGTCGTCGGCCTCTAGGACCAAGCGCAAATAGGGTTCCGTGTTCGACGGGCGCACATTGAACCACCAGTCGTCGTACTGCACGGTAATGCCATCTAGATAGTCGATCTTCCCGTCTGAGAATCGCTCGCCCAACTCGTCCATTTTGGCCTGTTTGTCTTCGACCTCGAAGTTGATCTCGGGGCTCTTGGCATAACGCTGTAACGGAGCCACTAGCTCCGACATCGTCACTTTTTTGCTTCGCAGCAGGTTCAAAACCTCGACGACCGCCAATATCGCGCAGTCGGCGTTGTAGTTGTCTCGGAAATAGTAGTGACCGGCGAGCTCTCCACCAAAGATACCCTCTTTTTCACGCAGGGTCGCTTTGACAAAGGAGTGACCCACACGTTCGCGAACGGGGATTCCACCGCATTCAGAGATGTACTCGGGTACGGCTCGCGACGATCTCAAATCGAACAAAACTGCCCTTCCAGGCTCGCGAGAGAGCAGCTCGCCGCCGATCAGGGCGGTCATGAGGTCGCTACCGATAGGGTTGCCTTTCTCGTCCACAAAGGCGGCTCGATCGCCATCTCCATCGAAGGAGATCCCCAGGTCGGCCCCCGATGAGACCACTAACTCACAGAGATCGCGGAGGTTTTCCAGCTTGAGCGGGTTGGCTTCGTGATTCGGAAAGGTACCGTCGAGCTCGAAGTAGAGAGGAACGAGCTCGAACCCCATCTGCTCCAGGAGAGGTCTGTAGATGGTCGCCATGCCGTTGGCGGCATCAATTGCTACCTTGAGCGGCGGACTGTCGGGCTCCAGCCTGAGAAACGAGAGCACGTGTCTGCTGTAGTCGTCGAAGATCTCACCTTCCGACAGCGATCCCGGCGCGGTTGCAGTCGGGAGATCGCCGCTGTCTACTTTCGACTCGATCAAAGGAATGCCATGGTCTCCTGAGACGGGTCGAGCATCATGGCGGCTGAATTTGAGTCCGTTGTAGCCGGCAGGATTGTGGCTGGCCGTTACCTGGACACCGCCAGCAGCACCGGTGTGCCCGATGGCAAAGTAGTTCATCGGAGTCGTGGCCATTCCTATGTCTCGGACATCGAGCCCACTCTGGCGAAGACCCTCGATCAAAGCGGCTTGAATGGGAGCGCTGTGCGATCGCATGTCACGACTAACGATGATTTCGTTGCTACCAGCCAGGTCGCTGTCATCGAGGACGTTTCGAAACGCAAGGCCGATTTTGCGTGCTATGTCCTCGTTGATCTGATCAGGGTAGGTCCCACGCACATCGTATGCTTTGAAGATTCCGGCCATGATGGTTGATTCCTCCTTGGCAGATCAGCTCTCGACTCTGTCGATAGCGAGGTCGAACTGCATGCCTTCGATGGGTTTGGATACGAGAATGTCGGAGCTTGACGGGTTGGCTACGAGATCGCTTGCCAAAGTCTCGTGTGTAATGTGAGATCGAAAGCGATCGATGGCTGCCTCGATTTCGGGTACCGAACGAAAGCGAACCACGATTCGATCCGAGTAGTCGAGATCGGCATCCTTGCGAGCGGATTGAATCCGGTGGATCACCTCTCGCGCCCATCCTTCCGACACGAGCTCAGATGTCAGCTCGGTGTCCAAAGCCACAAGCAGAGAGCGATCACCTTGAGTGGCCATACCTTCGCGCTCCACCAAGCGGACCTCGACCTCTTCTGCCGACAGCTCTACCGCTTCTCCCCCGAGATCGATTGTCAGTTGTCCGATCTCCTCGAGCTGGGTCGCCAGGGAATCGCCATTTGCCTCTTCAAGGGCACGCTTGAGCTCCTTCATCTGTTTGCCGAACCTGGGGCCACACTTCGGATAATCCGGTCTGACCTCATGATGCACATACGCTGATCGATCGCTTGCCCATTGGACTTGCCTGACGTTGAGCTCTTCCTCGATGACATCGAGCTGAGCTTCGACAAGATGGTGCAGGGATCGATCGGTTGTCACGAGTGTGACCGAGGCGAGAGGTTGCCGTACCTTTAGGCCATGGCTGTTGCGTGCGGCGTGACCGAGTCGAACTATGCGCTGGACCGCCGCCATGCCTTCCTCGAGTGCGGTGTCCGATCGCGACGAATCAGCAATCGGCCAGCTCTCGAGATGGACACTCTCGGCCGCGTTCTCGAGCTGACTCCGAACCAGATGACGGTGCATGACCTCCGAGATGAATGGCGTAAACGGCGCGATCAGCCTGGCCAATGCTGTCAGCACCCCGTAGAGAGACTGATAGGCACTCTCCTTGTCCTGCGGATCCTCGTTGGCGGGTGCCCAGAATCTGTCGCGGCTGCGTCGGATATACCAGTTGGTCAGATCATCAACAAATTGTTCGATGACCCGAGCTGAGTCTGCGACCCTGTAGGACTCGAGCAATCTCGTGGTTTCTTCTGTGACTCGATCGAGCCGGAGAAGAATCCAGCGGTCCAAGGAAGCACGTTGGTCGAAGGGTATTGCAGCGGTGCCGGGGCTCCAATCATCCAGATTCGCATAGATTGTGAAAAACGACAACGCGTTCCAAATCGGGAGAAGAAAATTCTGTGCAGCTTCGCGGACAAGCCGGGCTGAAAAGCGAGAGTTGAGCTCCGGGTTAGAAATGCAGAAGTACCAACGTAGCGCGTCGGCTCCGGTCGTTGGGATGACCTCCATCGGGTCGATCACATTTCCGAGGCGCTTCGACATCTTGCGCCCTTTCTCGTCATTGAGATGACCCAGAACGATGCAGTTCTTATACGCGACAGAGTCGAACAGCAGAGCGCCAAGAACGTGGAGAGTATAGAACCAGCCACGGGTCTGATCGACTGCTTCAGCAATGAAATCGGCGGGAAACTGGAGACCCTCGTCTATCAACTCCGGGTTCTCGAATGGATAGTGATGTTGGGCAAATGGCATCGATCCGGAATCGAACCAGGCGTCGATTACCTCGTCTACGCGACCCATAGTGCCCTCGCCGCAGGCGCGGCAGGGCCATACGAAGGGATTTTCAGCATCGCGATCGACAAAAGGACGATGAGGATCGAAATCCTTGCGGTCGTAAACATCTCTTGGTAGCTCGCGGCCCGCAGCCTCGAACAACTCGCTGAACGATCCGATGACCTCGATCTCGGGACAGCTTCCGCAGCGCCAGACGGGTAAAGGAGTTCCCCAGTATCGATTTCGCGAAAGGGCCCAGTCGACTACGTTCTCCAACCAGTTTCCGAAGCGGCCGTTTTTGATGTGCTCTGGGTGCCAACCAATGGTCTGATTGAGATCGATCAACTCCTGCCTTCGAGCCGTGGTGCGTATGAACCAGCTTTTGCTCGCGTAGTAGACCAACGGCTGGTCACATCGCCAGCAGAACGGATAGTTGTGTCTGTAGCGGTCCTGATGAAGAAGTCGGTCGCGGCTCTTGAGGTCTTGGGTGATCGGTTTGTCGGCATCCTTGATCCACAGGTTGGAGAAAGCTTCTATTCCCTGGCGAGAGACGATCTTGCCCTCTTCATCGACGGTGAGAAAGAACGGAAGACCATGGCGCAAGCCACTCTGGTAGTCATCCTCTCCAAAGGCCGGCGCTGTGTGAACCAAGCCGGTACCTTCGCTCGCCGTTACATAGTCGGCGGTAAAGACCCTCCAGCCCGCAGCATCCGAAGGAGAGGGGTCGAATGTACTTTCCGGTGGGGTCCGTTCGGCCGGATCGGTAGCGAAGGGCCGGTCGTAGCGAAGCCCCTCGAGAGCGGCACCTGGAATGCGGGCGATCGTTGGCTGCTCGCGTAGATCGAGGCGGGTCCTCTCTCCGTCGGTCGTCACCTCGAGTGGGACCGGGTTTTCCAGATCCTCGGCGAAAAGCAAA
This sequence comes from uncultured Polyangiaceae bacterium, assembly GCA_964195975.1. Taxonomy (GTDB): domain Bacteria; phylum Acidobacteriota; class Thermoanaerobaculia; order Multivoradales; family JAHEKO01; genus CAXMQZ01. The sequence goes on along the minus strand of CAXMQZ010000070.1, from coordinate 14,200 downwards.
TGACGCGCTGGATTCGATGGATCGGCGACCACCCGGTAGACCATCTCGGCGTTGACCGCAAGGCCGGAATGCCCGGTCAGAGTCCAGGGTGTGGTGGTCCATGCGACCAGATTCAAATCGTCTGGGACCAACCATTCCTTACCATCCATCGCAGCCAGCGTCTGACCTGATCGCACCGGGAACAGAACCCAAATCGAAGGATCATCGGTGTCCTTGTAGTTCTGCGCAACCTCGTGACTCGACAGCGTGGTTCCACAACGGGCGCAGTAGGGTTGGATCTTGTAGTCCTCGACCAGCAGATCTCGGTCCCGTAGCTGGCGCAGGGCCCACCACACCGATTCGACATAGCGGTTGGCATAGGTGAAGTAAGCGCTGTCGAGATCGACCCAAAAGCCGATCCGTTCGGTCAGTTCTCGCCATTGAACCTCGTATGAATGAACACTGTCGAGACAGGCCTGGTTGAACCTCTCGACACCGTAGGCCTCGATATCCTGCTTCCCAGAGAAGCTGAGTGCTTTCTCCACCTCGATCTCGACTGCCAGGCCGTGGGTATCCCAGCCGGCCTTTCGGGCCACAAACCTTCCCTGCATCGTTCTAAACCTGGGGAAGAGATCTTTGACGACTCGAGTGACAACGTGACCTACATGAGGCTTGTTGTTGGCAGTAGGCGGCCCCTCGAAGAACACGAAGCGGTCTCCATCCCGTGTCTGCTCGAGTGTCTTCTCGAAGATCTGGTTGGTTTTCCACTCCTCGAGAACCTCGAGCTCGAGTCTCGGGAAGGGATATCCGGTTGGAAGTTGGGGAAATCGTTTTCTAGTCATTGGCTTTTCTAGCTCGCCCGAGACGAGCGGGAATTGTACCTGTTATCGAGCACGAAGTCGGGCGAAAATCAACCCGTTATCGATGAGAGAAAGCTCTGCAAGCTGGAGGCAAAACTCGATGCGGACTCTACGTGAGGCAGGCTGCCGCTATCATCGAAGACATCGAGACTGGCTTGGGGCACCAATTGCAACCAGATCTCGGCAGTATCGAGTGCGGGAGCCTCGGCGTTACGTCCCCAGGCCAACCATACAGGCACTTTCAGGCGGGGCAGAACGTTGTCGATACTGTGGTTCAGATACCCGCTAAGGTATGCCGCCAGAGCTGCATGAGCCCCTGGTTGGTGACTGGAACGGTAGTAGTGGTCGATTCGCGCCGCATCGACCTGTTCTGTCGCCGTGAAAACATCCCGACGGAGGTACTGCCCGAGGGCGGACCGACTGGTGAATAGATTCAGGGCGAAGGTGCCGACAATCGGCAGTCGCAAGACTCGGTTGACCAGAGCATCCTTGAGATCGGGCTCGTCGCTGTGAATCTCGAGCCCGGAAGGCCCAACAAGGGCCAGCGCTCCGACCAATTCGGGATGATCTACCGTCACCTGGACTGCGTAGGCAGCCGATAGGCCAGCTGCTGCAACGGTACAACGTTCGCCTACGACGTCCTGAATAAAGCTCGTGATCAGCTGTATGTAGAGCTCGCCGTCGTGGGCGATCTCGGGTTTGTGGGAGCGACCCCATCCAAGAAGGTCGAGCGCATAGACTCGATGTCTTCTGGCTAGCAACTCGCCAACCTGCCGCCATTCCTCGGAGTCGTGGCCAGGACCAAAGCTGTGAAGCAGGAGGATCGGATCGCCCGTTCCGATTCGTTGAAAGGCGATTTCGCCATCCTTCCAGGCGTAGAGCTCGAGTCGGCCCCAACTGGGCAGGCCCAAAGCACGAGAGCGCTTCGAAATCACAACATTCGCAAGCGCCGGGATACCAATCGCCGCGCCTCCAAACAGGAGCCCTTTCAGAAGCTTTCTTCGACGACGCTGCTTCTGCTCCTGGTGTGTGGATCGTGCTGTCATGGCCGGATGAGACTAGCACGCCATTTAAGAGGTAAAATGGCTATCTTGGCAACCCCGAAAGTGAGGTTTTGACCTGCGAGGCACCATAGTTCGACTTGGCCATCCAGCATTGAGGACACATGCCGAGCCCGTTGATGTCGGTGAGCTCGCCAGGGGAGATTTGAACGAATTGGTTGAAACGCTGCGGGACACTCTTCGAGCAACAGGATCCCGCTGTATCGCGGCTCCACAGATTGGTGCTGGAGTTCAAATGCTGGTCTTTCGTCCCAGGGAGCCCATCTCATCAAGATCGGGTGTCGATTTGCGGGTAGTCGCAAACCCGATGATTGAGCCCGAGCATGGCGATCTCGTCCACGACTGGGAGGATTGCCTTTCCATTCCCAAGATCTTGGGTTTGGTGCCACGGCATCCGAGAGTTCGAGTTCGTGGTGTCGACGAATCGGGACAACCCGTAGATTTTCAGGCGGAGGGCCAAGATTCGCGAGTGATTCAGCATGCCAACGACCATCTGAGCGGCGTCGTGTTTCTAGATCGGATGCGAGATCTTCGATCGCTTGCCTACGATGAGGAGTGGAAGCAATATCTAGCCGAGACCGACATTCAGGCTGACGAGTCAGGCTAGCGGTGGCTCGAGATCTGCTGGTCGCCTGGGCTGGGCGGCATCGGCGCGATTCCTGGGATTCGCTGTGCGACCGATATCGCAAGCGAATTCAGAGGTATATCCGTTTGCAGGACAGGCCTATTCGAGTACGGAAAGCCGGCGACGATCGAGCGAGGCTCCGTGACGAGGGGCAAGCTCTACTAGCCGCAGCACCGGACAATTCCTGGATTGTAGCTCTCGATCGACGAGGGGAGATGAAATCCTCGAAGGAGTTGGCGAGTTGGCTCCAACAGACGATCGACCATTGGCCCGGCGATATCGTATTTCTCATTGGGTCCGATCTGGGATTGGATCAGAAGGTTCTCCAACAAGCTCGGACACGGCTCAGCTTTGGCCCTTTGACGCTTCCGCACGAGCTTGCCCGGTTGATTCTCTACGAACAGTTGTACAGGGGTATTGGTATTGCGGCCGGAATAAAGTACCATCGCGAACCGTTATAGTTCCCTCGCGTCTTTCGAGGCGTTCTGAAAGGAGACTTCAGGGTGGCAAGAACAACAAGTAGAAAGACTCAAAGCAAGAAGGCGACTGGCCTAGAGCTGGACAGGAAGCGTCTAGTCGAGCAACAACAGCAGATAATGAGTCTCTACGAGCACGATTTGCGAGTCGGTCAGGAAGCCAGTGATGAGGGCAGCGAGGACATCGTCGATCGCGCAAACAGCTCCTACAACCGGGAATTCATGTTCGCGCTCTCGGACACAGAGCGGCAGATTCTTCTCGAGATCGAGGACGCACTCGAGAGATTGGACGATGGCGCCTACGGTGCTTGTCTCAACTGCAAAGATGATATTCCCAAGGCCCGTCTTCGGGCGGTTCCGTGGGCTCGCTATTGTGTGGATTGCCAGGAGCAAGTCGAGCGTGGCGTAGTACTCGACAACTGACCCGCTGCTCGAGAGGCCTTCAAGACAGGGACAGACAGCCGCCCATGAGAGTTCGCACCTTCATCAGCATCTTGGTTGCGCTTCTGGCGGTTGTGACTGTCGCATACCTCACCCATCAGAATGTTGAATTGTTGGGTCAGCCATTTCGGCTTGCTGACGGTTGGTATGTGCCTCTTTACTCCGCCCTGCTGACCGTATTTCTCCTGGGGTTTCTACCCGTAGTCACGATTCTCCTGGTACAGACGCTCAAACAGGATTTGAGTCGGCGGAGGCAACGGCGGCTCGACCGTGAGGCTCAAAGCTGGCAGGCGAGCTTTCGCCGGGCGGTCGATCTTCAAGAAGACGAGCAGTGGAGCCGGGCTGCGGAGGAGCTCGAGAGAGTTCTCGCCGATCAGCCAGACGACTTCACCACGCTTCTCCGTTATGGAGAAGTTCTACGTCACCGCGGCAGGTTCGATGAGGCTCTCGATGCTCATCGACGAGCTTCGGTTTTGTTCCCACAGAGCACTGCTGTATTGCTTCAACTGATCGAGGACTACAAGGCGCGAGGCGAAGCCGAGGTGGCAGCCGAGATCCGCGAGCGCCTGCTTAGGGATTTTTCTGGTTCTGGTTTGATAATCCTGCGGCAGAAGCGGGATGAGGCCCTAGCGCGCCGTGATTGGGAAGCGACTCGGACGCTCCAAGAGAAGATCGACTCGTTTCAACCTGCGAATGTGATTTCGGCCGAAGGGATCGACATTGCGACCCGACATATTCTCAAATACCAGGCGGCAGTAGCGCTCATGGAGTCGGACCGATTCGGCGAGGCCAAGAAGATTTTCCGAGAGCTTGTCGAAGAGAGCCCCGAGTCGATTCCGCCGATGATGATGCTCGGGGAGGTCGCCCTTTTCGAGGGCGATGCCGAAGGGGCTCTGCAGCAATGGAGGAACATCTTTGACAAGACGGGCGCGCCCACAGTTTTGCAAAGACTCGAGGACTCCTTTATCGAGCGCGGAGAACCCTTGAGGGCAATCGAGACGTTGCGGGCCATCATTGCGACATCCGACGATGATGTTCTACCGCGATTTTTCCTGGCACATCTCTACGCTCGTCTGGAAATGCATGAAGAAGCCATCAAGATGCTGGATGGCATTCAAACGCGGGTACGAGACTCTCCGGCCTACTTCAATCTTCTGGGTGAGCTCAGGAGCCGACGCGGCGAGAAGGAAGCGGCAGCAGAGGCCTATCGGGTCAGCATCGAACATCTTGGTTTATCGGCTCGGCGCTATGCCTGCGCTGCATGTAGTTCGGTTTTCGACTCCTGGGACGCTGTTTGCTCCATCTGTGGCACCTTTGGCCTCATAGAGCTGCAGATTGAGCTCGACACGCAGCGGGTTCAAGACCAACCAATGTATGATCGGCCCACTTGGCCTGTCTATGGCAACGAAGACGAAAACTGAGCAGATCGAAGCTGTCGAGAGTTCGATTTCCGAGGGCCCCTCAAAAGCACTTTATCTAGTCGCTGGTGACCGTGTTCTCTCGGAGCCGGGTGCGATGAAGATTGCCAGATGCCTGGCTGACAAAGCCGGCTGTGAAGTCGAGGCTCATATCAGGCCGGTTACACTCGGCGCCATTCTGGCTGATCTGAAAACCTATTCTCTGTTTGCTCCGGCAAAAGTCGTTGTAGCCGTGGAAACGGCGTTGCTGGCAGACGAGAGCGCTGCAGCCCAAATGGTGGACGAGGTGCTGGAGGTACTTCCTGTGAGCTCGTCTGAGCCCGATGCCTTGTCTCGGGGAGAGCGCCGAGCAGCGAGCCAGCTTCTCCAAACCATTCGCTTGTTTCAGATCGATCCATTCGAAGGTACAGCTGAAGCTACGATCGCAGACCTTCCGGAGATCGCATTGAAGGGAGGTAGAACGTCGGGACGCCAACGAAAACGGGGCCGACGACAGATTGAGATCGCACGAGAACATCTGACTGCTCTGCTCGACGTCGCTCGACGTACAGATCTGCGAGGTCGCTCTGAAACCGACACCGGAGAGCTATTGGACATTGTCGAGAGGGGGTTGCCTGATGGGCATTCTCTGGTTCTTGCCGAGAGCGCGGTGGCGTCTGCCCATCCAATCGTCAAGGCATTGCGAGAGCAGGGAAGCTTTGCAGTGGTGGGTGCCGTTCAAGCATCGAAAGGAGGTGGCTGGCAAGGTTTGGATCTGTTGGCGGATGAGCTGCAAAGCGAGACCGGCGTCGGGATTGAGAACAGAGCCCTCAGCGAGCTGGCAAGACGGACCTTCCAGTCTGTCAGAACTCGCGGAAGCGGTGCCGCAGCTGTGAGTTCCGACAGCACGGCTAGATTTGCTGCGGAGTATCGGAAACTTGCCACACTGTCTGGTTCCGGCCAGATCGAACTTGGGCTTGTCGAGTCCACCGTCGAGGATCGGGGAGAAGAGGACGCTTGGAAGACCCTCGATGCCATCGGCGCCGGTCGCTCGAATGAAGCATTACGCAGGATTCAGCGACTGCTGTCTTCAGCCGAGGACTCGGTGGCCGAGCGACTCTCTTTCTTTTCGTTGCTAGCCAGCTTTTGCCGTCAGCTGACGGCTTTGTCGGAGACGATCGATCAACCCGGAATCGAGAGACGGCAGACTGCTTATAACACCTTCAAAACCCAGATTGCTCCCCGACTTCAGGCCGAGTTGCCCAGTGGAGGCAAGAACCCGCTCAGCGGCCTCCACCCTTTTCGACTCTATCGAGCCTATGGTGTCGCCTGTCGGATGCCGCCGAGTGTAATGGCCAATCTCCCATCTCGAGTTCTGGAGACAGAGCTTCGATTGAAAGGCGACAGCGACCAGCCTGACGCCGCACTGACTGCCCTGGTTTGCGACTTGACCACGTCTGTCGGTAGGGCTGGCTAGCGCGAGTCACACCGAATCATGCCCGAGCTTCCCGAAGTAGAGGTCCTGCGACGCAGCCTCGAGCCGTTGGTCATGGGCGATCGAGTCCGATCGGTCTCGGTTGCCGAGCCAAGGCTCAGAGAGAGGGTCGACGCACAGCGACTGGAAGCTCTGACTCTCGGGCGGATGATCGTCGGAACACGGAGGCGTGCCAAGTATCTACTAATCGATCTCGAGCTGGGAAGCACTCTGGTCGTTCATCTCGGAATGAGCGGGTGTTTGACCTTGGTGCCGCAAGATGCACCTCGGTTGCTGCACGAGCACATTTCGATTGGGATGAATTCTGGACGTAGACTTCGATTCGAGGATCCACGCAGATTTGGTCTTGTCTTTGCGCTCGAAACCGAGCAAGTCGAATCGGATCGCCACTTTGCGCATCTAGGTATAGAGCCCTTGAGCGATGAGATGAGCGGTGGATTCTTGCGCAATCTGGCAAAGAGCCGCCGGGGTCCGGTCAAGAGCTTTATCATGAACAGCGAGATCGTAGTGGGTGTTGGAAACATCTATGCTTGTGAGGCCCTGTACCGGGCGGGCATTCACCCTGTCCGATCGGTTGCGAGGATCTCGAGGGATCGCTGGGGTCGACTGGCCAACGCCCTGAAAGGCACGCTCGAGGACGCCATCAGGCAGGGCGGAACCACGTTGAAGGACTTCGCAGATGCAACCGGACGGGAGGGCTATTTCAGAGTATCGCTCGAGTCCTACGGCCGAGCAGGGGAGTCTTGTGGGCGGTGTGGAGGCACGATTCGCCGTAGAATTCAAGCAGGTCGAAGTACCTTCTATTGTCCAAGTTGCCAGACTTGATGGCGGCTTCTAGATGTGATCGGTGCATTATGTCGTGGGACTCATAAATCATGCGGGCCAGGGCGCGCCTCTGACGATCGTTTGCATTCCGAGTTAGGATGGCTGCGATGTCGGTCGAGAGCTCATCGACGCCGGTCGCTCTGGGGGTCGCTGGAGGTACCGGATCGGGCAAGACCAGCGTTGCCCGAACAATTCTTCGATCGGTAGGTCCCGATCGGATCGCCTCTCTCGAACAGGATAGTTACTACAAGGACGTCGAGTGGGGCTCCGAAGAGCAACTGTTGCAGCACAACTTCGACCACCCCGACGCAATCGATCGAGAGCTACTGATCAGTCATATCGAGGCCCTCAAACGAGGGCAAGATATCGAGGTGCCGATCTATGATTTCGTCACTCATCGTAGGACTGAAGAGACCATCAAGGTGGCGGCTCGACCGGTGATCCTGATCGAGGGAATCCTTTTGTTGGCCGAGCGAAGAATTCGTCAACTTCTCGACTTCAAGATCTTTGTCGACACCGATGCCGACGTACGATTGATGCGACGAATTCGTCGAGATATTCGAGAGCGAGGCCGGGATCTCGATGACGTGTTGCGGCAGTACAACGAGACGGTTCGACCAATGCATCTCGAGTTTGTAGAACCCTCCAAGCGCTGGGCGGACGTAATCGTTCCCGAGGGCGGGGAGAACAGGGTGGCGACCGCAATGGTTATCGCTCGAGTGGAGCAGCTTCTCGACTCAGAATGGCCAAAAAACAGGGATCAGTAGAGTCCCCAAAACCCAGAAGATAGCGGTCAACGGCGCACCGAACTTGAGGTAGTCGCTGAATCGGTAGTTGCCAGGGCCGAACACCATCGCGTTGGTTTGATATCCCATTGGGGTCATGAAGCTGGCTGAGGCCGCGAAGGCCACAGCCATAAGAAAGGGTTTTACATCCACCTGCATCTGTGCGGCGGCGGTGAAGGCGATTGGAACCATCAAGACCGCTGTTGCATTGTTGGAGAAGAACGACGTAAGCAGTGAGGTCGCGAGGTAGAGGACCGAGAGCATCGTCAGCGGACCCTGGTTCTCACCGATCCAACCAAGCCCTTCTCCGATCAGCGCTGCAAGGCCCGTGTTCTCGATGGCGAATCCGAGAGGGAGGATCCAGGTCAAGAGAAAGATCACAGTCCAATCGATTCCGTGCATGGCCTGTTGAAAGGTCAGGGTCCGAGTTGCAAGTAGAACTACAGCTCCAAGAAAGGCCGCTTTGACAATCGGCATCACCCCGATGGCCGCCAATACGACGACCACGATAATCGTCGCTGTCGGTACCCACCAACGTTTTGTCAACTGAATCTTGAGATCGCGCTCTCCCAGCGAGATAAAGTCGTCCATGTCGTAAAGAGCTTCGACGCGAGAACGGGGACCAAAGATCAAGAGTGTGTCCCAGTTGGCCAGAGTAATCCGTGCGATCTTTTCGCGAATCAGCTCGCCGGTCCTCCGCAGCGCGAGTACAAAGCAACCAAATCGTCGTCGGAAGTCGATCTCCTTGAGTGTTGAACCCACCAGCTGAGAAGCCGGGGAGAGCTGCACTTCAGCCAGGATGGTGTGCTCGTCACTCAGATCTTTATCACTAAGCTTGATTTCGGTCAGTAGCAGTAGTCCCTGCTGCTCCTTGAATCCAAGAATGTCTTCCATGGCTCCACGAACCAACAACAGATCGCCAGCCTGAAGCGACATGTGCCGAAGGTCGGATGGGATCTTCTCCCGGCCTCGAATGATCTCCAGAACATTGATCTGATGCCGCTCGCTCACCTGGGCTTCGACAACTGTTCTGCCGATAAGCCGCGAGTTGGGCCCCACCTCGAGCTCGGTCAGGAATGAGCTCAAATGATAACCACGCGTCAGACTCGAAAGAATGGCTCGCGATGGGATCAGTCGCATGGGCACGAGGATGTTGTAAACCATGCCTACGACAAGAAAAATCGATCCGAGGTAGAAGAACTCAAAGACGGAAAACGGAGGGGAGCCATGTTGTTGCGAGAGAGAGCTCACCAAGAGGTTGGTCGAGGTACCCAGGAGAGTGATTGTGCCCCCGAAGATAGCGGTATACGACAATGGCAACAGGATCTTGGAGGGGCTGAACCTATAGTGTCGGGCCAACTGCATTGCTACCGGCATAAAGACGCTCACAGCGGCGGTATTGTTGATGATGCCCGAGACGAGGCCTACGACAATGAGAAGAAGTACAGAGGCTTTCCATTTCGATCCGCCGGTTCGTTCGACTATTTTGTAGCCGATTCGAGTGATCAGACCGCTCTGGACCAGACCGGCGCTCAGGATGAACATCATCAGCACAGTGATTACGGCTTCGTTGCTAAAGCCGGAGAACGCCTCGCTTGGTGAGATTAAATTGAAGAGTAGAAGAAGACCGGTGCAAACCATGGCGATTACCGCCATGTTCATCCATTCTCGAACAAAGGCCACGATCGTGAAAACGATGATGGCCAGAAGAAGAATGATGTCGAGAGTTATCCCCATCGTTAGGCTCGAGGCCGCGGCAAGACCCACCTTTTGAAATCTGCACTCAAAATTGCGGTCCGAGTGTAGCAACCAGAGACCATCGAGTCGTTGCGACTCCTTTGGCCGGGAGCTACAATGTGCCATCTGAAAAGGGGAGTTTGGATATGAAGAGTGTATGCCGACATTGTTTTCTCGTTTGCCTGCTTCTGAGTACGGTCATCGGTTGCTCACCAGCTGAAATTCCGGTCGGAGAAGTGCGGGTGGACCCAGAGTTGATCGATTTGTCCTACCCGGGCTATGTGCCGATACAGATCCACTGGAACATGCTGTCCGATCTCGGTCCTGATGTGACCGACCCCCTGGTGTTCGTCCATCTGCTCGATAGCGGTGGAGGAATCGCACGCACCTTTGATCACCCGCTGCCCGGGGAGTGGCAGGCAGGGCGCGAAGAACAGTACTCGATGGCTCTCTACCAATCGGCCCTTGCTCCTCCACTGAGCGACGGCACCTATCGCTTGACCGTTGGTTTATACGACAACACAGGGATGAGATGGCCCCTCAAATCGGCTGGAGGAGCGGTGGCGGGCACTGAGTATCAGGTTGGCGAGGTTGTCGTAGACAGCAAGGCGAGCGACGTGCCGATGTTTTTCTTTTCGCCGTCATGGCTCACCTTGGAAGCGGGTACTGACGCTCAGGTACTCGGTCGCAGATGGTTGTCCGGGGAGGGCAGCATCCGGATCGCGAAGCTTTCATCCGCCGGAACTCTGTGGCTTTCGATTCGTATTCCGAAGGTGGAAGGAACGGGAGCTGAGATCGTCCTCAACGAAGGCGAAACAGAGGCCCTGGTGGCCGTCTCGAGTAGCTGCGGTGCCGTGGAAACGGTCGTGGCAGGGGTGGGTGCACACGAGATCCATGTAGAGCTCGGTCCAGACGAATCTGGTGCGATGCCCGAAGAGTGCGAGCTCGTGCTGTCCCCGAACTATCGAGTCGTGGATGACGAGTCGCTGGCACAACGATCAGCCGCGCTCGAGCTCTTGACCTGGTTGCCAAAAGCCTAGGACCACAGAGTCGAAGCTACTTCTTTAGCGAGATGGAGGCTTTCTGGCTGACGGGTAGACCGTCGACCGGACCCAGCGGCTCCCAGATTTCAACCCCGTCCTTTGTGCTGATGTTCATCCACTGCGCTGCAACCAGTGTGACTTCGATGCTCAATCGACCGTCTTCAGGCCATGGGCGCGAGGTTTCTGTGCTCCAGAAGTTGTAGAGCTTGATTTCGGTGGTCTCTCCGGTGGGAACTGGAACCATGAAGACCTGATTGTCGTAAACAGGCAGGTTTGCCGTATTGATAGCTACCTTGAACTCGAGCTGTGAAGCGACCTGATCTCCTTTGTTTTCAAGCTCGACACGCAAAGTGCACAGCGTCTCTGCTTTTGGCTCGGTGGGGTCGACCGAGACCACGGTAATCTCGATCTGTGACTTTTCTCGAGTCGCGGTCTGGGCCGGCACGCTCGCGCCGCCGACCATCGAAATCAAGATGGCCATACAAAGAGCCGCCCTCGCGACAGAAAAGGGTCTGAAGGAGTGTTGAAGCTGCACATTCAGCGTAATCATTATTGGGCTATCTTAACGAATGAAGTCGGTTTGCAGAGATCCATCTCCCCTCTGAGCCACGGATTATCAGTAGAGGGTGTATCGTTCTAGATGGCGAGAAAGGTACCTACCGAGAACCATGAGCACCGAATCACAACCGCCCCGCCTATCGAATCTGGCCCTGCCAGCGCTGGCACTGACAGGTGGCTTGGGCATTCTCGGATATCTTCGAAGCCGTTTTCAGCACTCCAAGGTCTTCTTGCCGGACCGCTATCCTGATGGAGTCTGGCAACCCAGGTCTTTTGGCCTACCCGCCGAGGACCGATGGTTCGGCTCCGAAGATGGCATCCAGCTTCACGGCTGGTGGATACCTCACAAGAGGGCCAAGGGGACTGTGCTCTATTGTCACGGTAATGCCGGCAGCATCGCTAGCCGCATCGGTATCTTCAAGCATCTGCGACATCTGCGAGTCAATATCTTGGCGTTTGACTATCGAGGCTATGGTCGTAGCAGCGGGACTCCTTCCGAAAGCGGTCTCTACCTCGATGTTCGCTCCGCTTTCGATCTCCTCGTGGATGATCTACACCAGAGCCCAGCCGACATCATTGTCCTTGGTCACTCCCTCGGAGGAGCCGTTGCCATCGACTGTGCTCTGGATCGACCGATGGCGGGTCTAATAGTGCAATCCAGCTTTACCCACATTCGAGATGCTGCGAAGAGCATGTTCCCCACCCTGCCTATGCACCTGGCCGCTACCCGCCAGTTTCGCAGCGTTGAGAAGGTTGGCCGACTACGGATGCCGAAGCTATTCATCCATGGCGAGGCGGATGAGACGGTTCCCTACAGTCTTGGTGAGAGACTCTTCGAAGCAGCAGCAGAGCCTAAAGAGTTCTACTCGATTCGGCGAGCTGGTCATAACGATGTTCACCGCTACGGCGGCATCACGTACCTGCGCAAGATCTGGAAGTTCCGCAACCGCTGCCTACGTGGTTATGGATAACGCGGTCTCCGTATCGTCGAACTTGCTCGACAGAAATGCCGACCGAGGACGTTGTGCATTTGTCCGGCACTCACTCACTCGCGGCCTGCGTTGGAGAATCGGGTAGGAGCTCGCTGAAGGTGGCACCAAAGATGTCCCAGACCGTCATGAAGATTCCGGCCACAATGGGCCCGACTACGATCCCGATGGCACCAAACATTGATAGTCCCCCTAGCGTGCTCACCAAGATCAGAAGATCGGGCATCTGGGTGTCGCCGCCGACGAGTCTCGGTCGAAGAACGTTGTCAACGGTGCCAACGACTGCTGCACACCACACCAAGAGACCCGTCGCTGCCGCTGCTTCGCCTGTGATGTAGAGGTAGATGACCGCGGGTACCCAAACAAGGGCTGTGCCTACGGCCGGAATCATCGACAAAACTGCCATCAGGGTGCCCCAGAAGGCTGCGCCTTCGATTCCGGCAACAGCAAAGGCGCCCCCGGCAAGGGTTCCCTGAACGACTCCTATCACGAGAGTCCCCTTTACGGTAGCGCGGGTAACCGATAATCCTTTCTCGACCAGGCGCTTTTTGTCCAACGATGTCAGTGGCAAGTAGCCCAGGATTCGGTCCAGGATCTCAGGCCCTGACATCAAGAAGAAAAACATCGCATAAAGCATGATGAAAAGACCCAAGAACATCTTTGCAGTACCGCGGGTGGCGCCAGACAGGGTGGTAAAGAGAAATGCACCCACATGGCCGGCAAACTCTCCCAGCTTGGATACGATCTGGGAGGTGTAGGGCTGCAACTTGTCCACAAACGGAACCCACTCTGGCAACCGGGTGCCGAATTGCTCAGGGCTTCGAATCTGGTCTTGAACCCAGGGGATCACGGACTCGCTGAGTCGGTACGCCTGAGTGGCGACAATGCCAAAGAATCCCGATAGCGGCAATACGATCAGAAGGAGAAGAATGAGCAGCGTAGCCACCGAGGCCAGCGCTCGTTTCCCTCCGATTTTGGTGAGAATCCAGCGATAGAGAGGATGCAATAGACCGCTGAAAATGGCCGCAAGAAGCAGAGCCTTCAAATAGCCTCGAATCATCGCAAAGAAGACGATTGATATGGAAACCGCTAGAAGAAGAATCGTGGCGCGGTGAAATTTCTCGCGATCGGTGGTGAGACTCATTCCGGTCCTCCTCGATCAAAGCCCATGGTGTCCGTATCGTAGCCTGGTTCGAGTACCCAGATCTTCTTCGGGACCCCTTGCCCCCACAGGTGTCGCTGAATCTGTTAGTGTCAGCGCGTTTTTTCTGGAGGGAAACCCATGCAAGGAATTTCAAGATTGATGATTGTCTTTGTTTTGGCCACACTGCTCGGGGTGTACGATGCTCCATTGCTGGCTCAAGACGAGGATGAAGCGGAGGAGGCCAAGATCGGTTGGTCGAATATGACCGATTTGAGTCTGGTTGTTACGGAAGGGAACTCGAATACCGAGACTTTTGGATTCGCGAATCGGCTACGTAGAAACTGGGAGAAGTCCCGGTTTACCTTACGGCTCGAGGCGGTGAGGTCCAATACGGCGGATGACACATTCGCGGTAGCCGAGAGCCCTGACAATCCTGACGACGTAGTCATCGTTCGTCCGGCCAAGACCAGCGACGTCGAAAAATATCTGGTCTTGGGCCGCTACGATCGCCAGATCACCGAGAAATTTTTCTGGAATGTTGGCGGGTCTTGGGATCGCAACAAGGACGCCGGCATCATTAATCGATATGTCGGTTGGGCCGGGGTCGGAAATATCTGGTGGGATCGAGACGATCTGGCTTTCTCGACCGACTACGGCATCAGCTACACCGACCGGGAGGAAGACATCCCCGACCCGGAGAAGGATGAGAGATTCGCTGGCGTCCGGTTTGGCTGGGACTACTTGAATGACTGGGGAAAAGTTACTACGTTCACGAATCTCTGGAG
>CAXMQZ010000069.1:0-52892 GCA_964195975.1 uncultured Polyangiaceae bacterium | reverse complement strand
TGGCTCAACTTCAGGCTGGATACCCGGGACGACGAACCGATTCACTGGGCGCGGGCCAGGTCGTTTCGGCTCCAGGGCGGATTTTTCTTGTTGGCGGGGAGGGATATGTACGAGCTCCAGGCCATCCGCTCGATGATTGTGCGCACCATGACGTGGGGTCTTGTCCTGGTGATCTTCCTGGCGCTGGTGGGTGGTGTTCTGGTAAGCCGTGGGCGGATCCGCCGAGTCGCTGCTATCAACGAGGCCATCGCTGACGTAGTGGCCGGTGATCTGACGCGGCGCATCCCCCTGGATCCTACGGGCGACGATATCGAGCAGCTGGTGGAGAACTTGAACGGCATGCTGGATGAGCTGGAGAAGCTCGTGGACGGGGTGCGCCGGGTCTCGGACAACATCGCACACGATCTGCGAACCCCACTAGCGCGGCTCAAGCACCGCCTTGAGAGCTTGCGACAGCAGGAAGAGAGCCAGGAGAAGCGTGAGGTCGTCGAGAGGGCCGTGGCGGAAGCGGACAGCCTCCTGGACACCTTCAACGCACTGTTGCGCATCGCCAGAATCGAGTCAGGCCAACGCCGGCAGGGCTTTAGTACCGTGGACCTGAGCACTTTGATCGATGACGTGGCCGAGCTCTACGCACCACTTCTTGAAGAAGCGGGTCTGGAGTTGGAGATCGAGCAAGGGACCGATCTGAAAGTGGTGGGGGACCGCGATCTGCTGTTTCAGGCTTTTGCCAACCTGGTGGACAACACCCTGAAGCACGTTCCCTCCGGAAGCCGGGTGAGCCTTGTGGCGAGGAGGCAAGGGGAAGGCATCTTGCTCGCCGTAGGTGACAACGGCCCGGGCATTCCTGTCACCGAGCGGGATCGAGTTCTCGAGCGCTTCTACCGTCTCGATTCGAGCCGCAGCACCCTCGGTGCGGGCTTGGGCCTGAGCCTGGTGGCGGCAGTAGCCGAGCTCCACCAGACCTCCCTCGAGCTACTGGACAACGGCCCGGGTCTGCGAGTCGAGATTCTCTTTGCTGCAAGAGCCTATAATCGGCCCGACTTATGACCCGTATCAAACGATACCTACTGATCGTTGCGGCCCTGGTCCTGTTGGGTGTTGTCGGGGTGTGGGTGCTGTTTCAGATGACGACCCGTGGTGCTCTTTTGCGCGCCGAGTCCTTCCGGTTCCGGCGAATGCAAGTGGCGCGTCTGGAGAAGGAGGGTGCCTATCGGTTCCACTACGTCACCAATCGCGGTTTGGGGACCGGTGGCACAACACTGGAAGGGCGCTTTGGCAACCAACGGGAGGGGCAGCTCCGATTTGGCTCTTTCGATGCGCAGATCGAGGCTTCGCTGGGCCTCAGCGGAATCTTCGATCCAGGCAAGTGGTTTCGCAACGAGGAGATCAACATCCGTGATGTGCAGGAGCTGGACCGGACCGAGTTCGTCGAGCAGCTCCAGGGAATGATCCGAGACTCCCCTCATCAGTCACTACTGGTCATTGTGCACGGCTACAAGGAGCAGTTTCCATCTGCCCTGCGCAAGACCGCATTTGTAAGTCACGTCCTGGACATCAACACTCCGGTGCTGCTCTTCGATTGGCCCGGGGACCAACCAGGGACACCGATGTCGGCCTACAGACGTGCGGTCGAAGTCGCTGAAGCCTCCGGGACAGAGCTTGCTCTGACCCTCGAGCTGGTCATTCGAGAGATCCAGCCCGACAGACTCTGGCTGGTCGCCAACAGCATGGGTGGTCAGGTTGTTGCTGATGCCTTCGGCCTTCTCTACCAGGAGGCCGACCTGGCCGACTCACAGACCGAGTTCGAAGATGTCGTGCTGATGGCCCCGGACGTCGATCTCGATGAGTTTGACAACCAGTTCAAGAGGGAGATCGGTGCTCTGGCGCTGCATCTCACAGTGTATGTCTCGTCGAATGACCGGGCACTTCTGGCGAGCCGGATTGTCAATCGGGGCCAGCGGCGCGGCGAAAGCACGCTCGACTCGCGCAACGTTGGTCAAGAGCTACTAGAAGAAGCTATCCGATTGGCGGAGTTGATCGAGCCGGACAGTGACCTCATTACGTTGGTAGATGTCACGCCCGTCAATCGCACCATGAATTTCCACAATTTCTATCTGGAATCGCCCGAGGTCTACAACGATCTGTATCTAAGGCTCGTCAATCCTGACACGCCGCGCAACCGAGTGCTCTACCCTATTCAATCGCGCGACGGTTCGATCTACTGGGTCTTGACCCGCGGCCGCTAGCGGGAAGGAATGAGGCGCCAAGAGCTGACTGGTAAGCTCATGGCTGTCTCCCCTGCGTCACAATCCCTTCTACGTCGACCAGGAGACCCAAGTGCTCGAGTGGCTGAACGGCTCGTGCTAGAACGACTGTCCCAGGCCGAAGTAGACCTTGTATTCGGGGTCGCCTTGCCGCCGGTCGAGGGGAAAGGCGATATCGATCCGCAAGGGTCCGACCGGAGAATCAGCTCGAAGGCCAGCCCCGAGCGACTTGAAAAGACTAGACTCCACGGCGTCCCGGGTCGACCAGACGTTGCCGGCATCGAAAAAGACGACGCCGGAGAGGATGCTCCAAACCGGAAATCGCAGCTCCTGATTGGTGACGAACATGGCCTCGCCGCCCAGTGGGGTACCGTTCTCGTCTTGCGGACCCAGACTGTTGGTGGGGTAACCTCGAACCGAGAACTCGCCGCCGGCAAAGAGGCGATCAAAGAAGGGCAGCTCCACATCATCGTTGGCCTCCTTCAAGCCGGTTCTGTAGGACTGCACCCAGACCAGGGCGCTCTCGCCCATGCGACGCAGAGGGATCTGTGGTTTGAGCTGGGCGAAGAGGCCGTAGCCGGTGTAGTCGCTGCCGAGGCTTTCACTGGTGAAGGACAGATCCAGACCTACGAAGAGTGTTTTCTTCTCTGTCGAGGTTTCGAAAAAGCTCCGCTCGCCGCTGTCGTATGCGAGCTGCCAACCGGAAAAGGGACTGGTCACTCGTTGTGCGGGGACCTCAGGCTGGGATCGATCCTCCGTAAGGCTCTGCTTGTAAACGGTGTAGAGACGGTTGACACTCTTCTTGCCCCAGGGAAAAGTGACCTGGGCCCAGGCCTCTGCGGTCTTGCCAACAACGGTGTCGAGTTTTTCCCTGCGGCCCTCGACGAAGAACTCGAGGTTCTTGTTGGTTTTGCGAACCCGGGGGATCGACCAGTAGAGTCGAGCGTTGCGTTCTAGAGTAGCACCGATGAGCCGCAACCCCAGCGTCTGCCCCCGGCCAAGAAAGTTCAGGTCACCCATGTCCACCACGACTCCTGCTTCTCTGCTGGACTCGGCCCGCAAGCCGTAGGCGACCCGGTATCGGGGGTGCTCTTCGAGCTCGAGGATGATGGGAGTCAGTACGGTGATGGGACGGCTCTCCTGCGCCAGGTCCACATCGTGGTCGGAGGGCTCTTCCCCGTGAACCGCGATCCGTTGAAAGACACCGGTTCGCGCCAGTTGACGCCGGGCCATTGCGACACCGCTGTCGGTAAGGAGCTCTCCCTTCTCGAGCCCGGCAATCCCCTTGACCCAGGCGGGCGACGAGTTGGCCAGACCCGTGGTGCGGACTTCACCGATTCGATGCTGAAGGCCCATTTCGACATCGAAAAACAGGTTGATCTCATCGGCGTGCTCGATGCTGCTCGGCTCGAGGCGAGTTCCCACATCAGCGTCGGCGAAGCCCTGCTCGCGGAGATGGTCTTCCATGATTAGACTAGCGCGGGAGATCAGATCGAGCCGCAGCGGGTCGCCGGGCGCTATTTCCAGAAGGTCTTGTAGCTCCGAGCGCTTCTCAGGACCAACTCCCAGGAGCTCGACCGCGGCCAGATGCTGGCGAGGCCCCGGTTCCACCTGAACCGTCAGAATGGAGCCGTCCGACGAAAGCTCCCGCGACAGGACCTGGGCCTCCGGATAACCCACCGCCTGCAAGGACTGACCGAGAAAACCGTCGGCTACAGGCTCTCCAGACGCCAACTCCACCCTTGCCAACCGCGAAGAGAACAAAGTGGCCAACCCTTCTTCGACACCCGTGGGAAGACCGGGGAACACCAGTGTCTGAGGATGGACGCGACGCCCCCCTTCGCTGTGGACTCGGATGGTTCGTGTGCTTGCCGGATTCCCGGGGTCCTCATGCTCCATCGTCGCTTCGACGCGAGGATCCAGGAAACCCCTGGCCCGAAGGGCACGAACTGTTTCCCTGCGGATATTCTCCAGCGCTAGCGACTCGTCCATTCCCGTTGGCCGGTAAAGCACAATGATGTCCCGTCGTGCGGCTCTGGGAGGATTCTCACCCTCGAATTCGAAGTTCACCCGGGCCCCAGGCTCGACCGTGATGCCGATATCGACTCGATTCCTGGCGGCCGGTTCGATCTCCACGCCTACCGTCGCTGCGGGATAGCCTTTTTGAGTCATGGCCTCGAGCATGTCGATCTCGATGTCGAAATCGGCGCCCTTCGCAACGGGCTGGCCTCTGCGCAGACCAGTGGCTCTGCGCACTGTTCTTTTGCGGACGCCCTTGGGTGCCGTCAGGTCGAGGGAGCCGACCCGCGCCATTGCATCCTCTGGCCGCCGGCCGCCACCAAACTCGAGAATCTGCTGCACTGTGACCCCGTGATGCCCTTCGTCGTTTCTGAAGATCTGACCTTGCAGGCTGGGAAACATGGCGAAGTTGTGAAGACTCAGAATGTCGGTACGACCCTCGGCTTCCCGGGGGTTCTGGGACATGATGTAGGAGATCTGTGGTGAGAGGTGATAGGCCATCGTTACTCTTGCGGTCGTATCGGTCTCTCCCATCAGGGGCAAAGGCTGGACACTGAGCTCGACACGGGGAGCTCCTCCGGAGATCGCCCGAGCGAAGCGGTTCTGGAAGTAGCTTGAAAGGCTGGTCGTGAGCTCCTCCATCTGGAACGTCGAATTGGCTCCCTGGGGCTGATACTGATCCCAGAAGCCACCACCCGGTCCTGTGTCGCCCGGCCCGGTCGCCCAGAAGTTGCGCCATTGCTGTCTGAGTCGCGGATCCTCGATGGAGCTGGTGGTCTCGAAATCCATCCGGGGCGGCTCACCGGGGACTCCGGAGAAAATCAGCGCCCCCTGATCGATGCGGACGGTCTGTCCGTAAGCAGTGAGCAAGCCGCCCGGGTCGACATCGATCTGGCCGGCGATGGTGGGCTCGGCAAGCGTTCCCCTAATGCGGATCAAACTCCAGTCGGCCCGCAGATCGGCCAGGTTGTTCTTGATCCGTACCCCCTCGCTGGTGACCAGGTTGAGGTCCAGATCCACGGTTGCCAGGAATGACGTGTCGGTCCCCGTGAGATCTCTCGGGTTGAACATGCGGATCAGCTCTCGCTCGAGGCTGATGTTGCGTCGTAGCGACCCCCGCTCGACATCGATCATTCCGGCAAGGCGTCGTCTGCCTTCACGGGGCCAGGTGAGATCGAGGTTGCCGTTGAGCTGGACAGTGAGTCCAAGGTCGAGCCGGTAGCGCACGTCTTGGAACTCGGCTGCCAGCCGCAGGACATCGTCGTCACTCCAGGTTCCGCTGAGCTCGACAGTTCCCCGATTGAGCCGCAGTCGGCTCGCTCGTAGCTCTGCTCCCGAATTGTCGACAATAAGCTCCAGCTCCGGTGCCTCGATCCTGGTGTGGTACCGACCGGGAAGCACCAGGCTGGCTTGGCGACCATCGAGTCGGACCTTGGCCTCCAGGTCATCCAAGGATCCTTCCACTGCGGCTTCCAGGGTCACTGGACCGGAGGCGACGCCGCCGGCCAGGAATGGCGTCAGCAGCGAGGAGTCGATGATTCCCTCGAGATTCATCTCGAGCGCTTCTAGAAGCCGGCCGAATCCGATCTCCGGCTTCCACTCAGGATTCAGATCAGCGGTCAGAGCAAGGTCCAGGGGTGCTTTGGAGCCCAGGCCGATGACCCGAAGCCGGGCAGGCTGCAGAGCTAGATGGCCATCTTGAAGGTCGACTCGTAGAGCGGAGTCCGATTCGATGCGGGTATCTTGAAAGGTCAGGGAGAGCTCAGAGATCTCCAAGCTTCCGAGAGCGGCTGCGAGATTCGATGGGTCCATGGATACCGAGGCGTTGACGAATCCGACGACTTCCAGGTCGTCCTCCTCATACCCGACCAGGCCCAGCAAGATCTCGGCTGCATTTTCCAGACCCAGATCGTCCACCTCCAGCTCGAGAGAACCGGGTTCGAAGATCAGTGGCAGGTTTTCAAGGGTCTCCGACAACTGCGGTTGGCCTCGCAGAAGCGCTAGGGGCACGAGCGCCTTGAGTCGACCAGGGACGCTCGGAGAGGTGACCGCGATGAACAGCGTGCCGCCATCCAATTCTGCATTCACCTCGATCTGGTCAATGCCCTCGATAGGGCCGAATATCTGTAGGTCCAGAGCAGCATTGCGCACCGGGGTCTCGATCTCGACCTGACCCTGAGCCCCGAACCTCAGCGTTTCCGCACCGGACCCAGGCCCGGCGAGAGCGCCAGAGAGCTCGATCAGTTTCAGAACCCTTCCTTCGTAGGAAGCCACCACCCCAATGTGCTCGGTTTCCGTGGGCACCCAGCTACCCGTGAAGTCGACATCGGGTGCAGTCAACGGACCGTCGGCGGTCAGGCTGGCTCGCAAGCTACCTGTCAGGCGGTCCCTTCCCACGGCGGAGAGCGTCACCAAGAGGTCGTGGCGACGCTCAGGGTCGGGAACGAGCAGCTCCAGAAGCTCTTCAAGCCTGCCAAGAATGCTGTCGAGATCCGGCAAATCGACCTCGATCCGCAAGTCCTGAAGAGTGCCCCCAAGTACGTTGTCGAGAGCAGGAAAGGCAAGCCCGCCCTCGAAGCTGCGAACCCCTGGTGAGTCCGGAAGTAGCTCCCCCTGAAAGATCAGGTTCGATCCCGCAGAGGAGTTTGCAGAGAGCTCGGCGAGGCGCCTGTGCCCCAGTTGCCAACTCCCCTCCAGTTCGAGCTCTGGGCTCGCAATGGGGCCATCCGCAGTGGCGAAGAGCGAGATGCTACCGGCAGGCTGGAATCCGCCGAGGGCTACAGGGGTCAGACCGAGCTCCGCAGGCAAGTCTCTCAGTTCGCCCTGCCGGAGCTCGAAGCGGACATCCTGCAGCTCGAGCGAACGAAACTCGGTCCACCCTGGTGCCAATAGGCGTCCTTCCAGGCGCCTCGAGCCCTCGACACCGGGCAAGATCTGAACATCGACAGCAACCGTGATTCCCTCCCCATCCGCCGCGGAGTCGGCCTGTAAGGAGCGAATGGACGCGAGGACAAGGGGTTCATCCTGACGTCGCCAGGTCAGCCTTGCTTCACCGCTGACGAGATCGTCCCCTGGATCGGTGCTCAGATTGTCGAAGGCGATGTGAGTGTTGAGATCAGCCTCCAGGTCCAACTGGGTCTCCTCCAGCTGTACACGTCCCTCCCAGCCAGCATTGGCGAGAATAGGGTTGAGCAGCTCGGCAGGAAAGTCCTGCACGGACACCCGGACGTCCCCGACGAGAGTCCCTTCGGGGGAGGGTGTGATTGTGAGATCACCGCTGGCCTCGAGTTGGCCGCTGCTCGTGAGGTCGGGGACCAGGCGGGCCAGATCGGATCGCAGGTCTATAGAAAGCTCAACAGGTGCGGCCGCTTCCAGACGGCCGCCACCGTCGATCCGCAATTCGAGGGCATCACTGCTGAGCTCCAAGCGATCGATGGAGAACTTTCCGTCCTCGGCAACCGAGAGCTGTGCGGCCAGGTCCAGGGCAATTCCCGGTCGGCGGTGACTGTTTACGGAGAGCCGAGCACTCTGGACCTGAAACTCAAGATCTCCCGCCGTCACGGAGCCGACCACCGTGAGCTGATCGGCTCGCCAGTTGTCCCACCACATATCGAACTCGCTCAGGGCCTCACCCGATCGGATCGTGCCGTCGACCAACTCGAAACGATGAATGTCCAGAGAGGGGAAGAGAGTGTTTGAATCTGCCTCTCCACTTTCGGATGCCTGAGGTTGAGGGGCGCCGAGGTCGAACGCGGGCTCCTGAAAACGAAGTGTATGGATCTGCGGTCGATTCGACAGAAGAGATCTCCAGCTCAATTCGCCACCGGCTACAGGCACTACGAGGAAGGGAGGTGAATCGCTGCCGTCTGCTCGAAGCTCCAGGTCGTACAGGCTTATCCCACCGGCCCGCAGCGAAAGAGCAAAATCCCGAGCTCCGAGATGGATCCCGGTGGACTCCTCAATGGTGGATCCCGCCCAGCGCAGAACCGCTCCACGCCCAGCTGGAAACCTGAGGCTCACCACGAGCGCTGTACAGATCAGGACACCGAGGACCACCAACACCAATAGGAGCTTGGCACCGCGACGGAGCCATTTCCAAAGGCCGCTTGGTGAGCTAGATGACCTAGTCATTGATTGTGGCAGGCCTCAACAGCACGAGGATCACCCCGGGGTACGGAATCAGCGCTGTTCTCCTGCGGTCTCAAGCGCTGCTCTGCCCCCGGTATGCATCAGGTGTCTTCACTGTACACGCCGCGTGCCCAGCGGGGTAGGATAAGTTGACGAGAGAGAACCATACAATAAGGGGGCTCCATGCCCAACGAGTCGAAGGCAGCGCACCTGAGAGGAGGTTCTGATGAAGAACAGTGAGAAGACCCGAAACCGCACACTGACAACATTGTTGATTCTCGGTTTCGTCCTACCCCTCACCCACCTGGCCACGCCGGTGTCGGCGCAGGATGAAGAACTTCCCCTTCGCTTCAACGCAATTGCACAAAACTTGAGCAATGTCGGTCCCAGGGGCCAAGCGAGACTTCAGATCAATGTCAGCAGATGGACCACCGGAGAGGAGCGAGCAGCGCTCATGGAGGCTCTGAAGGGCCAACGCCAGGGCGCGCGCTCGCTAGCTAGCGCACTCTTCGAGCAGGAGATCGTTGGGTTCTTTCGCGAGATTCAGAGTTTGAGCGAGAACCTCCGATACTCACGCAGAACGAAGACCGACGGTGGACAACGGATCGTTCTCGCCACCGACCGGCCACTGGCTTTCGCTGAAGTCTGGCGATCGTCGAGGACAATGGACTACAACGTCACCCTCATTGTCTTGAATCTCGATACAGAGGGCAATGGCGAAGGTCAGATCATGGCAGGTGCCGAGCTCTCATGGGACGACGCCAAAGACCAACTCGTCATTGAGAACTTCGCCTCCGAGCCGATTCGGCTCACGAACGTCAGGCTACGGTAGCCACGCGGTCATCGGCGGCGCGTGCCGACAGAACGCCCGCCGCCGCGGTTGAAGCTTTGGGTGCGGGCTGACCCGCGCTGACGCGCATTGGATTCCCTGTTGAGTGATCGGGTAGCCCTACCCGAGCTATTCTGCTGCGCGGTCCTTTGACCTGCCCGAGTCCCGGTGCCCTCGTCGGCTCTTGCCTGAGTACCTGCGCGTTCCGTTACCTCCCCGCTGGCTTCACGCCACTGGCCCTGTTGCCGCTGCTGCCACGAGCCATCGCTGTTTCGCCGGTAGACATTGCCATCACGGTCGGCGAATACATTGTTCGCCTGATTTGCCAGCGCCATCCCTTCTGCCGCCCCACCCGCACCGGCGGTCCTGGCGACATCGGCGTTTCGAGCTCGGTTCTGAGGTCTGTTATAGAGGTTTTGATCGCGAGCAAACTGACTGCGTCGTCCCGCCTGGTAACCAGCTCTGAAGCCCGCATTCCAACTATTTGCGCCCACCCAGGCACTGCGGGAAGTGTGGCCCCAACTGCTCCACGACATACCGAACGAGAACCAGCCATGACTCCAGCTGGTACCCAGACTCCAACCCCAGAACGGATCCCAGCGCACATGAAAGCCCCAGGTTGGGTGCCTTGGAAAGTGCCGGTGTCCGATCCAAGCCGGGTGATGCCAGCCGGTGCCCCAGAACATACAGCCCCAGGGGTGAAAGCTCCAGAGATATCCGGGGTGGTAGCCAACGTACACAACCGAGGGAGTTGACTCGTAAACATGAACAAATGTGGTGTTGTAGGTTGGGCTGGTAGCGGGTTGCTTATAGATTGCATCGGGAACTTCGGTGGCGACTTGCCAGGGCCCGTCTGGTGAGCTTGCCGTATACCAGACGCCAGCTTCTACAGCGAAGTACTGGTTACCGCTTTCCAGGACCTGGGTCTCGGTGTTGATCGCCCACTTGAGATCAGTACCTTCGATCGCTTCGAATTGAGGCTCCCCGTCGTAGTCGACCTCGATTGTGGCGTCTCGTCGGATAGCAGCGGTTTGAGGGATCTGCGTATCCAGCACCGACTCGTCGGCCTCTCGAGTGCCGGCAACCGACGCGCGCAAGTGCGTCATCTCGCCATCAGCCTCGATCGCAAGAAAGCTCTCCGGAAGCCCATCCGGCTCGACAAAGGACCATGGTCCATCGAGCGACGACGCTGCGAACCACCGACCTGAAAGCAAGACGAAATGACGCTGGGTAGCGATCTCCACGACAACATCGCTGTCGGTGTTGCTGATATACAAGAGATGGCCGCCAGCAAATGACCGGAGCTCGGACTCACCATCGGTGACGATAAGCTCGGCCGCCTCGGTTCTGACGATGATTGCAGGCGGTTCCTGTGGCTCTTCACTATCGGCCTCGGCCTCGGATTCCTCTTCTTCGACGGGTACTAGCCCGGTGATCTCATCGGGAACCTGCTCCGCTACTAGCCAGGGACCAATAGCCTGGTTCGATCTGTACCAGGTGTCGTGACCTGCGAAAAGATAGTAGCTGCCAGCGGATGGATCGTTGACGATGACAAACGGCGTGTTGACTACATAGCGGAACTCTGCACCCTCGATGTCCCGCAAGACAGGGGCGCCGTCGAACAGGACCAGTACCGTCGGCGTCGAGGCAAAGATGATCTCAGGCGGTTCGTTGTTCAGCCCCTCGGCGGCTGCCTGTCGAACCTCGGACACACCAAGCGACGTCAGCACCCGGTCCATCGAGATGTCGAGATCCATCTTTGGGACCTCCTTTTCGAGGAGCTCGGCCAGGCGCCCCTCAACTTCGCCCAGAGCATCGGCAAAGTGGACTTGCGGAATGACGAGATCGACAATGTCGACGGTGCGATAATCCCGGTCAGTCTCGATGCGGGCATCGAACCAGACGGCTCCGAAGATCCGCTCGTCGCTATCGCTTGGGCTCACCGAAACCGCAGCGCGTCCGGTGAGACGATCGCCCTCGAGAGCATCCAGCTGCGGCTGAAATAGAACCACCCGTTCTCCTTCGGGTGTCCTGAACTCGCGAGGCCAGCCAATGTCCTCACCGGCGTCGACCGGGATCGCGACCCATGTCGCAACAAGCACAATCAGCAGACTCCGAGGTAGCCGTAACGGTATTCCAAGCATGAGTTGTCCTCTCCTTTTCGGGAAGATCCCAGCATATCGCGGAAGTGGCCTGGGAACATTTTTGCCGAGCCTTTGAGGCAAAGCCCAACCCCGCCAACCCGTATAATCGGCGCCACAAGCTTCGAGCTTCGCCTCAACGTCAGCGATTCGGATTCGACAGGGCGAGAATACAGAGGAGAGGAACTTGTATCGAGCACAGTTGGTCGTCCGATTCGGTGATATCGATCAGGCCGGGATCGTCTACTACCCGCGGCTGGTCAACTATTTCCATGTCGCCATGGAGGAGTTCTTTGCCGGGGCTCTCGATCTCAACTATCCACGGTTTCTCGCCGAACACCAGCTCGGCCTTCCGGCCGCGCGGCTCGAAGTCGATTTCCTACACCCTCTGCGCTACGGCGATCATCTCGAAGTCGAGGTGGGAATCGAATCGATCGGAACGACCTCGATCGTCTGGCGGTACAGGATCTTTCGCGAGGGCGAGAAAGACCCCTGCTCTAGCGCCCGGATTGTTACGGTCAACGTCGATATGAAAACCTTCGAAAAGACGCCGGTGCCCGAGTGGCTCCGCGAGCGGCTCGAGCAACACCAGGGCTGCTAGAGGGGGACACGTAACAAGTACATGTCCCCCTAATCTTCAGCTAGAGCTTTGAGCTTGCCGCGATCGACTTTTCCAAGGTGGGTGCGTGGAAAGGCGTCGAGCACGACGACTCGGCGCGGGTGTTTGTAGGCCTCGAGACGGTCGAGCACGAACTGTTTCAACTCCTCTTCAAGTCCATCGGAGCCCTTGCTAGCGAGAACAAACGCCACCGGTTTGACTAGACCTTCAGAGTTCTCGACGCCCACTACGGCGCACTCCTCCACCGCCTCGTGGCGCATCAGACAACTCTCGACTTCCTGTGGCGCCAGCCACTTGCCACCCACCTTCAGCACATCGTCGGAACGACCACAGTAGGTGATGTAGCCCTCGGCATCCCGCTCCACAAGGTCGCCGCCGACAAACCACTCGCCCCGGAACGCCTCTTCGGTCTGCTCCATCTTGCGCCAATAACAGATCGCTCTCGAGCCACCTCTGACCCACAAGCGCCCGACTTCGCCCGCCGGGACCTCACCGCCCGCATCGTCGCAGACCCGCACCTCGAACCCTGGGATAGGCCGACCCAGGGTCCCTGGCTTTACGTCTCCCGGCAGGTTCGAGACAAAGACATGCCACATCTCCGCGGTGCCAAGACCGTCCAAGAGCTCGACGCCAAACCGCTCTTTCCATTGCTCATACAGCGGTACCGGCAGTGCTTCTCCCGCGGAGGTCGCAAAGCGTAGACAGGAGAGATCGTGCTCGGCCGCGCTCGGATCGCTGACCATCTTGTTGATCATCGTGGGCACGTTGATCAGGATCGTGGGTCGATGGCGGCGAATCTTCTCGAAGACGACTTCCTCCGTTGGATGCTCGGGAAACAGCACCGCGCAAGCGCCTACCGAGAACGGAAACAGCAGATTGGATCCGGTCGCATAACCAAAGAAAAGCTTGGGTATCGAAAGCGTGATGTCGTCTTGCCCGTACCCGAGCGCCGCCTTCGCGTAGAGCTCGGTGGTGTTGGCAAACGACCGGTGAGTCTGAACCACCGCCTTCGGAGTGCCGGTGGTTCCACCCGAAAAAAGCCAGATGGCCGGGTCATCGCGGTGCGTATCGACGGTGTCGAGATCGCCGTCGCAGGATTGGCTTTCTTTCTCGAACGTGGCGTAGCGATCCTGTCCATCGCCTACCACCAGAAAGCGAGGGCTCCAGGAGGCCTGAGCTCCGGCCTGTTCAAAACTCTCGAGACTGTCCTCCCCGACCACCGCCATGCTGGCTCGTGTGTAGTCGAACAGTGCCGCCAGCTTGTCCGCTTTGAGCTCTGGGTTGACCATGACCACCACCGCGCCAATCTTCAAGACGCCAAAAAATGCCCCGACAAACTCTGGCCCATCCGGCAGCGCGATCAATACACGCTCTTCCTGGCGCACACCCAAACCGCTCAGCACCTGACCAAACCGGTTGGCGAGCGTATGTATCTCGCCATACGTCAAGCTGCGGTCATCGAGCTGAATCGCGAGCCGATCTCCACGCCCCTCCTCGATTCGCTGGTCGAGGAAGTACGAGGCGATGTTGAGCCGCTCTGGAGGGACGTAGCTCATGGGAAGGCACTCGAGGGTCAGTGAATGTCGTAGGCACCACCACCGATAAACTCCCTCAGCAGAGAGGTAGGTGGTACCACACTGTCGTCCTCGACATCATCCAGCGACAGGAACAAATCGTAAATCCTCTTGGCTCGGATATACCCGTCCAAGCGTTTCTCATCGTCCTTCCACTTCTCCAGAAACTCCGGAAAGTATTTGAACAGATGGAGTTTCAAAATGGGAAGCTCGTATGCAAGCGAACTGTTGACCTGAAAGTCCGCTGAGGATTGGTACGGAATGATGTGTTTGAGCTCACTTCGACGAACATAGTGCCAATGAAGGATGGTCCTTTCGGGTGAGTAGCCACGAAACTTCTCATCCCGAACCATTCGTCGCAGCAGTCGAACATCGGCCCATCTGGTGAAACGACCCGATGTGTTCTTGAGCTGACTGACGGTCTCGATATAAAGACGGAACTTGTGCTCGTCCGGGACGCTCTCGGTAAGACCATCAAAGAGACCGTGCAGCGTGTCCAACAGAATCAACGTACCAGCTTCAGGCTCGAAGCGAGTAGTCTCCTCGACCCGTTTGCCCGACTTGAAATCATAGACCGGCATGTCGACCCCTTCGCCTTTGTCGAGCGCCGACAGATGCTCGTTGATAAGGGGCAGATCCATCGCCTCGGGGGTTTCGAAGTCGTAGTCGCCAAACTCATCCTTCGGGTGCAACTCCAGATCGAAAAAGTAGTTGTCCAAGGACATCGGAATGACATGCACACCTTTGGCTTCGAGCCGTTCCATGATCTTGTGTGTCGTTGTGGTCTTGCCCGAGCTACTCGGACCCGCAACGATGACGAATCGAAGTTCGTCTCTGCGCTCAAAGATAGACGCGGCTGCGTCGTCGAGAATCGACTCGTAGCGATCGTCGGCGGTTTCGACCAGCCACGAGAGGCGTCCACTCCGAATAATCTGATTCAACCTTGCGACCGTATAGCAGTCGTTTTCGACCGACCAGTCGAGCGCCTGCCACATGGCCTTGTAGGGCAGATACTCCACCTTGGCGGTCCGGCGCTGCGACCGCATCTTCGAGCGCTCGTGACGGTAGACGATAAAAATCTTCGCTGTCCGTGCGTGGCCCGATTTGATGAGGACTCGCTCGACGATATCTTGAACATCTTCCACGGTCGGTGGAAGGTCGGCCGAATAGGTCGCCGTCAAAGCATCCACCACTTGATTGCTGAGACCCTCCGACAGGGCTCGGTCGTGGCCGCCGAGCGCGGCGGCAGCCTTATAGATCGCAACGGTGATTTTTTCCTGGTCGAACGGAACGATCCTACCGTTTCGTTTGACCACAGAGGTAATGGCGGCAGTCATGTCCTACGCCCTGGTGCCCAGACCGTGTTCGTTGCTTGGACTCGCCAGTTTAGCGCGGATCCAAGAACAGAATCACGAGCAGACCGGGCACAGTCCGTAGAGCGTGACCTCGTGGCGTTCGAGACTGAAGCCACTAGGAGTAACACCCGAGAAATCTTCGTCGCAGCCATCGAGCTCGAAGACCCCATCACACTCTCTGCAATGAAAGTGATGGTGGTGATGCTTTCCTGCCAGCTCGTAGCGATCGCTCGACCCGGGCAGCAGTACGACTCGGATCTGCCCCGACTCGACAAGGTTTCGAACGTTGCGGTAGACGGTCGCGATCCCGAGCCTGGGCACAAATTGCCGAGCAAAGACGAGAATCTCCTGGGGGCCCAAGGGCCGACCCGCCTGACCCAACGCACCCAAAATGGCCTCGCGTTGCCGAGTGTTTCTCTGTGTCATCTCGAGCTCACCCATCGTTGGATCAGGATCGCTCCCAAGTACAGCGTGGCCGCCGCCAAGACAATCGCAGGCTCGGGGCTAATCGCGGTTCCATAGACTGCAATCCTCGGCAGAGTCGTAAGAAACGCACAGATTCCTATCGATACCCAGATCAGCGAAGCCAGACGGGTCACGAGACGACCCGCTGTAGCTGCCGGCAAGCTCAAAAGGGCGATCACCAGAATCAGCCCTACGACCTGAGTCAACACGATTACGGTCAGCGCTACGAGAATCATCAGAACGATCTCGGTGGCCAAAACGGGTACGCCCTGCAGACTGGCCTGCTCCGCGTCGAGACAGATGGCAAAGAACCGTTTGTAAAACAGCACAACGGCACCGACGATAATCAGGTCCAGGAAGATCATCAGGACCAGGCCATCCCTACTGACATAGACCAGGTTTCCGAACAGATAGCTCATCAGCTCGGTCTGGTACCCAGGGGTGATCTTCACGAGCAGGATCCCCACGGCCATTCCGAGCGCCCACATGGCCCCGACAATCGTGTCGAGTTGTTCCCGGACGCGATGGTGTAGGACTGCAAGAGTCACGGCGGCGAGAACGGAAACTGCGGCGGCACCATAGATCGGTGACAACTCCCCGAACAGGTCGGGAAATCGGTATCTCAAGTAGATGACAGCGCCGACGCCCCCAATGGCGATATGGGCGATGGCGCCGGCGAGAAACACGATCCTCTTGGCAACAACAAAGGGCCCCATCACTCCGCAGGCGAGACTGGCGAGAAGACCCGCCTCAAGACCTCTCAGCAAAAAGGGATTGTCACCCAGATCTGCAAAAAATTGCATCATCGAGTGTCCATCCCATCGAGCTCGGGATCGGGCTCGGAATCGGTTTCACCGCAATCATGGTGGTCACGGTGAATGTGATCGTAGTCGCCGTGATACAACCTCTCGACCACATCGAGAGATAGCTCCGGTGCCGGGTAGCAGTTGACCGTGCGATGTACCCAGGCCGCCCGCTTTAGATGGGTAGAAACCAGAGCGACATCGTGAGTGACCAGGACGATCGGTATCCGTTTGTTGAGTCGATGAAGTAGCTCCAAAAGCTCGCGCTCACGATGAAAATCGACCCCCGCTGTGGGTTCGTCTAGAACCAGAATCTCAGCTTCTGAGGCGAGAGCACGTGCGATGAGAACTCGTTGTCTCTGTCCTCCGGATAGCTCGTCAAGTCTCTTGCGGGCAAGCTCTGTGGTGTTGGTCTGAGCGAGAGCCTCTTTTGCCGCCGAGATGTCGATCGCCTTGAAGCGTGGCCCCCACGATGTCCTCGACAGCCGACCCATCAGCACGACATCGAGGACGTTGGCTGCCAGTGTTGGGTCGATTCCCGCCACCTGAGGTACGTAGCCGACCCTCGATCGCGCCTCCTCGGGTGCTCGGCCAAGCAGTCTCACTACACCCTCTCGAGGTTTGAGAAGGCCGAGAAGCAGTTTGAGCAGGGTGGTCTTGCCACCGCCATTGGGGCCAATCAGACCGAGAAAATCCAGCGGCTCGACCTCCAGGCTTACGTCCTCGAGAACAGGCGTACCGGGCTCATAGTAGTAGCTCACATGCTCGAGCTGCGCAACCGGTCCAGCTTGATTCACGGTGTAGCTGCCTCGGCGAAGCCAGCGACAAGAAGGTCGGCTACCTGCTCAAGATTACTGATGATGTCGGGCTGGAGTGGGTCGATCTCGACCACCTTCGCTCCGATCGCCTCGGCGACGGCCTCCGCAGCTCGGCTGTGGATCTGTGGTTGGACGAAGATGATCCCTGTACCCAGCTCTCTGGCAAGACGCTGAATCTCGGTGAGCTCGTCGTCGGTGGGCTCCTTGCCTTCGACCTCGATTGCTACCTGCCGTAGACCGTAGTCGTTGGCAAAGTAGCCCCACGACGGATGAAACACCATGAACGTCTTACCGCGATATGGAGCCAGCTTGGTGGTGAGACTACGATCGAGTCGATCGAGCTCTGAGGTCAACTGAGTCAAATTCATTCGCAGACGATTCGCCGACTCTGGATCGACTGCCATCAACTCATCGGCAATGGTCCTTGCCTGTATCTCGAGGAGCTTGGGACTCAGCCAGATATGTGGATCAAGGCCAGCTCGGCTACGCGACGCTGAACGCATCGGCCGAAGATCGATTCCCCGTCGTGTGTCGACGATCGGCACCCGCCTGGTGCTTCTGATCGCCTCCATCCAGCGACCGTTCTCGAACGGAACACCGATACGAAAAAAAAGACGCGATCGTAGAACTGCGGTGATCTGGAAATCGGTTGGTTGAAACGTAGCTGGACTGTCGCCAGACCCGAGCAGGCTGGCGACCTCGACGCTTCCCTGACCGATCTGTTCGACCAACCAGGCCTGTGGCGGAATGCTGACAGTGATCCTGCTCGAGACGGGATCAGCTGCTATGGAGCCCGTGGATAGCGCACACAGAAGCGCACCAACGCAGGCGATCTGTGATTTTCGAGGTCGGCCACACCGCAGCCATTTGCAAAACTTCCCAAGGGCCAAGAACTTTTCTTCCTTTTCGATAACAGATTATCAATAAGGAAGAGCTCTGTCGAGCTATCTACGATCAGGTCGCAATGTAGCGCTGATAGATCTTAGAGAGGTCGGAAAATGAACGTAGGAAATCTGCGCTCTTCACCTTGCTTCCGGAGACGTCGTGCCAAGTCTCGAGCGGGTACTCTCTGATCACCTGTCCAGCGTTGGTCCACTGCTCAGAGCCGAGAGTTTGTCGCAACCTGGCGAGGATCTCCACATCGAAAATCCACTGCGATACGAACTTCTCAGAAAAGAGCTCTGAGATGGACGGCGAGACCCGAAAGAGCTTCGCTCCACACTGACTATCGTAGATCGGGATCTGCAGCATCGAAGAAACGACGGTAGCGAAAACCCGCCCAGCATAGTGGCGGACAGGATCGCGCTCGATGTCTCGACCGAGCATACGAATTCGCGAGCCGAATACAGCGATCACCTCGGGGTCTCGAGTCAGAACAAGACGCATCGGCACGATGGTCTCGAGCGGTGTCGCGAGATCGGCATCCCAGAAACCAACGACCTCTGTCTGGGTCGATATCGCCCTGATGATGCCTTGGCGAACAGCCTCCGCCTTGCCCTGATTCTCACTCAGTCGCAAAACCTCGCACTGAGCCTCATGCTCCTCTGCAAGATCCTGCAGAACCTGGTGAGTGGAATCGGAGCTGCCGTCGTCGACAAATACAAAGCCGATGTCGCCCTCCTCCTCGAAAAAGAGGCGAAACCTCTCGATCGGCAGGCGATCGGCCTCATTGAAGCAGGGAACTACGATGGTGGTGGTAGGCATATCAGGCGGCTGCATTTATCGGCTTACGGTCGGGCGCCAAATGGTTGGGCTTTGCTCTAGGTACGACAGACGCCTCCTCGAGTCTGAGGATCGCAATCATACTGGCGCCGGTACCATAACTTTCATCCTGAGCTCCGGCTAGACACTGAGTCAACCTATCGGCCTCACCAGCAAACACGTTTTCAAACATTCTGTTGATCCCTTTCGGTGGCAGCCAGAGGTCAGTCCCATGTTTCCCGACTGAGCTACCCAATCCGCGCGCGATCCACCGCACAAATCGAATCGGGGGATACAACCTGGAGTTGAAGAACGACACCAATTCCGCCGAGACCGGAAGTCCCGCCCACATGCTTTCGAGCCGTGAGCGATCGTAGCGCCGATAGTGACGCAAGGCGACATCATGATGCGACCAGAGAGGCCAAAGTGCGGGGACCGTGATCAACGCATAGCTACCGGGTTGGCTTCGAGAAAGGACCGTCGAGAGCAAGAGATGGTCATCTGAAACATGCTCGAGCACATCCACCAACAGATAAAGACGCGCACCCTCATCGAACTCACGTGGGGCTTGTTCGATCTCCCCATGAAAAAACCGAGCCTGGGGAAACCGCGAGCGAGCAATCGAGATCGCGGTCGCCGAGGGATCCAATCCTGCCGTCGAATAGTCGCCATAGAGAGCGCCAATATTGGTTCCCGGCCCACAACCGACATCGACAACCAGAGTAGATGGCTCGGGCGGAAGGATTGATTCAACCAGGGCTCTCAGAATTCGACGACGCCCCTGAAACCACCAGTGATGAAGTGCCATCTCTGCGTGGAGGCTCTGTTGCGCTTCATCCATAGGTGAGAATGGTAGATCGAAACTCTGCCCGTGCCAACGGGCTCCTTCCAAAGTCTATGCGATAGGCTCCCATCGTCCATGCAGTCTCGCCTGCTCGCAGAGCCTCAGACTCTCGATCCTATGTATGCCAATCCCGCGCAGCTGGCCACGATGTCTGAAACGAGCCCCAATCAACGGAATCAGCGTTTTGCCCTTGGTGCTCTGCTGCTCCTCAGTCTGATCCTCAACATCCTTCCCGTCTGGTGGGGTCTGCCTACGATGTACGACAAGAGTTGGGCTCTTGATGAGCTCTCGCCCGACCACCGTGGACTCCAGGCGTCTGAGCGGCATCGGGGACGATACCCACCCTTGCATTACGACCTACTTCGCACCCTCTACAAACCGGTGCGCTATCTCAACGCCCGCGGGGTGCTCGATCTGTCGGAGGTTTCTTTGCGCGCCCTGCTGCAGATCATGGGGCGAGCCCTGAGCGCTCTTCTGGCGACTGCAACGGTCCTGCTGATCTACCTGACAGCTCATCGTCTACTAGATCATCCCGGGCCACTGGTCGCAGGAGCAATCGTAGCTTTCTCGGCTCCTTTCGTGTTTTTCGCCAAGACCATCAATCTGGAAGCCGCCTACATCTTCTGGTTCGCATTGTCGCTGCTGTTTTACGTCCGAGCACTCGAGCACCATCGTCTAGTCGACTATCTCGGATTTGCTGCAGCGATGACGTTTTCGATCTGCACCAAGGACCAGGCTTTCGCCCTCTATGTTTTGCCTTTGCTCTGGTTGGTTGTCGATCTGCATCGGCACAACCGTGTCACTCCGGGCTGGAAGGGATCGATTCTTACTTCGTTGTTCGATCGACGACTGGTCTGGAGCGGTCTTCTAGCCATCACCCTGTTCGTCCTCATCCATGACCTGCTGTTCGGATTCGAGGACTTCCTCCAACACCTGGCTTTCATGCAGGGACCCGGCGCGAGAGCCTGGCGCGAATACGAGATGACGCTAGCCGGACAGATATCAATGATTTGGCAGGCTGCCAAACACACGGCTTTCGCCATGAGCTGGCCGGCGTTCGCAGCGGCAATCGTAGGGCTCGGAGTCGTCGTGTTCCACCGGAGTCGCGAGAAGACCCTGCTCACTGTGGCTCTCTTCCCCTTCTCCTACTACTTATTCTTTATCGTTGTTGCCCAGTTCCACTATGTCCGTTTCCTGTTGCCGGTTGCCGTGGTGGCGTCGCTGTTCAGCGCACGCGCCCTGATTGCTCCCCGAAGCGTTGCATCTCTCAAGACCCCGGTCTGGATCGGAATCATGGTGGTTCTTCTTGTCGCCTTGCGCCGTCCCGTGAGCCTCGACCTGCAGATGCTCCACGACTCCCGCTATCAGATCGAGTCCTGGTTGGCTGAAAACGCGGGAGAATCTCGGACCAGCCGCTTCCTCGGCACGCGTTCACAAATCTATCCACGTAGTGGGTCTCCGCCTCTTCGCCTCGAAACCGCAGCTCAACAGCCTCTCGCTACCCTTCGGAACCTCGACGCCGATCTCATCGTGGTCAACGAGCTCGAACCGGTCAACGGAAAACAACGCGAGCTCCTCGCCAATCTCCACACCGGTGCGCTCAACTACCTACCGGTCTTTCAACCGAGGTATGTGCCCTGGGTGGGTTCATTGAGCTACGACGGCGTCCAGACCAATCTCAATGTGGTCAACCCACCGCTGACCGTCTTCGAGAGGTCCGCTGATTGGGGCCCAGCCGATGCCGAGATTCAAAAGAACCTCAATGCTATGCGTGAAGGTAGCCAAGACATCGACTGGAGCGAGCTGGCCAATAACATCCTCACAACCCCTATTCTGGATCGGCGAACAGGGCTGGGCCGCGATGTGACCGCGTTTGGTCTGTCTCCCGACGGTTGGACGCGAGGGACACGAGCGGCCGCGCTGGTGGTTCGCAACGACAAGCGAGTCGCCGCACGGATGTCACTGGCTCTCTTTTGTGGGGCAGAGCCTGCCGATCTACCCTTGAAGGTCTCCATCCTGACCATGAACGCGGCGCTCGATGTCACCTTCGAGAAAGCCGGCAGACAGGTCGTGGCGCTGCCTCCCATGCCGCCCCTCTCTCAGGAGTTGGTTCTGATCTTCTCCGACAAAGAGTGGTATTCATCCACCGGTCGGCGACGTCGACTAGGGATCAAGATCAAGCCGCTGCGTCTACGAAGAGCCGTGCTTGAAAGCGTGGCAGACGACACTACGAGTCAGCCGTGAGAAGTACCGCTCTACAAGGCGGCACCTACGACAAAGCTTCGATCGCTTTGGTTCTGATCGTGCTCGCGATTATTCTGGCTACCTTCTACGACTATGGAATCACTTGGGATGAGCCCCTTCAGGACGAGTATGGCGATCTGGTTGTCGAGTACTACCGGTCGCGGTTGGGCGATGAGCCCGACAATCGAGCGCTCGATTTCTACAATCGATATCTCTACGGAGGCGCCTTCGACAGCGTGGTCGCCGTGGCGAGAAAGGTATCGCCCTTCCCACGCTTCGAGACCCGCCATCTCATCAACGCCCTGATTGGGCTCCTGGGTATCGTGGGCTGTTGGCGACTGACCCGGTCAGTCTCTGGAGCCAGTGCCGCTTTCTGGGCAACCGTCTTGCTGGTGGTCACACCCAGGTTCTACGGCCACATGTTCAACAACCCAAAAGACATCCCTTTTGCGGTGGGATATGTGTGGTCCGTCTACTACCTCGTGATCGCTTCACGCCAGCTGCCAAAAGTGACGATTGCAACCGCAGCCAAGCTCGCGGTCGTCATCGGTTTGACGATGGGGGTGCGAGTTGGAGGTCTCATCCTGCTTCTGTACTGGGGTGCCATCCTCGTCGCATACGGACTCTGCCGGCTTGTCGATCGCGAGCGGCGTCAGACCCTGCTGCCTGATTCAGGACATCTGACGATGACGTTTCTCAAAGTCGCGGTACCGGCCTATCTGATCATGCTGGCGGCATGGCCCTGGGCCCAGCTTTCCCCCTTCAGAAATCCCGTCAGGGCGCTCGAGCGCATCAGTAGGTTCCGCTGGAATCGTCCCGTGCTTTTCGACGGTATCGAGTTCAAGGCGGGAAACCTTCCGGCCTCCTACTACGCGCACTATTTCTCGATCGCTCTCCCAGAGATTCTTCTCGTCCTTCTGCCACTGGCGGTGGTAGTCGCCCTGGTTGTTGTCGCCAGACGGCGGGCGACCCTCGATCCGAACAAAGTATCCGGTTTGGCCATCGTGGCCTTCGCCGCCGTCTACCCGCTGATTCACGTCGCAGCGGTCAAGGCGGTGGTCTACGACGGGATTCGCCATCTTCTTTTTGCGCTTCCGCCCCTCGCCTGTCTAGCGGGCACGACACTGGCCTGGTTGATTCGAGGTGCCGGGTCGAAATCACGTCGGTTCCAAACCCTGTTGCTGCTTGCTCTCGGAATCTACTTGGCCTTTCAAGCATCGGTGATGATTCGTCTTCATCCTTATCAGACCGTCTACTTCAATAGCTTTGTTGGAGGACTGCCAGGCGCTGCCGGACGCTACGAGACCGACTACTGGGGTAACTCCTATCGCGAGGCGGCGCTCGAACTGGAGAGCTTTATCGAGTCGAAGGTCAAACGCGGTCCTTCACGCATCCTTCGAGCCAAGGTGTGCTCCACCTATCTGTCCTCGGCGTACTACTTTCCCTCCTACCTGCGAAGGACAGGTAAGGACTGGCGGGCGGATTTCTACATCGCGACTACGCGCTGGCAATGCGACGAGATGCTCGATGGTCGTGTCATCGCGACCGTTGAGAGATATGGCGTTCCGCTGGCCGTCGTAAAGGACAGGCGCCACCTACGAAGAAAGAGCGACCCAATCCAGTAGCTACCGGGTCAGCTCTTTTCCGAGTCGTCGAATGCCTCGTAGGCAGCCGTTTCGACGTCGTCCCCGAAGTCCTTGGCGTCTTCGATTGCGTCCGCTGCGACGTCTGCGACGTCTTCCGCAACGTCGGAAGCCATATCCTTCACTGCCTCTACGGCATCGCTGGCACCGTCTACGACCGCAGATGCAGCGCCGGCTACCACGCCACCGGCCTCGGTCAGTTTGTCGCCAGCCGTCGCCGCCAGAGCCGAGGCCCCATCCATCGCAGAGCCGGCTGCGCTGCTTGCCGTTTTCGCTACGGCGCCCGCGACTTCCTCGGCTTTCTCGAGAGCGGATTCACCCATCTCCTTGGCCTTGTCCATGGCATCTCCAGCCGCCTCGGTTGTCGAATCCCACAGGTTTTTTTCGTTTTCGTCGCTCATGCGTATTGCCTCCCATTGTCAGCTTCTCGAAACGCCGCAGTGGCTGTCGAACCCGGAGCAGTTCTGTCGACAGACTGTCTAACCCTTGAGGATGAAAGATACCTTCATATTCACTCGATACTGCGTTATCTTGCCGTCCTCGACGACAACCTTCATCTCGTTGACCCAGGCACCCTTGACCTTGTCCAGGGTCTTGTTGGCCCGATCGATTCCCACCTGCATCGCATCGTCGAAGCTCTTTGCAGAAGAAGCCGAAATCTCCGTCACTTTTGCTACAGTCATATCTCCCTCCAGATTAATTAGGGGACCGACTCTTGAATCCCTGAAACGCTCCAGAGCCAGGTCCAATTGGTGTCATTTGGCAAAGATCAAAAGTTGAGGAAAGCCTACCATAGGGTCCGAGGCAAAAGCCGCCGCGAGAGCCCTGATCACCAGCCACTCGCGACCCGCTCAAACCTTGGAGTAGACTCGCTATCGAATGTTCCCACTTCAAGATGAGAACCCGACTGAGCTGACCCCGGTCGTCACCTACATCATCATAGCGCTCAACGTCGCGGTCTGGCTGCTGGTACAGCAGGGAGGAGCGGGTGCGGGGTTCCTCCAGTCACTTTGTACCTTCGGCGCCATCCCGGCAGATATCACGGGTGGTCTTCAGGCCGGTGAGATTCTTCAACTGGCGCCAGAGGCTGTTTGTCAGGTTGGCGGGTTGGGCTGGTTGACGATTCTCACCTCGATGTTTATGCATGGTGGTTGGATGCACCTGATCGGGAACATGTGGTTCATGTGGGTCTTTGGCAACAACATCGAAGACTCGATGGGGCACATCCGATTTATCCTCTTCTACCTGCTCTGTGGCATCGTCGCCTCGATCGCGCACATTGCGACCGATCCCGGGAGCGCGATACCGACGGTCGGCGCTTCGGGAGCCATTAGTGGTGTGATGGGGGCCTATCTGGTTTTGTACCCGAAGGTGCGGGTCAAAACCCTCTTCTTCTTCGTGATCTTTATCCGTATCTTCCTGCTACCAGCCTGGGTAATGCTGCTTTATTGGTTTGGACTCCAGCTCTTCTCAGGTTTGGGCTCTTTTGGCGCAGCCGAGGGTGGCGGTGTTGCCTTCTGGGCCCACATCGGCGGCTTTGTAGCCGGAGTCGTACTGATCAAGCTATTTCAGCGACCTCAGCTGGTCGAAGCCAAGCGTAATCACGTCAAGCTGTCCCCCGACGAGCTCTATCGACTCCGTTGGTAGTTCCCTCGTCTGGCAGTTGCAGCGTCTGGTAGTACCGTCGCACCTTCTGAGATCCGATTGCGCCGGCTACCCCACATCGGTTGCAACGTCGGGTTCAGGCGGAGTGATCCCAAACCAATAGGCCAGACTCAGAATCACCCGCTCGGCTGGATTTAGATCCTCGCGCCAGACCATCACCGAGCGAGCCAGCCCCGGATCATCGGTGATGATGCTGTCTACACCCCGGCTCATCATCACCGACATGCCCAACGGGTCGTTGATGGTCCAGACAAAGACCTCCTTCCCCGCAGCGTGAGCGGAGCGAATAAATCGAGCCTTGGCCATCCCGCTGCTGACAGCCAGAAAGTCGGCCTCCAAGGAGGTCAGATCACCGACTGCGGTGGCGGTCAAAAGACCGACGGTCCAATCGGGACGAACTGCTTTCATCTTTTGAACCATGTCGTACTTCAGCGACATGATGATGACGTCTGACTCCATATCCATGCTTTCGACGATCTGGGCCACCCTCTCTTCGAGACGCTCGTTGTGACCGTAGTACTTGAGCTCGATGTTGACCTTTGCCTTGCCCCGACAGGCCTCGAGAACCTCTTCTAAGGTCGGCACCCGTTGATCATCAAACTCCGCGGCAAACCAGCTGCCGATATCGATACTCCCGAGTTGGTCGGCGGTGGCATCCCAGATCTTCAGATCCGTGCCACCAACCTTCATCAGATCGCTGTCGTGCAGGACAACGACGCGACCCTCGGCATCCTCTTGCACATCGATCTCGATAAAGTCGGCTCCGTCTTCAACGCCTCGTACGACTGAGGCCAGGGTATTCTCGGGCGCGTGGAGCGCCGCGCCTCTATGCGCCGTAATGGTCAGATCGTCCTCGAGATGGACGCGATCGATAGCGATAAACCCGACGACAGCAGCGATCGACACGGCTCCGGCTAGCAGAGCCACTACTCCTTTGAAGCCAAATCGCCTCTGGCGACCGCTATCGACCTTGCGTCTAACACCGTCCGGGTCCAACAGGGCCTCACCGGCGCTGCCGTAGCGCTCCCAAAGTCGCAGTACCAGGAGGGCAAACGTCGAGGCATTGAGCGCCGAAATCACCACGGAGGTAATTGCAAACAGCAGCAGTAGTGCGCCCGCCGCAGCGGTTACACCGGCCATCGATTCCCTGACCCTTGGCACGATCCAGCCACCCAACAGCTCCACCAGCCCGAGTGGAATCGCAGACAGCACCATTGCCGCGACACCCCAACCCACGAGAACCAGTGTGACCAGAACACGATGGCCCCGCACCCGCTCGGTACTGGCGGCCAAAGCACTCGCTGGGTTGTGCCCTTGGAAAAGAAGTAGAGGCAACGCTAACGACCAACCGAGCAGTTTTCGAACCACCAGAGCGGCCAGTACCGTGATCAAAATCCCCGCCAGCACGAGCGCGAGCTTGAATTCGGGAGGTCTTTTAGAGAGGTAGAAGTTGATGTCGAATTCAGTGAGAAGCTGTCGGTACAACAACCCCATGACGATCAAAAACGGTACAACGATGAGAAGGATTCGAAACACAATCCGGATTGTGAGGAGAAACACCTTCTTGGCTGACGTCAGACCAAACCGGATCCCGTCCAGGGCATCGATCGATTTATCCTGCACCTCACCAAAACCGATCGTCATCAGACAGGCCTGCTCCAGCGCCACGATTGCAAGGGCCACCGCACTGACAACCACGAGACCGATCAAGCCTACCGGTCGAAGGACAAAGAAAAGAATGTCCTGGTCCGCGATCACCGCACTTCCAGATGTGGCGAGAAACAGGCGCAGAATCAGACCCGCAAGCGGAGTCAAGATGATGAAAGCGACAACCTTGTAAAACAGATCGGTGGCGAGAAACCGGGTCCACACCCGATAGAAATCGCGAAAAGCCTCGAGCAGCAGAGAAGAAACCTCTTGCAGTCTGAGCGCACCCATAGTGTTGTC
Source organism: uncultured Polyangiaceae bacterium (assembly GCA_964195975.1). GTDB lineage: Bacteria > Acidobacteriota > Thermoanaerobaculia > Multivoradales > JAHEKO01 > CAXMQZ01. The sequence goes on along the minus strand of CAXMQZ010000069.1, from coordinate 25,830 downwards.
CCCCCCTATTCCCAAATAAAGGATTCGACCTAAAAGTCTAGCGGAGACTCATTTGAAAGTCGCTAGAGTTCGCTCGGAGAACTCGCGAAAACTTGTCAGTGGGCGACCCAGCAAGTACTCGCTGACGCCTGAGTTACCCCAGAATCCGAAGCGGTCGTAGTACTCGAACATCTGTACCAGGGTGGCTATCGCTTGATCTCCGACACCCGATCGCCGAGCCCGTTCAGACCAGTCATCGATCGATTCAACGACAACTTCGACCGGTCGACCCAGGACCTTGGCCAGAGTTGCTGCAATATCGACTTGCGTCAATTTTTCAGGACCGCACAACTCATAGATCGCACCCGAGTGTCCGCTCTCGGTGAGGACAAGCCGTGCGATCGATGCCACGTCATCGAGGTCGACCAGACTCACCCTGGTCTCGGGTCGATAGGGCACCCTGAAGACCCCCTGCTCCACGATCGATTTCCAAGATGCAAGCGTGTTTTGCATATAGGCGCAGGGTTGGAGGATGGTGAACTCGAGATTCGATTCGAAAAGTCTCTCCTCGACCTGTAGCTTGGCCCAGTGGTGAGGCATCTGGCGGGTCTGGGGGTGAAGCACCGAATGAAAGACAAACTTCTGGACTCGTGCCGTCTGAGCGGCGGCAATAGCTCCGGCTCCGATCGAAACCTCTTCAGGATGAACATTGGGACAGATGTGATAACAGGCTTCGACTCCGGCCATCGCTGCCTCGAGAACCGCGGGGTCCCGAATGTCGCCTCTAACGACATCTGTGGCGCCAATCTCTTCGAGGAGCGTTACCTGCTCTGTGCGGTGAACCAACCCGCGAACCGAACTACCTGTGTCGGCGAGCGCGCTCACGATTGCACGACCGGTCTTACCCGAAGCGCCTGTAACCAGAATCACGTCCGCATGGTATCTCGATTCGAACCCGAGCTCCGTGTCGCTAGTGACAGATGTCATTGATGGACCTTGAAGATCGGCGGATGATCGACGTGCATACGTCTGGCTTGAAGTCGGGCTGATACGGCTTCGAGGAATAGCGAGGATTCTACGAGATCGTGCTGAATATGGCCCAGGCTCTGCCTCTACCCGAACAGATCGGCCGCTACCAGATCGTCTCTGAGATCGGTCGCGGTTCGATGGGACGCGTGTTTCTTGCCCTAGATCCCGTAATCGACCGACATGTAGCTCTCAAGGTAATGGCACCTCAGTCCGATGTCGCCTCCAAAGAGTGGAACGAGATGCAGGAGCGGTTTCTCCTCGAGGCCCGGGCCGCGGGACGGCTGAGGCACCCGGGAGTCGTCACGATATACGACGCAGACAGGGATCGTGAGACAGACACCTCCTATATCGCGATGGAGTTGATCGAGGGCCAGTCTCTTCAAGAGCTGCTTCTAGACTGTTCACCTCTCAAACCCGCTCGAGCGCTTCCCATCATCGAGCAGGTGGCGTTGGCTCTTCACGCAGCACATGAGAGTGATCTGGTGCATCGCGATGTCAAGCCAGCAAACATTCTTCTCGATGCGGAGGGAACCGCAAAGCTGACCGACTTTGGGATCACGAAATTTCGCACCTTGAGCCTCACCGCTGCGGGCACTGTTCTCGGTTCGCCCAGCTATATGTCCCCAGAGCAGGTGCGCGACGATGAGATCGACGGCCGCGCCGACCTGTTCGCTCTCGGTGTCGTGCTGTATGAGTGTCTGTCAGGTGCCCTGCCGTTCCAGGGAGACTCGCTTGCCACAGTGACCTACAACATCCTGGAGCTCGACCCCTTGAGCTCCGAGCAGGTGCGTTCTTCAGTCGACCCGGAAGTCCTCGACGTCGTTCGGCGTGCAATCCAAAAAGACCCAGCCAGGAGATTTCAGTCTGGATACGAGTTCGCCCAAGCCTTGCGCGCTGCCCAGGCCGGCTCGCCCGCACCGAGGGGACCCCAGGGGACCCATATGTTGGCGGCTGGATCGGTCGGTCAGGCGCACTCGGTCTCATCAAGACAAAAGTCGCAGCGGCCATCCGAGCCGGCGAGGAGCTCGAAGAGTCTCGGCTGGCTCCTCGCTCTCCTGGTGATCCTCTCGCTGGCCGTCGGGATACCTACCTATAGGAGTCACGCACCCGACCCAGTCGAGGTTCTCCCAGCCAAGGGCCTCCCGGTCGACAGTTCTCCTGCCGGGGGCCCTCCAGCAAGCGCGCCACAACAGACTGGGATCCGGGTCCCGGCAACAGCGACAGGGTCACCGGTTGAGGCATCGCCCGAAGGTTCCAGCCCGATCGCCAACGCGGCGCTAGCGATTCAGTACAAGAACCGTCTCAAAGCGGGAATGATCTCACTCTGGGTCGATGGGAATCGGGTCTGGTCTCGCTCTCTGAGCGCAAAGGGGGGGATGTTCAAAAGAGTCTCTGGACAATCGATTCGAGGGCGGATCCCGATCGTCCCAGGCCGACACACCATAGAAGTGAGAATCACCGGCGCTGAGCAGAAGGTCGATGTGAGCAAGAAGATCGAAGGAGTCTTTCGAGAGAGCTCCACCCGAACTCTCCAGGTAGGTCTATTACCAACGGTCAGGAAATTGAAGCTGTCGTGGAAGGAGTAAGAACATGCGTGATCAAAACCCATCTAGACCGGATACGACGCTCCTCGGACCCTCGGGGACTCAGCGTATGAGCAACGTGAAACCGAGATTGCCCGAGCCGATACCAGCTTTGTCGGATGTCGTGGTCAAAGCCTTTCTGATCCGTGAGCACACCGCTCAGGGACAACAGAGCAGGATCCCTCTCGAGCAGAGTCGCACGGTGGTCGGCAGAGAGGACTCTGATGTCCTTGTTGATGACCAGACGGTCTCGAGCCAACACTTCGCGATCGAGTGTGCCGACAACGGGCAGTTCTCGGTTCAAGACCTCGGCAGCAGCAATGGTACGGCATTGAACGGCACCGAGGTCCGCACTTCGTTCCTGGTATCGGGCGACAGGATACAGGCCGGCAAGACTGGTTTTATCTTTCGGACGATTCAGACGATCCCGTGGAATCAGGACTCCTAGGGCTGGACTCCTCGACATACTGCAAGTATGCCTCCGGTGCTCAGCCCTACGTGCGGCCCGACCTGGAGGGCGCTTGCGACATTCTGCCTGCGGGGTCATGAATAATGCCGGCTAGGGTAGCGTGGACGTCCACCGACTCGAATCACCAAGCTCGAAACCATCGGCGAAAACGAGAGCCACGCCTTCGTAGGCACCGATGTCATACCCGGCACCGATAGGCCGCGGCGTACCTTCCAGATCAAAATTCACTAGAGCCAACGTCTCCCCCACATCCTCGGCTGGACTACCTAGTCCGAGGTGATAGTCGCTGCCTGCCGACGACACGAACACCTCATCAGGCGTCGCGAGTAGCGAATTGTCGTCCTGACCCGTGGCTGTCTGCCACTGGGACAGATCCATGATGGTGTCGCCATCGTCTGTAGTAAAGCGATCCATCACCACGTTGGTATCGCTGGAAAATCCCGCCAGGGCGGCGGCATCGATGTCGATGCTGCCCCGAAGCGGGTGGTGGCTGTAGAGAATGTTGTTCCTGACCACATTGCCCGTCGAGCCATCGCGTATATTGAGAGCCCACCGACCATCAGGCGCGACAATGACCGTGTTGTTGAGAACTTGATTACCGCTCGAGGGCTGGGCGCCATCGATCCTGTACAACGAGATACCGCTGGCATGGTTGTCGTAGAGGAGATTGTTCCTGACCATCGAGCTCTGGACTCCATCCATATTGATACCGGAGCCACCAGCATCACCGTTGTCGAAAATGATGTTGTTCTCGATCAAGGCGTTGCTGATCACACCATCGCCACCAGAAGAGAGATCGCCATTCATGTGAATTCCGTTGGCGTTGTTGCCCCAGATCCTGTTACCTCGAATCACCGGGCGGTCACCGCTGTTGCTGACATAGATCCCATGCTCGATAGAGCTGTTCGAGGTCTCGTTGTACTCGATCAACAGATCGTCACAGAAGCCGGTAAAGATGCCCCACTTGCCATTGCTGTCGGTCCGGTTACCTCGAATTGTCACGTCGTTGCAAAGGACCGCGCGGATGCCGGCCCGAGTTCGACCATCCACACGGAAACCTTCGACGACAAAGTAGCTGGCCCCCTCGAGGTTGATCCCATCCGGTGTGATCGGGTTGTCGGCGACTATCGCAGCCTCTTCGCCCGGAAAGGCCCGCAGCGTTATGGGTTGGCTGGAGGTTCCGGAGACAGTGATGTGCGCCCCTACGTAGTCTCCCGCCCGCACCAGTATGGTGTCACCCGGTTGAACGGAATCCACCGCGTGCTGAAGAGTCGCCCATGGCGATCCCTGATCTCCACTGTTGTTATCGCTCCCAGTGGGGGGCGGAGCGACGTAGAACGTCTCTGCCATCGAGGCTGTGCTCGACACCAGCATGGCGGCAAGGGCGAAACTGGCCATCGCCAAAGCTCTATGCGCGCAACATCCCGCCATTTCCTGTCTGCCAATCACCTGTGTCGAGCCTCCGATAGAACCCTAAGACAGGGCGCCCTATCAAGCTGCGAACAATTTCACAGGGTGGGCTCAGAGTGACATCAGGTTGGCGCCGGCACGTTGCGCCGCTCGAAGGAACTTGGCAAGTAGCTCGGTGGGGCTCCCCGACTCCCGCAACGCTGAATAGAGCAGCACCGCGCCTGAGAACCCCTGGTTGTTCCAGAAGGCAGGGTCTGGAAGCGGAGATCCCACAAAACCATCGGGTTCTGGATAGGCCGTGGCATAGAAATAGGGCTCGGCAAAACTGTCATCGCCGGTCGAGAAGCCGAATGTCATCTGTTCGGTTGCCGACTCTAGGTCTGCGGGGTCCACACCCTCGACCAATCGCCCCGAAAACCACGATAGCGACAGGTCGAAATGGTGACCAAAGAGCTGGACGGGGCTCGTCTTGCCATCCAGATCGTGCCGAAATTCCTGAAACGCTGAGTCGATTTGGGCAAAGGCTTGCCGGAAACGGTCGACGGCAACCTCGTCCCACTCGCCGACAGAGCTACCGGGCATGTCCGGTTTTGCTGTGCTGAGTTCGATGCCGCAGGACCCTAGAGCTTCGATCGTCTGGTCGAAGAAATCATCCGGGGTTTGGCCCGCCAGGGGCCAGCTTCGACACTCGGCCGCATCACGGTTGAGAAAAGCGCGTTGACTCATCAAATCGAGCCCAAGCTCGAAGGAAGAGCCCCCAAAAGGGACCTCTGTTGTCGTCAGACCGGTCGGCGAACCGTGGAGGGTGACGTGCCACCAAAACGGATCCGGCGCAGCCGTGTCCCGACGAATCGCTGCGAACACTCTCGCGTAACCCCACAGGGTATCTCGAGTGCCCTGCCAGCCCTCCAGGGACAGGTCGGGGAAAATCTTTGTGTTCATTACGGCAAATATTACGCGACCCACACCCTTTGGGATTGGTCACCTGTCGAGTGCGACGATACACTGACCAAGCTCGATGTCGGTTCTCGATACTTGATCTCGCGGCCATATCTTGCGCCTTGACCCCGTAATCGAGCCCCGTAGCTCGATCGATGAGCAAAAAACCACAGACGACTCCGATCCGGGCCCTAGAGCTCTTTTGTGGCATTGGCGGATTTGCAGCCGCCATTCGAGATCAGGTTTCGGTAGCGGCAGCGGTCGATATCAATCGAAACGCGATCGAAGTCTACCGACACAACTTTACTCATCCCGCAGTGGTAGCGACGACCGAATCGATCTCTGACCAGCGCCTGGAGGCCTGGAAACCGGATCTCTGGTGGATGTCGCCCCCCTGTCAGCCCTTTACACACCGCGGCAAGCGGCGCGACACCCAAGACTCTAGAGCCTCGGGCTTTCTTCGCCTCCTGGAGAGCTTTGCAAAGATCCAACCGACGCACCTTGCTCTGGAAAATGTCCCGGGGTTTTCCGGTTCCAGGGCTCACCAGCGGTTGAGAAAACTACTCGACGAGCTCGGCTACGACGTCTTCGAGACACTTCTCTGTCCGACCCAACTCGGGTTTCCAAACCGACGAAGACGCTTCTATCTCGTCGCCTCTCGCGAGGCTCTCCAAGCGCCACCGATCGACTTGGCAACTTGGCAACCCCTGAGCGGTTTTCTGGACCCGAATCCATCGCAGGAGCTCTGGGTCGATCCTGATCTGCCGGCTCGCTACCCCAACGCGTTGAACGTTGTCGATGCAAACGACCCCGCCGCGGTGACCGCTTGCTTTACCGCCGCCTACGGCCATTCACCGGTTCGCAGCGGTTCGTATCTGCGCACCCCACAGGGGCTGCGACGGTTTGCTCCATCAGAGATCCTGCGACTTCTCGGCTTTCCAGAGGACTTCGCGTTCCCGGATCACCTTCCCTTGAGCACTGCCTGGCGATTGGCTGGCAACAGTCTGTCGCTACCCGCTGTTCGTCAGGTGTTGAAAGCCCTTCCTTCGATGGCTCGATCACCCGCGAGGTGTTTTGCTAACGTTGTGGCCTCCCAGGTCGCGGTATCTCCGCTGGAACTACGACAATGATCAAAGAACTGTTGACCATCACCTTGGCCACCTTCGCGGCGCTGCTACCGATCGTCAATCCGTTCAGCGCCACGGTGGTGTTTCTTTCGGTCACCAGCGACTTCTCCGAGACAAAAAAACGACAGCAGGCCCTGATGGCTTGTGTCTATACCGTCGCGATCCTGATCGTCTTCTTGGTCGCGGGCACAGCCATCATGAAGTTCTTTGGCATCTCGCTGCCCGGAGTTCGGATCGCCGGCGGCCTGATCGTCGCAGGAATCGGTTTTGGCATGATCAAACCGGAACCTCAAGAGCGGGTCTCCGACGAAACTCAGCACGAAGCGGAGCTCAAGAACGACGTCGCGTTTTCTCCCCTGGCGATGCCCATGATGAGCGGTCCAGGCTCGATCGCGGTCACCCTCGGCCTCGCCTCCAACTATGAACGGGGCCTTCAGTACGGAGCGATCGCCGGCGGAATCCTCTTGATCGGAGTACTCTCGTGGATCGTCTTGAGAAGCTCTGAGAAGGTCGTCGGTTATCTGGGCGTAACAGGAATGAATGCCCTCACCCGCATCATGGGGTTCTTGCTGGTCAGCGTCGGTGTGCAATTCATCGTGGTCGGTGCCGCCGGGTTTCTGACCGATGAGGAGCTGATTCGCCCATTTGTCAAGATGATTCTTCGACTCTCAGACGGGTAGGCTACTCCGCCGGCATGCTAGGCTCTATCTAGTTCTCTTCATGATCTTGAACTCACTGGCCTGGTACCGGCCCCGAAGACGATTCGAGCGCTGAACGCCTCGGGTCGCCGAGAAAGGAAATGGACTCATGTCATTGAAACTCAACCGCACGTCAGCTGTTTTTGTAGCGCTCCTCGCGCTAGCTGTCACCCTGATAGGACCGACCGCCCCTGCATCCGCAAAGAAAAAGGAAGTCATCGAGAGATACCAGGCACATGCGATGAGCCTTTCGGCCGGCGCGGCCTCGCTGCTCGAAATTTCTATCTTCGGATTCAACACTGCCGAAGATCGGACCGCGCTGATCCAGTCGTTCTCGGATGGAGGCACCAAGGGCGCCTACAACCATCTGAACAAGATGGACGAGATGGGATTCGTCAAGGCACCAAACACGATGGGATACCAGATGCGCTACGCCTATAAGTACGAGAAGGATGGGAAAGAGAACATCGTCATGGCGACGGATCGACCCATTGGTATGGGCGAGGTCATGCAGGACAGCTGGACGGCCGACGACAGCATCTCCCTGGTCGTGATCCAAATGGATCCCGATACCGGCGAGGGTACGGGCGAGATGATCGTCGGGGCCGGTTTCGGCATCGACAAGAAGACCGGGCAACTCACGATCGAGTCGATCGCTTCGAACCCGATCAAGTTCAAGTCGGTCAAGAAGATGAAAGTAAAGGGTCACTGAGACCAGATCTGTCTCGCTTTGGACGAAGGGCCTCCCGAGGCTCAGTTCGTTCTCTCCACCGACCCTCTCTTCACAACCGATGCCCAAGGGAATCTTCGGTCTGGTTTCGTTGTTCGTCAGCGCAACGATAGCTCTCTGTGCCTGCCGGCAGGGACCTGAGAAACCCGCCTCGACCGCTGTCGCCGAAACTTCGCCCGGCACACCGCCGCTTACCCCTGTACCGGAGATCGCAGTACCCAAGCTCGCCGACTCGTCATCGTGGATCAGCGTCTACGATCCAGATCTCGCCGATAACGGCTATACACTCGCCTTTTTCATGCGAAGGCTGCCGATTCTGCTGGACATGAACGGCCGAGTCGTACATTCCTGGCCAGAAGCTCGGGTCAAGTCTCGGCTTCGTCTCTCTGCTGAAGGCAATCTACTAGCCATTGGTCTCGATCGCTCGGTGGTCGAGTACGACTGGGACGGCGCGGAGATCTGGAGGCACACCTTCAACGGTCAGACTCCGCATCACGAAGTTATCTGGCTCGATAATGGCAACGTGCTGACGGTCGTTCGACCGGGGGGCAAGAAGACAGATGACATCGTCGAGATCGATCGCTCTGGAGCAGTCGTTTGGCGATGGTCGGGACAGAGACTGGAGCCCTTTTTCTCAGAGGTGGAATCCAAGGGCGATCTCACTCACATCAACTCGGTTCAAGAGCTGTTCGACAATCCCTGGTATGACGAGGGTGACGATCGATTTCGTCCAGGAAATCTCCTTGTCAGCGCCCGCAATCTCAACCTGATCTTCATAATCGACCGGCCAAGCGGCGAGGTTGTGTGGACCTATGACTTCGAGCTCGATCTCCAGCACGAGGCGCTGATGATCGACGGGAAGTTGCCCGGTCACGGCAACATCCTGCTGTTCAACAATGGTTATCGCAGCACCTACGCCTATCGACAGAGCTCGGTGCTCGAAATCGACCCGGTCACCCACGAGGTACTCTGGGAGTGGGCCGAGAAGGGGTTCTACAGCTCGACCGGTGGAATTGAGCAGCCACTATCCAACGGCAATATCCTGATCAGCTCGAGCCGGAGCGGGCGAGCTTTCGAAGTCACACGGGAGGGTCGAATCGTCTGGCAGTGGACACCACCCTACGATCCGAACCGACCCCAGAGGTACGCCTACGACCACTGCCCTCAGCTGGCGGCTCTCGAGCACACCGCCGAGACTACGATAGAACCCGCTCCCGGGTATCGATACATCGACCCGGATGTCTACCAGTTCGCCCGTCGAGGAGCGCTAAGCAAGATCAATATCGACGGCACCAAGGTCAACGCTCTCATCAACGGCAACGACTGCAGGACCCTGCTCTTGCCGGATTCAGGCGTGGTGCATCTCACCTACGGCCTGAACCGACGACCGCTACACAAGGCCGGGCTCAGCCCCTACGCGGTCGATTTCAGTCTAAGCCTCTCAGTCGAAGATACCGACGACACCGTTTGGCTCATGGAGGACAGGGTCGATCTCTCCTCGCAGACCTGGCGCACTCGAGTCATCGATCTCGGCTCCTATGCTTACGAGACCGTAGATCTCTGTGTCTCGACCACACGAGCCGAGAACCCCGACCATGATGAATCGATCGTATTCGCACACTGGGCGAATCCGATCGTAATCTCGAATACCCATCCCCAGACGCCCACACCCGACGCCAATGACCTCGGCACCGACCTGAGCTCCGACCTGACCCCCGAGGAGCTGGCGGCACAGCAGGAGCATCTGAAGGCGCTGGGGTATCTCGACTGACCGGACCCCGATTCCCCGTGCACGACTCCTCTCGCACAGCTCGCGCAACGCTGATCGGAGCCAGTGCAATCCTGCTTTGGTCGATGCTGGCCCTGCTTACAACCGGGGCACAGGGAATCCCTCCCTTTCAGCTTCTTGGCCTGACCTTTGGCATCGCCTCGGTGACGAGTCTGCTCTACCTGGCCCTTCGTGGCCCCCAGGCGCTTGCGAAGCTATGGCAGCGCCCCGCTGCCTGGCTGTTGGGCGTCGGAGGTCTTTTTGGATTCCACTTCTTCTACTTTGTAGCTCTGGGTAGGGCGCCGGCGGTCGAAGCCAGTCTGATCGTTTATCTCTGGCCGCTTCTGATCGTCCTCTTCTCGGCCTTGCTGCCCGGTGTCCGGTTGCGATGGTTTCACATCGCCGGCGCACTTCTCGGTCTCAGCGGGGCAACTCTACTTCTGACCAACGGGGGTCGAGTAGGGTTCGACAGCAGGTTTCTTGGAGGCTACCTGGCGGCTCTGGGCGCAGCCGTGACATGGGCCGTCTATTCGGTGGCCAACCGCAGGTTCGGCGACGTCCCGTCAGAAGCCGTGAGTGGCTTTTGCGCCGGTACCGCGTTGCTTGGGGTCGCCTGTCATGTCGCCACAGAGGAGTGGGTGCAACCTCAAGGATTGCAATGGTTGTCGATCCTCGCCCTTGGTTTGGGACCAGTGGGCGCTGCCTTTTTCTTATGGGACTACGGCACCAAACATGGCAGCCTTCAGACCCTCGGAGCGCTCTCCTATGCGGGCCCGTTGCTCTCGACCCTCTTGTTGGTCGCGTTTGGTCAGGCGCAAGCCACCTGGGCTCTGGGTGCGGCTTGTATTCTAATTATCGGGGGCGCCCTCCTGGCTTCGAAGGAGCTACTGTAGATCGAGTGTCACGGAGCGATGGCCACGAGCGCAGCTAGCAGCGTTTCAGCTCTCCGGCTTCTCGGTGCCAGTTCAATTCGTCGCTCGAGCTCCTCGATCGCAGCAATTCGTAGTTCCTCATCCCCTTTCGCTTGTGCGATCAAAAGACCCGGTTCATCGGGTCGGACGACTGGGAACTCCTTGGCGTCGATCTCCCGTTCTCGATCGGGCGCTCGACGCACAAAGAGCATCGCCACATCATCCCAGTAGACCAGGGCAAAGCTCTCCGGAGCAAAGTAGAGGGAGCTACGCGCCGCCGGGTTATCCGCCCCTGGGAGCCCGGTCGCTGGAAGTTTGGCCACTGGGAGTTTGGCCACTGGGGCGTTGGCCGCTACGGGGTTGACCCTGGGGAGACCGCGCCGGCTTGGATCGCCATCCAAGACCATTCCCGGCAGCGCCAGGTAGTCCAGAATCGCGCCATCGATATCGTAGCGATCCAGCAATGCCTGCCACCCTTCACGTGTCGAGACCGCTGAAGTCAATTCACTCAACAATTCAGGGTGAACCTCGTTGCGACCGTCGATGAAGACAAGCCGTTCTGGATACCAACGCCAGAGAAGATAACCTCCGGTCGCTACATCGTTGAACACGTTTTCCAGATCTGCCCACTCCGACACCGCGTCAGCCGCCCCGACCGGATAGCGTCCCGCTTCCAGACCAAAGCCGAAGCTGATCCGGTCACGCACACCGAACGGACCCCACATCGGAGGAAACACGAAACCCAACACCGCAGCGCCTGACAGCAGAACCGGCCACAGGGCTCGACGGGGTGGCGCTGGAGTCTCCTGTCGTTCGAATTGAATTGCTGCCAGTGATTCCGCCAATGCAAACGCAGCTGCAATGTAGAACAGACCTCGATGCCGAACCGACATCATGGTCAGAGCTGCAAGCGCAACCGCCACAAGGGCTGTCGAACTATCGATGCTGCCGATCCTGCGCCATTCGATGACCCAGGCCACGATCAACAAAATCATCGCCACAAAGACCCATGGGAGGGGAACGCTCAGCAGCGGCAACCATTCAGGGTTGACTCCAGCGAGATCATGAAGGGCCGCTGCGATCTTTCCCGGCACGCTGAAGACCCCAATGCCATTCGGATTGATCGCGATTGCGACCGTGAGCAGCAGGGGAGCTCCTACGACGATCGACCAGGAGGGCGGTTGCGTACCCCGGTTGGGTGACCCCGTTCCACCCGGAAGACGGGTTCCGATCAAATAGAGAGCCGCAAGAGGAGGCACCACCAAGACGCCAAGATGAGCATTGGCCCAGAAGACCACGACACCCGCCAGCACGACCAGCCGAGTCATTCGGCCATCGCGCCGAAACTGTTGCAGTGTCGCTAGGAGTACCGCCAAACCGAGGAGGCTTGCCAGCTCGGGCCGAATCAGAAACCGAAGACGCGACAGGACCAGGGTGCACAATGCCAGCAGAAATGCCGTCAGCAGGGATACCCCAGTATGTCTCAGAGCCAGTAGCAGAATCGTCGCCAGGGTAGCAACGATGAGAGCACGCACGACGATCAGACCGTCCAGGCCTCCGAGCTGCTCGACCCAGCTGAGAAAGACCTGAAATAACCACTCGTGATCGGTCCAAGGCTCAGCGACCGAGGAGAACCGAAAGGGGTCTGCGTGTGGCAAAGCGCGATGATCGAGGATCCACCGACCCGAGACCAGGTGCCAAAAGGTGTCGAACCCTCGTATGCGAAACAGTCCCGCCGCAAAGGCGACAACGAGAAGGGCGAGCCATGCGACTAAGAGATCCCGCTTCGCCACAGCTGTTTGGATATCTTTCAAACCAGGTCGATTAGATCATGAGCGAATTGCGGCGAGCTTCATCCGCTGGGTCGGAAGCGACCACTGCGAGGTCGCCAGCCGAGGTTCCGGTAAGATCGTTTGGCTGATCCAGCAAGAACCTGATCGACGCAGAAATATGTCCGACAAAACCAGCTCGAGTCGGCGCGAACGACTCCACGAGATCATCTTCGAGACCGACACTCCGGCCGGTAGGGCTTTTGATATCGCCTTACAGGTCCTGATTGTACTGAGCGTCATCGCGGTCATGCTAGCGAGCGTCGATTCGATCGAGGCGCGATATGGTCCAAAGCTTCGTGCCTTCGAGTGGTTTGTGACGATCGTTTTTACGATCGAGTACATCCTGCGACTCTACTGCGTCGGCCAACCACTCAAGTATGCCTTCAGCTTCTTTGGCATCGTCGATCTGCTCGCGGTGCTGCCAACCTATCTGAGCATCTTTTTTGCTGGCGCGCACTCGCTCCTGGTAATTCGAGCGCTACGTCTGCTACGCATCTTCCGAATCCTCAAACTGGTCAACTATGTCGACGAAGCGCAGATGCTGGGAGCGGCCCTCAAAGCCAGCGGTCGCAAGATCGGCGTCTTCCTCGGCGTCGTTTTGACAACCATGGTCATCATGGGCGCCGTCATGTACCTGGTCGAGGGTCCGGCGAGCGGATTCACCAGCATCCCCACATCGATCTACTGGACGATTGTCACCATGACCACCGTCGGCTATGGCGACATTACCCCCCAGACCCCGCTGGGCAAACTCATCGCTTCCGCTCTGATGATCATGGGCTACGGAATCATCGCGGTTCCGACTGGCATCGTAACCGCCGAGATGGCCGGCGCAAAGCTAAGACCGGTATCGGGTCAAGCCTGCCGGGTTTGTTCTAGCGAGGGCCACGATGTCGATGCACGCCATTGTAAGGATTGCGGCGCCGAGCTCTAGGAGCCCCTCCGACCAACCAATCCGTGCAGTTGCGTCGGTGACGCCGTGGGGTCAATTGCCCGGCGCTACCGCCAATCGGCAACTGACCCGCTGCTCGCCAGTATCTATGGTCGCGGTTTCTGTCAGAACCTTGACACGCGACGGATCGACTCCTGCCTGATCGACCAGAAAAGCACGGATGGCATCCGCCCGGGCCGGGGCGAGCGCCTGAACCAGCGAATCATCAATGGGCTGCGCCTCGACGACTCCGGTTCGGAGCGCCTCGCGGTAGGCGACCTCATCCAAAGCTCCGTCTACGGTGCTCGAGGTGTGTTGCTCTCGAAATGCTTCGAGCTCAGCACCCGAAGACTTCGCAGCATACATCTTCTCCAACTTGGCAGTTGGAATATCCGCCTGCTCTCCTTCACCGACCTCAGCCACGAAAGCCATCTCACGCAGACTAGAGGCGTCGGCCTCTTCATCGATCGTGCCCTCGATCTCGAGCTCTAAAGCCGGTCGTTGCTCGAGAGCCTTCGCCAGGGTGCTCAAATTCGCAGCTACGTGCTCCTCGAGAACTGCGCTGCCCGCCGCGAATTCGACCAACTCCAGGTTCTGATCCTCCGAGCCTCCAGCCAGCCTGCCCAGCAATCGAAACGGTGACTTGGCGATCTCGCTAACCATATCGGTTGCCGCAGATTGGATCGCCGAGACCATGACGAAATCCGGGTTGCTGAGATCGCCCTCGATCGGAATGTCCAGTGTGATCCGTCCGTTCTTATCCTTGAGCAACGACACCCCCAGCTTGACCGGCAGCTTGATCGTACCCTCCCCCTCGACCCGGTCACCGAGATGGAGATTGTCGATCTCGACATGGTTGGTCGAGGCGAGTTGCTGGCCCACAATGTCGTAGCTCAAATCGAGCGACATCCTTCCGGTCTCAATCGGAAAGCCGATCATCTTGATGGATATCAGCGACATTGGCGGCAGCACGGCATCACTGACATCGACATCCAGATCAGTAAAGCGCTGATAATCGAAGGGGTCGATCGCTCCGTTGATCCGGACGAGCCCACCACTGTCGACAGCGGCATCGATTTCGAGCTCGGCCCCGGTCTTGGTGTCGGTGGCGATCTTGGAGATCGTGCCGTTGACCGCCTTGATCTTTGTCTCGAACGGCTCTACGGTCGTAGCGTCCGTGTAGCGACCGTAGCAGTCATGCAGCTCCAGACGAGCGATGTGGACCGGTGGTAGGCCGTCCTCCTTGTCGTCCGCATCGCCGTTTGTAGCACCCTCGCCCTCACCCAGAGCCTTGAAGAACTCGAGCAGATTGATGGTCCCGTCCTCCGCGACGGCGATCTCGAGACCCGCAGTGTAGATATCGACGGTCTCGACATCGAGCGATGTGGGGGCCACTGCGGCCTGGATTCCACCCACCTTCAGATCACCCCACCCGAGTAGCGTGCCTCCGGTGACGGTCTCATCTAGATCCAACCCAGTCACCGCCAGCTCGCCGTTGAACGTGATGTCGGGGGCCTCTTCACTTGGAGAGACCCGGGCCCGTCCGGACGTGGTCAAAACACCCGCCCGCAGATCGAGTGGCGCCACCTTCGCAACATAGGCTTGGAATTGCGCCAACTCCAGACCCTCGAGCTCGACCTCCACATCGAGTGTCAGCGGCACAGCCACCAGCGTCCCCTTGGCACTCGCACGAGACTCACCAGCAATCGCCGCCGAGGCTTCGAGCCCCCACTCGCTCCCAGGCTGGCTGGCGACATCGGTAAGAACCACGCCGGCATCCGAGACCTCCAGCCGAGCCGGCTCGGAAAAGGTCCGGTCCTCGAACGCCGCGCTCGCATTGCGCACCTCGAAGCGACCGAGGACGGCATCGAAGTCGACCCGCTCGTCGATGTACTCGTATGCCTTGACGACCTCCTCTCGGGTCGGCTCTGGCACGAGAATCTCCCAACTCGGGGTGCCATCGGGCTCGATCCAGACCTGCGCGAAAGCGCTTTCGACGACCAATGAATCGGCTTCGACCTGCTGCTCAGGCCACTTTGCGTTGACGCCGGAAACGACAACCGACTCAGCCTTCAAAAGTTCGGTATCGGTGTCGCGCAGCTCGAGGCCAAAGTCGGTCACTCGGAATTCCGCCTCGCTCACCTCCACGTGCAGCCCGTCGTCTTGCAGGGTGGCCCTGTAGTGGAGCTCGGTCGCCAGAGCCCCACCGCTGAGCTCGAACTCGAACTTCTCTCCCACCGCCCGCCACAGATTAGCGATGAGGATTTTGTCGATCGACAAAGAGCCATCGAGCTCGAAAGGCTCCACTACAAGCGTGCCGGCGAGACTCATCATGCCCCCGTCGGGCAACCCGATGGAGAACTCCTTGTCACCCTCTTCATCCGGCAGCGTGCTGATGTCATGCAGGACCAGTTCGACCGGGCCCCACTGCCAGAGCATCGGTTCATCCCGAGCCCGGTCCTCGACCTCGAGACGGCCGTCGGTCACTAGAATCTCTTGTAGCACCGCCCGCGGCAACCCCTTCTTTTCGTCGGTCGGTTTGGCGGTGCTCTGGAAGGCGTCGAACAGCTCGAGAACGTTGATGCCTTTGTCTTCGAAGCGCCTAACGGCTGCATAGGGGCGCTCGACCTGCAACTCTTTTAGCGTCAAGGCCCATCGGAAAAGACTCGACGCCTGCAGATTTGCGTACATCTTGTCAAACGACATCAGGGTCGAGCCGGGTCGATCTGGCAATGAAAAACCCTCCACTGTCAGGGAGAGCGTGAAGGGATTGCAGCGGATCTTCTCGACGGTGACCTCGCGGCCGAGACGCTTGTCCGCCACGCTCACGATCACTTTCTCAGCGACCCACGGCACGACAAAAAAACCAATCAATGTATATAGAACGAAGCCGACGACAAGCGCAGTGCGCCAGCTGAGCAGACGCCACGAACCAAACCAATCAACGATTTTTCCCATGATCCCCTCCGGAATACCATCAAACGAACCTCTTACATTACCGCATCGTTGATCGGTGTGGTCAAGAGGTCCATTGGCTACTCAAATCGTTGAACCCCCGCCCTGTCGGCGGCATTGGCGAGGGCTTGATCATGGGTTGCCAGCGCCGCGCCGGAACGCATCGCAAGCTCCAGATAGGCGGCATCGTAGACCGAAAGATCGAGCTCGCGAGCCAGCGACATTACGACACCGGTGGCTCGTTGCAAAGAGACCTCTTCGATGAGGATCGGTAGGGACTTGACCAACTCGAGAAACCGTAGCGACTCCCCTGTCTTGAGGCGCTGACGCCGCTCGGCCATGACCAAAACGTTGGTCACCTCGAGCGCCCAAACCGAGGGTACGAGTGCCTCGTTCTCCTCGAGCGCATCCAGTACGCGATCGCCATAATCACTGGTCTCGTCCTCGAAACACCAGCTCATGGTCACCGAACAGTCCAGGACGATGCTCATGGCCGACCAGTCTCGATCAACTCCTTGAGCGGTTCCTCGAGACGACGACCACGGCGAAAAGCATGCATTTTCCGGATCGTCTCGGAGACAGGTCGGCGACTCGAGGTCGACACCGGGACCAGGTGCGCCACAGGCACGCCATGCCGCGTGATCGTGATGCGTTCTCCTCCGGCCACACGCTCCAAGAGCTTAGGCAGATGAGTTTTGGCCTCGTAGGATCCTACGTCAGACATTCATTCTCCTTTAGACCAGTCGTAGACTAGTCTAAGCAATCTTTCCTCCCCGGTCAATGAGACGGAATCCAGTACATCGTTCTTTCAGTGGATGAGGCTGCTAGCCTTCCGATCGATGGCTGTCTGGCTTACCGTTTCTGTCATTCTGGCAATCCTGCTGATCTTGGGAGGCATGATTGTGATCTCCCGGCTCTACAAGACGCCCCAGATCCCCCACCGGAAAACACCCGCCAGTCTCGACTTCCCTTTTGAGGAGATCCGGTTTCCCACCACCGGCGGCAAGGAGCTTTACGGTTGGTGGATCCCCGCCCTTGGTACTTCCGGCGCCGCAGCGCCGACCCTGATATTGGTGCACGGCTGGCGACGCAATGTGGAGCGACTGTTGCCATTCATTCGTTGGCTCGCTCCGGCGGGCTACAACCTCCTGGTCTTCGATGCCCGCAACCATGGGAGCTCGGATTCGGATGGTCATGCCACGATGCTCAAGTTCGCACAGGACATCCAGGCGGCGCTCGACGAGGCCCTGCGTCGACCAGAGGTGAGACCTGACCAGCTAGGCGTCTTCGCTCTGTCGATAGGGGGCGCCGCTGCGATCTACGCCGCGGCCCACGATTCGAGGATTCGCACCGTCGTCACCGTGGGAGCCTTTGCCCATCCCGGCGATGTCATGCGCCAGGACCTGTTGCAGCGCGGCATCCCAATGGTGGCGATACCAGCGATCCTACGCTACGTGGAGCGACAGGTCGGTGCCAGGCTCGACGACATAGCGCCCGAGCGACAGATCGCCTCGTTCAATATCCCCGTACTCCTGATACACGGCGAAGAGGACATTGTGATACCTCCCGAGCATGGCCGCAGGCTCGCAGCTGCCGCTGACAACAGCACCCTCTGGACGGTCCCGGACCAGGGTCACTCCGACTGTGACCGCCACCCCGAGTTCTGGCCCACAGTGATCGAGTTTCTAAAAGGTGCGTTCTCACCGTCGGGCGACAGGGATTAGGGGGACGAAGGGGTACACGTAACAAGTACATGTCCCCCTTAGTCCTACCCCTGATCCCCATAATCCCTCCAATCACCGGCAGCGTTGATATTCCACAGAGCCGACCCCGGCACCCTGCTAGCGTGACGGGCAGATGATCGACTTGCGCGAGTGTCCATCGATGGCGCGCGTTGCCACGACACTGCTGATCTTCGCCCTCTTCGTGGCGGCGAACGGTGCCGCCGCAGAGCCCTACTGTCAGCAGAACCCGGTGCTGTATTGCAATGACTTCGAGACCGGGTTTTGGGAGGGTATGGAGCACGAAGACGACTCGTGGATCATCACCAGCGGCGTGCCGGGTCTACACTCCTTCGAAGGCGACGGATCGATCGAGTCGGTTCTGGACACCGATGGGATCGGGGCCAGCTTCGGCTACCGATTTCAAGGAGTCGAGCAAGTCTACGTCCGCTTCTACATGCGTTGGGATTCGAACTGGGATCGTCCCATGCATCATTTCTTCGCCATCCACGGGGATCAATCCGATGACCGGTGGTCGTGTCATGGCACGGCCGGCTGTCGACCGAACGGTCTCAAGTGTCTCAACGGAGCGACCGTAGACACCCGCGAGCAGGTCACCGACGAGCTACCCGGTGAGCCCTTTTTCTACAGCTATTTCCCCGACATGAGCTGCGACCCCGGCAACAGCTGTGACAACTACGCGGACCCTGCCGCCATCTGCCAGGGCTGCACCGACAGGGGTCTGCCATGCGCCAGCGGTCTGGAATGCTGCTGGGGCAATCATTTCAATCTCAACCAGGGAATCCCAGTCTCCATGGAGCAGGATCGCTGGTACGCAATCGAGACCATGGTGAAAGCCAACTCGGTGTTCCTGGATGAGGGCAATGCCGACGGCGAGATGGCCCTATGGGTCGACGGGGTCCTCGTGGCGCACCACACAGGAATGCTCTGGCGCCACACGAATGAGCTGCTACTCAACCACTTTGTTATGTGGAACTATTTTCCGGAAGCGACCCAGACCTACCGCATCTGGTTCGACAATCTCATCATCGCGACCACCCCCATCGGCGTCTTCAACACCGACATCTTCCGGGACGACTTCGAAGCCGGCAACAGCTCCGCCTGGTCATCCGCTTCACCCTGAAGCCCGACCGGCGACTTCCCCGGCCAGCTATTTCACCGTGAAAATCGTGGTGTGCTCACTCATCATCACCGCCTCACTCTCCTCGGGAGGCACCTGCAGATACTCCGCGACCGATGAGACCAGCTTCGAATACCAGACGGTCGCGGTCACCTCAACCGCACCCTTCGGCAGATCCTTCGGCAGCTCCCAGGTGAAGGTCTCGTTTCGGGCCTGAAGAGGAGCTAGCCGGTAGTCGGGACCAAACGACGCTGTGTTCCACTGCGCAACCGTCATCCGTCCCTGCGGATCCAAATAGGGCAAGCGGTAGATACGATCACCCGCCGGCACATCCCCGTCCCGGGCAAGACCCGGGAACTCTTCGACGCCCCGGATTTCACCGATGTCCTGATACGCGAGGGTCTCGCTCGACGCGATGGTGTAGGACTCGCCCTCGAAGCCTTTGCGGTCGACTGGCAAGTGGTGTCGACCTCCTGCGGCGTCAACAGCATCTACATGAAGCCACACCACGCGCTCCTCAGCCGAGCCGGTGGGAATCATGTGCGCAGCCTTGGCGTTGACCACCGTCGCCACCAGAACCGCCGCCGAGCCCGCCGCCGTCTCCGGTTGACGGGCGTGGACCCGGACCTCTATGGCTCCCGCCAACTTGCCCGCATCATGGGCACCGTGAAAGAGGTGTTGGCGGATATCTGGACGGTCCTCGCCACCCATGTCGGGAGCGCTGTTGCCTGCCGCCGGTGGCATATGACAGTCCTGACACACGATCCCTGCTTTCGCCTGCGGGCTCTCCTGCCACTCGAGATGCGTGGCCTTGACCCACAGGCCCCAGGGGTCCTTCTCGTTGTGACAGGTGCCGCAAAATTCCGCCGTCTTCAAGAACGGGTTGACCTGGACATCGTGCCCCATGCTCTCGGTGCCACCCCGAACACCCTGCTCGATATCACCCGGCTCGACGATGTAGTTGAAGTTGAAAGGCACCTCACCCTCGAACCCGACGATGCTGTGGCAAAGGTCGCACGAGACACCCTCGTTGGCCCGCGAGCCCTCCGACGGCCGTGGCGGTGGGATATCTCCAGCGAGGAAGGCCAGCGGAGCGTGGCATCCGTTGCAGCCCGCCCGAATACCCGCCACCTTCGGCTCCTTCTCGCTATGTGGCAGCGCCAGCTCGAAGTACTCGATCTCGTCCCAGGCGTGGGTATACGACTGCGACATCATCGCCTGAGCGTACTGGGCCGCGATGTCGATATGACATTCCGCACAGAATGAATCTTCCTCGAAGCGATCGTAGGGTTGGCTGCCCAGCGCCGCATCACCGGCAACCGGCGCCTGCTGCGCAAGTGCTGCAACCCCGGCACTGAGCATCAGGGCCAAGACAACTCTCGACACAACCATGGCAATCTCCTTTGCTTTCGCACAAATGCTTCTTCTCGCCCACCTCTGCATCCCACAAACCTACACATCCTACAAACCTTTGTTTCCTACAAACAGGTGCCGGTCATGGCCAAGACCATGACCGATCCCTGTAGTGAGTACTGCCGCAATGAGTACTGTAAACCCCCTGGCTACCGCTTGCCACCGCCACACAGCAGGTCGCCATCGGCATCCACGACACCCCTTTCCCTTGGGGAGTCGATGATTTCCTGGTACTCGTCGGGAGAGAGATAGACCGGCACGTAGCTCTCGCCATACCGCTCCAGGAGTTTGACAAAGGCCCGCAGATGATTGCGCGAGCCCTTCATCAAGTTCTGATAGACGACTTGCAGGTCTTTGTTGTTCGTCCTCTCGAGAGTGCGCTGAAGGTCGTAGATATCCACGTCTTCGATCGCTGCCCCGACCTGGAGAGCACCAATAAGGGACGCGCTTCCGGCGACCGATAGATCCTCGTAAAGGGATTGGAGCTCCGGGTTGTCAAAAACACCAAGCGGGTTATCGCCCACTGGATCTTCTAGCTCGTACTTGTCGATCATCACGCCAACCGCGGCCATGTGGTTCTTCTCGGCTTTGGCGATTTGGCGAAATACCCGCAGGCCCCATTGCTCGTAGAGAGACAGATAGGTGTCACCTCCGCTATTGCCTCGGCTGTTACGCCTCCCCGCCTGCGCGGCCATGGGCGCCAAGAGTAAAACTGCGACTAGGATCAATGCGATTCGCTTCATGGTGGTACCTCGCTTCCCTGGTTTGACTGGTGAATTCGAGTCCGGCTCTTGCCTGCCCGGATCGGTGCTTTTCTTCATCACGCCATTGAATAGAGCAGGGACCATGCCACCATCGAGCCCACCCGACACCTTCCCACACCAACCGCGAACAGCTGACGGCAAGCGCTTTGAAATCAGTCGGTTACGAGAATGTCATAGAATTATCCCAAGCGAGTGTCACCGGTCTGGCTGCGGATGAACCGATCACCAAACTCGACCATACTTGCCGGAAGCTGGGCTCGGATCGACAAATCCGTCGAGGATGGGCCCTTCGAAGAAGGAGCGACCAATGGCCGACAAAGAAACCACAAGCTTCATGCGATCTCTGTGCATGGGACGCATCGAAACTGACGTCATCTTTCCCTTCCCTACGGTTTCCGAGGCGGAAAAAGAAACGCTCGTTGATATCTCAGGTGCGCTCGAGGGTCTGCTCAGCCCACGCGCCGAGGACTTCCGGGAATGGGATGTCGCGGGCGAGCTACCGGGTGAGTTCATCGACGAGCTCAAGGAGTTCGGCATGTTCGGCCTGGTCGTCCCCGAAGAGCACGGCGGGATGGGTCTCGGCAACATGGCCTACTCCCGGACGCTGCAAGAGGTCGCAAAGTACGACGCGTCCGTCGCCGTGACGATCGGCGCACACAGCTCGATCGGCATGCGCGGTCTACTGCTGTTTGGCACCGAGGACCAGAACAGCCGCTACATGGAAAAGCTCGCCTCGGGCGAGATGATCGCCGCGTACTGCCTCACCGAGGCCGGCGCCGGTTCGGATGCGGCAGCCGTTACCACCACCGCCCTGAAGGAGGGCGATCACTGGGTCCTCAACGGTAACAAGCTTTGGATCACCAACGGCGGCATCGCCGACTTCTTCACGGTCTTTGCCAAGACGCCGGAGGAAGGCGGTCGCGGCAAGATGACGGCCTTCATCGTCACCAAGGACATGGAAGGCGTGAGCGTCGGCCCCCACGAAGACAAGATGGGGCTACGCTCGAGCTCGACGACCACCGTGAACATGGACAACGTCAAGGTGCCCGACAACAACGTCCTCGGCGAGCCCGGCCAGGGCTTCAAGGTCGCGATGATGATCTTGAACAGCGGCCGTACGGGCCTCGGCGGTGGCTCGGTGGGCGCGATGAAACATCTCATCGAGATGGCGACCAAACAGGCGAACGAGCGCAAGACCTTCGGCAAGCCCATCTCGAGCTACGGCTTGATCAAGAAGAAGATCGCCCGGATGGTCATCGACTGTTACACCGCCGAAGCCGCGGTCACGATGGTCGGCGGACTCATCGACGCAGGCTACAAGGACTACCAAGTCGAGGCGGCCATTTCAAAGGTGTACGCCACGGAGTGCGTGTGGCGGGCGGCGGACGAGGCCCTTCAAATCGCAGGCGGCAGTGGATTCATGCGCGAATACCCCTACGAGCGCATCGTCCGCGACTGCCGCATCAACCGGATATTCGAGGGTACGAGCGAGATTCTGCGCTTGCTCATCGCCCTGACAGCGATGAATGACGTCGCCAGCCAGCTCCAGGAGATCTCGGCGAGCATGAAGGACATCTTCAACGAGCCGATCAAGGGTTTCGGCGTCCTCTCCGACTACGCGCGCAAGCACGCCGCCCTTCGGACCGGCATCGGAGGGGAGGCGAAGTTCGAGGGTCTGCACGAGGCCATCCAGGACCAGGCACAGGTCTTCGAAGAAGAGACGCGTTATCTTGCGCAGGCGGCGGACAGAATCTTGCGCAAGCACGGCAAAGGCATCATCGGCAAGCAGTTCGCCAGCCATCGTCTCGCGGAAATCATGATCGACCTTTTCGTCATGGCCGCAACCATCAGCCGCGTGCAAGCCTCGATCGAAGCCAAGGGGCTCGATGGCGCCGCGCTCGAGATAGACATCCTCAAGACATTCACCCGGGCCGCCGGGGTGCGCATCAAGCACAACTTCCGGCGCGTCGACACCAACGACGACGAAATGATGAAGGGTCTAGCCGAGGACGCGTTCGAAGCCGAAGGATTCCGCTGGGACACGATCTAGCCGAAGTCGAAGGTGGTTTGAGGGAGCGGGTCCAGGCAGGCGGGGTCGTCGTTTTCGGTTCCGTTGATTCGGAGGGACACCGCGGTTCTAGCTAGGTCAGGAGGCTCGGCGAGCGCGCCTTCGGTGAGCCACTGCCGGGCGTTGGCGCCGTCGAGGAGGACCGGCATTCGATCATGGATCTCGGCGACCTCACCGTCCGAATCCCGAGTGAGGACGACGTACCGCCCGTCTTGCCAAAGGCCGGCCATCACGAAGATCTTTCCGTCTGTGCGTCGAAACAGATATGGCTGATTGACGCGGCCTTCCTTTCGCCATTCGAGGAAGCCGTCGGCCGGAACGAGACACCTTCCGTGGCGAAAGGCGTCGCGGAACAGCGCGGTTCGCTCAGCCGTTTCCGAGCGGGCGTTGATCGCGAGCCCTCCCCCTGAACGCGTCAAGCCCCATAGCGCGTCGGCCAGGATCGGCTTGCCGCTCTCGAGATAAACCACTGGGCTCCGCTGACCTGGCCCGATGTTGTATCGCGGTCGGAACTGGATCCGGATCTCGCTGAATTCGTCGAACGGCAGGCTACGGACGAGCGTTTCTTCGTCGGGACAGGCTAGCGTGTACCGCCCGCACATCGTCCGTCAGGCCGGTTCGTTCTGAATACCCACACCCGCGTACTCGAACCCTTGCTCGAAAAGCTTGTAGGTGACCCAGATGTTGCGGCCGTCCAGGATCACGGCTGTGCGCATGAGCTCCCGAATGCGGTCGAACTCCGGGTACTGGTATTCGCGCCACTCGGTCAACAACAGGAGCGCGTCGGCGTCCTTCACGGCGTCGTAGGCATCGTCGACCAGGGTGATGCTGTCACCGAACACTTTCCCGATGTTTTCCATGGCCTCGGGGTCATGGCCGACGACCTCGCAGCCTTCGTTGAGAAGAAACTCGATCGTGGTGATCGAGGGAGATTCGCGAACGTCGTCGGTTCCGGGCTTGAACGCCATCCCCCAAACCGCGATCCGTTTGCCGGCAAGCTCGTTGCCAAAGTGGCGCTTGAGCTTGCGTACCAAGAAGCTGCGGTGACGGACATTCACGCGGTTCGTCGCGTCGGCGAGCTCGAGCTCGATCCCGTGTCGCCTTGCGGTCGCGACGAGCGCCTTGACGTCCTTCGGGAAGCAGGAGCCGCCGTATCCCGGTCCTGCATGGAGAAACTGAGCACCGATGCGCGGATCGCTGCCGACGCCGTGACGCACGCTCTGCACGTCCGCACCCACTTCCTCACACAAGACGGCCAGCTCGTTCATGAACGAAATGCGCATCGCGAGCATGGTGTTGGCCGCGTACTTGGTCACCTCGGCGCTCTCGGGGTTCATCCACACAATCTTGGTGCTCGATAGGTTGAGCGGGTGATAGACCCGCTCCATGAGGCGTCGCGCACGGCCGTGGCCGGGGCGCACGCCAATCACGATCCGGTCCGGATACATGAAGTCGCTGACAGCGCCGCCCTCTTTCAGGAACTCCGGATTCGACACGACCTGGATGTCGTGCTCTGCGTCGACCACGAGCCGCTGAACCTGGGCATTGGTGCCAACCGGAACGGTGCTCTTCATGACGATGACGAGGTCGTGGCTGGCATGCTTGGCGAGCTGCCGCGCAACTCCGAAGACCGAGCTCAGATCAGCCTCGCCGTCGAGCGTGGGAGGCGTCCCTACCGCGATGAACGCGAGGTCGGCATCGCGAACGGCGGCGGCGAGGTCGGTCGTGAACGTGAGGCGGCCGGCGTTCGCATTCTCCTGGACCATCGCCTCGAGCCCAGGCTCATAGATTGGAATCTCATAGCGCTGCAGGCGCTCGATCTTCGAGGCGTCTTTGTCGACGCAGACCACGCGCTGACCGGTGGCGGCAAAGCATGTGCCGGTGACGAGGCCGACGTATCCTGTACCAATAACGCAGAGTTTCACCGCGCAGCCATAGCACGTTTCGGGGGGCTTCTGCTACAACAGGCAGCAAGGGGGCCCGTTTGATTCTCACAAACATCGACAGCGTGCCAGGCCGGCGACTCGCGCAGCACTTCGGCCTGGTGCAAGGAAGCACGATCCGTGCAAAACACTTCGGCCGCGACTTCGCCGCAGGCCTGAAGAATATCGTCGGCGGGGAGCTCAAGGGCTACACGGAGCTCCTCCAAGAAAGCCGGGCCGAGGCGACGAGTCGTATGGTCGCACAAGCGCGCGAGCTTGGCGCGAACGCGGTCATCAACGTGCGCTTCACGACCTCCTCGGTGGCCCAGGGCGCTTCAGAAATTCTCTCGTACGGCACGGCCGTCTTGGTCGAGTAGCAGCGCCATGTCGATCGAGCTCCTGATCTCCATCGGGCTTCCCGTCCTTCTCATCGTCGTCGG
>CAXMQZ010000068.1:0-22663 GCA_964195975.1 uncultured Polyangiaceae bacterium | reverse complement strand
CCACTCGCCACACGCCAGTGACAGAGTCCTTGACGTACTTGACCAGGGGATCGTTGCCGAGGTAATCGTGGATAAAGGGGGACATGCCGCCGCCGGTGTGGGGGTAGCCACTGTAGTTGAGCGATGGATAGCAGGCCTCGTCGTATGGCTCGCCCGGGCCGGGTGGGTCCACGCCGGGTGGACAGATGTGCTCCACGAAGTCCACCGTCTCGCCGGGCTCTTCGCCGTCGAGCAGAGGCCGGTACGAGTAGCGCGAAATCTGGAAGCTTGGATGGACGATGGGTGCGGAGTCAAAAGGGGCGTCGATCAACACGCCACGCACATCCAGCACCCGGTCATAGCCACCAATAAAACCGTCGGCCGAGAGACCGGTGACGTCATTCACATTTGCCTCGTCGTCCGGATTGGACCAGGGTAGCGCATAGGGTCGCGACTCAAAAAAGATCGCCAAGCATTGGTTGGGGAGACCCGGGCCGCAGCTCAGGCGTGGCTGAATCTGCGGACCGACCGGAAATCCCGGGTTGAAGAAACCCAGTCCAGGGGGTGACGAGGGATGGGTTGGGGCGATGACATGGCGGTCGGACCAGGTGGTTCCGCCGTCCTGGGAATAGATGAACACTACTTTGGGGCCCAGGCCAAGCATCGGAACGCCCTGCAAGTCCACACTCTCGTGCCAACTCAGAATGAGCGTTCCGCCGTCCGGCGTAATGGCCGCGGTCGGGAACGCGTTGGCACGAAAGGACAGCTCGTCCTTGATCGAGGTACCGAAGGGTGGGTCCTCGGTCGTGACGGTGACGTTGTCGAATGGCACCAAGGGCGCGTTTTCCAGCAGGTCCACCGGCTTCGACCACCTCTTGCCGTCGGTCTCGGACTTCGTCATGACCATGGCAGGGGGATTGAACGAGCGAAAGAAAACGTAGATGTCGTCGTTGACTGGGTCGACGACTGTGGCCGTGCCCGAGGTGTCGGTCCACTTATCATCGACCTTGGTGATTTCGAAGTTTTTTGCCTGGTCGACGGACTTGGCGAATTTGAGCTTGCTCTGAAAGTTCGAAAAATTCCCCCTACCGGTAAATTCCGTCCAGGTAACGTAGAGCTCCTCGGTGATTTTGCTGCAATCCGCCTCGCCGGTGAGTTTCAGTGAGGCTTCGGGCTTGTCGTTGAAGGGGCCATACTGGGAGTTGTTTGCTTGCGCGATAAGTGTCGCGTACTCCCAGGTAAAGGTGTGCTCGAGGTCGCTATCGTTATGGTCCTGGATCAGTGCTGCCATCAATCGACTTACGTCGCCACGGGTGAATTGCAACCAGATGAGGTAGAACCTGCCACAGGGGGCAGATAGGAGCACCGGGTCGCTCCCCCCTTCTGTTCCATACCCCGGTGAGGCAACCGATGCCGGTGTTGTGTCGCCAGGGAACTGCCCGGGCACGAAGCCGCCCACATACGTGAGCCCGCCGTCAAGGGACACCGACAGGCCGATGCCGGCCTCCACGCCAGTCACGCGGGTCGGCTGCCGGCGAGCGGGCGTGGGAAGCCCCATAAAACTCGCCAGCTGATAGAGCTTTTCGCCAAACACCCTGGCCAGCAACCCCGGCATCGGAGGATCGTCGGGTACGTCCACCAGCCGGAAGTCGTTGTAGGCGACCAGGATGTGGTCACGGTTGAGCGTCGAAGCCGCGATAGCCGGCTCTCCCTGGCGGTTTCCGTAGAGGTCGCCCCTCACGTAATCGAACTCATCAATAAAGTCTGCGGAGGTCTGGAATACAGGCAACACGTTGATGTTGTCGCCAACTTCGGCGGCATGACCTGGCAGGTCTAGACAAACGATAGCTAGGATCGTTAGCAGTGCAACTTTATTCATGACCTTCCCCCGTGGAATATGTTCTGCAGTGACACTGGTTCAGGGTGTCACGATTGATCCATCGCTAAAGTGACCTATCGCTCGAGCGATGATCAACGCTGTAAATCCCGACAATCTTTGAGTATCACGGTTGCTGTCGAAGAGCCCTACCCGTGGGGGGTTCTGCGTCCCACCCCGCGGGCCCCGAGAGACCCACCCGAAAGCGTGGGTACCTAGTCAAGGTTACTGCCCAGCCTAGTCTTCTCGAACGCCCCGTTCTCCTCAATTGTCGCTGATCAGAGGCAAGATTGTCATGTCCCAATTTGGAGATCAAGAGATTTCTCGCAGTCTGGATCTATCCTTGGTAGGGAATCCAGCTCGTCAAACTCGTCCCACCCATTCAGGTGGCGTCGTTTCTTGGCCTATGTGATAGGGAGGTGATTGCCACGACACAGGTAAGCCTGGCGAGCGCCAGGAACTAGAGCGGTGCGGAGCCGTTCCTGCGACTTTGATTGACTGCGGTTGTGGTTGGGCCCCAAGTCGTCGCCCTTCGATCGTTTGAAATGGGGTGCCCAACTGTGGGTCATCGACCCAGGCGCTCCATTGGTTGGCAGAAGAGGAGGAGAACCGATGAAAAGGAGTCTTGCATGGTTGTTTCTGTTGGTCCTTGCCGGACTGACAATCGTGATGGCCCGCGACAGGGGACCGGAGGAATCGACTGGGAGTGACAATCAGAGAAGGATTGTACGCATCGAGCTAGGAGCGAAAAGCTTCGACTACGCCGACAAAAGCGATTACCCATTTCCGGTGGTCGAACTTGGCAAGCCCTTCGACGTCGTGGTCCGATGGGGTGAGGAGACCGACGGCTACACCCTGTCGCTGTCAGGGTTCAGGACGGTCTCACTGGCCGAGGATGGCGAGGTCGAGCGCTGGAGATGGGACTCAAGGGATCCAAGCACCACGCTGGCGCTCAGCGGGATGCTTGATGGCAAGAGTGTACCGCTCGATGACAATACGATGCTCTTCGAGAAGGCGGATGGAGACGAGAGCAGTAAGACCTTCATTCTGGGACCCAAAGATTACTTTAAGTCCTATGGGCCACCGAGACCACGACTGATCAAATTCAAGATCGAGGTCCGAGACGGTGATGGCCGCGAGTTGGTATTTCGAGTCGACCCCCCTTGGGAGCCCTGGCCACCCAAACAGTAGATACCGGGTGGGGAAAATCGTGGGCCGAGGTGACTAGTGGGCCGAGGTGACTAGCAGGCCGGCTTAACCGCGCGAGGCTGGGAGCCCATGTCAATCGATCCCGGACTCGAGGATCCGCCGGAATTCCGGGTCATCGAGGTGTGAGGCGAAGACGGGGCTGTTTTCGAACTCCTGCCGGGAGTAGCCGTTCTGAATGGACCGCTCCATATAGTCGTAGGCACTTTCCCAGTTACCTGCCAGGGCGTAAACCTCAGAGGCCTTGAAGTGAACAGCGGAGCTTTGAGGCGCTAGGCGCTCGGCCTCGTGAACGTTGTCAATAGCCTCCGTAAAGCTCCCTAGCTTGGCCGCGCAGACAGCTCGGTTACTAAGGTAAAACGAATGCGGTCCGGTGATCGCCAACACCTCGTCGTAGCCCGTGACCGCCTTCTCGAGGAAGAGCCGGGATTGAGTCGGGTCCCCGATCTTCTCGTAGGCGTCGGCGAGTCCATGGCTGGCCGTTGGACTGCCGGGGTCGAGCTCGAGGACGAGGTTGTAGGTCGCGATAGCCTCCTCGAATCGGCCCAGGTAGAAGTAGCAGTTTGCCAGATTGATGGCGGCGGTCTTTTCTTTCGACAGGTTCAGTAGTCGACGCAGCAGCGGAATCGCATCGAGGTATCGCCCCTGTTGACCGTAGATAATTGCCAGGTTGTTTAGCGAGGAAGGATCGTTGGGCGAGTATTGAAGAATCTTCTCGTACTCTGAAGCTGCCTCATTGGTTGATCCCAGGTCCCACAACGCACGCGCCAGAACAATCCTGGGCTGAGTGTCGATGCCTGCAAGAGAGACCCCTTTCCGAAGCTCCGTCAGAGCTTCATCGAGCCTGTTCTGCCGCATGCGAACGCGACCCAGCAGCGAATAACCGCCGGGGTCGTTGGGGAAGCTGTCGATCAACCGAACAGCCGCGTCCTCAGCGGTGGTCAGCTCGTCTTCGAGCAGCCCGAGATTTCCCAGAGCGAGCCATGCATGGAGATTGGCGGGATCGCGCTGGAGCGATGCATCAGAGAGCTCTCGAATTCTGGCGGGACGGTCGCTGTCTGGCTGCATAAGCTGGCGTCTGGACAAGAATAGGGCCAAGCGGCCGAGAACGACCGGGTCGTTCGGATCGATCTCATAGGCTCTTTCATAACGTTCTTCGGCCTCGTCTAGGTTTTTCTTTAGGTCTCCGCGTAGCTCAGCCAGATGAGCCTGATCGAGCAGAGACTGCACTTGTTGGTTCGAGACCTGGCTTACCGGGGTGTCCGTTGCCGGAGGCTTCGGTACATTGCCCGACCTGAAGATTCCTACCAAGGCAACGATCATGATCGACATCGTGACGACTATCAGCAGGGTTCGCTGTCTCCGGGGCCGCTCTGGGGCAGGAGGCGGCAGTCGATCTTGGGTCGTCAACTCCAGTTTGAGATCGACGAGCTCGTTGCGCAGATCTTTTGCCGACTGCATCCGGCGGTCGGGGTCTTTGTGCAGGCACATTGCGACGAGTCGCGCCACATGATGGGGCATGTCCCGGCGAATGCTGTCGATCGGAACGGGTTTGTCGCGCAGGATGGCCGACTGCACCTCGATGGCATTCCCACCACGGAAGGGTCTCTTCCCGGTGGCCATCTGATACAGGATGACCCCGAGCGAAAAAAGATCTGAGCGACTGTCTCCGCGACTACCCTTGAGCTGCTCAGGCGCCATATAGGGGATCGTTCCCATGAGCTGTCCATGCCCGGTCAGAGGCTCGGTTGTGTCTTCGGTGTCGGCAGTTTCTTCTGGGGGGGGCTTGAGCCTTGCCAGGCCGAAGTCGAGAACCTTTACTCTCTGGTTTTTTGTGACGATGATGTTGCTGGGTTTGAGATCGCGATGGGTAATGCCTTTTTCGTGAGCGGCGGCAAGAGCGTCGGCAAGAGGTGTTGCAAGCTCGAAGAACTGGGCGACCGACACGCCTTGTTTTGGAAGAAAGTCCCCGAGAGTCTGGCCCTCGAGGAGCTCCATCACCAGGAAGTGATGGTCGGTGATGGTCTCGACGGAGTGGATCGTGATGATGTTGGGGTGATCGAGACAGGCCAGGGCTTTAGCCTCGCGGCGAAAACGCTCCAGGCGCTCACGGTCCTCGGCCATGGACTGGGGCAGGATTTTCAGGGCGACCCGTCGATCGAGTTGATGATCGACAGCGAGGTAAACCTCGCCCATTCCACCCTCGCCCAGCTTCTCGAGGATCCTATAGTGGCCCAGTATCTCCCCAATCATAGGCCGTTCACCTTCGTGCTACGTCAACACTATCAAAGGTCGACGGCGATTGGTGCCACCGGAAGAATGGGGGCTCTATTTCAGGGCTTGCTCGAGCTCGTCGAACCAGTTGAAGACCAGGGTGGCGTGGTCTTTGATCTGTTCTTTTTGATCACCTTGCAGCATCACGAAACGCTGTCCATCCGCTGTGACGGCATAGTCGTGAAAAATGTAGCCGGCAACATTGATACCCCAGATGCCGCCAAGATAGGGGGCATTGAAGACACTGCGAGCCTGCCCAATTCGCAAGGTGTCGCCCGCAGCTTCCACCGTGGCGGCCATGACCCCGTCATTGGTGCGGTAGTAGAGTTGGCGACCGTCCCCCGACCATTGGGGCCAACGACCGCCCCCATCGGAGATCTGCCATTTCCCACCCGCTGCCGGATAGGGTCGAATGTAGACCTCGTGGCTTCCGGATTCGTCTGATGCGTAGGCGATCCAGCGACCATCGGGTGAAAAGATTGCATCCTCTTCGCTGAAGGAGGTAGCGAGGAAGGGTTCGGGGGCTTTGTCACCGTCTAGAGAAATGGCATAGATGTCGACCGTGTCATTGAGTGTCATACCCAGGACGGTATTTCCATCAGGCGTTATCGAGGCTGGATAGAAATTGTCGTCACCCTCGGCGATGCGCTCGATGTCGCCGGAGCCGTCCGCGCGTTTGCGGTACAGGGTCTCCGTGCCGTCTCGACCCGAGGCGAAATAGATGAAGCGACTGTCGGGTGACCAGACAGAGTCGGCGTCGTAGGCCTCGTCGAATGTCAGTCGCGTAGCGACTTCTCGTTCGAGGTCGTAGACCCAGATGTCCCAATTGTTGTCACGCAAAATTGCGACACTCAGGTACTTGCCGTTCGGGGAGATTACTTGGCCGGCATAGCTCGCCTCGGCATCCCAGAGTCGAGACGACTGACCGTTGCGATCGACCCAGACGATCGAATACTCCGAAAGCTCGGCCTGTCCTGTGACATAGATCAACGAGCCCTCGTTGGAGAAGCTGTACTGTGCCGCGCCAGCGGCGGGATTTGCCGTGATGTCCTGAACCAGGGGAGTCAAGCCTCCGGTGACCTCGAGGTTGTTTATGTCAAAGGGAACTGCGAAGAGGGTCTCGTCCCGAATGAACATCAGGTGATCGGTCGGCGAGTATCGGCCGTGATAGGCATTCTTTACCAAGACCTTGCGGTCGCCGGTGTCGATCGATACCGCTTCGACCTGTGGTTTGCCGTCGGTTCCGGCCTGCTGGCCTGCGGTAAAGAGAACGGTCTTGCCGTTGGGCAAGAACTCGGGCCAGCGATGGTAATACTCCTCCTGCTCTTCATCGAGGGTAGTCAGGGGTTGTGGATCTCCGCCGGCAGCGGGGACCGTGAACAGCCCGGACTGTCCTGCTGCGGAGAAGACCACCGTGTCGTCTTTTCCCCAGGTTCCACCCCTGCCGAAGGTAACCGGGCACAGGGTGATCGGCGTGCCTCCAGTTATGGGGATTTTCCTGAGCTCGTCATTGGTAAAGAAACCGACCCACTGACCATCGGGCGAGAAGAACGGATGGAAGGCGCGGTTATCGGGCGGACCCCCAGCGAGCAACGTGCCATCGAGCTGGTCGAGAGCGCGAAGATAAAGACTTCCGTACACTTCACTATCGGTCGCATAGGCCAGACGGGAACCGTCCGGCGACAGCACGACGCTCGATCCGCGTCCCAGGAAGAGGGGCTCGTCGGTGTTGAGTGACGCCTGGAGTCGCACCGTACGGCGGGGTGGCTCGGGCTGGAGAAACTGAACGATTGCCCAGATGGCTGTAGCGCCAAAGAGGGCCCAGGGGAGAGCACGCTTCCACATGGGCGCGGGAGCAACCGCGGCGAGCTCGGTCGGCAGTTCCTGGAGATCGCTGCGACCCGCCAGGGCGTCTTCGAGCTCGAGCCGGGCCGATGCCGCATCGGGGAGGCGCTCGTGGGATTCGCGCTCGAGGCACCGGCGCAGCAGACGACGCAACGATGGTGGAGTCTCGACGGGAAGCGCCTCGAACTGTGGCTCATCGCGCAGCACGCCGGCGAGGGTGTCAGAGACCGTCCTACCGGAAAAGAGGCGTCCTCCGGTGAGCATCTCCCACAGCACGACCCCGAAGGCCCAAAGATCGGCTCGCTTGTCTGCTGGCTCGCCCCGAGCTTGCTCGGGACTCATGTAGGCAGCAGTCCCGAGCAACATCCCGGCCTCGGTCATCTGAGCGGTGAGGGTAGGGGAGAGGGCCAGCGATTGGGCCGACATCTCTCCCGAATCGGTCTCGAGTGCCTTGGCCAGACCGAAATCGAGAACTTTCACCTGCCCCTGGGAGTCGACCACGACGTTGGCTGGTTTCAAGTCGCGATGAATGATGCCCTTGGCATGAGCCGCCTCTAGAGCTTCAGCAATCTGTAACCCGATCTTCATGGCCTCGGCGACCGGGACGGGCCCACGGGCCAAACGCTCTTGAAGGTTCTCGCCCTCGGCTAACTGCATGACCAACATACGCTTACCCTCGACCTCTTCCAAACCGTAGATCGATGCGATGTTGCCGTGGTCGAGCGCGGCCAGCAGACGGGCTTCGCGCTCGAAACGGGAGAGCCGATTGTGATCAGAGGTAAAAGCGTCAGGCAGCACTTTGATGGCCACCTCACGGCCGAGCTTTTCGTCGCGGGCGCGGTAAACTTCGCCCATGCCTCCCTCGCCGAGTTTGTCGATTATCGTGTAGTGCGAGAAGGTCTTGCCGATCATTACTTCTCCCTTGAAGAGTCGCCGTTGACGCTCATCGTGTCGTGACTAGTTAGCAGGTACGACACGCATGGTATCGCACTGAGCTAGAGGGGCTGTCCCCTTATTCCTACGACGCCTCTTGAACCGGTAGGGAGTTCTCGTGAAGAAAGACGGCTATGTCTGCTTTTGTGACCTCGCCTCTTGCGACTCCGGTTACGAGATCGGTGAGCTCGTCGAGATCAGCCACGACTTCGTAGTCGTTCATCCACAGAAAAGCGAGGCTCGCGGCCAGCGAGGTGCGTTTGTTGCCGTCGATAAAGGGATGGTTCTGACAGGTGTGAAACAGGTAGGCTGCCGCCATCTCGAAGATTGTGGGATGAAGGTAGGTGCCGTCGAAGGTAGCTCTCGGGGTGGCGAAAGCCGAGCCGAGAAGATTGAGGTGGAGTAGACCCCCTTCACCACCGTAGCGCCGGTTTTGATCGGCGTGAAGCGCAAGTGCTTCGTCGAGGGTGAGAAAGTTCAGCATCACGGTAGAGGCAGTATCACGGCTCAGGCCAACCGGCGAAACACGGCTGCATATCTCTCATTGATCGTGGCCATCCCCTCGCGGAGCTTTTGGGTACGAATGGCGTCACGAACGGGCGAGATGATGATGACGTCGCCGTCGGTCGAGATCTCGAGGGGTGTGTCGGGTCCAATCTCGGTTGCCTCGAGAATCGGTCGATCGATCACCACCGCGAAGCTGTTGCCTGTTTTGGTGAGATGCTTTTTCATCGTACGTACATATTAACACGTCAGTACGTACGGCCACCATCTCCATTCTTTTGAACAAAGGGGGACACACGACCAAATCCCGCGGACTCCAATGAGTTGAATCGCACTCTTGGCCTGATCGATCGACAAAAGAGGGATGTTCTGACGATCGCTTCGGAGCGCTAGAGCACTCTACCTGTTGCCGGACTTTCCTTTGCTCTTTTTGTTGTCGTTGGCCTTGCCTTTGCTGCTGTTCTTTTTGGCGTGACGGTCCCACCATCGTTTCGTCTTGCCAACTGATATGCGATAGATCCGCTCGGCGTCGTCGACGATTTCCCCAGTCTTGTCGATCCAATCGTCGTCGGACTTCGGCGGTGTGGAGGTCTGTGGTGGCGACTGCGTAGGGCGGCCGCCCGACTCGTTGGGAAGTGCGACTTCCGGAGAGGAGGAGGTAGGCTGTTCGGGATAACTCCCAGGTCGAGACCGGGAAGTCCTTGACGGAGACTGAGGCCCCGTTTGCTGGGGCTGCGGCTGAGCTGACTGCGAGACACCAAGCGTCGCATCGGGCGCCGCCTCGCTCGCGGTGGAACCCGTATTGCTCTGGACAGGAGTTGTCGGGTCCGAGGCTCGCTTCGATCTGTTGTCGAGAAACAGGGCCAGGACAGCGAGCAGAGTAAGAATTGCGAAACCGATGATCAGCAGCGTCGGCGCCTTCTTGCCCTCCGGACGTGTACCAAGGACACCTTCGAGTGCCGTCTGACTCATGGGAAGAGTGGAGGTGAGCTCTGCGGGCATCGCCACCGGACCGGTCTGCACGGGTGTCGACATGGCCGCCTCGATCTGCTGGGTGAGCTCGGCTCCGCTTTGAGGTCTGGCACTCGGGTCCTTTGCCAGGGCGTCCAGGACTGCAGCACTCAGGCTATCCGGGATCGAGGGATCACTCCAATGGGGTGCCCTCGGATCGGCATTGAGGATCTGATGGGTGAGACCTGCCACGGTCTCGGCTGTGAAGGGTGCTACGCCGGTCAGACACTGATAGAGAACGACGCCGAGCGAGAACAGATCCGAACGGCCGTCCAGGTCCTCGCCCCGGATCTGCTCGGGAGACATATAAAGAGGTGTACCCATGACGCCGCCGGTGGAGGTGAGTTTCATGTCCTCGAACTTGACGATGCCGAAATCGGAGAGTTTGGCGTGGTTGTCCTCGCCGATCAGGATATTGGCCGGCTTGATATCCCGATGGATCAAACCCTGGCTATGGGCCGCATCGAGGGCACCGGCAACCTGCTGAATGATCGAGAGCGTCGTCTCGATCGGAATTGGTCCTCGAGTCCCCAACATCTTGTCGAGACTCCTGCCATCGACCCACTCCATGGCGATGTAGGACAGCCCTGACTCCTCGTCTGTGTCGGCGTCGTAGATTGCGACGGCGTTCGGATGCTGGAGCTTGCCGGCCGCTCGGGCTTCGAGAAGAAACCGTGTGCGCAAGGTCTGCCAGGTAATCGCATCAACCGGACCAGACGGTGAGATCACCTTCAGAGCCACCTTTCGATCGACCACCGGGTCCTGAGCCAGATAGACCTTGGCCATCGAGCCCCGTCCGAGCTCGGAGAGGATCTTGTAACGGCCGATCGAGGTGGGCTGGTTGTCGGCTAGTGTGGCGTCGAGGTTCACGTAGCAATTCCCGAGAGATATCTGACTGACATGATCTCTCTCGGGGACTGAGTTGCGCAGTGATCTGGGTCACTGACAGCTACTTTGGTGGGGGAGTGGGTGCAAGATCGGTCGGCTTGATTTCTCTTGATTCCATACATCTTGCGACGGCTCTGTCGCTAGGAGCCGATCTCGATGCGTTTGCTACCTACGATCAGCGACAGGGACAGGCAGCGGAGGGTCTAGGCGGCGCGAAGAGCGCGTGCCTGCAAGATCAAGCCGGCTGCGTCGTCGCAGGAGAAGCGATCCAGGTTGATGGTCATGTCGTAGCGCGTCGGATCCTCTAGGTCGACACCAAAGTGGTTGTGGAAGAAGCGACGGCGCTCGACTTCGACCCGCTTCAGGTATTGCCGGGCCTCGTTTGAGGTCAGACAGTGGATGTCGGCGAGGCGCTTCTCCCTAATGGCTATGGGGGCCACCAATCGGGCGCGGAATCCAACCTCCGTCGGTAACACCAGATCTGCGCCCCTTCCCACCAGGATGCAGTGACTCTGTCGAGTCAGTGATAAAAGGGTTTCCGAGAGCTTTCGAAAGTAGTCGTTGCGGACAAACTCGCTCTGCATCAGCGAGCGCAAGGCTTCCTCCCACCAGCTCAAATCGCGCCCATCCATCGATGCATAGATCTGGCGTCGCACCGTGTCGTCGCCGGCCATGACATCGAGGATCTCGCGGTCGAAGACCGGCCAGCCGAGACGATTGCCCAATGCCTTGGCAACTCGTCTGCCGTCCGCGCCGACCTGGCGCGACACACAGATGAAGTCTTCTACCAGGCTGGTCGATTGTGAGGGTAGGGTTTCGGTGACGCGCTGGGTACTGGCTAGCTCCCAGTTGCGCATCTGTCGCTCGACCTGTCGAGCGATCGCAGGATCGGTAGAGCTCAATCTGCTGGGCATGGTGTGGTCCCTCCCAGAGAAGTCTACTCTTCCTAGGCAGAGTTTTCTCGCTAGCTCAGGAGTGGGACCGCTAGCCTGAGAAGCCGAGCTTGGCCAGCAGTGCCGTCCAACGCGGATCGCTGGTCAGCCCCGTGAGACTGGGATTGCCCAGGATGGGTTGCCACTCCTATGTCTGACCGCGCTCGGCTAGTTCTCGATCTCGCCTTTGGAAGTCGCGGACGCGGGTGTACCAGCTCCGGAACGGCCTGCTTGCCCTGAACCAGCACCAGATGAGGTCTGGCCCGTCGAGTCGCCATAGCCGGGCTGAGTCTCGCCGGTGTGGCCATATCCGTAGCCATCATTTCCATAGGGTGTTGGATCGACCAGGAGGGCGGTGTAGATCGGCATGATGCGCTCTGAGAACAGCTGATTTCGCAACCAGACCCGAAACCGATTTTCGAACTTTCGTTCCTTCATGTCCATGTAGGACCAGGGTGAGGGGTCTGGGAGCTTGCCCTCGACCGCAGTGGTCTGAAGATACCGGTATAGATAGGTCTGGCCCTTCTTGCTGGCTTCGAGGAAGTAGCGGATCAGAAAGGCGCTCATGGCGTAGTGAACACCCCAATTGCCCGGTGCGATGAATTTCCGATCCGACATTGCAACGAGCTCAGACATACTGGGTCGGGTTGGGAGGTCCCAGACGACGCCGAGCTCGGTCAGAGCCGCGACTCCGCCTTTGAGGTCCCGGTAGATCGGTCTATTGATCCCGATGCTCGTTGCGCTGACCGGGTCGAGAGAGCGCATCTCGAGGTATGCCGTCGAGTGGTATGGATCCTCACCGTTCAGAGTGCCGAGTTTGCGAGTTTGAGAGTCCAGTCCGAAGGGTCGAGCTCGCTGATCGCCATCTCGGTTGCGAGGCCCTCGTTGAGCCAGGTCGGAATCGTCAAGCCGAACACCCTGCGGTTGAGCAGGTGGGTCAGTTCGTGAACAAGCATCACATCCAGGATGAAGTCGTCCTGGTCGCCGACGTAGAGAACGACGAGACCTCGAGTAGCGAACCCATCGGTGCGGGCATTCGCCACGCTCGGCTCGGCGGCCTCGAAGGTCCGATAGGCCTTCTCGGCGGTGTAGAGAACGATGACCTCACCGTCTTCTGGACCGGGGTTCAGATGGAACCGCTCTTCGTAGGCGGTGGATAGGTTCGTGGCGATCTTGGTGAATCGTCCAAGAAGCTCTTGATTCTGGACATCGGTATAGAGCGCGTATGGACCGAGCTGAGATGCCGGAGTGTCGACGTCGATGAGAAGTCGGGCCCGCAGCAGGCGATTGGGATCGGGAGAGTGCTCTCCAGCGAGGACGGAGCCCGCAGTGAGCAGGACGGCGGAGAGTGCGACCAGGATCGAAATCACGATGGTGAGCCTCAGGGGTTCACGTTTTCGGGGTTCAAACCATTGAATTTATCGAATTTGGTCGTGTGCCCCCGAAGACGCATCACATCGTGGCTGAGCCGATGTGTCTCCGGGGGCGCTGAGTTGAGTCAGTTTGTACTCGAGCCTATTCTGCCTCTTCGATCCTGACCATGATGTGGGCGTAGGGTGTGCCCTTCCACATCACGTAGACCGGGTCGGCGGGATCTGTCGACATGCCTTCGAAAATGGCCGAGTCCGGCACTGTGATCATCAGGTGCGGACCTTCCTTGACGAAGTCGTCCTTGGAGGTTGGATCTTCCGCAAACGGATCACTGTTGCTCACCCCGATCGCATCGCCCTCGCCTGCGAGCATGTAGGAGACACTGAACTCTGTCGATGTGAAGTCTTCCTTTTTCATCAGGGCACCCAGCAGGGCGTCCCAATGCGGTTGGTTGCACATCGGCCCGATCACCTCGTTGCCGGAGTAACAAACCCAGCCATTGGATCCTTCGCGCAGAACTTCGCCGTCCATGGTACTGATTGTCGCGTCGGCTGTAATCGTCGCCGGCGCCGCGCTCTCAGCCTTCGCGATCTCCCCCGCCTCGTGGTGCTCGGCGTAGGCAATGCCGCTGATCAGAAGAGAAACAACGATCACACATAAAACAAACATCTTCCTCATGACTACCTCCCGTGGGTTGAGCTGCAAATCTGTGGCGGGACTATATCAGGGAATCCGATCATGCCCCCGGGCCGGGTCATGTCCCCTAGCAAAGCCTCCTCAACGGAGTAAATTGTCACGATGTTGGGGTAATTCAGC
Source organism: uncultured Polyangiaceae bacterium (assembly GCA_964195975.1). Taxonomy (GTDB): domain Bacteria; phylum Acidobacteriota; class Thermoanaerobaculia; order Multivoradales; family JAHEKO01; genus CAXMQZ01. The sequence continues at coordinate 9,028 of CAXMQZ010000068.1, read as the reverse complement.
GCGGCGATGGCGCGGGCTTCGCGCTGGAAGCGCTCGAGTCGCTCGGGGTTGCCGGCTAGCTCGGCGGGCAACACCTTGATCGCCACTTCGCGGCCGAGCTTGGTGTCTTCGGCGCGATAGACCTCACCCATACCGCCTTCACCCAGCTTGGCAGTGATCTTGTAGTGGGAGAGCTGGCTTCCAATCACAGGTCGCTCATTCTACCGATCCCTGATGAGGAGGCAATCGCTCCCGTGTCGAAGCGAGAGGCGCAAGCGTGACGAAACCGCTCAGCGTCCTCTTACCCACATTATTCATGACTACGCTTGCAGTGACGAGCGCTATTACCGAGATCCCTGTTTGAGAAAGGTGCCGTCCTGATACTCGGCAAAGGCTTGTCGGATCTCTTCCTGGGTATTCATCACGATCGGTCCGTACCAGGCCACCGGCTCCTCGAGTGGCTTGCCTGAGGCGAGCAAGAATCGAATACCCTGTTCGCCGGCCTGCACGACGACCTCGTCGCCACTATCGAAAAGGATCAGAGATCGATTGTCGGCTTCCTCAGAGAGACTCGTATCGGCCCACCCGACCCCTTCGGTCGGTACCGCGAGGGGATCCGACGCATTACAGAACTTTCCCGAGCCTGCAAAGACATAAGCAAAGGCGTGCCGGGTGGTCTCGACGGGTAGGCTTTTTTTCTTGCCTGGCGGAACCCAGACGTCGATGTACTGCGGATCGGCGGCGATACCGTCGATCGGCCCGGTCTGACCCCAGATCGTTCCGCAGATCACCCGAATCCGGGTGCCATCGTCATCGGTGACCTCTGGAATAGCGGCTGACTCGACCTCCTGGTAGCGGGGTGGTGTCATCTTGAGCGAGGATGGCAGGTTGGCCCAGAGTTGAAAGCCGTGCATCTGTCCCTCGTCGTCGCCCTGTGGCATCTCTTGATGGATGATGCCGCTGCCGGCGGTCATCCACTGGACGTCGCCCGCTCCGATCACACCCTGGTTGCCGAGGCTGTCGGCGTGCTCGACATTGCCGGACAAAACATAGGTAATGGTCTCGATGCCGCGATGAGGGTGCCATGGAAACCCCGCCATATAGTCCTCCGGACGCTCGTTGCGAAAATCATCGAGCAGCAGGAACGGATCGGTCTCCGAGGTATCGCCAAAACCAAAAGCACGACGCAGGTGCACACCGGCTCCCTCGAGAGTTGGCTTGGCCTTGATCAAACGTTTGACGGGTCGAATCGACATGGGCATCTCCTATCTGAAGGCGACGTTTGGCGTAAGCGTACCAAGGACGCCGAGAGCGGGAATCAATGCGGAGAGGCTCGTTAGACCTTTCGGGAGAGCGAGATCTAGGTAGAGATTCCCTGAAGTCTCGCTCTGACGGGAAAGATGTTCCCGGTCGCTCGATCGATCAGCATTACAAAGACAAGACAGAGATCGACGGAATCGCAACTCTCATGCGCAGTTAGGTAATGGCGATGGACTGCTGCCGCGGTTTTGGCAGAACGCTTGCAGTGTCCCCTCAAGAGCAGCAAACCATTTACGTATTGCCAAACCTCTATGGCTTCTGCGGATCTATGCAGTGTCGTAGAAGAAGTAGTACCAGCGCCGATCGAAACTCAAGAGTACTTCAACAGAGGGAGCAGCTATGACCACACGAATCTCGACTCCGAAGGTGAATCTGACCGTCGCCGCAATGTCCATCTTTCTAGGTGCAATGCTTGTCGCAATAGCGTGCAGTAGTGGCAGCAGTCCCACCGAACCGAGCGCGGCTTCATCGACTTCCTCATCCTCAGCCGCCGCCGGCAGTAGCGATGAAGGAGTCGGCTCAGGAGGGACAACGGGCGCAGATATCAGTATCGAGAAATCGACCAACGGTGAAGACGCCGATGGCAAGCCAGGACCCACAATCGCAGTTGGCGACCCGGTCGAATGGCTCTATGAGGTCACTAACACGGGCAAGATTACGCTTCACGACATCGTAGTAACTGATGATCTAGAAGGCGATGTGAAGTGCCCGAAGACGAAGCTCGAGTCGGGGGAGAGCATGAAGTGTCGAGCTACCGGCAAGGCTATCGAAGGTCCCTACGAGAACGTTGGCTCGGTTGTAGGCGTCACGGCAGAGGGTGACGAGGCGCGCGACAAGGATGAGAGTCACTACACCGGCGGCGCGGCAGATAAGAACAGCTCTATCAGGATCGAAAAATCGACCAACGGTGAAGACGCCGACGGTGCTCCGGGTCCGGAGATCGAGATCGGTACCATCGTTGAGTGGACCTATGAAGTCACCAACACGGGAGAAACCACGCTCGAGGATCTGGTCGTTACAGACAATCAGGGCGTGACCGTGCTTTGCGCGTTGCAGACCACAACTCTCCTGCCGGGTCAGACTCTGACCTGCTCCGCTTCTGGGGAGGCGGTCGAAGGCCAATACGAGAATGTGGGCTTGGTCAGCGCAACCTCACCCAGCAGCGAGACCATCAGAGACAAAGATCCAAGTCACTACTTTGGAACCTGCGTTGGCGTGGACTGTGACGACGAAGACTCGGACAATGACAGCGAGGTAGACTCCGATTCAGACTCGGGTGACGATTCCGACTCCGATAGTGGAGAGGACACCGACAACGACGACGACACCGACAGCGAGGAGGACTCCGACTAGGGGGGTACGCTCTCTGGCCGGTGCTGGGGACACACTCGAAGTCGATGAGTCGTTGAATCCGAGCTACGAGTTTCGTGGTAATGAGCTCTATGTTCGGGCTCGGATTGAGGACTCCTCTGGCGCAGTTGCCTGGACGCAGCCAGTTTTTCGGGACAGGCTCTAGGGGCAGTTCCTAGCCGGGTACCGTGATCGGGGTCGTAGTCGACCAGGAGTTTCCGGTGGCGGGCTCTTTCGCGGTAACTTCGAGGATGTACTCGCCTGGTGGCATCCCAACGGCCTGGATGGTGGCAGGCATGCAGCCGGTACCTTGGTATTTGGGGTCTGGTAGCCAATGCACCCAGACATCCACGTCGGGAACTGGACTGGAATCCGAAGTGAGAAATCGACCGCTGAGCTCGAGCGAGCGATCCGAGAGACCGTAATCCATCAAACATACCGTGGCGATCTTGTTGTCGGCGATATCAGGACGCCCAGCCGGGAAGAAGGCCTTTCCCTGGAGAACGAACGGAAACGCGCCGCGCCGCTCGGTGCTGACCTCTTCTCGAGCTACCAGCCATTTGTCCATCGGCTCCGGAAAGAGCGGCGGCAGTAGAAAGGCACCTGCCTGTTCCAGGTCCGGAACTGTGAGGGTCACGACTCGTAGTCCGGAATCGCCGGTCATGCCGTTTCGGACCAAGACGCGAAGTAGATAGTCGCCCGGTTCCAGGTCGAGCTCGCCCCAGTACTTGAAACCCGACTCGCGCAGCTTGTCGGCGGCGTCGCTGAGCACCAAACCCACTCTCTCGGTGAAGAAATCCTGTATCGAGCCGTTCTTGTCGAGAGCATAGACGTAGATTTCGACCTGTGAATAGTCCTTGGACGGGCTGGCAAGAAGGGCCTCACCGTCGATCTCGATCAAGACTGGGACATAAGGCTTGCCAGCACCGTCGCGGATCGGCAGCGCCAGAACCGAAGGGGTAATCGAACCACTTTCGTCGCCCCCCATAAGGAGGCCGGCGGTGGCCAACTGCCGGGCCTCAGGCGTCTGCTGGTTGTAGGGGAGGGGAGCGTAGTAGCCCTCTCGGTGGACAAGCCGGGTGCCTCGGCTGTCGTTCTTGAGACGGACCTTGAGCCTGTGATAGCTGCCGTCGAGTTCGATGTCGGGGGGTTGAAAAACAAGCAGGTAGGTCACGCTGGTCTGCTCGACCATCTCTTCCATAGCGACTTCGAGATCGTTGGTGTTGCGATAGAAGTCACCACCGGTCTCATGCGCCATGATGAAAAGACCGTTGGATCTGTCGGGTCGAGTGCTGGAGGTTCTGGACTCCACGTCGCCACCGGCCTGGAGGCCACCGATGTCGATGGTGTAGATAGCAGCGTCCGCGCGCCGGAACTCCGACAACATCCGTTCCAGGGCAGAGAGCGCGCGAGTGCTTCCAAACCGCTCGTCCTGGTCGACCCGGAACGACTCGCCGAAAGCAACGTTTCGGGCCATCTCCGACATTCGCTCTTGTTCTTCCTGAGTCGTACCCTCGGCACCCAGGATGACCGAGGTCTCGAATCCCTCCGAGAGCAGCACTACCTGGACTCTCCCCGGGACGCTGCGTAGCAGGGTTCCTGCCGACTCCAGCGACGATAGGAGGGCCAGAACCTGGTTTTCTTTCTGGCTTCTTTCGTTGCGACGGGTCTGGATCTGCATGTCGCGGAAGTTGGCCACCACATCATCGGCACGATTGCCGGCACCGCCGCCGGTACCACCGCCGCTGCTCAGATCTGCGATTAAAAGGCCGAGCGGATCCTCGACCCTGTGGAGCGGCTCAGCGAGGCCGAGATTGTCGAGGGCGAATTCGACCTGTCCGCGATCCGAAGTGAAGCCGAGCACGAGGTTGAATCCCCGGGAGCTGCTATAGGTACCTACCGCGATGAGGTCTTGTGAATGGCCCTGTACCTCGATGAGATCTCGGGCAGCACGGCGAGCGACCGTGACCGACTTCGGATCGGAGAACGAGAGATCGAAAAGAAGTAGAAAATGCCGGCGAGCAGAAATCGGCACAGGCTTGTCGATGACGTCGGGAGCCGACTCGCTTGTCCTGGTTGTAGGGCTCAGATCGATCGCCTCGAAGGCCACGATCTCGTGCTGCTTCCGCCCTTCGAGGATCTCGAAGTCATCTGCGGTCAAACCGCGTACGGGTTTGCCGTCTTTGATCACCTGAACCGGGATCTCGATGGCAACGACGGTGGTGACATCCTCGAACTCTTGAGCGGAGAGTGTTGCGAGAGGGCCAAAACAGAGAGCCGCCCAGAGGAGGGTGGTTGGTAGGGAGATCCGTGTAGCCATATCGAGTTTCCGGTTGATTTGATCTCGAGTCATCGCTGAACGCCGTTAGACGCGACGTACCCCATTATTCTAGCCCTTTGTGCCATGGTGGCACGCGACGGTGACAGGACACCTTCGTTCAATATGCATGCCAAGGTGGCAGGAGACCTTCCTTTTCGAGAAGGTTTCCTGTCGCCGGCTGACAACGAAGCTGGTATCTTTCAGAGCCTCTCATGGAGATCCGAGCCAGTACCAACGCCGAGCGGTGGCAGCTGATCGAGTCCGTACTCGATCGGGCGCTGGCGCTCGAAGACGACTTGGAGCGACAAGCTCTGGTGGCGGATCTATGTGCCGAAGATGACGAGTTGCGTCGTGAGGTGGAGGAGCTCCTGGGCTCGATCGACACCGAAGGTGACTTGCTCGAGATGCCCATTGCCGATGTGGCCGCGGACATCATGCAGGAGATCGCAGCTGCGATGGAGGAGGTGGAGTCGAGTGGAATAGCCGGGCGTCGACTGGGACCCTATAGATTGCTCGAAGTCATCGGTAGAGGCGGTATGGGCGTCGTGTGTTTGGCCGAGCGAGCCGATGAGCACTACGAGCAACGTGTCGCCATAAAGCTCATGCCGCAGGGTCTGGAGAGCGCTGAGACCGAACGCCGATTTCTGACCGAACGTCAGATACTGGCCAACCTGGAACATCCCAATATTGCACGTCTACTCGACGGTGGAGTGACCGACGAGGGCTATCCCTATTTAGTCATGGAGCTAGTCGAGGGTCGGCCCATCGACCAGTATTGTCTGGAACAAAGGCTTGGTCTGGAGGAGAGACTCGAACTGTTTCTCGAGGTATGTGACACGGTTCAATTCGCCCACCAGAACATGGTGGTACATCGGGATCTGAAGCCGAGCAACATCATGGTCACGGCGGGTGGAAAGGTTCGACTGCTTGATTTCGGGATCGCCAAGCTGCTGGATGCCGAGAGCACGCTGGGTCAGGTCGCCGCCGGGCAGACCGTGTTCCAACCGCGCACCCTAGCGTTTTCTTCGCCCGAGCAGATTGCCAACCAATCGGTATCGACCGCCAGCGATGTCTATTCTCTGGGTGTGCTGCTCTATCGGCTGCTTGCCGGCCGCTCACCCTACGACGTCGAAGGCCTACCTGCGAGCCGTGCCGAGGCTCTGGTGCGAGAGAGCGTTCCGCCTTTGCCCAGCGTTGCGGCAGGTCGCGATCACGGGGAGGGGCAGCCACCTCTCGCACGTTCTTGGATCAAAAAGCTCGCGGGCGATCTCGACAACGTGGTTGCCAGGGCATTGCGCAAGGATCCTGCCCAACGCTATGCGACGGCCGAGAAGCTGGCGGATGAGCTGCGTCGCTATCGGGACGGAATGCCGGTTCTGGCGCAGAAGCGAACGAGAACCTACATCGCCAAAAAGTTTGTACAGCGTCATCGTTGGGGGGTCGCGACAGCATGCGTCTTGGCTTTGGCGGTTCTAATCGGGTTCGTGGCAGTGCTCTGGCAGGCCCGGGTCGCGGACCGCGAGCGCGACAGGGCTCAGGTCGAAGCCAGGAAAGCCGAACGTGTCGCCGAGTTTCTGGGTGGTTTGTTCGAAGCGGCCAACGTCAACAGCGAGGGTGCGGGCCAGTTCACGGTACGCCAGATGCTCGATCAGGGTGAGGCCCGCATCCAGGAGGAGCTGGTCGACGAACCCGCGGTCAGAGGGGAGATGCTGACTCTCATGAGTGGCGCCTATGCGTCGTTGGGTGATTTCGACAAAGGCCTCGAGTTGGGCGAGGCAGCGGTGAAAGATTTACGTGGGGTGCAGCCAGGTGACGATTTGGCACTTGCAAGAGCGGTATCGAACTTGGGGTCCATTCATCATGGTCTGGGCCGACACGAGAAGGTACAACCCCTACTGCTCGAGGGCCTCGATCTACTGACCAAAAATGAGCAGGTCGAATCTTTCGATGGGGCGATGGTCTATCGCTATCTCGGTCTGCTCGAGTGGTCGTTGGGGAACCCCAAAGCTGCCGAGGTGAATCTGCGACAGGCCCTGCGTATTTGGCAAAAAATTGGGCGAGAGGTCGATGCGGCAGGAGAGATGAACAACCTTGTCGGCGCTCTGGAAGATCAGGGTCGCTGGGACGAGGCATTCGAGATCAAGCAGCAAACGCTGGAGGTGCTGACGGACCACTATGGTGACGAGCACCCGGTTGTCGCCACGACTCGTAACAATCTGGCAGTGAGTCTCCACACACAGGGAAAGTACGATCAGGCCGAGGTGTTGTACCGCAGCGCTTTGAAGATAAGCGAAAGACTGCTGGGTTCAAACCATGTCAGCGTGGGCGATCATCTCAGTAATCTGGGTCGCCTGTTGATGGATCAAGGGCGTTTTGTCGAAGCCGAGCCTTTTGTGCTTCGGGCGGTCCAGATGCGGCGCGACACGGTTGACGAAAACCACTTCCATCGAATTGCGGCGGAGATCAATCTGGCCTCGCTTCTGCGCGGTCTAGGTGAGTTGGATGAGTCGATTGTGCTCTATCGAGCTAGCCACGCGCGGTTGGAATCGCTGCTTGGCAGCGAGCACGTTGCGACGGCCCGTGCGCAGAGCTTGCTCGGACAAGCTCTCCATCAATCTGGTGAGCTCCCAGAGGCTGAGACCCAGCTGACTGCTGCGCTGCGAAAACAAGAAGAACAAGGGGCAAAAGAGCTGGTTGTAGCCGAGTCGCTCATAAGCTTGGGCGCAGTCCTGGGCGACCGGAATCTCGGGGTCCAGGCCGAGCCCCTTTTGCGGCGTGGTTTGGGTCTGAGGCTGGACAGCCGGGGTGAAGGTGATTGGACGGTCGCCGAGGCTCAGGTCGAGCTCGCGGGAGCCCTGATTCAGCTTGGTGAGCTCGACGAAGCCGCGGCGTTACTCGAGTCGGGCGGCGATGTGCTTGCATCGGATCGGTCTGAAGATCTGTGGCGGAACGACCGTGCCGGCCGATTTGCTGCCCAACTCGACGGGTTCTGACGGTTGCGTTCTTCGGCGTTCGCCCGGCTGCGGTAAGCTTCCCGCCAGCCGCACGGGTCCGGAGGGATATGAGCCACGAAGCCTCACCACAAAAGAAAAGCGAGATTACCGATCTTCTGATCGCCCATCGCGATGGCGACAGAGAGGCGTTTGAGAGGCTGGTGCCTCTGGTCTACGAGGATCTTCGTCTAATCGCTCGTCGTCAGCTGGCGCGGACCGGTAGTCAGCAAGCCACCCTGAACACTACGGCGTTGGTGCACGAGGCCTATCTCAAGCTAGTCGACCACACTCGGGTGGCAGGGTCCGATCGGTCGCACTTTTATGCGATCGCGAGCCGGGCGATGCGACAGGTCATCATCGATCACGCTCGCAAGCGCACCGCTGCAAAACGGGGTGGGGGAAAGTACCCGGTCTCGCTCGATAGGGTCGAGCTGGGTGTCACCGAGCAGGCCGAGATGTTGATCGCCATCAGCGATGCCCTCAACAAGCTCTCCGACTTGAGCGAGCGTCTCACGCAGGTTTTCGAATGTCGGTACTTCGCCGGTCTGTCAGAGGAAGAAACAGCCGAGGCCCTCTCGCTCTCCCTGCGCACGGTCCAACGCGATTGGATGAAGGGCAAAGCCTGGCTACGCCGCGAGCTGGCGGTGTAGCAGAGGTGCCAAATATGTTGTAACGGTGACAGGACACTTTTTTTGAATGGGGACATGTACCCGTTACGTGTCCCCATTCAAAAAAAGTGTCCTGTCACCGTGGTGCCAAACTGTCACCGTCCTGCTAAACAAGAAACAGCCACCCAAGACATCTGGGTGGCTGTCGAACCCATTCGAGCGACTAAGCTGTAAGTAGTCGCTTAGTCGGTGAGTTTTACGACATTCTCGGCTGCTGGGCCCTTCTGGCCCTGAACCAAGTCGAACTGGACACGTTCGCCTTCAGCAAGCGACTTGAAACCGTCGCCCTGAATCGCACTGTGATGGACGAAGCACTCAGTGGTGCCATCTTCCGTGGCGATAAAGCCAAATCCTTTAGCGTCGTTGAACCATTTTACTGTTCCTGTGGTGCTCATTCT
>CAXMQZ010000067.1:0-8536 GCA_964195975.1 uncultured Polyangiaceae bacterium | reverse complement strand
TGAAAATCGCGGTATTGACACCGATCAGTCGACCCGAGCTGTCGAGCAGTGGGCCACCTGAATTGCCCGGGTTGATCGCGGCGTCGGTCTGAATGACGTCTCGAATCGGGATTCTCGACACCGACTCGATCTCTCTGCCCAAGGCACTGATGATGCCGGTGGTCAGGGTCTGATCCAAACCAAAGGGATTGCCGATTGCAAGAACCTTTTGCCCTACTTTCAGATTCCGGGAGCTGCCGACAATAATAGGACGCAAGATCTTTCGTGGAGCGTCTATGTGGAGCACCGCCAGATCTTTGTCGGGTGCCACTCCGACAATGTCGGCGTCCCAGGTGCTGTGATCCGCGAGGGTAACCTGGGCGGCATCCGAACCTCGGATCACGTGGAAATTCGTAACGATGTGGCCCAGCTCGTCCCAGACGAACCCGGAGCCGGAGCCCTGCGGAATCTGGTAAACGTTGAGGGAGAATCTTTCTCGCCGCAGGGCCAGCGAGGTGATAAACGCGACCGACGGTGAGACCTCTTCAAACAGTTGTATGGTTGAACGCTCGTCGGCACCAAGCCGCTGAGACCCAGATCTTTGCGTCTGTAGCTCGGCGGCCTGAGTCGGCTCGGCATCTTCGGCAGACCCGACGGCGCAGCTCACCATGATGGAGGCAATCGCCAGAGCGAGCAAAAAGCCCATAAGCGGTTTCCCCAAAAGAGGCTTCGAGGTGTTTCTGAAAATCCGTCTCACATGCCCTCCTACGCAACAGGTCATTATCTCTCAAAATCGTCTCTCCCGAGCACGCCAGGAAATGTATGCCCGAATGCAATCGTTGGATGTCTGACGATCGCATTGATCTCGGGTTTTAGCCAGAATCGATTCAATTGGAGTATCCTCTGGCCTTCGAAGTCGATGCTGAATCTAACGCGTCGCAGTCTATTGCGACTTATTGGAGGGCTAACCCTCTCGCCAATGGCAGCACAAGCGATGAGTCCGTCCGGACACGGATTTCGAATTCGAACCATTACGGCTGGAGTCACCCTCGACTCCCCCGGTGACCTGTCACCGCTGAGCTCGGCCGCTGACTTCCTGGATCGAGCCAGGGATCGCTTCGGCTCGGCGGGCTATGAGGTACAGACCGTCCGTATCGCAACCCAGGAGCTCTCCGAGACCGTGGCTCGGCTCGGACCGGTCGGGTCGTTGGATCTGTTGAGTGAAATCGATCGCCTGGTGGCGGACCGAGATGTTTTGATCGCTGTCGGACCCCTTCTCCACACCACTCTCCTTGACAACAATAGTGCCGACTTCGATTTCGCCGGTTGGGCCAGCGAAATGGTCGCAAAGACCAGTCAGTTGAGCTTTAGCGTTCGGGTCGCAGCCTCGGATGTCGGTCCGATGCCTGAGGCTTCTCGGGTCGCTGCCGAGACCATCCTGAGGCTCTCTCAGATCGAACCGAGTGGCGAACAGAACTTCCGGTTTGCCGCCTCCGCCAACGTCCCGGCAGGAACACCGTTCTTCCCGGTCGCCTATCACGACGGTCCTGCCGCTTTCACCCTGGGCCTGGAGTCGGCCCCGCTGGTAACCGAAGCATTCGACGGAGCGACGGACTTCGACAGGGCATCGATCGCGCTAAAGCAACTCCTCGAGACCCGGCTGACACCGATCGTCGAAATCGCCGAGGCGATCGCTTCCACACAGTCGATTCGATTCGGAGGTATCGATCTCTCCCCCGCCCCTGGGCTAGACGCAAGCATCGGAGAGGCGATCGAAACGATCACGGGATTACCCTTCGGATCACCCTCGACATTGGCTGCCTGCGCCGCGGTGACATCGGCTCTGGCTTCCGCCGAGATACCTTCCTGCGGTTACTCGGGTCTGATGCTTCCGGTGCTCGAGGATCCGGTGCTGGCAGCACGAGCGCGTGAAAAGCGCTTCGACCTCACCGATCTACTCTTGTACTCGAGCGTCTGCGGAACGGGGCTCGACGTTGTGCCGGTGCCGGGAGATTGCACGGTCGAGATCCTTGCAAAGATCATCGGCGATGTCGCAGCCATGTCTACAAAGCTCCGCAAGCCTCTCGCTGCGAGACTGCTCCCAATTCCAGGCAAAAGTGCTGGCGAGTTCGCCACTTTTGACAATCCTCATTTGATTGACAGCGCGATGATCATGTCAGCGCTCTGAACCGAGATCAGACTCATGGAGACAACCTCAAGAATGAAACCCCAGAACTTGTCAATCCCCAGATCGAGACTCCGCTCTGCATCCCTGCTTTTCATATATGCCGGTCTGGTAGCGCTTGCCCCATGGCGTATCGAAGCTAGCCCCGCGAGTGAGTCGGAGTTGAACGGAGTCCTGGATCCGGACCTTGTCACCAAGCTCGAGTTCCGAAATATCGGGCCCTACAGGGGTGGTCGCTCGACTGCGGTAGCTGGTGTACCCGGTGAGCCAAACACCTTTTACATGGGCACGACGGGTGGTGGTGTCTGGAAAACCGTCGATGGCGGAGTGACGTGGAAGATTCTGTCGGATGGATCGATCAATGCCGGCTCGATCGGTGCCATCGCAGTGGCGAATGCCGACCCCAACGTAGTGTATGTCGGTACTGGATCGGCTTGCCCACGAGGAAATGTATCGCCAGGCGACGGTATCTATCGCTCGACCGACGGCGGCAAGACTTGGAGCCATATCGGCCTCGAGGAGGCCGGTCAAATCGCCCGTATCCGAGTCCATCCCGAGGACGCCGATCAAGTTTGGGTAGCGGCTCTGGGTCACATTTTTGGACCCAATGACGAACGAGGGGTCTTTCACTCCACGGACGGAGGCAAAACCTGGGAACGGGTCCTCTATGTGAGCGATCGAGCAGGCGCAGTCGATCTTGCAGCGAGCCTCGACAATCCTCGGGTTCTGTTTGCGGCGATCTGGCAGACAGAGCGCAAGCCCTGGACGTTGGTTTCGGGGGGTGAGGACAGTGGTCTTTACCGCTCCTCGAACTCAGGAGAGACCTGGGAGAAGATCGACTCCGGTCTGCCCGAAGGAACCCTGGGCCGAATCGGTGTCACGGTGTCGCCGGCAGATTCCAATCGGGTCTGGGCCCTGGTCGAGGCCGAGGAGGGAGGACTGTTTCGCTCGGAGGACGGCGGGCTGACATTCAAGAAGATCAACAGCGACCGCAATTTCCGCCAGCGGGCCTGGTACTACACCCATGTCTTCGCCGACCCCCAGGATCGAAATACAGTTTACATCTTGAACGTAGGAATGTGGCGCTCGGTCGACGGAGGAAAAACTTTTTCGTACATCAAAGGTCCCCATGGGGACCATCACGACCTGTGGATCAACCCAGACAACCCCGACATCATGGTGAATGCCAATGATGGCGGTGCCACGGTTACAAACACCGCCGGAAAAACCTGGTCGACCCAGGGCAACCAGCCCACTGCCGAGATGTATCGCGTCTCGCTCGACCAGCAAGTGCCCTACCGTGTCTATGGCTGCCAGCAGGACAATTCCTGTGTGTCACTGCCCAGCAGATCGCGTGGGTCATCCATCGCGCGCCACGACTGGTGGGTGATCGGGGGGTGCGAAAGCGGTCATGTCGCGATCGACCCGCGCCGCCCCGAGATCACCTATTCCGGTTGCTACGGTGGCCAGATCAGTCGCTACGACCATGAGACAGGACAGGATCGCCAGATCATCACCTATCCCCAGCTCGCAATCGGTCAAGCAGCCTCGGACCTAAGGTTTCGATTTCAGTGGAACGCGCCGATTCGAATCTCTCCTCACGATCCAGGTGTTCTCTACCACGCCTCCCAACACGTCCATCGGTCTCAAAACGAGGGCCAAGATTGGGAGGTCATCAGCCCCGACCTGTCTCGCAATGACAAAGAGAAACAGGACTACGCGGGCGGTCCCCTAACGCTCGACAACACCGGCGTGGAGGTCTACGGAACCGTATTCGCCTTCGAAGAGTCGCCACAGACCCCGGGTCTGCTCTGGGCTGGTACGGACGACGGGCTGATTCATATCTCACGCGACAACGGGGCCTCCTGGAGTGACATAACGCCGGCGCAGATGCCCGAATGGGGCCAGGTGAATATGATCGAGCTCTCGGCGCACGAGCCCGGCCGAGCCTTTGCCGCCGTCACGCGCTACAAGTTTGATGACTTCCGACCTTTTATTTTCAGAACCAACGATTTTGGCGAAAGTTGGGAACTGATTGCGGATGGTACGCGAGGAATACCCAACGACCATTTCACCCGTGTGGTTCGAGAGGATCCCCGACGCAAGGGGTTGTTGTTCGCCGGGACCGAGTTCGGTCTCTATCTCTCGTTCGACGACGGGGCCTCTTGGGAGCGGTTCCAGCAGAACTTGCCGGTCTCCCCGATCACCGATCTGGCGATTGGCCAGGGTGATCTGGTTGTTGCAACGCAAGGCCGCTCGTTCTGGATTCTGGATGATCTGTCGGTGCTCCGCCAACTCGATTCCGAGATTCCGAGCGCCAGAGCACATCTGTTCGCACCCCGGGCTGCGTTGCGCTATGGCGGCGGATGGTCGTTTGAGAGCGAAACATCGGCCGGCAAGAATCCACCCTACGGGGCCGTCATCAACTATTGGCTAGCCGGGGTCTCCAATGGGGAATCAACGGGGGAATCCGACGAGGGAAGCAGCGAGGAAATCATTCTCGAAATCCTCGATTCCGATGGCGAGATCCTACGCAGCCTTTCCAGTCTGCACGAGGAGCCTCAGGCACCTGACCCGTACCAGCAATTTCGATCCGAAGCTCCTCCGAGCAGAAAGCTCTCTGCCAAGAAGGGCTTGAACCGCTATGTCTGGGATCTTCGTCTCAAAGATGCCGAACTGGTCGAGGATGCTGTGTTGTGGGGATCGGGCAAAGGGCCCCGAGTGCCTCCGGGTGAGTATCGAGCGCGTCTTACGATCGGAGACTGGACGGCCTCTCAGAGCGTCGAGGTGACAATGGATCCCGAGGTGACCGCGACTCGTGAGGATCTTGTCGCTCAGTACGAGCTTTCAAGGGAAATCTGGCAGATCTTGACCGACAGCCATCGGGCCCTGGCCCGTCTCCGGGATACCCGCCAGCAGGTCGCTGAACTCTCTCAACGACTGGAAACAGCCGGTTTTGGAGAGGGACTCGAAGAGATCGTTACAAGAGTCGACTCCAGCTTCACCGAGTTCGAGAACCGCATCTACCAGACCCGGTCAGAGTCACCTCAAGACATCCTCAACTACCCACCTCGATTCGATAGTCAATTGCTGGATCTCCTGGCAACCGTACAAAGCGCCGATGCCAGACCGACCACAGGTGCCCTGGAGAGATTCGCCGACCTCGAGGCAGAGTTTCGTGAGCTGATCGATGATCTGGATACGACTATGTCGAGCGAATTGGCCGCGTTCAACGAGCTCGTGCAAGGCAAGGAAGTACCAGCGGTAATCGTGCCGTCACGTTGATAAACCGTATTTCTCATCTGCTAACATCCGGTGCGGATTTCCGGTGCAGAATCAGGCCATGAAAAGCGACGATCTTCACGTCGACATCAATATCGGCAGTCGGTTCGAGAATATCGATCTCGTGGATGCGGTCGCAGAGGCGATGCTGCGCCACGCGGGTCTGGAAGAGGAGTCTGTCGAACGACTGAGCCTGGCAATACGAGAAGCTGTGGCCAACGGTGTCCAGCACGGCAATTGCGAAGATCCAACGAAACGTGTCACCGTTTCCTTCGTATTGAGTAAAGAAGAGGTGAGAGTCCAGATCAAGGACGAAGGTGAAGGATTCGATCTGGATTCGCTACCCGATCCTTTGGATCCACAAAATCTGTTCAAACCCCGTGGCCGAGGCATTCTGCTGATGAACAGCTTCATGGACGAGGTCGAGTACAAATTCGAATCGGGTGGCGGAACAACGGTAGTACTGAGAAAGACTATTGAAACTCCAAAAGTCGAAGACACGGAGGAGGGCGAAGCATGACCATGACTGCTCGTAACCGAGGGGGCGTCACAATTCTCGAGCCGAAAGGCAAGATCACGATAGGCGCTGGCGACATCGTCCTGCGTGACGCCGTCGACGAGGCATTGGCAGCGGGGTCGAGCAAGATCCTGATCGATTTCTCCAAAGTGACCCGGATGGATTCTTCGGGAATGGCTGAGCTGGTTGCGGCCTTCAAACGAATCTCAGATGCCAGTGGACAGATCAAGCTGCTCCATTTGCCTTCGAACATCCGCGACGTGCTCGGAATAACCCAGATCGCGCGTGTCTTCGATATCTACGAAGACGAGGACGAGGCAATCCAGGCCTTCTCTGGATAGATCTGGATCAATACCATGTTCAGGAGATTCACCGGCAGGGCCGAATCGCGCCTGAGACTCGGCCTCCAGCGGTTCCTTTTCAGCATCGTGGCGACCCTTGTCCTGGTGGCACCGGTCGCCGGGCTCGAATTCACCCTCTCATTCGACCGCTCTGTCAGCGAGGAGACGCTTGACGGCCGAGTGCTTCTGCTCGTCTCCCAAGATGGAGAAAGCGAACCTCGGCTTCAGGTCGAGGCTGGCGTCGATGCCATCCAGGTCTTTGGCGTAGACGCCCTCTCGATGGGTCCCGGTGAAGGGGTAAAAATCGACGCCCAGGTATTTGGCTACCCGATCGCAAGCCTTGCCGATCTGCCAGCAGGCAGCTACTGGGTTCAGGGTCTGCTTCACAAATACGAGACGTTTGATCGCGCCGATGGCCACACAGTCCAACTACCCATGGACCGTGGTGAGGGGCAGCAATGGAGTCGTGCACCCGGCAATCTCTACAGCCAACCCAGCAAGCTAGAGCTGGATCCATCGGCGGAGACGTCGATAGCAATACAACTCGACCAAGTCATCCCGCCGATAGAACCACCGACCGATACCAGGTACATCAAGCATGTGTCCATCCAAAGTGATCTTCTGACTGAGTTCTGGGGCCGTCCGATGTACCTGGGAGCTCATGTCCTGCTTCCCGAAGGCTTTGACGAGCACCCCGAGGCGCGGTTCCCGCTGATGATCTACCACGGGCATTTCCCGGCCCAGTTCGGAGATTTCCAGACCGCCCCTCCAGACCCAGACCTCGAATGCGAGCCTAGCGAGCGGTTTCAGCTCGATTGCTACAACAGAATCGAGGAGCAGGAGGCTTATGACTTCTACAAAAAGTGGACGAGCAGCGATTTCCCGCGATTCCTGATTATCGAGATTCAGCACGCGAATCCCTATTACGACGATTCCTATGCGGTTAACTCGGCGAATCTAGGCCCCTACGGCGACGCCATCACCTACGAGCTGATCCCCTACATCGAAAAGACCTTCCGAGGGATGGGGCAACCCTGGTCCCGTTTTCTGTATGGGGGTTCTACAGGAGGATGGGAGGCCTTGGCTGCACAGGTCTTTTACCCCGATGAATACAACGGCTGTTTCGCAGCCTGTCCCGATCCAGTCGATTTTCGTGCCTACATCACCGTCGACATCTACAACGACGACAACGCCTACTGGCGAGAAGGGCCCTTCAACCGCGTGGCACGACCCGAGCACCGAGACTGGCTGGGACACCTCAGCACCACCATGCAGGACTACAACCATCTGGAGCTGGTGCTGGGCACCAACAGTCGCTCAGGTGATCAATACGACATCTGGCAGGCGGTCTATGGCCCCGTCGGCAGCAACGGCTATCCGAAACCGATCTGGGACAAGACCACCGGAGAGATCGACCGACAAGTCGCCGAGTACTGGCGCGAGAACTACGATCTACGACACATCCTGGAGCGGGATTGGGACACCTTGGGCCCCAAACTAGAGGGCAAGATCCATATCTACTGCGGTGATATGGACAACTACTATCTCAACAATGCGGTCTACCTCATGGAGGACTTCCTGGAGTCGACCACCGAGCCCTATTATGGCGGTGAAGTCGATTATGGTGACCGAGCCGAGCACTGCTGGAACGGCGACCATGAGAATCCCAATCATATTTCGCGTCTGCGCTACAACAGCCTGTACGTCGAGAAGATCCTCGAGCGAATCCTGGCCTCTGCTCCCGAAGGGGCAGATTTGACCAGTTGGCGATACGAAACGGGGCCCTCCGAAGCACCGAAGTGACGGTTTCCATAGGTTTTCAGACCTTTTCCTACCTACCATAGATTGAGGATAGTTGCCGGAGTGCGGGGGCAGACTCGGTCTGCCCTGCTTTCTCGTCGAGCTCTGTAGAGCAGGGCTCGCGGCAGCTCTATGACGAATCGTCGGAGATCGATCGTGCAAGGCCACACCGAGAAGATCGAAGTCGTCAAATCGATCGCGGAGCCTAACCCGCCCCGAGTCGAGCAGCTCGGAAAGTACGAGATCCACGAAAAGATCGGAGAGGGCGGATTTGGCGTCGTCTACAAAGGGTTTGATCCGTTTATCAAGCGGTTTGTCGCCATCAAGACCTGCAACTCGCCCGACAAGAAGATTCGAGACCGATACTTTCGAGAAGCTGAGATTGCCGGCCGGCTCGATCACCCCAACATCGTTCGAATCTTCGATTTCGGG
>CAXMQZ010000066.1:0-26208 GCA_964195975.1 uncultured Polyangiaceae bacterium | reverse complement strand
TCCGTGATGATGATCGGAACGACAGCCAGGTCCTCTTCCTCCTGGAGCGCTAGGTCGAGGCGTTGCACGTGAGGATTCGAAGCCCCATTGAAGAAATCCGCCCAGGTGTTGGAGTCGACGATGATCATCGGCGCGGCGTGCGAGCGGACCGCCACGCTGCGACATCACCTTCCCACGCGAGCTTTCCCTGAAGGCGGCGCAATGCGCGATAAAGACTGCCTTTCTCCACCAAACGACGAAGGGCGATGTCCACTACTTCCCGCTTGGTGCTAGCGCCGGTGAGTCGCATTGCTTTCTCAACAAGTCCATCGTCGATTTCGATGTTCGTACGTGCCATCTGGCAAGTGCCTCCCGTGAGTGATACACCAATATACGCCCATTTGGTGTATGGAACAAACCCCGGCGTGATCGTGGAATCGCCTGACACCCCGAACCAAGGAGCCCTCAGGAGTGGCTTTCGCTCGCGTGTTCTCCGACGCTTGCTCGAGCTCCATTCTCACTCCATCAGCCAGAGGGAGTGCCGAGCTCAAACACAAGTAGGCACATCAGGGCCAGGAACGCGTACGTCGCAAGCCGCAGCGGCCGGTGGTTCAGCTCTCAGACTCCGGTGTCACGCCTGCGCTTTTGAGAAAGTCGCGAATCGCCACGACTTCGTGTTTGCTATCGATGTTCTTTTTCTTTGGAATCGGAAAGCTCATCTCCTGCCCATTCAGCTTCACTTTGAGATTGCCGCTTCCGGTCTCATCCATCTCGGCGCCCAGGTCTTCGAATAGATTCTCGACCTTCCAGAAATCGATGTTCATCGAGATCGGGTGGGCGAACAACTCTTGCAGCGTTCTGCGGTGTTTGGCATCAATACTCATTGGGGTCTAGCTCCTGTTTGTCCATATTCTCCAGCGCCCTACCGTTGCGACTCGATCGGCACCTATTGGACTGAAGGAACGTCCCAGGGGCTGTCATCCGGCCATGGTCTGCCGAACAGACTATCTCATCGCGGTCTTGGGCGGCCTCGGACGGGATTCGCTCCAGGGTGGAGATGGGATGCTAAAATTCTGCCACGGGATAGGCTATGAGGAACACGCCGGTTCAGACCAAGGATGAGATTCTCGTACGGATGCGGGACCATGAGCCCCAACTGAGGGAACTCGGCGTGAGGCGGCTGGGCCTATTCGGCTCCTTCGTCCGGGGGCAACAAGCCCCAGCCAGCGACGTGGATGTGCTGCTCGAGTTTGAGCCGGGCAAGAAGACCTTTGATCGCTTCATGGGAATCTCCCTTCTTCTCGAAGAGATCTTGCAGCGTCACGTCGAACTGGTGACCACCGAGGCCCTGAGCCCCTACCTGGGCCCTCACATAGTCAACGAGGCCGAGGATGTCCTTGCCGCTGCGTGAATACCTGTAGCACATTCTCGACGAAGCCGAGTATCTGATCGAGCACTCGCAGGACCTCGCTCATGACGAGTTTCTGGGAGACGAGACACTCCGGCGAGCTTTTGTCAGAAGTCTCGAGATCATCGGGGAAGCTTCGAAGAAGATCCCTCCAGAGACTGCCAAGATGTACCCAGAGGTCGAATGGCGCAGTATGGCCGGAATGCGCGACCGACTCATCCACGGTTATTTCGGTGTCGACTACGATCTCGTGTGGGATGTAGTGAGGACAAAAATACCTACGCTCTCCTCGAGAATTCGCCTGTTGCTCGAGAAGCTTTAGCAACGGTCAGAATCAATCTTGACCGAGGCAGTGCGGTGTTTGGCATCAATACTCATTGGGATCTAGCTCCTGTTTGTTCATTTCTTCCTCACCCTCGGCGCAGTCGATGCATAAGGTGACGTAAGGCAGCGCCTCGAGCCGCGCCGCGCCGATCTGATTGCCGCACGATTGGCAAAAGCCATAATCTCCGGCATCGATTCGCGCCAGCGCCTGGTTTATCTGATTCAGATCGTCGGCGGATGCATCGTCCAACCCGTCCCTGATCTCTGAGACTTCCCACAATTGCGCGTTGTCATTTAGACCTTCCTCGACCTCGTGTCGCTCGGTGGCTTGGGTGCCTTCCAGCTGAGCCTCGAGCTCCTTTCGCTTGGCGACGAGCTTGCTCTTGATTTCTGAGTAATCAGTCATTTGGTTTTTCCTTTCTTACGGTGCCAGGCCTGCAAGATTGAAACACAGAAGGGACACGTAACAAGTACATGTCCCGTACGTTGTCTTTCAATCTTGCAGGCCTGGCACCGCCTAAAGCTGCGACTCAATCGGCAATAGCTTCATCACTTCCACCGCGGCCTTCAACCAGAAACTAGCATAGGGCTCGGAGTCGAAAGCCACCTTCATTCCGTCCTCCCGACCCACCCACCGGAGCGACTCTTTGCCATCACCATCAGTCTCGAGAGTGACCCGAAAGGCCACATCCTCGACGTTGTTGTCGAAATTGTCGGTCGCGTTCCCCGCCGTCAGAGCGTCTTCGAACAGAAGGCCGATCTCGTTGTTGATATGGAGCGAGCGCTGGTCGAAGTTGAACGAGCCGACAAACATGATCTTGTGGTCGAAGGCCATGGTTTTGGCATGTAGGCTCGACTTGCTCAAGCCCGGTAGCCACGTGAAGACCCTTTGCTGCCGCAGCTTCAACTGCTCGTTGAGCTCGTACAGCTCGACACCACATCGCAACAGCGGTTTGCGGTAGTTCGAATAGCCGGCATGAACGGCGGCTACATCGTTTGAAACCAGCGAGTTGGTCAAGATCCTCACCCGCACCCCGTCCCGGCTCAGCTTGCACAGAGCGTCTGTAGCCTCTTTGCCAGGGACGAAATAGGGCGAGACGATCACCACATCGGTTTTGGCGTCGGTGATGTAGGGCGCCAGCTGCGAGATCAGCAGCTCCTCATTCCACTCGACGTCGTGTGTCTTCTTCTCGGAGGAGTCGTGGATGATCTTGGCTTCCGCCCATCGAAGCTCGACCGTCTCGTCACGCAACCCGTTCGCTAGTGGCGAGTCATGCAGGGCCTGGAGATAAGTCGAGGTTGAATTCTCGTTGAAAAAGTCTTCCGTGCCACTTCTCAACTCATCGAGCTCCTGCTCGGTTCCCTGCCGCACCAGCGTCGCAACCGGATAGGCATACTCGCTGTTCCAATACTCGTCGAATTCCGTTTCGACCTCTTGTACGACCGGGCCCACCGCGAGTGCATCTAGATCGCTGAAGGACAGCTCCGGGTCGGCTTCGAAATACTCGTTGCCGATGTTGCGCCCGCCGAGGATCGTGGCCTGGTTGTCGACCGTGTACGTCTTGACATGCATCCGATAGTTGATGTCCTTGAACCGAGTGATGTACTGCAGCGCTCTCGACTCACCCCGCACCCAGGGGTTGAAAAAGCGCACTTCGATGTTGGGGTGAGCATCCAAAGTAACCCAGTCGTCCTCACCGACGTTGCCATACATGTCGTCGATCAGCATCCGCACCCGGACATCGCGGTCGGCCGCCTCGAGCACCTCGTGGATCAGCAGGTTACCGACGGTATCGTGGTGAAACATGTAGTACTGCAGGTCGATGCTGCGCTCGGCCAGCTGCGCCAAGACCGCCCGGGCCACAAACGCATCGCGGCCGTTGCCAAGAAGAAACACTCCGTTTCTGCCAGGGTGGGCCTTGATCTCGTCGGCGAAACCTCTTCCCAGCCTTGTCGCTCTGCCATCGACAACCGGGATGGCGTGACTCTCGATTCGTTCACTGTTATCGGGCAAGCTCATGCAGCCTCCAGGCAGAGTGACCAGAAAGATCGACAGAACGGCTCGGCGGCGGTGCCAGGCCTGCAAGATGCAAGACAGAATTCGGGACATGTACTCGTTACGTGTCCCTTCTGTTTTGCCCATTTTGCATCTTGCAGACCTGGCACCACTACTGGATAGGCGATGTCAACCGCGCCAGGCGGGTCCCGAGCTTGAACCAGAAGGACTTCTTGTCGAGGTCGCCAGGTTGCATCTCCACCGATTTTTCCATGTCGGCGAGGAGCATCTGCTCGACCTCCTCGTTGAAGGCAGGATCAGCCACCACCGCCATGATCTCGAAGTTGAGCCGGAACGAACGGTTATCGAAGTTGGCGGTGCCGATGGCGCTGATCTCATCATCGATCAGCACCACCTTCTGATGCAGAAAACCGTCCATGTAGCGGAAGAACCGGATGCCGGTCTCGGCGGCTTCCTCGAAGTACGAGTATGCGGCCAGCCAGACCAGCGTGTGGTCCGCCTTGTCCGGGATGATGATGCGAACGTCGGCTCCCCGCAGGGCGGCCAGATGGAGCGCGTTCATCAACGATTCGTCGGGCACGAAGTAGGGGCTTGCGATCCAGACTCTCTCGCGGGCCGCGTTGATGCCGGTGAGGAACATCAGGGTTGCCGACTCCAGCCGGTCGGCGGGACCGGTCGGGAAGATCAGCACATCTTTACCCTCCCCTTCCGGGAGATGGGGCGCCCAGCCAAACTCCAGCGCCTTGCCTGTGGCCCAGTACCAATCCTCGAGAAAGCTCAGCTGCACGGCCAGTGCAGCGGGCCCCGTAATTCTGACGTGGGTGTCCCGCCAGTGTCCGAACTGTGGATCCCGACCCATGTACTCATCACCCACGTTATGACCACCCACCCAGGCGGTATGGCCGTCCACCACCACTATTTTTCGATGGTTGCGGAAATTGATCTGAAAGCGGTTACCCGGGCCCTTGCGGGTGTGGAAGTCGAGAATCTCTGCCCCGGCCTCGCGCAGCTCCTCGAGGTAGCTCTTGGGCAGGGAGTTGCTGCCAACCTCGTCGTAGAGGAAGTAGACGCGGACCCCCTCGCTGGCTTTAGCCAAGAGCCTCGACTTGAGCTGGCGCCCGATCTCGTCGTCCTTGACGATAAAAAACTGCACCAGGATGTACTCCTTGGCAGCCTCGATCCCCGAGAAGATGCTGTCGAAGGTCTCCTGTCCATCCACCAGCAGCTCGACCTCGTTGTTCTTCAGGTAGGGGATCTTTGCGATCTGCTCACCGGCATACGAATTTTGATCCTCGCTCGCTCGATTCGAGCGCAAATCCATCGTCTGCTCCCTGGCTTCAAGGACGATGTGCCGTATCTCGTTATCGCCCTCCTGCCGGGCATCGACGTAGCCCTCGAAACGGCTTCGCCCGAGCACCCAGTAGGCCGGCACCGCCAGGTAGGGGAACGTGTTGAGCGACACCGCCCAGGCGATTGCCCCCTGCGAGGTCCGGGTGCTCATCACAGCATCGATCGACGACAGAAAGCCGACCAGATGAAAAACGACCATCACAGCAATCACGATCCACATCTTTTTGATCCTTCGTTTCATCATCGTTGCCTGAAAATTCGTCTACTTTCCATCACCACCGTGGCTGAAAACTACGGTGCCAGGCCTGCAAGATGCAACTTGGATGGTACTGGAGATCCATCTTGCATCTTGCAGGCCTGGCACCGGTTACTCTAATTCACCCGTTCAACCCCGGGAAGCACATACTGTCCATTCAGTGCTTCAATCTCAGGCTGATACATGCGAAACAACATGTAGAACGGCTCTTTTGGCGCCGGCAGCCAGTTCGATTCCTTGCCTTTGCCGGGCGAGTCGGCCTGGATGTAGATCGTGGTCGATCCGTCGGCCCCGGTCTCGAGATTATCGGCGCTGCTGATCTTGTAGCGATTGAGCGAATTCGCGACCAACAGTCGTTTCTTTTGGTCGTACATGGATGTTGACCAGAAAGCGCCCACCGGTGGCAACCCGCCCTTGGGGAAAGTCATCGTATAGTTCCCGGAAGAGGCATCCAGCGTCTCGCCATCCACGTCAACAGATACGCTGGGGTAATACGCCTCGATCGGTGTGTTCTCGAACATGGCCTGATAGCCGATCGCCCCGCGGAGCAGGTAGTCGGTGCCGAAAAACTCGTCGAGAACCGTAGCATACGACCAACCATTGACGTTCCTGCCCAAACTGGCCGCCTTGGCAGCGAGCATAGACTCACCATCCACGATGGCCTGTGCCAACGCTTTCTTTTCACCGTCACTGAGACCGGAGGCATCGAAGCCGTAATCGGTCGTCAGACCAATGTTCTTCAGGAAACCTAAAATTCCGGTATCTGCTGGCAGTGCGCCATTGATCGCGAGAGTGTCACCCAACTGCTCGAAGAAGGCCAAGTCACCCGTGTATTTTTTGGCGGGAACCGCAGGAACCTTTGGCGGAGTGTACTTTTTCCCGTAGCTGCTAAGCGGCGTCATCGTTACTTGTTCTTGCAGCTTGTTGACCGTAGGGACATCCTTCAGATCCGCGACGAAAATTCGCCCGATGATGAAGTGAGTCGGTGTTGGGCTGTCAACCCGGATGACACCTTTAGGAAGCACGCCCTTCCATCCGGGCGCCACAAGCGCGTAATCCTGATCCTGAGAGCCCATCGTACGCGTGCTCGCGTAGTGGTAGTTATTCGTCCAGGCGTCGATGAATTGAAAGGTGTAATAGCGTCCCTTGGTGTCCGGAATATGCAATATGTACGGTTCCTCGGTAGAGTCGCACCATATGATTTCATACAGCGTGTCACTGTTCACTGACTGAACCGCAGAGAAGTTCGGTCCGAGCATCTCCCATGCGTTGGCGACCTGATTCACGGGTCCGACAATCTTACCGGTCTTAGCGAATTCCTCCGGAGTGACCGTATGGTCGCTCGATGTCATCGCGTCCCGGCTTTTCTGCATCACGACCATCGGGTAACCCCAGAGGTAGGCCTGCACGCCGAGGGCATAGGCCTGCATTGCAGCCGGGTCGCCCGCCTTCGTGGTTTCCTGCGCATACGTTGCGGTCGCGAGTACGAGAATCAGAGCAGCCATGCACACTGCCTTTGTCGTCTCTTTGAGCGTCTTGTCTTTGAGAATCTCGATCATTTTCTTTCCTTCAATCTGTTTCCTGCTCGATCTTCCTGCTTACTGCACCTGTTTCACCGGAGGCATTTTCCAGCTTCCGTCCAAGATGGTTGGGCCAGGTCCATAGGTGCGAAGGATTGGCCAGAAGGAGCCTTCGGGAGCCGGCAGCCAATTGCTCTCCTTGTCCTTGCCGGGAGAGGTGGCCTGGAAGTAGATGGTGATAGAACCGTCTGTGGCCGTCTTCAATCCTGGTGTGGAGCTGCCGATCGAATATCGGTTGATCGGATTATCGACCAACCAGCGTTGGGGCAGCTTGTACATGGTCCAGGACCAGAAGTTCTTTGCGGGGGGTATCTGATCTGCTGAAAAGGTGACCGCGTAGTTGTGCTCGCTACCGTCGAAGAGCTCTCCCTGATCGTCGTCGGCGACTGCAAAATAGACCGACACCTTCTTAACGTTGCCAAAGATGCCCACCATGACACCCAGGGCGCGGTTGAAATAGTCCTTGTTGAGATCCTTGCGCGATCGGAAGAACAGACTGGGATCCGTGATCTTGGTCGAGGCATCCTTCAACTCCGCCAAGGCGTCCTGCATGCCCGCGGCGATCGCGGCGCTCACATCATCGCCAAGCGCCGCGGAATCCCAGGGCTTGCCGGCAGCGAGTCCGATCTTTGCCATGCGGTCCTGAACCGGTTTATCCTGTGGATTGGGCGTCGTGAGGGGCAACAGAAAATTCACGTAGGCCCAGAACTCGTCGGTTGTCTCGGCGCCCTCTGTCCAGGATTTCCACTCGATCGCAGGCGCTACCCCAGGCGTCTCCTTGCCCAGGTAGGCACTCAGCGGCTCGAGCTTGTATTCAGCTTGAATCTTCTCAACATTGAGTAGATCCTCAGGCTCGATCAACTGGGTGCGCGTCAGTGAGCCGAGGAATTCGGAGTCGCCCTGAATGACTCGTTTCACACCCTCGGGTAGCTCACCCTGCCAGGTTGGCGATGCCAGGAGCACGGTCACGCCGCCGTTGCCATCTTCGACCGATCCGGGATTGTCGAGCACGAAGCCCCAGAGATCATCCCACTGGCTGGTATAGAAGCGATTCTCTTCGATCTTCGGCAGAGTCAGCACCCACGGCTCGGCACGCAGATCGACCCAGGCGTAGGAATAGGGCGTGTCGTTATTGGGCGAGACGATGTCCGTGTCCTTTGGCGAGGATGTCCCAAGATGCAGCCACTCACCAAAGCCGCCGCTGTACGACTTGGAATGGGGATCGATCGCCTGCAGGTACATCGTGCGGTAGTACATCACCAGCGGGTAGTTGAAAATGTAGGCCTCCTTGGCGATGGCCCTCGCATCGTCCGCGGTTAGCTTGCCTTGCGTGTCGGCTGCCTTATCCTGCGTTGGGTCCTGCGCAGGCGAGCACGACACCAACATCGCCACACACAACAATAGAGCCCCAGTTGTCCGGGTCGGTACCTTCAATCTGTTCATCGTCCCTCCTTGACGGTGCCAGGCCTGGCACCGGTTACCTAGCTCAGATTCACCGGCTTGGCAGCCACGGCCAGAATCTCGTCGAGCGCCTGGAGCCGGCCCTTGCTGACCGCCTGCCATGCATCGCTCTGGAACATGCCCTCCATGGCCTGCAGCGTCGGATACTGGGTGACCACGAAGTGATCCCAGAACTTCTCGCTGACGATGGGCATCTCCGCCCGCACCGACATCCAGACCTTGCCGCCAACCTTCGCGAGGATCGGCTGGAAGGCCTCGGCGTAGCTGTGGAACGCGTCGCGGCCACCTGCCGCCTTGAATCGCAGCAGTTCGTATACCCAGACTTCGCAATCCTTGGCGGGATAGGGATTCTTGACGGGCAGAGCCTTCTTGGACTTGTGGAGCTCGGCGATCGATGTGGTGCCGTCGAAGAAAGGCTTGTTGTCGGTGTCGTCGCTCAGCACGTAGAGCAGGCGCTCGTAGGTACCGCCCACACGATCCTGAATCGCGAGCTGGTAGGCCGAGCTCTGTTGCAGCTGCAGGTACGAGGCGCGGCGAGGATATACAGGCAGGTCGACTACATCCCACTTGTCGCTGAGGCGGTAGTCGGGGTCGGCGTCGGTGATGCCCACGGCGTACGCGGCGATCGAGCCACCCACACCGCTGATCTCCTTGCCGGCGACGGAGCCATAGGCCTCGTATTGGGTCGCGTTCCCGCGCGGGCGGCAGCAGATGAAGTTGAGATTGATGATCGGTGTCTTGTCCGGCTGCTGGGCCAAGGCCTCGAAGAACGCGTCGCCCGCGTTGATCTTGGCCAGGACTTCCGCAAATGTCTTCGGATCGGCGTCCGGGATTATGCCCGCCGCCGACTGGCTCGTTTTGGCGGCCGCTGGTAACGCACCCCATCCCGCCATCAGCGATCCGGCCAGACCTACACCACCGGCCACCATAAGCTTGCGCCGATCCAGGGTCGACCCGGTGTTCTTCTCGTCCACGTTCGTCTTCTTTTCTTTGTTGCTCATAATCATCTCCAGTCTGAGGAAATTCGATTCTCTCCTCAATGTCATTGCCTCATTGCTCACTGCTTCACTGCTAGCCGCCGCAGGCGGCGACCACTGCTTCACTCCCCCGGCGTATACCAGATCGGCGATGACCAGGCGCGCTCCTGGATGGTGGCCGGAACCTCGGTAACCATCGGAAGATTGTTCCTGACCGCGTCGTAGGTCGACCAGCGTGGCGTCGGAATCTCGAGCACGCGCACGTAATAAACCACATGCTGCGTAGGATCAAAGTCCGGATCGGTCCAGACCGCGGAAAGCTCGACGTCGCCGATATCGTTGGTGTAAGTCGCGGTCTTGATGTCGACTGTATTGCCGACCGGTGGTGCCTTGCCGGTCTTGGGATCAACAGCGCGACCATCGGACAAAGCGACGTCGTAGATCTTCTCTGAAGCCCTGTCCCACTTATTCACCCAGCCCTTGATGACCTGAACACGATCGAGGTTGCCGCTCTCGGGGTCCTTGAGCGCCCAAATAGCAAAGGTTGGCGCCTTGGCGGTGTCGGGCTTCTCGGGTAGGTCACCGCCCATCGGCACACCATAGTCATAGGCCTGCCGTATGAAGTCGCTGTCCTTCACGAGGTCGGCCGGGTAGTCCCAGCCGCCAAAGAAGCGCAGCCGGATCAAAGTACCCGATGTACCGTAGGTCTCCTTGCCCTTCATCGCATCAAAGATCGACGCCCGGGTATTTTCTTCCGCCCACACGGCAGTGGCCCCTGCAGAACCCACTCTCGCGCCCACATCGCCGCTCGGATTCGGTATCGGGCTCAGCCTTTTCTCCGGGGTGTCATCTGCTTTCGCGTGGGAACCTTCGAAATTGAACTCTTCGTTGTTGGAATAGGCCGAGTGGCTGTCGGCGCCTGACGCGAAGCCCATCTTGTAGGGGTTGCTCCCCAGCTTTTCTTCAATGATCATCCCCTCTACCAAACCCTGGCGCACATAACCGTATTTGATCTGGCTGGCCTGGCCGACGTTGATCATGTTCGGAAACAGCTCGAAATTGGCAAACTCGTCGTTCGGAGAAAAGGCCGGGTGCGTATCGGAGCTGCCCTTGGTCTGGATGATTTCCGTCAGCGGTTCATTTCGTGCCTGTCGTTCCGCATAGCGGGCATCCATCTCTCCGCCGAGGAATTTTCTCGGCGAGTACATCCAGCCGTCGGAGACATTGCCGTTATGCGGGATCGCGAGATTCTCGTGCCCTAGGTTGCGCTGAATCTCCTGATAGGTCCACAGATCCTCGGGCTGGATGGAATCGAATGATGAGAATGGCACTGTAGGGCCGTCATCGCGGAAGAACACATTACGATGCATGTTGCGGCCGTTCGGGATCGAGGTCCACTCGTAGGCGATCAGGGTCGTAAACTCGCCAGGCCTGTTGTATTTGTTCGCCGTTTCGACATAGCGCGCCCAATTGCCAGTCAGAAGATCCGGCGTGACGTACTCCGGCATCGGCGTGCTGGTCAGAATCGAGCCGAGAATGATATTGATCGGCGAGTCCGGGGCGTCGGAGCTCGCGCCGGGACCTGCCAATCTCTTGGCAAAATCGCTCTTGGATAGCGGACTATTCGGATCAATGAGTTGCGGCATAACGCCGAAGTACTCCGAATGATCCGTCAGTCCGACGAAATCGTAGGGTGTCGACTTCTTGATCTTCTGAAAGGTGGTCGACAGCGTAGTCTCCTCACCCATCGCATAGCGATACGCGTCCTCCCATGTTCCGCGGGTACCCATAGCAAACGCATCCGGCGAATTACGGGTGTGAATATGCTGCTCGCCGAAGTAGACGTTCTTGAGCGGATTGGCCTGGCCCGAGTCGCGACCAGGCTCGCCGATCGATTGGGCGGTCGCCAGGGTTGGCGCAATCACTAGCGACAGCAGCATCACCGCAAGCCCTGCCGACAACAAATAGGTTTTGTTCGTTCTTTTCATGTGCAGTCCCTCCTTTTGTGCTTTCCATCGGGGACACGATCCCGCCCGGGGACATGTCCCCAATCTCAATATCCATTGCTCACTGCGCTCGTCCCGATTAATTGAAGATCTGGTGCAATTCAGGATAGTACTTCGCCTTCTCGACCAGTTCCGGATCCGGCGTGTACCAGATCGGTGACGACCAGGCGCGTTCTTGAATCGTGGCCGGAACTTCTGCCGGCGGGTCTATACCGAGTGTCTTGGCATCATAGGTCGACCAGCGGGGCGTCGGGATTTCGAGTACCCGCACGTAGTAGACCGCGTGCAATGCCGGATCGAATTCCGGGTCCGTCCACACGGCACTCAACTGGGTATCACCGATGCTGTTGGTATAGGTCGCGTTCTTGATGTCGACCGTATTGCCGACCGGTGGCAGTTTGCCGGTGTCCGGATCGGGCTTGCGGTCGTCCGACCAGACGACGTCATAGACCTGCTCCTGAGGATAACCATTTTGGTACCAGCCTTTGATGATCTGCACGCGGTCGAGGTTGCCACTCTCCGGGTCCTTGAGTGCCCAGACAGCAAAGGTAGGCGCCTTGGCACCTGTCGGCATCGCCGCCAAGTCGCCGCCCATCGGCACGCCATTCGAATAGGCCTTCTCGACAAAATCGTTGTCCTCGGCGAGATAGTCCGGGTAGCCCCATCCACCGAAGAATCTCAGTCGGATGAAGGTTCCGGACGTGCCATACGTCTCTTTGTTATAGATGCCATCGAAGATGGCCCCGCGGGTGTTCTCGGGCGCCCAAACAGCGGTGGTGCCTGCGGAGCCCAGGGTGTAGGGCGGCTCACCGGTCAGGTTGCGGCCTCCTTCGATCCGCTTTGTCGGTGAATTGTCCAACTGCCCGTGAGCACCGGTGAAGGCAAACTCCTCGTTGTCGGACATGGCCTGGTGGTTGTCGGCGCCACTGACGATCCCGTATTTGTATGGGTTGACGCCGAGATATTCCTGGTAGCCAATACCATCGATCAAGGCCCTGCGGATGTAGCCGTAGTTGACCCGGCTTAACACGCCCGGGTTGCTACCGATCAGGTGAGCAAATGATGTCTCGAAGCCTGCAAATTCATCGCTGGGTGACAACGCAGGGTGCGTTTCCGAGGCGCTCTTGACCTGGATGATCTCGGTCGCCGGCTCATTCCGTGCGCGCCGCGTGGCGTAGAGTTTGTCGATTTGCGTGCCATAGGAAGTACGTGGTGCATACATCAGGCCGTTGCTGATGTTGCCGTTGTGTGGAATGGCGAAACACTCGTGTCCCGACTTGCGCTGGGTCTCGATATAGGTCCACAAATCCTCAGGCCGGTCGGAGTCAAAGGCCGAGAATGGAACCACCGGGCCCGTGTCGTCGCGGAAGAACACATTGCGGTGCAGGTTCTGGTTGACCGGGATCGAGGTCCACTCGAAGGCGATCAAGGTGGTGAACTTTCCGGGCTCGTTGTGCTTGTTGGCGATCTCGATGAACTTCTGCCAGGCCGACATGGTGATATCTGGAGCGTCGAATGCCGCAAGAGGTTCATTGAAAGTCAGCGAGTTCGCAAGCTGCCCAAAGGCGGCGTTGCTCTGCTCCGGAGTGCCGCCCTGGATCGCTTTGACGATCGGATTGTCTTTAAGTTTCTTCGACAAGTCCGAGTTCGGATCCGTCAACTGCGGCATCACACCGAAATACTCGGCATGGTTCGCCGATGGATTGGGCAGTCGCCAGGGTTGGCGACAGGAATAGTGACAGCGCCGCCACGGCTAGCGCGGTCGACAATAGAAAACTCCTCTTCGTTTTTTTCACGCCTGCGTCCCTCCTCTCCAGAAAAATCATCGAGGAAGGGACACGTCACCGAACTTTGCAAGTTCGGTACATGTCCCTCATCTCACCAACACTTTCAAGAAAACCTAATCAGATGCTATCCCATTCTCGCTCGAGCGAGCTCCACTCAGATACCACCAATGGCCCTCGTTTCAGCTCCAAGCTGAAACCCAAATTTTCATTTCACATGACATCTCAAGTCCAAGGTCGCATTCTGGCCATTTCGCGCCACGCTGGCGCCGGTCTACCTTCTTCCATCACCTAGTAGGCGGAATCGTGATCGGGATGGAGGGTCAAGAACCGAAGCCAGTCGTCCTCACGGTGGACAACGGCTCGAAAACCCCTCGAAAGGCGAATGGTGTAAAGGCGCGTCCCGGTGGGGCCCTGGCGAGACACGATAGCTTCCCAGCGAAAGCCTCGATCCGAGTAGAGGGTAGGCCAGGTCAACTGTGAAAGCTTGCGCAGAACTCGAAGAACCGCGAGTTGGTGTCTCTTTTCGAGTTCGAACAGTTGCCGCTGGAAGACCGGGTTGTTGAGATCGAGACGGATTCCATGTTTCACTTCCCGACCTTTTCTTCGAGGATGAGAAGATCAGCCTCGGTCGGTGGGTTGGTCTCAGCCCAAGCGACTGCCTCGTCTAGCTCTGAGATGGCGGGCTCCTGGTGCAGCCACGCCTCGTTCTCTGGGATGAACCGCCCGACCTTGAGCATCCACACTCCAGGCTCGATTTCGTCGATCAGCACATGCTGGCCCGCAAACCGCTTCCCGAGGCTGATCTGCCCGCTTCGTCCAACTGTCTTGATGACAGGCATGAATTCCTCACTTTCATGCTGCATGATATCATGAAAGAGGAATCGGATTGCGGATAGGGCGCCGCTCTACCCGACATCGTGCCACGAGCATTGAGACCTGTACGGCCTTTGCCGGCTCTCCCGGTATTTGTGGCTCTTGCGGGCCGGCCGGGAGGGCCAAAGTAAGGCTCGTAACGAGACGCCGACCGGCTCCGGCAGCTTGGTTTCCAAAATGTCCCTGCTACGATAGCTTTCGGAAGTGAGGATCAGAAATGCCGAACGCGAGAGCCGAATCAACATCGTTTTCCATGAAGCGGATCTCGCGTCGCCCTGAGGGAGAGGATGTTCTGCGAGACATCGCTATTCTTCAGCGCACGATGAATCGACTTAGAGGCAAGAGTCTGGTCCCAAAGGGGATCTACCGATTCTCGAGCCATGAGGATGCTGAAGCATGGATGATGAAGCAGATCGTGGTCAATCACGTGCGCCCGAGCTCGAAGATCTAGTAACTCTCTGCCGGGCCCTCCAGCGCGAGAAGGTCCGCTACGTGCTAATCGGGGGTTTTGCGGTTATCCTGCACGGCTTTGTTCGGGCGACCAAGGACATCGACCTCTTGATTGACCCGTCAGTCGGGAATATTCGGGCTCTCAAGCGGGCAATGGCAGACCTTCCTGACAACGCGATCGCCCTCATGGAAGACGATGAAGTCCAACGCTATTCGGTGGTTCGAATTGCCGACGAGATTGTCGTCGATCTGATGAAGAAGGCCTGCGGGGTGGACTACGATGATGCGGTCGCCGCGGGACTAGATGTCTTCGAGCTCGAGGATGTCGAGATTCCGCTGGCTAGCAAACAAACGCTCATTCGCACCAAAGACACGGTGCGGCCTGGCGATGCCGCGGACGTCGGCTTCTTGGAGCTCAAAATCGAGTTAGAAGACGGCTCCGAGGAGTAGCCGGTGCCAGGCCTTCAAGATGCAAGTTGCGCTCCGGCCGGCCGGGAAGATCGACCGTCATGCGTACGGTCCGCTAGAACGAGTACTTGGCGCTGATCTGGATTCGGTTCGCTGAACCGCTCTGGCGGTCCTTGTCCTACCGCTCGCCGAACGACGCCTCGAAACTCGAGACGAAGCTGTCGAGCTCATCCAGAATTGCCCGGTATGCGAAGAAGGGATCCTCCTGGCGATCGCACAGGAGCTCATATAGGGCGAGCTCGGGATCTCGAGGAAGCTCCTCGCGAGGAGGGATCGGTAGGCCGAGACCGGTGAGACGGCGCGACGCGATGGCCACCACCAAGGCATCGATTGTGACCTCGCCTTCTTCTAGATCGCGGAGCCCGCGGGAAATTCTCTGACTCGCGGGTAGTCCATCGAGATCAGTCATCGTCGATCTCGAAGAAACGACGCACCCGGTGCTCGAAGGAGACAGCATCGAGGGCGGGATAGCGAATCAGCTGTTCGCGGATCTGATCCAACCCTTGCAGAATTTCATCTCGGGTTACCAAGCCAAGATCGAGCATGGCCCGAACGTCGAGCAGATCCCGATCATGGGCTCGGGCCAGCTTGGCCAGAGCTTGCGAGCGAAGATCGTAGTGAAAGAACTCCACCTCGCCGTGGCGAGCGATGAACCGAGAATGAGCCTTCCAGTCTGGCAAGGGAGGAAGGAATTGATCGGGCGATGCCAGCTCTATGTTGACCTGGAGCTCGTCTTTGAGGCGAGCGATCGCTTCGAAGATGCCTTCCGGCTCGGGATCCAGTTTCAAATCGACATCGACCGTGCTCGATCTCCAGCCTTCGAGTAGAGCGGTGGCTCCTCCGACAAGATAGATGCGGCCGGGGCCTCGCGACCGACGACCCAGCTCCTCGAGAAGACGGCGAATCTTGGCCGGATCGGCGGGTTTTCTCATGGGGTCAGTCTAGCAGTCGCTACCCTCGCCATTTCACCACCCAAAAAGCACCAACCGGCACCGAAAATGGACAGTTGAGTCAGCCTAGGTGGGAATCCAGTGCTCACGGATCCAGGCCGCAAACCGGAACTCGGTCAAGTTCGATGTGGCCAAATCCAGCATCACTCGAACGACCTCAGGTTCGGAGACGTCCAGGTCATGGTCGTTTATCCCCAGGAAGGTGTAGACAGCCATGAATGCGACTCTCTTGTTGCCGTCGACAAACCCGTGATTGGTGATGAGACTGTAGCCATACGCTGCTGCAAGATCCGCGAGGTCGGCATCCTTCTCATAAGTCCACTGGTTCCGGGGTCGATCCAAGGCAGACTCGATCAGCCCTTCCTCCCGAACCCCGAAACTGCCGCCGTGATCGCGGATCTGGTTGGTATGGATGATGCCGACGACAGAGCGAGAC
This sequence comes from uncultured Polyangiaceae bacterium, assembly GCA_964195975.1. Taxonomy (GTDB): domain Bacteria; phylum Acidobacteriota; class Thermoanaerobaculia; order Multivoradales; family JAHEKO01; genus CAXMQZ01. The sequence continues at coordinate 9,886 of CAXMQZ010000066.1, read as the reverse complement.
AGCCAGCGCGGTTCCTTCACCTTGCTAGATCACTACTGGGCAAGTTCGCGCAGTGCGTTGCGGTACTTTCGCGCGCCACGCTCGTAGGCTTCCAGAGCCTTCTCGAAGTCCGGGTCAAAAGGTGTGATCAGGATCCCTTCAGGAATCTCGATAACGTTCAAGACATCGCCAGCCTTGATGTGAAACCGCTCGACGGACTCTTTCGGCAGGGTAGCCCCTACCGACCCACCCATTTTTCGCGCAGTTACTCTTTTGACCATGGCTCGAGCTACTCCTCGCTTCTCTCTCGGACTTGTAGCGCCCGGTTCACGACATTGTAGCACTTTTGTACTACTCGCGCCGAGAGACCTCTGCTCCACGGAATACGGAGAGGAAAACTCCAGAATCGAGTACGTTGGTGTCGGAAGCAACCACCGTCGCAGGCGCGAAGCTGCATTGGCCCTTGATCCGGACCAGCTAGGATTTGCGACCTGGAGTTCGGGAAGCAGTGCGGCGGCGTGACACCATGTCAGGGAGTCGGTCCTCTTCTTGCGCCTCCACATCAGGCACCTTGACGAGTGCGGCTTTGAACTTCTGGCGACTGCCACGTTCGGCGCGCTCCCTCAGATAATCGACCGTCATCAGTGCTGCCATTTTCTCGGCCACGGCCGAATTCACGAGTTGATTGATCGACACACCTTCTCTCCGAGCCAGCTCGCGCAGCTGCTTGTGTAGAGAGTTGGGCAATCGGAGACTGAGTGCACTCATAGGTTTCCTCGCAGACTTTTCAGGAACTCCTGTGGCCTCACTACCTCGACTCCGAAATTTGATGCCCCAGCGAAGTCCCGCAAGTTGTGGGTGATAATCGCGTCCGCTTCTGCTGCAACCGCAAGCTCTAGCACCATGTCGTCCTTTGGATCGCGAAGGCCTGGACGCCACAAGAAGAAGATTTCCTGGCGTTCTGCAGTCGAACAGAGGTAGTCGAGAATCGCTCCAATCTCCGCCTCTGAGAGCCGGTTCTCCTTGCGGTGGTTGAGCAAAGCGTATTCATACTCGAGGACCAGTGGAACCGAGACTGCGATCTGGAAGTCCCGGCCGCCAACACGAGACAGTAGTGCAAACGACGCTCCACGTCTTGAGCGCGTTGCGGCCACCAGCACATTCGTATCGAAAATGACCAACGGCTTTGTCACCTTGGTATCATAGACGATACCAGATCAATCTACAATGCCAAGGCCAGGCTCACTAAAACGGATCCACTTACAGGGGCCAGACTAACCGAGAAATAAATCTTCCTACTGCTCGGTCCGGCAGGAACGATAGCCGGTGCGGCCATGGGCGGCTCATTGGGTTTTCTCTTTGGTGCGTCCGCCGACCTGGCGGTCTCTGTTCTGCCGAGGAAGCGTGCGACGACGCGGAGGCCATGCTCAGCAGCCTGGCAAAGCTGCCACCTATCTGTCGTATTGCTATTCGTAGTGCGTCCACATGCGAAGAACATGCACGACGCGCTGGTCGCCATCGATTCGGTAAATCATGTGGTGCTGAATATTGATGCGCCGAGAGTAATACCCAGCGAGGTTCCCCACCAGTTTCTCGAAGCGCGGAGGCATCGCCAACGGATCGTTTTGCAGCAGACGGAGCAGTTTCTCAGCCGGCGACTTGAGGCCTGCTCCGGAGAGCCTTTTCGCGTCCTTGGCGGCTTGCCTGCTCAGAACTACTCGCCATTTCACCAATCCAGATCCTGCAGTCTCTTACCGTCAGCCAAGGATTCAGCGGCTGCCTCGTGAACACTTTCAACCAGACCCGGGACCCGGTGGAGGAATAGCGTCTCCTCGATGGCACTCCAGTCGTCTGCGGCAACGACAACGAAGTCTTCGCCGTGCCGTCTCTTCACTCGCAGGACCCGGCGATCCGCCACTACACGGTCCACTTCTCTCTTCAGGTGAGCCCTAAACTCGTTGGCACTGACTTCGTTCATTTCTCGTTCTCCAAATCGGCCTCAACCGTACCGAATCTCGGTACTGTTGTCACCCGGCCGTTCCGACACGCTTTGGCGCTCCTCCGGTGGGGACAGGGGGCTACTAGGCTCGAGGCGTTGAACTCGGTGGAGCCGTTCGTCGTTTCAAGCCGCGTGCGTTCGCACCCACTGCTCGATCTGGGGCTGGCTCATCGCTCCAGATTGACGGGCCACCTCTCTGCCCTGCTTGAACACCACCAGAGTCGGAATGCTTTGGATGCCGTACCGGGTCGCCGCCTGGGGAGCCTCCTCGGTGTTGAGCTTGGCCAAGATGACCTGGGGCTCGAGTTGCACCGCCGCTTTCTCGTAGGCGGGGGCCATCATCTTGCACGGCCCACACCAGGAGGCCCAAAAATCCACCACCACGGGAACGTCGCTGCGTCCGATGAAACGGTCGAATGTCGCCTCATCGAGTTGGATCGGGCGCCCTGAAAACAGCGGCTGCTTGCAAGCGCCACAGACCGGATGGTCGCCCAAGCGCGCCGTAGCGACGCGGTTGATCTTGTTGCAGTTTGGACAGACTATCTGCTTGGTGTCAGCCATGACTGATGCCCTTCCGGCGGCGTCGACCGCCGTGTGGTCCCTTGCTGTGCGTAGTATTCTGAGAAGCTCGAATGCCTCCTCAGGATCCGCGAATGTCCGGCCTTGGCTCGTCTCGTGACCGGGACTTTCGAATAGATTTCAAATCCTCGCGCATGAGGATCGCTATTCGCAGCTTGTCCGCCCAGGTCTGATGAGCGCGAGATCGCTGCCACTCGGCCTGCCGAACCAGGATCGCTCGAAGGTCATGCCTCATTGAACCTCTCCAGAAATCTTGTCCATGCATCTGCCAACCCGTGACGCTTGGCCAGAGCCGAGATCTCAACGTCCTTGACCGCACCAACTTCACGCAAGGCGAGAATGCGAGCAAAATCCTTCGCCCGTCCGACACTGAGGGCGATCACGGCGAGGTAGTCAGCGCGCACAACTCGGATGTGGGTGCCTTCAAGGTCAGCAGTTTCCGCCTCCCTGATCGCCTCTTCGGTGAGAGAATCGAAAGCGGGAATCAGCTGCACCGGCCACGCCCCGACACGGATGGCTTCCCCTTCGGGAAGATAGCCGAGAGCCTTGCAGAATGCGTAAATAGGACCGAGAACACCTATTGCCTCAGGCTTTGAAACCGCGACGAGAATATCTGCATCGAATGTAGCTACAGCTTCCGTGTATCTCATTTGTGCGACCGCGCCGAACACCGCGTAGTCGAGAATCGCTTCCTCCTCCACCATGCGATTCAGGAGTTTTGCGACTTCTTTCATAGGGGATGTATAGCGCTCGCCTCAAAAAAGTTCAAGGCGCCAACACATGATCCACAAGGAGAGTCAATAGACCCGCGAGAATCAGCGGACTAGATTCTTCGGTGATCACTACTCCAGGCCACCCTCAGCGCATGTTGATGCCTACTCCTCGACTATCTCGAGCTCGACGTCGTCCATCGCCTGTTTGCAAGCCGGCGACACCACATCCTTTTTGTCGAGTAGGCATTCCGCGACTCGGCCCTCACCCACCTTGACCTCGCCGCAGTGCTCCACCATGTCGTCCCAGCACGACTCCGCCACGTACGCTACGGCATCGATAAAGGCCTCGAGTTCGTCCATAGCATCGTAGAGCGCCCAGCTGCACTGGCCGGACAGCTTGTCCTCGTGGGCCATGAAACAGGCCAAGAGACGCCCTTCACCCGGAGTGACCTGACTACAGTAGCTGTCAATTTCAGGTTTGCAGATCTCGAGCGCCTGCTCGACGGCGTTGTCCTGCGCACCCACCAGACCTGCGAAAGACAACAGGCAAGCCAGGGTCAAAATCAGAATGCGGCTTGTCTTGATGAAGTTCCTCATTGCGTCTCTCCTCATTGGATTCGAAGATGTGTCTTCGGGGATCGGTTCTGCAGCCTGGCCGAACTATGCATGGTTCCGCCAGAAATTCGAGTCTATCCGAACCCTCGCACGAGATGCAGAGACTATAGACTATGCATTCTGCGCTGGGAACTCACCTTATTTAGAATAGCTATTCAAAGGTCAGATTTTTCGAAGGAGATTCGAGATGAGATCTCGAGCTGACAGGCGTGTAAGAAAGTACCCTCTGCACGTCACCATCGCTTCGGTTTTCGCCCTCCTGCTGTTACTGGTCGGTGCGGTGTTGATCTCGTACAACTATTACGAGAGTCGCAAAATCGCTCTGCTCAGCGCCGACCAGCAACTCGATCGGTCGAGCCAATACATGCAAAGGACCATCTCGGATCTCTATAGACCGGCGCAGAATCTGGTCGATGTCCTCTCGAGAGCTCTGAGTCCCGATCACACGACGCTCGAGGATCGACTCGCGCTGGTACCAGTGCTTGTCGAACCGTTTCGGTCGAACCCGACCATCTCGTCGCTGTTTGTTGGCTATGACGATGGAGACTTCTTCCTGGTTAGACCATTCGAGCCGGATTTCTGGGCCTTGCAACCGTTCGAGGTCCCCGCAGGCAGTCGATTTGTCGCCCAGAGCATCGACCATGACGTGACCGGGAGCAGAACCGAGGAGTGGCTCTTTTTCGGAGAAGATTTGGCCCAGCTAGGTCGTATCCAAATCGACCCGACGGGTTTTGACCCCAGACAACGAGGCTGGTACACGGCCGGTATCGGGACCGACACTCAGATCACCACCGATTTCTACGTCTTCTTTACCACCCATGAGACCGGGTTGACCTTCGCGCGCCGATTGTCCGCGGGCGGCGCTGTCGTCGGTACCGATCTGGCGCTGCGTGACCTCTCGGCTGGTCTTGCCAACCAGAGAATGACCCCGTCGACAAAGGTCGCCATCCTCGATGAAAAGGGAGGAGTCCTCGCTCTTTCCGACGCCAGCGATGAGATTCCCCTGAAGATCGATCAGGATAACGAGCGCATCGACATGCCCTCACTCTCCGAGCTGAACGACCCCGTCTATCAGGCGTTGAGTCGAGAGTTCAAGGCGGAGATTCGTTCTAGTAGCGATCCTATTCTCGTCGCGGGTCGGAGCTGGCTTGTGTCGGTACGTGAGCTGCCGACCCGTTCGGACCGGAATGTCTACATGGCGGTCTTGATACCGAGAGATGAGCTCCTGGCCTCTGCAGTGCGGCTGCGCAACAACGGCGCCTTGATCTCCGCCGCGGTTCTGCTAATCGCCCTGGTGGTGGTCTTGGCGGTGTCGAGAAACATCTCGGGCTCGCTCGGTCAGCTGGCGCGCGAGGCCGAGGAGGTGCGGCAGCTCAAGCTGGACTCCCCGATCACGGTCGGCTCCCGTATCAGGGAGGTCGACGACCTCGCCGAAACCATGTCGATGATGAAATCCTCACTGCGTCAGTTCCTGGAGATCTCGGATGCTCTCTCAGCGGAAAAAGACTTCAACAAGGTTTTGGAGATGATTCTCGCCGAAGCGACCCGGGTATCAGACGCCGACGGCGGAGCGGTGCTTTTGCTATCCGAAGACGAGAAGAGCCTCGATATGGCGATCCAGGTCAACAATGTCCTGGGTACCCACTATGGCGGTACCAGCGGAGTATCCACCCCGATCGAGTCGGTCGAGTTGGATGCTGACCGGCGCCAAAATGCGCGACCCAGCATCGCTAGTGGGACCGTCGAGAAAGGGACCATCGTCAAGATCGACGACCTGGATCTCGAGACCCGCTTCGAGCTCGAGAGGATCCACAGTCACTACGAGACCGAAAGCTACAAGGTACGCTCGCTGCTGAGCGTCCCGCTGCGCAATCAACTCGACGAGACCATCGGAGTACTACAACTGGTCAACGCGCGTGATCCGAATGATCAGATCACGGGCTTCCGACCCGAAATCGTGCCCTACATCGAGGCGCTGTCCTCCGATGCCGCCGTGGCGCTCGACATTCGCCGATTGCTCAAAGCGCAACGGGATCTGCTCGACTCCCTGATACACATGATCGCAGGCGCGATCGATGCCAAGTCGCCCTACACCTCCGGGCACTGCCGGCGTGTGCCCGTCGCGGCGAGGATGTTGGCCGAGGTCGCGAGCGATGCGACCGAGGGGCCACTGGCCGATTTTCACTTCTCCGATGATGAGTGGTACCAGCTTCATCTCGCCAGCTGGCTCCACGACTGTGGCAAGCTGACCACTCCCGAATACGTGGTCGACAAGGCGACCAAGCTCGAAACCATCTATAACCGGATTCACGAGATTCGTACCCGTTTCGAGGTGCTGTGGCGCGACGCGGAGATCGAGTACTACAAGGGGCTGCTCGAAGGTGATCAGAGTCGTGAGGAACTTCGAGCCCGACTCACAGAGCGCACCGATCAGATCCGCCGCGACTTCGAGTTCATCGCCGAGTGCAACGTCGGCGATGGTTTCATGACCGACGAGAAGATCGAGCGTGTCCAACAAATCGCCACCCAGACCTGGACCCGACATCTCGACGACCGGCTCGGACTGTCCCATGGAGAGTTGGATCTGAGACCGGAGGCACCGACGCCGCTACCGGCGACCGAGACGCTGCTCGCCGACAAGCCCAATCACATCATCCCGCGCCCGGCGGGACAGAAACCGTTTGGCGACGAGCCACACAACTTCCACATCGAGGTTCCAAAGCATCAGTACAACCGTGGCGAGATTCACAATCTGTCGATTGCACGCGGGACGCTCACCGCCGAAGAGCGGTTCAAGATCAACGAGCACGTGATCCAGACGATCCGCATGCTCGACCAGCTCCCCTTTCCAAAAGAGCAGCGTCGGGTCCCCGACTGGGCGGGTACCCACCATGAAAAACTCGATGGCACCGGCTATCCCTGCCGGCTATCCGCGGCGGACCTGGACGTGCCCGATCGCATCATGGCGATCGCCGACATTTTTGAAGCGCTGACAGCCAGCGACCGGCCCTACCACGCGCCGAAAACACTCAGCCAGACGGTCGGCATCATGAGTTCGATGTGCTCTGAGGGGCATCTCTGCCCCGAGTTGTTCTCACTCTTCCTGACCTCGGGGGCCTACCTGGAGTATTCCAACGAGCACCTCCGCCCCGACCAGATCGACGAGGTAGATGTGGACTCGACGGTCGCGTCGCTGAGCTAGAGGCCCATTCATGACGACCAAGATCACTCCCGTCCTCCTTGGCCTGGCACTTCTGGCAACCCATCCGGCCTTGGCCGCCGACATCTACCTCGTGCGCCACGCAGAGAAAGAACTGGATGGCTCACAGGACCCCGATCTCACCGAGGTCGGGACACATCGCGCTGCCAATCTCTCTGTCATGCTGAAGAGCGCTGAAATAAAGAGGATCTTCAGCTCCGACTACCAACGCACCCGAAACACGGCGGTCCCTGTAGCGAAGGCTGAAGGCGTGGAGATAGAGCTCTATGACCCCAATGCCCTCGAGGCTCTGGCCGGCCAGTTACTAAGACTGAAAGAGAACGCTCTCGTGGTGGGCCACAGCGACACGACCACGGATCTCGTCACGCGCCTCGGCGGCGATGCGGGTCCGGCCATCGTCGAGGAGTGGGAATACGACCGGCTCTATCTATTACAAACCGAGAACGGCAAGGTGACGCGCACAATCCTGCTTCACCTACCGCCCGGTACCACGGCCCCTCAACCCGAGTAGCCCGAGTAGAAAGCTCCTCCAACCACCGGCAAAAACCGGCATCGACGCGAGCGGGCTGGATCCGAGCGATGGGATCGGCGCATCCTTCGGATAGGCATGGGCTACCTCGCCTTCCCCTACCGAGCCATCGGCTTGCAACAACTCTTCCAGAATTTCGTCGCGTCTTTCTTTTGGCAGTGTGGGGAGAACCTCCATGAACCATTCTTGGACAGCTGCGGCGTCAGCGGGATCAATCTGCCCATGCTTGGCAGCGATCTCGAAAAAGGCCTGAGTCGGTGTTGTCACGATGGTGTCTTCGACTAGCGGAGGTCGTCGAGTGAATGGCTAGCTTCGACAGCGTTGTCGACAGTGTAGTAACAGTATCGGCCATCGCTCGGTTTTACGAACCGTCGAGGTCCCAGTGGCAGCCTTTTACCAGCTGGTAAGACCGTCATCCCACGGCGGTGGTACCAGCCGAGGAGGGCGTCGCCTCCTTCATCGTCGGCGTGAAGAGCCGTTCGGCCGAAACGATGATGGTTGAGGGAATGGGTCACGGCGACATCCAGTGTAATGGTGCCGAGCCTCTTTGGCTGGCGATCTGCGGGAAGTTTGAAACCCTCTACTGCCTCCAGCGCCTCATCGGGGACGGTCGACAGAAACCAGACAAAAGCGCCCTTTTTTCTGCTGTCGTCCAGTGCCGGATAGCGGCCCACCAGTTGAACGAGCCCACAGGGTATGAATCGATCCGACTCGGGATCCGGAATTCCGACCGTATAGCCAGCGGGTCTGCGGGCCAGGATGCCGCCGGCCAAGGTGGCAAAGGAAACATACAGAAGCCAGTTCCAGTCTCGATCGACACGCGACGGGTCGCGATCGATGATCGGCTGGATATGCGAGTGCCACCACAGCACATGCGGCAGCGTCATCCGCGTGATGTGGATAGCGACATTTTCGCCGCTTGCAGTAGGCGCCCTGCGGACAAAACCGACTCCGGTCCACCGTCTCAGATCCATCTCTCAATCAGCCTACCAGCAAGATAAAACCGATTGTTGCGTCGTTTCTTCAACCCGAAACACTTCTCCCATCGACGCGTGGTCTCCGCTAGGATTGTCTTTCATCAGTTGGCTCGAAGACCAGAGGAGGAAATCGATGGGTAATGGATTCGATATGAGCTTGGTGCAGCGCGGATCACGCCTGCGGCGCACGCCCTACTTCACGGCGACCCAGAAGTATGGCCCCAAGGGATTCACCGTGTACAACCACATGCTGTTTCCCATCTGCTTTGACGATATGGAGGTCGAGTACGACGCGCTTCTCAACGACGTAACGGTTTGGGATGTGGCGGTGGAGCGCAATGTGGAGATCACCGGCCCCGACGCATTTGCCTTCACCAACATGTTGACGCCGCGGGACTTGTCCAAATGCGCAGTGGGGCAGGGCAAATACGTCATCATCACGGCGGCCGACGGCGGCATCATCAACGATCCGGTATTGCTTCGGCTTGGCGAGAACCACTTCTGGCTGGCGCTGGCCGATAGCGATGTGTTGCTCTGGGCCAGGGGTCTGGCCGTCAACGCAGGCCTGGATGTAGAGATCAACGAGCCGGATGTCTCCCCCATGCAGATTCAGGGTCCAAAGTCCAAAGAGGTGGTCCACGCCCTTTTTGGAGACCCGGTGCTCGAGCTCGAGTACTACTTCTTTCTCGACACCGATCTCGATGGCATTCCAGTGATCGTGACGCGGACAGGTTGGAGCGCAGAGATCGGCTACGAGATCTATCTGCGCGACGGAACCCGGGGCGAGGAGTTGTGGGAGCGCGTGATGGAGGCGGGAAAGCCTCACAACATTCGGCCGACCGGGCCCTCGGATATTCGCCGCGTCGAAGCGGGAATCCTCAATCACGGTACCGACATCACTCTCGACAACAATCCCTTCGAGGTCGGTCTCGGTTGGCTGGTCGACAAAGACAAGCAAGCGGACTACATAGGCAAGACGGCTCTGGAGCGTATTCGCCGCGAGGGTGTGTCACGCAAGCTGGTTGGGGTGGAGATCGAAGGAGATCGAATCGAGTTCAATGCCACCCGATGGAGCGTGGAGGTGAACGGCTCGGCCGTCGGACACATCACCTCGGCCATCTACTCCCCGCGTCTGGACAAAAACCTCGGCTATGCGATGCTGCCGGTCGAGCACGCGGAGCTGGGCAATCAGATCACGGTGATGGTGGAGGATTCCCAGCCACGCTCAGCAACCGTGGTCAAAAAGCCGTTCGTGGATCCGAAGAAGGACATTCC
>CAXMQZ010000065.1:0-9713 GCA_964195975.1 uncultured Polyangiaceae bacterium | reverse complement strand
TTGTCGAATCGTGGAACGGCAGTGCTGACCGTTTCGATGTCAAAAAAACTAACCGGGTATATCAGGGTCGCGAGAACGGCCTTGATGCCCTCGGCATCTAAATGGGCCTCGCCAGAGCGAACTGTTTCCAACTGCAGTTGCTGCTTGTCGGTAAGCTCGAAGTCCTCAGGAATCGCAGAAAGCTCCAAGACGCCGCGAGCGAGAAGCGCGAAGCCCTTCTTGCGACCACCGTAGAGCTGCAAGACGTTGTGCTCTGGCAGAAATCCAAAGCATTCAGATTTGAGCGGGCACGGATAAGGCTTGTCGCAGTGCAGCCCGATCGCGACCTCAGGCCGTGCCTGTTGTTCGAGCACACCTCTGATTTCCTCGAGTGCGTCGGTAACCTCGGGGAGGCGGTGTCGAACCTCCTCGGTGACCAAGGCCTTGTGGAACAGCTCCTCGAGCTCGAGCTCCCCACTTCGGACATAGGAACTGTCGAGGTGGACCAGGTAGTAGTCGCGAATCTGCAAACCCGATCCCTCGAGCACATAGGCTTGAAACGACAAATCGGTAAGATGCACGTCTTTGACACTCGTGGAACTTTTGACCTCGAAAACATCCCACTGATTCGCCTCGACCGGAACCAAGACGTCGACGCGACAGGCTGCACCCTGGAACACAAAGCCACCTTCATACAGCGGGCGGCGTTGCGACAGCAGTTTCTCTGTCGCCGACGTCACGTCTGCCCAGCGACGAGGACCCGGGCTCACATCCAAACCACCAGGAAAGAGCTGAGTCGCCAATCGCCCGACCTGGTGTCCCTGATCGAAGGTCGCCTGTGTCGACGGCTCGATCGCGGGCAAGAACTGTCTGGCATGCTGTTCGGTCCAGACTCGCTTGGCACACTGTAGTCCCGATAGGTACCGAGACTTTGAGATCGTGATGGGGGTCTGCGAGGCCATGTCTAAAGTTTACCCTGAGAACGACAGGTTGATCCCTTCGGGAACCTTGACCGACCCCAGTCGTTGTACCGATAGAGAAAGGAGATCTGCCAATGATCGCTAAGAAGTTCAACTTGAGTCATTTTGTTGCGAGTGTTGCCATCGTACTGGTTGGTTTGGCAAGCCCCTACAGCCTGGCCGCAGAGGACAGCAACGAGGGATCAGCAGTCGACGAACATCGAATTGTGATCGTGCAGTGCGATCCCGAATCGGAAGACTGCGATGCAGGGCAGCACGACTACAGTTTCATGTTCCACGGCGGCGGTCAGGGTGGTTTTCTCGGCGTAGAGCTGACAGGAATGACACCCGAGCTACGCTCACACTTTGGAGTCAACGAGGACAGAGGAGTGATGGTGTCCAGGGTGACCGACGACTCCCCCGCCTTTCGAGCTGGTATCGAACCCGGCGATATCATCACCGCCGCCGACGGCATCCCGGTGAGCTCGAAGAGAGATCTAATTGGAGCGATACTGCCTCGCTCTGATGGTGATGCCGTCGACCTGGAGATCTGGCGCAACGGCGCAAGTGAAGTAATAACCGCGATTCTCGACCAGCGATCTCCCACGCTGTCACGACACCATGACTTTCACCTCGGCTGCGACGATGCCAACGCCGACTGCGATATAAGAATCTCTCGAGCTCATCGCGCCGACTCAGAGCAGGCGTGCGCTGGCGAGGAGCGATGCGAGGTCGAGATCAGATGTGAGCAGAGCGACGAATGCACCTGCACCGTCAACGGGGACGTTGTCGATTGTGAGCAAATAGCAGGCTTTCACAACCTGCACGATTGAGTCTGGAACATCCCAACCCAATCACAGTCGAGCCTGTAGGCGCCTGACCGCTACTCTCGGCGTCCGTAGCGCAACTGCGCGGGTACTCGGACAGGCTCTCCGGGTTGAGATAGACTCCGATCCTTGCCCCTCCACCATTAGAAGATCTCTCTACGATCTATGACAAAGACGGCTAATTATCCGGAGAAACTCGCGCAGCTCGAGCCCACGACGCTGCTGCCGGTGCTAAATGCCGAGTCTCAGAGTTACTTGAGAGACAAAGCCGAGCACTATCGATTCACCTACCAGGAGGTTCGTCGAGTCGCGGTAGCGGCGCGCGATCTGGAAATGTGGTGTGAAGAGCCGATCGAGCTTTGGTGGGAGAAGATCGAGGGTCGAACCCGATCCAAGGGGCGAGAGCGGAAAAAGGAGATACTTCGACATCTGGATCAGTACCTGCGTGAGCTTGCGGCAGCAGAAAAAAGCTATCCTGCTGAGGGCCTGGTTCCCCCTCCACGGCGCAAGGTGCGGCTCGAAGAGGTTCAGACCACCGACACGGTCTTTGGCCTCTGCCCGGCCTATTCCGAAAGCACGGTCTGTTGTGGTCTCCACACCATCGATGCCGTACGGGGCTGCCCGTTCTCGTGCTCTTACTGCACGGTCCAGACCTTCTACGGAGAGACCGCCGAGCTCGAATCCGATCTTGTCGCAAAACTGAAGGCCATCGAGCTTGATCCAGATCGTCAATATCACATCGGCACCGGTCAATCGTCGGACTCCTTGGTATGGGGGAACCGTCTGGGGCTGCTGGATGCTCTGATCGAGTTCGCAGAGATTCACCCGAATGTCCTCCTAGAGCTCAAGACCAAATCGGGCAACATTGCGGCGTTGCTCGAGCGAGTTGTGCCGCCAAACATCGTCTGTACTTGGTCACTCAACACGCCATGCATGATTCGCAACGAAGAAGCGGGCACGGCCTCTCTCGACCGACGTCTAGAGGCGGCTCGCGCGGCTAGCGATCACGGTATCGATGTCGGCTTCCACTTTCATCCGATGATCTACTACTCGGGTTGGCGTAGCGACTACGCTCAAGTAGCACGACGGCTTGTTGACGGCTTCGATCCCTCCGAAGTTTCCTTTATCTCGATGGGGGCCATAACGCTGATCAAACCCGTCGAGCGTGAGATCCGCAAGAGAGGCGGAGAGACCAAGATCTTGCAAATGGAGATGGTCCAAGATGCGCACGGCAAACTGACCTACCCCGATGAAATCAAAGTCCAGCTCTTTGGACATCTCTTTTCGGAGCTAGCACCCTGGCACGATGAGGTTTTCTTCTATCTCTGTATGGAAAATGCAGCCATTTGGACGAAGATCCTCGGTGATGCCTATCCAACCAATCAAGAGTTCGAGAACGATTTCCTGGATCGCTGCCTACCTCAGAATCGCCATCTACAAAACCCAAGCTAGAATCAGGCCGTAAATCACATCGCGGCGGCAGGCTCACTGGCTCTGCCCGTCGGAACCTATGGCCGTACTACCACCGAACGCAACGACTCCTGTCGACCCACAACGGCCCGACCTGGGACCGGTATCGGTAATCGTCCATCTATCAGGCGGCCGAAGAGGAACCACGCAACGTCTCAGAGGCCCGCGGCTGCGCATCGGCACGGCACCCGACAGTGAGATTCACGTGGCACACGAACCGAGTGTGGGGCTTCACCATGCGACCCTGCTGAGGCGTGGATCGAGTTATGAGCTGGTTGCGGAAGGCGACCATCCAGTCTGGGTCAATGGTAGACGAGTGGAAGACGGTATCTTGGACTCCGGTGACGTGATCGAAGTCGGCAAAGATGGTCCGATCCTCAGATTTCGCCTGTACCCTCCTGGAAGTAGAGCCTATAAAAGCCCAAAAGAAGCCTTCTCAGACTGCATCGAATGCGCTAGAAATTCGACTGAGTCTTCGCTTGGCCAGGTCGCGACCCTCATCACGACCACACCGAGGGAGCTTGCGACACAGACATCGATCTTGTTCAGGGTGAGCATGATCATCGCCATGGTTGTTCTTTTGACTGTCGTTGCAGGTCAAGGGCACAAGGTGCAGCAGCTACGCCAGCGGCTCGAGAAGCGAGAGCTCGAGATCGACGGTATCTCCGACTTGCTCGAGGCCTCGAGCGGCTATCTCAGCCAGGATGATCTAGCACGTGTGCGAACCGAGATCAGCATCACGGTCGAGCGTGTTCAAGCCCTCGAGGAGAGATCCGGAGCCCCGGCTCGGGTAGTCTCGACAGCCTCCAGATCGGTCGCCTTTCTCCAGGGGGCCTTCGGGTTCGTGGATCCTGAAAGTGGCGAGGATCTTCGATTTGTTCCAGCAACCGAAGAAGGTCACATCGTAGTCGGCCCTGATGGTTCGCCAGCAGTAACGATCGGTGGCCCTGGTCCTCCCGTCGAAGTCGTATTCTCAGGATCGGGATTCATTGCTACCGAAGACGGCCTGCTTCTTACCAATCGCCATGTAGCCTTGCCGTGGGACTACGACCGATCGGCTGCGCAGGTGCTCGCGTTCGGTCTGTCTCCGGTGATGCGGCGCTTCATGGGTTACCTCCCAGGGATCTCGGAGCCAGTCGCGGTGAGTCTGGTCGTGGCCAGTTCGAGCGCCGACCTCGCGGTCTTGCGAGCCGATAGAGCAACTGGAGATATCCCGCCCCTGAGCCTGAGCTCGATCGAGAAAGCGCCCGGGGACGAAGTGATTGTTCTCGGCTATCCGACCGGAATCAACGCTCTCCTGGCACGTACCGATGAATCTCTGATCGATCGGCTTGCGGAGCGAGACTCTGACCTCGACGTGTGGGACGTAGCCAGGGAGTTGGCCGCAGCAGGCCACATCAATCCGCTTGCTAGCCGTGGAATCGTCGCCCAAGTCACTCCGATTGCAGTGGTTTTTGACGCCGAGACAACCCATGGCGGCAGTGGAGGTCCTGTCCTCGACTTTGACGGGCAAGTCGTTGCGGTTACCTCCGCTATCATTCCGGAATTTGGTGGCTCGAACCTCGGTGTGCCGGCGGCTAAAGCTCGACTTCTCCTGCTACAAGCCGGTTCATTACGTCTCCTCCCACCGCGAATCCGGTAGGCAAACCTCTGCAACCCACCCCTTCCTTCTGCGTATATCCGGGAAGTGATTCTTTCTACCTATCCTCGAGCCAATATGGAGGTACATTGAGATGTTCAAGAACAAAGTTTTCGTGGTCCTGGCACTGCTTGCAATCGGAGCCTCGTTGCCCAGCTCTATCAGCGCCCAGCCACAGAACATAGGCATATCCCTACCCAATGTCAGTCCCAGGGCCGAGACTACACAGGTTGTCGGTCTCACAGAAATAGATGTTTCATACCACCGGCCAGCCGTCAACGACCGAGAGATTTGGGGCGCTCTCGTAGCGTATGACCAGGTCTGGAGAGCCGGTGCCAACGAGAACACCTTGATCTCGTTCAGCTCTGACGTCACGATAGAAGGAAAACACTTGACCGCTGGCACCTATGGGCTACATATGATCCCGGGTGAGTCCGAATGGCAGGTCATCCTTTCGAAAGACACCACCGCCTGGGGCAGCTTCAGCTACAAAGAGAAGGCGGATGCTCTTCGTGTTTCAGTGAAACCGCAAGAGGATGAGTTCGAAGAGCGCCTTTCCTATTCATTCGAGGACCTCGCGAACGAATCGACCACCCTCAACCTTCGCTGGGAGAAATTGCGCATCCCCGTCAAAATCGAGGTAGACACCGAAGCGGTCTCCATCGCCAGCATCCGAAACCAGCTAAAAGGACTATCCCAGTTCTTCTGGACCGGGTGGAATCAAGGCGCAACCTATTGCTTGAAAAATGACATCAATTTGGAGGAAGCGCTGCAATGGGCAGACAAGTCGATCCAGGCTGAGGAGCGATTCGAGAACCTATCGACAAAGGCTCAGATTCTCGAGAAGACTGGCGACACGGATCAGTCCACTGAGATCATGGCCCGTGCGCTGGAGATCGGAAACGCTGGACAACTCCATCAATACGGCCGCAACCTTCTCGGCCAGGGTGATTCAGAGGAGGCCATGGAGATCTTCCAACGCAACGCCCAACAAAACCCCGAAGCCTGGTTCATCGGTTTTGGATTGGCGCGAGGGTACTCGGCACTGGGTGAATTCAGCAAGGCTGCCGAGAACATGAAAGCGTCACTGGATTCCGCACCAGACGGTCAGAAAGCCTATGTTCAAGGAATGATCGACAAACTCGAAAAAAACGAGGACATCAACTAGTCCTTCAAAGCACCCTCTTCCAAACGACAATTCTCTTCCAAAGGGCAAAGCCGCCCGCGATCATGCGGGCGGCCTTGTCTCGAGTCGCAAGGGCGAGACATCGATATATCCTGATGATACCTATTCTTGCCCCAGCTCCTTGAGAAGGTTGTCAGCCCCGTAGACGGTGCCCAAGGCCTCGAGCATGATCGCGGGATGTACCCCCACTGTTCGGTTGTTTGAATCGTCGAACCAATATTGACCAGCGTTCGAGTGGATATTGCCATCAAAGGCCACACCGACGAGATTCGCATCCTTGTCAATTATCGGGCTACCTGAGTTACCGCCGGTTATGTCCGTCGTAGCGACGAAGTCGAAGCGGGTATCCATGTTCAGCCTGGGCTTGGCAGCTTCCCACTTTCGCG
The DNA here is from genome assembly GCA_964195975.1 of uncultured Polyangiaceae bacterium. Lineage (GTDB taxonomy): Bacteria > Acidobacteriota > Thermoanaerobaculia > Multivoradales > JAHEKO01 > CAXMQZ01. The sequence continues at coordinate 3,267 of CAXMQZ010000065.1, read as the reverse complement.
GAATCCGGAATGGGGGCTCTCCAGTAGCCCGCTCGAACGCCCTCTCGGTGACCGTAAAGGGATAGACCGCCTCACCCTTCTCTACCCAGCCATCGATAGCACCATAGGTCACTCGCAAGGTAAACGTTGCATCTGGATATCCTTCAGCACCTTGGACCGCAAATCGTGCCTTTGCGATCTTCTCTGAGGCCAGATCCTGGGGCGCTTCGAGCTCGTCTTCGTAGCGCTTTCGTAACGCTCGTGCATCCGGATCAATGCTGGCGGCCAGCCGGATCATCGGATCGGTCGAGGCGTCAATAGCACTTTGACCACCTTCCCAGAGCTGCTTTCGATACTGCGGGTCGGAAAGTTTTGTCTCGGAGACCAGGTTGCGAGCCAACGCATTGGGTGACTGGGTCCCCAATACCTGGTGCACATAGGGGCTGTCCGGCCCGAGAATCTCCCGCATCTTGTCGAGTGAGAAAGAGAGCGTCAGCTCTTCCAGGTCGTTGTAGATCGGCTTTTCGGCCAGGGTTCTCTGTTTCACACCCGGGAGTGCTGCCTCGGTGTATTCGCGGAACCTGTCCTCATTGGGTTTCTCCCGCTCGGCCGCAACTCGAACCAGGGTACGAGCAAAATCGAAGAGATCGCTATTGAAGGCTGCCCCCGACTCGATGAAGAGATAATCGTCGCGGAATGTACGGTAGATTGCCAACGCTTCGGCAATCTCATCCCACGCAGAACCATAGTCGGCCTGCAATTGCGAGCTCGCCGCAACGGCGGCCCTAAGCTCCTGCTCTTCCAACTCCTTTCGAGCCACTAGCTCGTCGTTGAGTAGGGCCTTTTGGTAGTTTCTGACGACTTTTAGTGAGTTCTCAGTTCTCTGCAGTCGCGATCTACTGATCCGGAAGGCCTCCTCAGAGGTCTTGCCAAACTCGATCATCCGGCCTCGCAGCTCGACATAGCGACGTAGATAGCTGGGCCAGACTGTGCTGCGCTGATGCTTGAGTTGCGCCACGGTCAAGAGACGGTCCGTCGAGCCTGGGTGTCCCGAGATAAACACAGGCTCCCCCTCGGTGGCACCCTCGGCCCGCCATCTAAGGTAATCCGGTGTGGTTGCCGGCTTGCCGTCTTCGTAGGCCCGCAAGAATGACATATCGACACACCAGCGTGGAAAATTGAAGTTGTCTGGATCGCCACCAAACGAGGCTATTCCCGCTTCGGGAGCAAACACCAACCGCACATCATCGTACCGCTTGTATTTGTAGAGAAAGTACTGCCCGCCGTTGTAGAGGTTTACCGACTCACAGAACAGCTTTCCCGTATCGGTCTCGATGGATGCCTCTTCACAAGCCTGCTCCAGTCTGGTGAGCGTCTGCTTGCGGGCCACGTTGGCCTCCTGCTCACTCTTGCCTTCGGTCGCCGCCAGTACTTCATTTGTGATGTCTTGATAGTCCATCAGGACCGAAAGCTGCTCAGACTGGCATTGGCGCTCTTGTTCAGGCGTTTTGGCCAGAAATCCGTTCTCCAACAAGTCATCTGTGGCGGTCGACAGCTCGGCGACACAGGACCTGGCGCAGTGGTGGTTGGTAAGAACGAGTCCATTCGGAGAAACAAAGGAGCCCGTGCAGCCCCCCTCCAATCGAGTCGTCGCGAGTTGCACACGCTCGAGCCATGCGTCGTCGATATCGACACCATACTTGGCTCGCACCGTCTCGGAAGGAAAGTTGTCCAGGGTCCACATACCTTCATCGGCCACTATCACTCCGGCAGCCATTAGGCACACGACAAGAATCAAAAGTCGTTTCATTCTCTGCTCCTTATTTGTTTGGATCTGAATCACCGGATCAAAGAGTCTGTCCGGTGTCTTGTAAGTCGGTCTATCCTACCAACGATCACCTTCCACGGAGGACGGAGATAGGATATTGAATCGATGCCCGATCGCCGGACAAAACGAGGCGCCCATCCCAAGGACGAGGCATGCTTCGGGCCAAAAACTCTTCCCATACTGCGACAGGCAGTCGCCGATCTCTCCTGGCTTCGATCCAAGGGCTATTCGGATCGAGCTGCGTTGACTCTGGTCGGCAACCGGTACTCTCTCCGTGATCGCCAAAGAAAGGCCCTGCAACGCTGTGCAGCCGCCGATGATCAAGTTCTCGGGCGAGAACAAAGACGAGTGGATGTCGAGTCGCTGGCGAATGATGACCTCATCATCGACGGCTACAACGTCATTCTGTCGCTCGAAGCGGCCCTGTGTGATGGTGTCCTGTTGATTGGTCGCGACGGCGCCCTTCGAGACCTTGCTGCCATGAGCAGCCACTATCGCCGGGTTCAAGCGACTCGACCTGCGATCGAGCTTCTGGCAGACTTTGTCGACCATAGCCAATGCACTAGTGTTCATCTGCTGCTCGACCGACCGGTCTCTAACAGTGGGCGTCTTAAGCAACTCATTTCGGAGACCGTCGCCAACCGCTCCACAGCATGGGAGGTCTCGCTGACCGACAGGACCGATCAGACTCTGATCGCATCACCGAAAATTGTTGCGACAGCTGACAGCGCAGTCCTAGACCGTTGTGATCGATGGTTCAACCTCGCGCGGACGTTGGTCGAGCAGCAGATTCCCGGAGCCTGGATCGTGGATCTTGGCTGACAAGACCCGGATCCGGCGAAACAACAACTATTGGGTCTTACGGAGCAGCGATGCCCGAGGTTTACAAAATCCCCAATCAGGAGCCCGATTACGTTACTGTTTGGAGTCGAAGTCGATCGCCTTGAGGCGTTCCAGCTCCACCTCCTTCTCTTCGACCTCTCGCATCAGAGACTCGATTTTTTGCCGAAGATCATCGATCTGAACCGATAGAGTCTCAACCTTCTGCTCTCGAACTCCAACCTGGCCTTTGGCTCTCTCGATTTGCTCCTGCAGCTCGGAAAGCTCTGAAAAGAGAGTCTCGATGCGTTCCTTCCTCTTCGCAACATCGGCTCGTAGTTGGACCACCTCCTGCTCGAGTCCCAAAATGAGCCTCGCCTGAAGTTCAAAAGGCGCGCTGGGATCGACCTCGAGACACCGACTCAGCATCTCTACCGATCGCGTCGGGTCATATAGAGAGCTCTCGTTGCGGGCATAGATCAAGCCCAGACGAAACAGGGTGAGAGCCTCTTCCTCTCGAGTCTCAATGCCTTCGTTGAGATACTCCTCATAAGCCTCGGCCGCATCCACGTAGCGCTCAGAGTCGAAGTATCGGTCGCCGGGCCGAGCGGACCCTGAAGTGCAAGCAGCAAGAATGAAGC
>CAXMQZ010000064.1:0-4361 GCA_964195975.1 uncultured Polyangiaceae bacterium | reverse complement strand
GATTGCAGACAGTGTGGCGGGGAGGACTGTGGCGATGAAACGTTTAATTGCATTGATTTCAAGGGTAGTCGCTCTGGCTGCCCTATCGGCTTCAGCGGGCTTCGCGGCCCTTACTCTTCAGGCCGAAGCCAACCCCGATCCTGCCGAGCAGGGCGAAGTGCTTGATGTTCAGATCAGTGTCGCGGCGTCGGCTGTTGCCAACAACGTGACCCTCCGAGTGACCTGGCCTGAGGAGCTTGATGGGACTCCATTCGTAACGAGTGGAGGAAGCTGCCCTGGTAGTTGCAACACGGGGGAGTTCCTATCCTGGGATTTGGGAACGTTGGGCCCGGGCTCGATCGTTACGGTCGGCTTCAGCGAGATCGTAGAGCTAGCCGCTGCCGACAGCATTTTCAATCTGGATATCGAGGTGCTCGCGAACGCCGCAAGTCAGGACTCCGTCTCCATTCCGATCGAGGTCAAGGCCGACTCGCCGCTCGAGCTCCTCGTCGATCCGACACCTGATCCTGTGGTGCCGAGCGGGATTTTGGTCTACGAGTTGGTGTATGGAAACGCAGGCTCTTTCGATGCCCTGTCGGCTACGTTGAGCTTTCCGGTGCCGGCCGGTGCGCAGTTCGAGTCTGCTACCGGCACAGGGGTCTTCGGCGGCGGTACGGTCACCTGGGACCTCGGGACCGTTGCCGCCAATGATGGGGGGTACGAGAGTGTAACTGTTCAAGTCGATGCTCTGGCCGAGGGGTCTCTCCTAGTGGTCGATCCAGCCACCCTGGCTGCCGATGTCAATCTCATCGCACGGGAGACTCGCGCCACCGCAGTGAGCCGCGTAGCTTCTGAGTCTCTGCAGCTCAATATGGAGGTTAGCCCCGGCCCGGTCAATGCCGACGAGGTGTTGGATGGACAGATCATGGTCGGAAATCCAGATGGACTCCTTACCGGCAACCTGGTTCTGCGACTACTGTGGCCCGAGGAGCTCGGTCTGAATCCGTTCTTCTCGGGTGGCGGAAGCTGCGCCGGATCGTGCAACCCGGGAGAGTATGTGACCTGGGACCTCGGTCCGTTAGGTCCTGGGCAGACTGTGACCGTGAGCTTCGACGAGATCACCAAATTGGCTCTTGTCGATGGCACCCTCATTCCTCTCGAGGTCGAGCTGGTGGAAGAAGGCTTACCCGTGCGGCAGGTAAGCCGAACCGTTCGAACCCAGACGGCTTCGCCGCTCGAGATCTTCGTCGACCCACAGCTCGATCCGGTCATCTCCGGCGATCCGCTGACCTATGAGGTCGTCTTCAGTAACACCTCGTCCGCCCCAGCCGAGAACGCTACGCTGAGACTCCCGGTGCCGGCAGGGACACAGTTCGTCTCGGCCACCGGAGGTGGTGCTTTGACAGGAGATTCCGTCATCTGGAACCTCGGGACCATTCCGGGCAACACTGGGGGTCGAAGGCGTGTGAACGTCGTACTCGATGTCATCTCCAATGGCGCTGCTCTGCTGGTCGACTCGGCGGCGCTGTCAGCGACCGTCAATTTTCAGGACCGGGAGAGCCGCGCCATGGCCGTCAGCCGGGTCGACACCGAAGAGCTGCTGCTGCTGCTCGAGGTCAACCCTGATCCCGCCACACCCGGCGAAGTCGTGGATACGCAGATCAGCATCAGCAATCTCTCGGTCTCGATCACCGGAGATTTGACTCTGCGAGCTCTCTGGCCCGAGGAGTTCGTCGAGGCGACTCCGTTCACAACCGACGGTGGTACCTGCGCCGGCGCCTGTAACTCGGGGGAGTATCTGGCTTGGAATCTCGCGCCATTGGCGGCTGGTTCCACCACGACGGTCAGTTTCAACGAGAACTCCAAGCTCGCTCTGACTGAAGGAACTCTGATCCCTCTGGAGATCGAGCTGCTGGATGGTGGCCTGCCGGCGCGAAACGCGAGCCGCACCGTTCAGACTCAGATCGACCCTCCCCTGGAGCTCTTCATCGACCCGCTACCCGATCCGGTACCTCCCAACAGTCCGCTCGAATACCAGATCATCTTCGGCAACGACAGTGCCTCGCCCGCCGAGAGCGCGGTGCTGACGCTGACGCTACCACCAGGAACCGATTTCCAATCTGCCACCGGAGGTGGAACCGAGTCGGGTGGCGTCGTTACCTGGGATCTGGGAACCGTTCCGTCCAATTTTGGCGGCGTCGTGCGTGCCACAATCCAGGTCTTGGCGCTTCCGACCGGTACGCTTCTCGCCATCGACGATGCGACGTTCTCTGGCACGGTCAGCTTTGTCTCACAGGAGACGCGCGCCTCTGTGGTCAGCCGAGTGGGCACCGAAGTTCTTGGACTGTCGGCAACTTACGATCCGAATCCCGTGTTGGCCAGTGATCCTCTTGACGTTCAGATCACGGTCGACAATCCATCCGGTGGAGTTTCAGGCGATCTGATGTTGCGGGTGCTTTGGCCCGAAGAGCTCGATGGGTCTCCGACAATCAGTGGGGGGGGGTCCTGTGCTGGCTCGTGCCAAACAGGAGAATACCTGGTCTGGGATCTCGGACAGCTGGGCGCGGGAGGAAACGTGACCGTCGGATTCGTCGAAACCACGGACTCGGGTCTCTCCAACGGCGATTTGATCCCGATCGAGATCGAGCTGCTCGAGGATGGCCAGCCGGCACGTAGTCTCAGTCAGATCGTGGCTATTCAGCCCTTCGACGACAACGACAACGACGGCGAAGCCGACATTTTCGACGACGATGATGATAATGACGGCATGCCCGATTGGTGGGAAGAAGAAAATCTTCTCGACCCGTTGGACCCCGACGATGCCGATGATGATCCTGACCTTGATGGTCTGACCAATCTCGAGGAGTTTCTTGGTGGAACCGATCCCAATGTGCTCAACCCGATCTTTATCGACGGCTTCGAGTCCGGGGATACTACGGTTTGGACAGCAACGGTGCCGTGATCTGACGGTCGATCGACCCGGCACAATAAGGGGACAGCCCCTCTTTTTCTCAACCACGCCTTCAAGGCATACACTTGAGAAAAAGAGGGGCTGTCCCCTTTCTTATTAGCCGATGAGTCGATCTCCGATCATCGTACCCGGACTGGTGTCGCTCGGGCTCTATCTAGTCATAGCGCTTCGGCTGGAGACGTCGAACAGCGCCAAGGATGTCCTCGGCTTTCTGACTGTTTTTGGGGCTCTGTTTCTGCTCTATGGTTTCGCTTTCTGGCGCTCAGAGACTTTTCGACTGCCGAAGGCATCTCAGGTCCTCGTCTTCGCAGCCCTGTTCCGACTCGTGATGCTGTTTGCAGGTTTGCCTCCCGGACAGACCACGGCAGCCCTCAAGACCGATCTGTCGGGAGACCGGGTGGGCTATGACACCTTTCTGCTTTATGACAACGACATCTGGCGCTATCTCTGGGATGGCCATGTGCTGCGGTCGGGCTCGAGTCCCTACAAAGCCACACCTCGTCAGTACGCCAATCTTGCCGAAAACGCCGACTCGGACTCGGGGGCCCCTCTCGAGACTGAACTATGGTGGGACATCCTCGACAACATCAGTTATCAGTCCTACACCACGGTCTATCCACCGCTGGCTCAATATCTCTTCGCTCTCTCCAATCTGATCAGACCAGGTAGCGTCTTTGTCTTGAAACTCTGCCTGGTCCTGGCCGATTTCGGAACTTGTCTTCTACTCTTAGCCTGGCTCGGAAAGCTGGGGCGTCCGCCTCACTATCTCTTGCTCTACGCCTGGAATCCTTTGGTGCTGAAAGAGTTTTCCGGTAGCGGTCATGTCGACGCTCTGATGGTCTTCTTCGTGGTTGCAAGCATGTACCTACTCGCTCAGCGTAAAGAGATCGGTGGCCAGATGGCGCTGGCTGCGGCCACGCTGTCGAAGGTCGGTGCCGTAGCCCTGGCTCCGATTGCCTGGCGGCATTCGCGGATCAAGACCTGGTGGATCCTTCCAGCCTCGCTTTTGATGTTGTCGCTACCAATGCTGGGCGGGATGCGCCAGCTGGCGCAGGGTCTCTCGGCCTACTCGCAGCAATGGAGCTTCAATTCGGGTCCATGGGCTGTGATTCGGCAGCTGTTCGAGTGGTTGGGTGTCGAGAGCCCCGAGCTCTGGACCCACCTGGTTACCAAAGCCGCCACCTTGGCGGTGATCGGCTGGGCTACCTGGAGATCAACAGGAACCGATCGACGGTTCATAAGTGCCATTTTTCTGGTGCTGGCAACCGTGGTGCTGCTCAACTCGGCGGTGATGCCCTGGTATCTAATCTGGGCGCTGCCGTTTGCCGTTCTGATCGGAAACCGCTCTTGGTGTGTGCTGACCGCGCTCAGTCTGCTCTCGTACCTGGTCTACTACTACCAGACAGAACAG
>CAXMQZ010000063.1:0-4041 GCA_964195975.1 uncultured Polyangiaceae bacterium | reverse complement strand
GCCGGCGCAAATGCACAATCATGGAGATCGTCTCGTTGAGACCGACCTCGCGGTTGCGTTCCGTCTCGAGCAGCACGCGTAATCCCTCTGTGTCGATCTCCCGGCGACGGCAGAACTCCAAGGCGTAGTAGCCGACGCAAGAGCCCCCGGGGAAATCGATCTCCATTTCCATGGTTGGACTCTAGCGCAACAGAATCCAAAAGACCCCTTGTCAGAAATATCATCGATGAGCGATAGTAACCATTGGCGGAGCCACCTCACGATGAATCGAATCCGTACACTCCTGGCGGTTGCCCTGACATTGAGTGCTGTCCTGACTCTTGGTAGCGAGGTCTTGGTAGCCGCTGCCCCGCCCTCCAATGTCGCGATGGCCAATCGGCTACACGAGATAGCCAGCCGGGTGGTTTCAAGCCCGCAGAGTGTTTTCTATAGAAACGGTCTGTACGTCCACCTGCTGTACAAGCAACAGGCCGATTCAAAAGAGCCTTTGGGGCCCGGTTTCAACTTTGCAGTCAGTGTTCAGCTTCTACGAGCCGGGCGTCCGCAGGAAGCGATACGAGAGCTCGATCGAGCCACCGAGTTGCTAAGGCGACAGGGTCAGAGTTTGTCTGGGGAGCTCCAACGAAAATTCGACGTTCAACGGGCGAGCTACTACCTTCGCCTGGGGGAACAGCTGAATTGCCTGCAGAACCACTCGACTGATTCCTGTCTACTACCGATTCGGGGTGACGGAGTTTACAAATACCAGCAGGCACCTCGGGCGGCGATCGAACTCTACAAGCGCTTGTTGGAGGAGACTCCTGCCGATCTGAGTCTCCGCTGGCTACTCAACCTCGCCTACCAAACGATTGGAGAGTACCCTGACGGGGTTCCGGAGCGCTGGCTGGTGCCGCCCGAGATTTTCGCTTCGGACTATGACCTCCCCCGATTCTTCGATGTGGCGATGGGTGCCGGCGTCACGGATCCCAGACTCTCGGGCGGGATTGTGATCGAGGACTTCAACGCCGATGGCTATCTCGACCTCATGACTTCGTCGTGGGGAGCTTTTGATCAGCTGCGCTATTTTCAAAGCAGGGGTGATGGAACCTTCATCGACAAGACTGTCGAAGCTGGTTTGGAGGGACTCACCGGCGGCCTGAATCTCATCCATACGGACTATGACAACGACGGTCGACCCGATGTCCTCGTGCTGCGCGGTGGCTGGCTGGACAAGTACGGTGAGTATCCCAATTCATTGCTACGAAATCGCAAGGATGGCGTGTTCGAAGATGTGACCGAGAAGGCCGGGCTGATGACGTTTCACCCGACTCAAACCGCCGCCTGGGGTGACTACAACAACGATGGATTGCTCGATCTATTTGTCGGCAACGAATCGCAAATCCAGACTCACAAATGCGCGCTCTACCGCAACAATGGAGACGGCACGTTCACAAATGTCGCGGCCGATGTCGGGTTGGACCATACGGGTTTCGTCAAAGCCGCTATATGGGGCGACTATGACAATGATGGGTTGATCGATCTATATCTCTCGCAGCTGTTCAAGCCCAACGTGCTGTTTCGAAACCTCGGTCCTACACCAGTCTCGGATGAAAAGACTGCAGGCACCGCGACCGGTTGGCAATTCGAGGACGTAACCAAGAAGGCGGGCGTAGGTCCTCCGAACAAGAGTTTTCCGGCCTGGTTTTTCGACTATGACAACGACGGCTGGCTGGATCTGATGGTGGCAACATTCGCTGATTTCACTGCCTCCTCGGTGGACACGGTTGTTGCTGACCTGCTTGACCTGCCGAAGGACTCGGAGCGCTGTCGTCTCTATCATAATGAAGGCGACGGCACGTTCTCGGACGTAAGCCAAGATATGAATGTGAGCCGAGCCCTGCTGGCGATGGGCGCCAATTTCGGCGATATCGACAACGACGGCTATCTGGATATGTATTTTGGCACCGGTCAACCAGCCATGACGACACTGGTGCCGAACATCATGCTGCGTAACGCCGGAGGCATGGGCTTTCAGGATGTCAGCACCTCGGGTGGCTTCGGCCACGTGCAAAAGGGTCATGGAATCGCTTTTGGCGATCTCGACAATGATGGCGACCAGGACATCTATGCGGTAATGGGTGGCGCCTATTCTGGTGATGTCTACCCGAATGTTCTGTTCGAGAACCCAGGTGCCGAGGGCAATCACTGGGTCACCCTACGATTCGAGGGCACGGTGGCGAATCGCATGGCCATCGGAGGTCGAGTACGTCTTCAAGTCGGAGACGCAAACGGGCGGCTGAGAGAGATCCACCGGGTGATCGGTACCGGAGGCTCGTTCGGCTCCTCGAGCTTGCAGCTCGAGGTTGGGCTCGGTGCGGCAACCAGAATCGTCAGTCTGGACGTGCTCTGGCCGGGTAGCGGCACACAGTCACACTTCGAAGAAGTACCGATGGATTCAGTGCTCGAGGTTCGGGAGGGCGAGACGTCGCTTCAGCAGATAGAGGTATCGAGGCTCCGTCTGGCAAAGGGATCGAAACAACATTCCGGACACTCGGAGTAAAGCCGATCAGCCCAGAGGCTACCCGGCCCTTTCAGAAACTCGCGAAGCTCTGGGCCTTATTCTCGTGTGGCAATAGGCGTTCCTGTTTCGAATGTTTCTCGGCGCTGTTGATACTGTTTAGGAGGAGACATCAGTCCATGAATATTTCGGCAATCCTATTGAGACTCGCCGGCCTCGTGTTCTTGGCGCTTGCGCTGCTCTACAACAAATTCGCTGTGGGGTTGCTGCACCCGAGCTCCGCCCTCGAGGAGCCGCTCGTCGATGGTATTCGACAGGCTCAGCTCATCTATCTGCTCCTCGGAACGGGTCTTCTCTCACTGGCCGCCCTCATAAGACGGATCGGACTGCTGGATCGAATCACCAGCCGAAATATCGCCTGCTCTATCGTTCTTCTGCTCACCCTGCTGCTATTGCCCGCAACCATCATGGAGCTAGCGCTACGCCCGTTCTCGGATCGACCTGAGACAACGACGATTTTTCTTCCTGACGCCGATCTCGGTTGGCGTCTGCGCCCGAGCCACCAGGGAGTCTGGGGCGGAGTTCCCGTCACGATCAACAACAAGGGACTTCGTGGTCCCGAGCACTCCTACAACAAATCACCGGGCAAACTCAGGATTCTCTATCTCGGAGACTCGGTCACTTTTGGCTACGGCTTGTCACCCTATGAGGCTACGTTTCCGAGTCGGATCGGAGACTTGATGGAAAAGGAACTTGGTATCGCCATCGAGACGATCAACTCTGGTGTGGGTGGCTACTCTCCCTGGCAGGAATACAAGTATCTATCTACCGAAGGAATCAAATATCAGCCCGATTTGGTGGTTGTCTCCTTTGTCCTAAACGATGTCACAGAGAAATTCCGCCTGCTCCGGTTTGGTGGCGATTGGTCTGGCTACCAGATAGCCCACTCCGCAACGTCGCTATTTGACACATTTTCCACCAAGAGCGCCATCGTGTTCGCGATCCGCCAATGGGGCGCCAAAGCCCGATTCGGTTCAGACATCCAACCAGGCGCCGTCAATCACGAGGCTCTCAACGACTGGTCACTGATCAAGGAAGCCGACACCTCCCGGGTGCAGCAGGCCTGGGACATGACTCTGGAGAACATGGGAAACATAGCCAATTTCTGCGGGGCACGAAAAATTCCGATGCTACTCATTGCCTTCCCCAGCACCTATCAATTTCTGGATCCGGAGCGCTACAGCATCCCCCAGGCGATCCTGATGGAGTTTGGCCGAGATCAAGGCATTGAGACGATCGATCTGCTCGAGCTCCTGGGCGAGCATGCGGCAGCTCGCGCGACCAGCCCCTTCGACTACTTTCTCGACGAAAATCACCTATCGGCCGAAGGTAGCGCAGTTGTTGCCGAGCTCGTCGCACCGGTTGCAGCGGCGAGCATCGCCAGCCTGCCTCCCGGACCAAAACGAGATTCGGAAGCGACATCGGATGAGAGATCCGCCTTCATTCCCTCGAGCGACCCCGAGCAGGCTGAGGCATCGAAGTAT
>CAXMQZ010000062.1:0-17848 GCA_964195975.1 uncultured Polyangiaceae bacterium | reverse complement strand
GTAGCCGGGAAGATCGTGTTGGGAAGAGGTCGGGTCGGCAAGATTTTCGAGCAAGCCGTGAACCAACGCGGAGCGCTCGGCGTACTCACCGATCGACTCCGAAAAGAAGAGTTCCGCCACCGCTACCCGACCATGGTTTTGACGGGCACGCTCCCCTTCCCGCAGGCGACGCGGGGCGAGACACGCACCGGCTGGGGACTCAAGATTTCACCGGTCACCGGAGATCGCCTTCGGAACTTGATTCGCCAAGGAGGTGGTGAGCTGCGAGTTCGAGTGGTGACCCGCTTCTTCGACTCGGTGCAGCGAGGGTTGGTGGCGGAGATCCGCGGCACTTCGCAACCGCAGGAGCGGATCGTGCTTGTTTCCCATCTGGACAACAACAAGCCGGGCGCCAACAACAACGCCAGCGGCGTCGCCGCCCATGCGGAGCTAGCTCGTGTGCTGGCGACGGCCATCGCCAATGACCAATTGACCGCGCCCAAACGCAGCATTGTCTTTCTTTTCGGAGTGGAGCACGAGCTGTCGAAGTTGTGGCTCGAGCACTATCAGGACTCGACTCAGAGTGTCGTGGCCATGCTCAACGCCGACATGGCGGGAGCCGACACAGCGAAGACGGGCGGTATCTATCGCTTCGAGCGCTTGCCGGATCCCACGATGAGCCTCGAGCGCGAGAACGACTACCTGGCAGAGCTCGACACACGGAGCGGTTGGGGTTTTCGGCCGCTTTCCATCGATCCCTACCCCGGACACTATCTGGGTACGCTCGTCACCAAGATCGTCCAGGAGACAGCGGCAGAGATCGGGCGGGCGGTGCGGCTGAGTCCGTTCGAGGGCGGCAGCGATCATGACGACTTCCTGGAGCGTCGCATCCCGGCCGTGCTCAGCTGGTTTTGGGAAGATCCCTTCCTATCTACCAACCTCGACACCACGGACAAGGTGAGTCCGGAGGCCATGCGATTCGTGGCTCGGGTACACGGGCAGGCGGCACTCCAACTTGCCTCGGCGCATGAAGCGCGCATTCCCGGACTGTTGGAGATCCTGAACCGAGAGGCTGCCGAGCGGCTTCGACTCGAACAGGAAACAGGCAGGCGTGTGCTCGTCGCAAACGCTGCGAGCGGAGACCCGGAGAAGCTGACTACCGCTCTGAGGAGCGAAGAACAACGGTTGTTGCTTTGGGGCGAGTGGTACCAGCAAGCGATCAACACCCTCGCCGACCTGCCGGTCGATGATGTCTCCTCCCAGATGCGACTACGCTTGGAGTCTGCCGGCGCCAACGTGCTCCGCGACTTCCAGGTGGCTAACGCGGAGATGGCTTTTTTTGCACGAGGTCTTTTGTCGTTGACGGAGGCACCATGACTGAGCTCGGCGGGAGCAACCTCACTCGGCTCGAGCAGGGCGAGTAGCCTACCCCCGGCCCTCGAGAGACATTCGGTAGACCCTCGTGCGCCGAGACGAGACGATATTGAACCTCCTCCAGATGCGGTTCACTGCGGTGTTGGTCTCCAATTCCCGGTTGGTCTCGATATATCGGACTCCCCGTACCCGTAGCGTGTCGTACATTTTGATCAGACCCACGGCGCTCAAGATCACAGTCGGCACCTCGGGAAGAGCTCCCGCGAGAAGAAAGTCGATAGTCTGAGGCTTCCGGTACTCCCGAAGAATGTGAAACCACCCAAACGGAAAAAGCCTTCCCCGAGCCTTTCTGAACGAGTGGCTGAGATTCGGAATCGCAATGAAAAACGCGACCATCTTCCCGCTGGCGTCGTCCGCGTATTTGACGAAATCCGGATCCAAATATGAAAGGTATTTCTTCGTGTAGAACCGGGTCTGCGCTTCGGTGAGGGGCACCACCCCGCGTAATGGCTCGAAAGCAGTTTCCAGGATATGCCAGATATCGTCCACTTCCTTCATCAGTTCCTTCCGGCTCTTACACCCTCGCACGGTGTAAGGACCCGCGCCGGCCACTTTGCCGCGGAGCCGCTCGAGGAATGGCACGCCCTCTGTAATGTCTGCTCGATACTCGACATAGTCCACGTCCTTCTCGAGACCGTAATGTTCCAGCAGCGACGCGTAGTACGGGTACTGGTAGCTACCAGATATGGTAGGAATCTGACCGAACCCCTCAACCAGGATTCCCCCGGGATCGAGGTCTGAGAAGCCCAGAGGCCCGATCATCTCCACACAGCCTTCTTTCCGGGCCCACTCCTCAACCGTCTCGAGAAGTAGATCGGCGACGTCTTGATCGTCGATGGATTCGAACCATCCGAAGCGCACTACCTTGCGGCCGAGCTTTTCTTCTTCGAGGGGGTTGATGATTCCACAGATTCGCCCCACGACTGTCCCTTCGACCAGCGCCAAGAAGAGTCGCACCTGCGCCACATCGAAGATCGGATTCTTCTTTGGATCGAAATATGCAACCTCGTCCACAAAGAGTTGCGGGACGTAGAAGGGGTGGTTCGAATAGTGAGTCTCTGCGAACCGAATCCACACCTTTCGATCAGAGCGACTGAGGGCTTCCCGAATCTCGAATTTGCACACTTCGCCCATATCCCTCCTCGAATCCGAGTATAACTCGCCTGAGAAAAGCCCACAGAAATCACCCCGACAACCGTTCGAGCGTCGACGCCGATCCGTCAGGCCCTCCTCCGTCGCACTTTGTCTAGGGAACTGAACCGGACCAACCAGAGGTGTCACCCGACTCGAAGCCGTCGGTGAAGATACCGGCGTCAGGAGTTCGGATGCTGCCAGACGACCACAGGTTGAATTCCCCGGGGTTCGTCGTCGAGCCGATAGCTCCGATCAAGGTCGTCGCTCCAGTGGCGGTGTTGCAGGTCCGGAGCTCACCCTGGAGGGTGGTCATGTTGAAAGCGAATATATAGCAGGTACCATCGCTATGATCGAAATCCATCGCCTGTTCGAAATTGGCGTCGAAGCCCAGTGGGCCGATGACCGTGCCGACAGCGGTCTTTTTGTCGATCGCCAGCAGGACGTCTGAGTTGCCATAACCGAACAGATGGCCGTCTTCGTTGAACCCGATGGCGAGCGTGACAGTCTCGTTGGTGATCGTGCCGATGAGGGTCGAAGCACCAGTCGCCAGATCCACAGTGAACAGCTCGGTGTCGTTGACTGCGAACATCGTTTCGGTAGTGGCGTCCCACGCCATTCCGTTCATACCGGTCGAAATGTTCGAGCTCGCTCCAATGGAAGTTGTTGCACAAGTCGACGGCTCGAAGGTACCGAGTGTGGCCGGAAGCAAGCTGTCGTAGCAGTAGAGCTTTGTGAGATCGTTGTTGGCGTAGTCGCAGGCCACCACGAGACCAAGGAGCGTTCCCGCCACAGTAACGACATCCGGTGCGTTCAGGGTCAAAGAAACACAGGAAAAACTGTCGTCGAATCCGTCCGCCATGTCTACGGGGTGGTTCACGGAAACCGTCTCCTGGGGCTGGACGAACTGCCGGCAGTAGTTGACTAGATCTGCAGGCGGCAGACCGGAGGACGGTGCAATGTTTCGGCACTCGCTCGGAAGCTGGGCCGCGACGGGCCAGGCCATAGCTGCGACAGCTACGGCCAGAAAACCAAGGGCATGGGGGATAAGTCTCTTAATGGCGAGCTCCTCTGGCGCCGAAAGGCGATCTTTGAAGGGGCCTCAGGGTCGCTTCGTTGGCAAGAATCATGCTTTCTATTTCGCGGTACTATGGAAACGGAGGATTTTCTTCATGATAAAGCATCTCACCTTCCATCACAGGCTTGCCCTTGTCCTCGCTATCCTCAGCCTCGCCTTCGCCGCCGACAGCTGGGCTCTGGATTCGGCAAAGAAAAAGAAAAAAAAGCCGACTTCGGTTACCCAGGTCGTCAAGAAGGTCGATCGCCAGATTCTCGCCTACAACCCGGAGAAGGCTCGTCAGCTCCTCGAGCCGGTGCAGGATAAGAAGGATCCGAGAATCGAAGCGGAGACGGGTCGAATCCTGATCCTCGAGAAGAATTACGAGCAGGCCGCCACCAAGCTGCTAGCTGCCTCCAAAAGCTCCGACGATCCCTATGTGCTCGTCGACCTCGGCGACAGCTACAGTTACGCAAAAAACAAGGCCCAGGCCCAGTCGTCGTACCAGAAGGCCGTGAAAAAGGCCGAGAGCATTGTCGCCGATGACGCCGAGGATGCCAACGCCCGTTTCACCCTCGGCGTCGCGCAGCAACGGCTCAAGCACTACGACGAAGCCGTTGCGAATCTGCAGAAGGCTCGCGCCGCCGCTCCCCGCAACGAGCGCATCCCTTTCGAGCTCGGACTGACCCAGATGCTGCGAGGGGATAATCAGGCGGCTTTCGACCAGCTATCAAGCGCTATCGAGATCAATTCGGGCTACGCCTACGCCTACTACTATCGGGCTCTAGCCGCGAACAAGATCGACCGCAAAGACATCACGGTCAACGATCTCGACCGCTTTCTTCGGCTTGCACCCGACGCGCCGGAGGCCGCCAAGGCAGAGCGGATCTTGCAGGCGGCGCGCGGGTAGCGCGAGTCTCTAGAAGGTGTTTCCAAAGCCGAAGTAGACCTTCGACGAGGGGTCGCCCTGTCGGCGATCGAGGGGAAAGGCCCAGTCGAGGCGAAGAAGCCCGACTGGCGTAATCGCGCGAATTCCGATACCCAGCGATTTGAACAGGTCGGTATCGACCTCGGAAACGTCTTCCCAGACATTGCCCAGATCGAGAAAGGCCACGCCGGCGACCGGACCGAGTAGCTCGAAACGGAGCTCCTGGTTGATCACCAGCAAGGCCTTGCCGCCCAGTGGGAACGTCAGGTCGCCGAGCTCCTCCACCGAGCCGAGGCTCTCGGTGGGATAGCCACGGACCGAGTACTGACCACCAGCGAAGAAACGATCGTTGCGATCGAGCTCTTGGTCGAACGAGTCGGCCAAACCGACGCGATACGACTGTGCCCAGTTCAGACTCCGACCGGCCCACCGGCCGATCGGTAGATAAAGATTGACCTGACTGAACATCCTCACGTACTTGAAGTCGCTGTTCAGAAACTCGCCGGTTCCGGACAAATCGAGACTGGCAAAGAGCCCCCGCGTAAGAACGAGCTCACTGTCGCGAGAGTCGTACGTCCACAGGGTTCCGAGTAACGGCGTCTTGAAGTTGAATTCGAGCGAAGTCGGCGGCAACGGAAAGATCGGATCTTCATCGATCTCGAGCACCAGGAGATCGTCGGTTCGGTAACGACCGTAAATGCGACCCAAGACATTCCGGCCGAAGGGATACGCGAGCTGAATGCTGTTTTCGACGATCTGTTCATCAAACTGAGTCGTGGTGAACTCAGTCGACAATTCGTCGAACACGTCACGGTACGAGGCAAAAAGCTCGAGGAGCGCCCGAGTGCCGAAGAGCCGGGGAACGCCGGCAGCCATTCGAACACTCCAGTCATCCTGCTTGTACAGCCCTCGTAGACCCAGAGTCACATTTCGACCGAGGAAGTTCCCGTCGATAACGTCGATCACGCCTTGGGTGCCCTGCTCGTCATCCCAGCGCAATCCGTAGGCGACACTGTAGCGAGGCCTCTCCTCGACATCGAAGACGACTTCGGCGCGGCCCCCCTCGGTCACTACTGAGTCCGAGCTGACCATGGTAAAAAGCCCCGTCTCGTAGAGGCGACTGCGAGCCGCCGCGACTTCTGATTCCCGCAGCGGTGCACCACCCTCGATTTCCGCCACCGAGGTGGCCCAACGCTTATTGGTCGACTTCAGGCCGGAGATCTGGGTTCCTGCGATGGTGTAGCCGCTTCCCGACTCTACTTCGTAGACAAGCACAGTTGGCGTGTCGTTAGCGTCATCGACACCCTCGAGCCGGGGTGTGACCCGAGCATCGACAAAGCCTTTCGACTGTAGCGTCGACTCGATGGCCAGAGCACCGGAGGCGATACGGTCTCGCCGTGCCAGGTCCCCCGCTTCGATCTCGGCTACCTGGGACAACTCCGTAGCCAGCTCCGGATCTACACCGACCGTGGTGACGGCCTGCAGACGCCGTTCCGGTCCAGGCTCAACCCCGATCGTGAGCACCCTGCCATCATCAGACAGGTGTCTCCCGATGATCTTCGGCTTTGGATAGCCCAACGCTTGGATGCTCGAGAGTAGTCGCCTGTCTGCGGCAGCTTCACCGGCAGCAAGCTCGATGCGCCGAAGGGCGGTCGCAAAACCCGAGGAGACTTGATTCGCATCTTCTTCGGTCAATCCCTCGACGACTAGAGTGTCGAGCGTCAGCTGCTCACCGCCCTCCATCCAGATGGTCACCAGGCGCTCCGGTCTGCCTTCGACACCGATTGTGGCTTCGACTTCAATCTCCACCTCGGGTCGGACGTAGCCGAGACTTCTCAACGCGCGCACGGCTTGCGCCTTCATCTCTTCGACCGCTGCCGGTTCGTAGAAATCGCTTCGATAGAGCGAACTGATCGTCCGGCGAAGATTCCTGGGCAGCTCCTCTCCTGTGAACTCGAAGCGCACCCACGGTCCAGGCTCAATCGATACCTGGAGGTCGACTTTCTCCGGCTTATCCAAGACGGGACTCGACTCGAGGTCGACACGAGCGTCAGGGTAGCCAGACCGGCGCAGAAACTCGCCAATCTCGACCTCGGCCAGAAACAGATCATCCGCCGATGCTCGATCCCCTTTTTCAAGACCTGCGGCTCTATGCAAACTCCGGCGCGAGATTTCCGGTACCTCTTGGATTTCCAATCGACGCAACCTCGGCCCGGTCGGTGCGGTACGACGATAGCTCCCAAATCGGAGACGATGCTGCAAGGTCGCGCCATCCTGCTCTCGATCGTTAGTGAAGATCTGCAAGACCAGCCCGGGAAGACCCGGCAGGTCGTGAGCGTCCATCAGGAAAGTCTGGCGCTCGGCGTTACGCAGGTCGATCGAAGCGGCCAGGACGACATACCTCGAGAATTCTCGGCCGACCGTGAGCCTGGCTCCGGGATCGGCCTCGCCGAAGATCAGGATCGGGCGAAAGGTGAGGCGAGCTCCAGGCACTACTTCGGTGATCCGAGCGGCGACCTGCTCGCTGACGAACGCCGCAGTACTCCATCCAACATCGCGCGCACGGGTTTCGAGATCATCCGTCTGCTCCGGTGGCGCCATAACCAGCTTGTCGTCACCCTGGAGGCGATTGATCGACGGATCGTCGATGGAGTTTGTTGTCTCGAGATCCAGAATCGCCGCCGCACCGGGCTGGCCTGGATAGGAGACGACCCCGCGGTCGACGCGAAGAGTCTGACCAAACAGAAAGACCCGACCGCCTGGCTCGATCTCGAACCGACCGTCGATCACCGGTTGAGCCACAGTGCCACGCACCTGGACCGCATTCCACTGGATCGCGAGATCGGCGACACTGTTGCGAACACGAATTCCGCGCCGTGTCTCGAGACTCAGATCGAGCTCGATCTCCTCGAGCAGCGAAGCCTCGGTACCAGTGAGATCGATCGGGCTCAGCAACTCGGAAATGAGATCCCGATCAATGCTGATCGAACGGGTCAGGCTGCCCTGATCGACGATCAGCTCGCCTGACAGACGACCGCTGCTTTCTGGGTCGAGCGTCAGCTCCAGGTCACCATCGATTCGGGTCAGAAGACCGTAGTCCAACCGGAAGCGCAGACCGTCGAAAGCCGCGGTCAGATCGATGCCGTCGAGGCCCAGGCTTCCACCCAACTCGACATCACCGTCGTTGACGACCACTCGACCGTCGTGGATATTCGCCCGACCATCGACCAGATGGATATCGAGCTCCGGCGCCTCTATCTTGGCCACGTAGGGAGAGATGAAGAGCACCGATGCGTCGGGCCCCTCGATCAGTATCCGCCCCTCCAGCTCTTCGAGAGGGCCGCTGATATCGAAATCGAGCTCAAGCAATCCCTCGGCGGCGCCACCCGCCAGAAACGGATTGAGCAAAGCCGCTTCCAGAGTACCTCGACCCTGGAGCTCTAGAGACTCGATCAGCGAGACTACTTGAGTGCCAGGATGCCAGCCTCGATCGAGCTGGATGCCACCCACCAAGGCCAGCGGCTGATCGTCGGTAATAAGGTGGATCGAAGTCAACTCGAGCCAGCCGTCGGAGAGATCCAGGCGCAGCACCCCGTCACCTCTTACCTCACGACCTCCGGTTTTCAGACTCAAAGGCGAGATCTCGATCCATCCAGAAGCTTCCATGAGACGAGTCGGATCGACCCGCAGCTGACCCTGTGCCCCTACTCGAGCCAGATCGAGCGATTCATCGACACCGAGCCTTCTGAGCGTCGGTGCCAAGTCGGCTTCGGGGATCCTCCAATCCACGACCGGCGGCTCCAGAGATCTCCTCGAATCTCTCCTGTCAGAGTCGAGCATGCCGAAGAGCGTGGCGAGCGGGATCTCTGCGCTCGCCTCGATCTCGGAATCGTCGATCCGAAGCCGGGCCCCCTCGACGCGCAGCCGATCCCCATCGAACACGACCACCAGAGCTGGATCTGACAGGCTCACTCCGTCGGCGCCATCAAGCGTCAGATGCGCATTCGATCCCAGCAACCGCAACTCTCCTGCGACCTCTTCGGTGCTCCCAGACACCTCGAGCGCCAGCTGCAGATCACCATCGGCCTTGGCCCCATCAAGAAAGGTTTCGACAAGGGCTATCGGTACCATGCCCCTGGCCTCAATCTCGAAGCGGCGCAGTGCGGCCTGCAACGCTTCCCCGGGCTGCCAATCCTCGTTCAACTCTGACCAGATCTCGACCTCGATCTCACCTCCCGCGGTCTCAAGACCGGTTTCCTCGACGATCAACTCGCCACGATCAAGACGAATCCTCATCGACTTCCGAGCAGCGACAGCTACCTCAGAGGTCTCGATTCGAAGCGCATCGACAACCACCTCGCCACTACCTGCAAGCGGCCGCAATGGATCGAGTACGAGCGAGCCCTGCGATCCGAACCAAAGCGAGGTCAGATTCGCCTGCTCAGTCACGAGTGAGGCCAGATCGACCCACTCTGCCTCCGGAATCTCCCAGCGGAATCTAAGCGGCCCCTTTTTGCCAAGCACCGGCACTCCGGAGAGAGCTCCGGCGAGCTGTGGCAGGCGCTCGAGAGTTGCCCAGGGCAGAACAGCATCGAAACGACTGGCCACTCCCGACGTGGTCTGCGGCTCGACAGCCGCAATCAGCTCGCCCTCTTCCAGAGACAGCGAGAGCTCCACCCGAGCCAGACCGGACAGTGGCTGCTCCAGCGCCAACGACATCTCGGCCTGGCCAATCGATAATGGCAACCCCAGGCGCCCCCGACCCTGGAAGCGATGGCCGTCGAGGAGTCCCGATAAAGTCTCAATGACTACCTGCCGATTGCTACCCGAGAGCTCGAGATCGAGATTGTCGACAGTGAGCTCGGCACTCCCCGCTCCAAGGTCCGACCCCGAAACCAAAGCGCGCCAGAGATAGCCCTCCGGGCGAAGCTGCGCTGATCCGCGAGCTGTCGCCTCGCCACGGATCTCAGAGCTCATCCGCGACAGAACCAAGCGGTCGACTTCAAAATCGACATCGACGATGCTCTGCTGTGGCGTGCCCGTCGCCCGCGCATGGGCATGGACGAAATCACCATGAGCCCAAGAGCTCTCGAGCTCGACGCGAAGAGCGCTGACCGGACCCTCGGCGCGACCCGCGGCTTCGAGACTTCCGAATACTGAGCGATCCAAACCTTCAGGGAGCAGATCAGGCCAAAGAGTCTCGAGGTCTCGAAATACGGAGCCAAGGTCGGTGTCGACGATTGCGAGCTCGCCATCTCGGAGTCTTGCGTCGGCAAATTGGGTCGGATCTGGAGCCGACAGCACACCTCGAACCCAACGCTGGCCTCGCTGATCGGGCAACAGGGACAGTTCGATCCTGGCTGCCACTCCGGTCGATTCCACGTTGGGCAGCAGTTCCACCTCTCCGATCAGCCAGGTCTTGTCGTGGCGAAGGAGTCGAAGCTCAGCTACGCCCCGGGTCGCGGAATCGGGACCACCCGAGGAGCCCGTGACATCGGCGTCGAGACGCCAGTCTCGCGTCTGCTCGCCAAGTCGGAACTCTTCCGATAACCAGGGAGATACCAGTTCGCCTGGCAGACCCTTCATTGAAAGGTTGAATGACCCGGTGCGCTGTCGGGTATCGAATTCACCGCTGAGTCGAATCGGCTCGGTTGCGGCGGGAACCGGCACCAACCGGTGCGGCTCGAGAGTCAGATCGAATCTGGCCTCCAGAGGCTCGGCCGGCGCGATACCCGCGACGCCCTCGAGCTCTCCTTGAACGCCTTGGCCGTCAAGGGTCAGATGAGACAGATTCCAAGGGCCCACTTGCGGTCCCTCGATCTCCCCTTCGATGCCAACCTCTACCTCCTCGCCGTCACTCCGGCGCCAGCGAGCTTTTGTACCAAACGAGAGCTCGAGATCGAGCGCTCCAAAGCGACCCTGAATCTCGACATCCTCGAGCCACCAATGCTCGATCCAACTTTCCAGCTCTCGTGGTACGACCGGTCCGTCGACCCGCCCTCCATCGAGCTCGAAGTGCTCGACAAGCAGCGCGAACTCGGTCTCCTTTCCTTCCGCGGCTCCTTCCGCGGCCGACGGAATCGTGGGCAGCTCTTGTTCGAGATCGAGCTGGGGCTCCGTTATGACCAGCTTGCGTAGGGTCAGGGGGGGGTTCCAAAGCGAAGAGAGCTTCAGCGCCGCCTCGAGCTCACTCGTCATGAAAAGCGGCTCTCCACCCGGTCGACTCAATCGAAGACGGCCGACCCGAACCGTAGCTCGGACCAGACTCAGTCGAAGATCATCGATCTCCAATTGCAAACCGGAACGTGTGGCGACTTCGTTTGTCAGACGCTTGATGATTGCCTGCTGGACGCCGGCTTGATGCAGAGCCGTCTCGAGTACGACCACCGCCAGTAGGGGCAACAAAACCAGGATCAAAACGATCCAGCCCACAGACCGCCAACTTCGAGATCGCGGCTGATTTGACTCGGTCATTGTCGCTACTCGAGGCTCCTAGCCGGCGGCGAACAGCTCCCATTCGCCAGCAACACCCTTCAGCTCATGACTGCCACGGCTGGTGAACTCCAGTCCCGAGCCGGCAACCAGGTCCTTGACGGTGCGGGACACCCATACATCACCCGCCTGGGCGGTATTCATCACGCGAGCGCCGATGTGGACTGCGATGCCGCCCACTTTCTCACCGATCAGCTCACATTCGCCGGTGTGAAGCCCGGCCCGGATTTCGATTCCCAGCAACTTGACTGCGTCGCGGATAGCGAGGCCACAGCGAACGCCCCGGGCCGGGCCGTCGAAGGTCGCGAAGAAGCCATCACCGGCAGTATCGATCTCTCGGCCGCGAAAGCGCTCCAGCAGTTGGCGCACCGTGGCGTGATGCCGCTCGAGCAGATCGGCCCAGATGCGGTCACCTAGACGTGCAGCGTGCTCTGTCGCTCCCACGATATCGGTGAAAAGAACCGTTGCCAGAATCCGGTCATCGACTGGGATTTCCTTGGTCCCGGTCAGGAACTCCCGCACCGGCCCGAGAAGGGCCTCGATGTCGCCGGCATGGAAGAAATGATCCTCGCCCGGCACCTCGATGAGCTCGGCACCTTCGATGTGCTCGGCGAGATAACGTCCGTTGTCCAGAACAACGTAGGGGTTGCCCACGCGATGGAGCACCAGTGCCGGAACCCGGATGGTCTCGAGCACCGGTCGAAAATCCAGCTCATAGGTGAGCGGATAGATGGATTTGAACTGGCCTGGGCTCATAGACAGGCGTTCATAGCGTCCCCGCCACTCCACGAAAGAAGGATTTTTCGCCAGACTCGGTGCTCCACGGACCGTAGCTTCCCCGTTTCCCCAGCTGGTCAGGATCATCTCCATAAATTGCTCGGCGACCTCTGGCGGCACACCGCAGGGATAGTCGGGTGCCCGGCGGCGGCGTGCGTAGGCGTCTGCCAACACCAGGGCCGAGGTCCGATTCGGATGGGTAGCCGCAAAGAGCAGGGCCATCTGCCCGCCATCTCCATGGCCGAAGACCGCGGCTCGCTCCGAGCCAACGGCATCCAAGACCGTCCCTACATCGTCCATCCATTCTTCCCACGTGGGAACGGCACCCAGGGGTACCGGATCGGACACCCCGGTGCCCCGCTTGTCGAAGCAGATCAGACGTCCGAACGACGCCATACGGTCGAGGAACCGAGCCAGGGTCGGCTCTTCCCACATGATCTCGAGATTCGTGACCCAGTCGGGAATAAAGACGATATCCGGCGGGCCGTCACCGAAGGCCTGGTAAGCGACGGACTGCCCTTCCTTGTTTTTTGCGTAGCGCGTCCTGGGTCTCATTGGCCAAATCTCCAGTCCGACCTTAGGAGTCTTTGCGGCAGGAAGCTACCCTACTGCGAAAGCGGTATCGGCTGCCCACATTCACCGGGGCAGATGCGTTTGCTGCTGGCCATCCGGCTCGACCGAAGTCGCGTCATCGATGCCCAACGAGTAGCCCGTCACCTCCAACAGATGCTGGCGCCGGAGGCGCGGGTCGCGGTCGATACGAAGCAGTCGCTCCTCCTCGTCCACCATCAGCGCCCCGACATACCCTTCGGCGGAAGCTTCCATCGCCAGCGCAGCCGCGTGATTCTTGCCCAGGATCCGGCCGAAGAGCGGCCGTTGGAAGTCGTTGTAGCGCGCCAGGGCTTCGCGCACCTGCGCGTCGCCGGCGAGATCGCTCGCTGGGGGGAGATGATCGAGCAGTGCTCTCAGGCTGTAGATCCCCAAGTTGAGCCCCTGGCCTCGCGCTGGGTGGATGGAATGCGCGGCGTCGCCGATCAGAACGGCGTTTCCCTTCGCGTAACGGCGGGCGTGGATCATCCGGATGGGATAGAAGCCGGCGATCTCGCTCTCGAAGTCGGCTAGCACGTCCGCTCGGCGGGCAAGAAGCTCGGCACGCTCGCTCGACGACGAGTTCTTCCACCAGATCGTGCCCTCCGGACCGACCGGTAGCGTCACCTTGATGATGGAGGGATCCATACGGCGCTGTATGACCAGCATCCCCTCCTCGCTCGAGTAGCGAAAGAAAGTCTCTGGAGGTTGTAGCTGCGCAGGAGCACTTCCGAAAAGAGCAACCATGGGGTGGCGATAGGCGTACTCGTCGGTGGGAAACTCGAGCCTGCGCCGGACGGTGGAGCTCACGCCGTCTGCTCCGACGACGATCCGCGGCCGCAGGTCGATGGTCGAGCCATCCTCCAGAATCACCATGAGCGACCGGACCACCCCCCGATCGGACCGGAGCGCGCGCAGGCTCGCAGGCCGCAAAACATGCACCGAGTCGCTCTCGTCGGCGAGCTCGAGCAGAATCTCGGCGATCCGATCGTGGTCGATCACGAGGAAGTGCGGGAAGGGGATCGGCAGCTCGTCGTAAGAAGCCGACAACAGGACCTCGCCGGAGCGCTTCCGGAATTCGTGCCGAGTTCGCTTCCCGGCGCCCCGATTGAGGAACGCGTCGAGAGCTCCCCAGTCGGCGAGCAATTCCACGTTGCGCGGCGAAAGGTGGTCGCCGCGAGCGGTGTCCAGAGGACCGGACCGCCGCTCCACCACCGTCACGTGGTACTCGCGGTCGTGCAGCGCGCAGGCGAGGGCGGCTCCCGCGATGCCTCCACCGACGATCGCGATGTCCGTTACCATTTGCGTATCCTGGGCCATGGGCGATGTGTCCCGCTTCTTGTGGAAATTCGATCCTGACGTAACCTTCTCAGAGACGCTTTGATGCATGGTATCTCTAAGCGGCCTTCTGATGGCGTTGCAAAGCCGGTAGGTCTTGGCAGCCGTTGATCTTTAATCCGGATCTAACCGAAGGCGACGAGGGCCCAGAGGGGGCTCGCCGAATCGGTAGAGGCATCCCCTGTAAGTTGGATCGCGAATGACGAACCGACGGTCAGCTGCTAGATTGATCCACCCGGAGCACAAGAGCCGTTGAACATGTTCCTCGAGTCACCCATGAGATTTCCCTTCCCGTTGGCCTTTGGAAAGATGCTCCGTTGGGTGCAATTGAGGCAGCGACCGCTTATCCCCCTGTTCCAAAGAGTCGTAATAGAGCTTCAATCCCACTGCAACAGGGATTGCCATTTTTGCTGTCGGGAATCTGACACTCTGGGTAAGAGAAAGACTGCCGACGGTGAGAGCGTTCGGCAGTCCATGCCTAGCGAAAAGATCATGGCACTTTTTGATGAGTTGGAATCTCTGGAGTTCAAGGGACACATAACTTTCCATCAACTCAGCGAGGCGTTTCTCGACCGCCGCTTGATAGAGATGGCCAGGGAAGCCAAACGCAGAGGCATGAGGCCGTATGTTCATACCAACGGGGACGTCTTGAAAGACGATGAGCGGCTATCCAAAGAGACGGCAGACGTTTTTGAATATGTCGTGGTCGGCCTATATGACTACACAACCGAAGAGGAAAGGAATTCTCAGAAGGAGTTTTGGAAGAAGCGATTGCTTGGCACGCGGGTCATGTTCAGCCTTGTTGAGAATGTCTACGTGCGAACTCATAGCGCGGACAACAGCCAAATGAATGCACTGACAAGGCAAACGTATCCAGACGCCATTTGTACCGAACCACAAAAGTACTTGCTGATTCACTACAACGGCGATGTGTGCTGTTGCTGTGAAGACATGTACGGGGAATTACTGAGGTTCAATATCTTCGAGACCAGCATCAAAGACATCTGGTTCTCTGAGCGACATGGGCAGGTGATCAATACCCTGCTGATGGGCGAGCGGAAGAAATTTGATCTCTGCGCGAAGTGCACCATGGGGCCCAACCTCTATTCGCAAGACCTAATGCAGGCAACCAGGCATTACGATACCTAAGCAAGCTGTAGCGCATCCGCTCCGGAGAGTTATGATAGTGGCAAGTCATGGAAAACCTTAGCAACTGGATCTGGATCATCGTCGCTGTCCTCTGGTTCGGCGCCAAGATCCTGCCCCGTCTCCTAGGTGGGAAGAACAGCCAGACCAAAGTTCCAACTCCTCAGATGCCTGAGCCGGACAAACCAGCCCATGAGGAGTCTGGCCCTTCAGCGGACTTCGATACTCTGGTGAGTTCTCTGGAGCGTTCGCGCTCCCCACGTCGGCGAAGAGATCAGGCCCCGCCCCCGATCGAGCCCAAATAGGCGCTCAACAGGCTGTCTCTACCATTAACTCGTCCTTGAGGCATCCGACGCTCAAATAACATACAAACTGGTACACACAAGGTGGGCCGATCATTCACCCCATTCCTGCCGGCAAGGTCCTTGAAGTGGAAGGGATCTCGACAACTTCCAGTATCATCACTCCCACTGCGAATCCACAGCCGCCGACAAAGAGCCTGCAGAGAACTGACACATGGCATTTGGAGTCAAGCGAGAAGAGTCGGACCCGAGCCGCGACTCGAGCAGAAGGATTGTCAAGGCGATCACCACGGAGACCATAGTTGCCCTGGTGATCGTGGTGAGCCTGTTCGCGTTGTTTGCCTGGAAGATGGGTCTTGCCCACATGTTCAAGACCATGATGGGGACCGCTCATGACCTATTGTTGAACACGGTCCTCTTCCTGATGGCGGTGATCGTTCTCGCCGGTGCCTTCACCTCTTTTATCTCCGAATTTGGCATCGTCAACATCGCCAACCGGCTGCTCTCACCGTTGATGAAACCGCTTTTTGGCCTGCCAGGAGCCACCTCGATCGGTGTCGTGGCCACCTATCTGTCGGACAACCCCGCCATCATGCCGCTGGCCGGTGACAAGGAGTTCCTCAAGTACATCAAGAGGTGGCAACTGACGACCCTGATAAACCTGGGCACCGTATTCGGCATGGGTTTGATCGTCACGACCTTCATGTTGGCCCAATCCGCCTCAGGCCTACCCCTGGGGAGGGCGGTTCTTCTGGGCAACATCGGGGCGATTCTCGGTGGGATTGTCAGCATCCGACTCATGGGCTATTTCGGCAAGAGAAAGTACGGAGTCGTAGAGGATGTCCTCACAGAAGAGGAGGAGGGCTACGACATCCTGCGGTTTCGGGAGGTGCGCAAGGGCAACGTGGTGCAGCGGGGCCTTCAGTCGCTCCTGGATGGAGGCGCCCACGGCGTCCAGACCGGTCTCGACATCATGCCCGGCATCCTCATCATCTGCACGATGGTCATGATGCTGGCCTATGGGGCCAAGGACGGCGTCTATACGGGTGGCGCCTACGAGGGGGTCGCCTTTTTTCCCTGGATCGGTGAGAAGCTCTCTTTCATCATCGAGCCCCTGTTCGGTTTTTCGCATCCCGAGGCCATCGCCTTCCCCGTCACGTCGCTGGGATCGGTGGGAGCCGCCCTGGCGCTGGTGCCCAAGTTTCTCGACAGCAGCATCATCGGGGCCAAGGAGATCTGTGTCTTCACCGCCATCGGCATTTGCATGGCGGGTTTCTTGAGCACCCACGTTGGCATGATGGATGGGATCAAGGAGCGCGACCTAACCAACGTCGCCATTCTGACCCACTTTGCCGGCGCTCTCAGCGCCGGTGTCTTTGGGCACGTTCTTTTCTTGTTGTTTGGTTGACCACTGGATGGAAAATCCAATGAATTCGAGGGCGAGCATTTCTCGTTCGTTGTTGCTGTTGAGCTGCGTCGGCCTGAGAGCCACCGCTTCGAGCGATTTAGTGGCCGCTATTCCTTAGGTCTGGATGCACGCCGTTCCGTCGGTCTTCCCTATGGCATCTATCCCCGCCTCATCCTCGCTTACCTGACCACAGCTGCCGTTCGCTCGAAGAGCCCTGAGATCGAGCTCGGACGGACTCCGAGCGACTTCACGCGAAGGCTTGGGCTAACACCCATCAGTGGGAAACGAGGCACTGTCAGTCGACTCCAAGATCAACTTGAGCGCCTCCGGTCGATCCGCCTGAACTGGCAATTCGCAAAGGACTTTCACTCCCATGAAAGCGGGCACGGCTCGATCGTTACCAGTAGTGTGGGCCGCGAATTCGTCAAGGCAATACTCCTTCAGAGGCAGCCAATCTGGAGACCCAAGGTCGTTCTTAGTCTCAAGATTTTTCAGGAGTTCACGCGTTCTGCTGTGCCAATCGACCTGCGAGCAGTGCATCAGCTGAAAGGCTCTCCACTCGCCCTCGAGACTGCCGAGCAGATTGATAAACTGACGTCACGTCGATATGATCTGACATAATGTCAGAAAAAAAGAGATCAACCTCTCCCCTGCGCGTGAGCCCGCAAGCGACGCTCGCGATCAGCAAATCCGAGCGCACGCGCACAGCCATTCTGAACGCGGCGTTGGACTTCGTCTGGTCACATCCGTTTCGTGAAATGACTGTCAACTCGTTGATGGCCTCAACACACTTATCTCGCTCGGCGTTTTACCAGTATTTCGACGATATCCACAAGATGATGGAAATGCTGTTGCATATGTTGGCAGAAGAAATTTTCGCTTCCTCGAATCACTGGCTTGACGGTGTTGGCGATCCGGTGGCTTTACTCAATGAGACTTTCGAAGGATTGACTCAAACCTGCTATCGACACGGGCCATTTCTGCGAGCTGTGTCTGATGCTGCCACCACCGATGAGCGATTTGAAAAAGACTGGGTTCAGTTCCTCCGTGCGTTTGACGATGCCGGTATTACGCGCATCGAGGCCGACCAGGCACAGGGACTGATCGCAGCTTTCGATGCTCGTCCCGTAACCTTTTCGCTCAATCGACTCAATGCGTACACGTTTATCCAAGCGTTCGGACAGCACCCGAGGAGTCGACCGGAACCGGTCCGAGAGGCGTTGGCCCGGATCTGGATCTCCACGCTTTATGGCGCCGAGTGGGTCGAG